>NZ_JAIUGU010000020.1:0-57341 GCF_020164775.1 Mesorhizobium sp. ES1-6
CCAGGCGGCTGTCACTTCGACCGACAACGCGGCCACCGCGTCGATCGGCAAGTCGGCTCCGGCCACCCAGGCGCCCGCCCAGCAGGGCAGCGACCGCAACCTCTTCGGTCACTAATCCCGATCCCACGGCCGGTGGGTTCGCCCGCCGGTCCGCCGGGCTTCAAAATTCAGGAGTATTTAAAATGAACAAGATCCTCATCGCTGCCGCCGCCATCCTGGCCCTGTCCGGCAGCGCTTTTGCCGGCAGCGACAACTATGGCTCCAACGGCGCCAGCCAGCCTACGGCTTCGTCGACCGTCAATGTCGACACGTCGAATACGGCTTCGATCCGCAACAGCGACTCGCCGGTCTACAAGCTGCTCAATTCGTCGGGCGACGTGCAGAAGTCGGCTCCTCAGGGCGCCGACCGGAACCTCTTTGGTCGCTAACGGCCGAAGCGATATCTGAAAACAGAAGCGGGGGGCCTTGCCCGCCGCTTTTGTTTTGCCTTATCGGAGCGGCCTCTCCTTCAGGCCGCCTTTGCTTCCGC
Organism: Mesorhizobium sp. ES1-6; assembly: GCF_020164775.1. Classification (NCBI taxonomy): domain Bacteria; kingdom Pseudomonadati; phylum Pseudomonadota; class Alphaproteobacteria; order Hyphomicrobiales; family Phyllobacteriaceae; genus Mesorhizobium; species Mesorhizobium sp. ES1-6. The sequence goes on from NZ_JAIUGU010000020.1 coordinate 530, forward strand.
TTCGTGGAGGGCAAAGGAGCGGCCGTCCGCATCGAAAATATGAAGATCGCCGGCATTGGCGGTCAGCCGCAGCGTCGAGCCGCGCTTGACCTCGACATTGCCCGGCAGCTTGGTCACCAGCGGCAGGTCGGCACGACCGATGTCGACATAGACCAGCTGGACCTCGCCGAGCTGCTCGACATAGTCGACCGTCCCCTCGAACAGATACTCCGCACTGTCGGCGATCGCGAGATCTTCCGGCCGCACGCCGAAGCTGACCGCCGTTCCCTTTGCCGAAGCCGGCGTCGCGATCGGCACCGTCGCCTTGCGGCCGCCGATATGGCTGATGACGGTCGGATTGCCCGTCTTGTCGACCGTCGCCGGCAAGATGTTCATGGCGGGCGAGCCGATGAACTGGGCAACGAAGAGGTTGCCCGGCCTCTTGTAGAGCTCCATCGGCGTGCCGACCTGTTCGATATGGCCGTCCTTCAGCACCACGATGCGGTCGGCCAGCGTCATCGCCTCGACCTGGTCGTGCGTGACATAGATCATGGTCGTGCTGGGCATCGATTCCTTGAGCTTGGCGATCTCGATACGCGTGGCGACGCGCAGTGCCGCGTCGAGGTTCGATAGCGGTTCGTCGAACAGAAACACTTTCGGATTGCGCACGATGGCGCGGCCGATGGCGACACGCTGGCGCTGGCCGCCCGACATCGCCTTGGGCAGGCGGTCGAGATATTTGGTCAGTTGCAGGATCTCGGCGGCCTGCCGCACTCGCTTGTCGATCTCGGCCTTGCTTTCCTTGCCGATCTTCATCGAGAAGGCCATGTTGTCGTAGACGGTCATGTGCGGATAGAGCGCGTAGGACTGGAACACCATGGCGATGCCGCGCTTCGACGGCGGCACGTCGTTGACCACCTCGCCGTCGATCTTGAGTTCACCCGAGGTGATTTCCTCAAGCCCGGCGATCGAACGCAGCAAGGTCGACTTGCCGCAGCCCGACGGGCCGACGAAGACGATGAACTCGCCCGATTTGATGTCGAGGTCGATGCCGTGGAGAATGTTGAGATTGCCGTAGGACTTCTTCACCTGTCTCAAATTGACATCGGCCATTGATTTTCTCCCAGTGGTTCCTCAGATGTTTTTAGCCTATGCGCCCGAACCAGGCGCCGTAACCGCCGAGTTCGACCGAACCGGTGCTTGCCTGCCCGGAAAATCCGTGTCCCGGCAAAGGTTGAAGGGTTCGGCTGCCGAGGTCAACCTTCGCCGGCGCGGCGCCCAGATTGAAGACGCAGACGATCTCGTCATTGCCCGCCCGGCGGGTGAAGGCGACGGTGTCGCCCTGGCTTTCGATGAAGGCGATGTCACCCTTGGCCAGCGCCGGATGGGCGCGCCGAAAGGCGAGAAAGCGCCGGTAGTGTTCGAGCAGGGAAGTTTCGTCACCTTGCTGCACGTTGACCGCCTGCGACAGGTGCTTTGCAGGCACCGGCAGCCAGGGTTTTGCTTGCGAGAAGCCGCCATTCCTGGCGCTGCCATCCCATACCATGGGCGTGCGGCAGCCGTCGCGGCCCTTGAATTCCGGCCAGAAGCGAATGCCGTAGGGGTCCTGCAAATCCTCGAAGCGCAGGTCGGCCTCGCCGAGCCCGAGTTCCTCGCCCTGGTAGATGCAGACCGAGCCGCGCAGCGACATCAGCAAGGCCGAGATCACCTTGAGATAGGCCGTCGGGTCGGCTTCGCCGGTGGCCCAGCGCGAGGCCGGGCGCATCACGTCATGGTTGGAAAACGCCCAGCACGACCAGCCATCGCTGGCCACCCTGCCGAAAGCTTCCAGCACCGAGCGGACCTTGGCGGCGCTGATCTTTTCCGGCGCCAGGAAGTCGAAGGAATAGCACATGTGCACGCGCTTGCCGCCGGCGGTGTAGGCGGCGACCACGTCCAGCCCGCGCTGCGAATCGCCGACCTCGCCGACAGCGGCGGTCGCCGGATATTCGTCGAGCAGCGCCCGGAAGCGCTCCAGGAAGGCGAGGTTCTCCGGCCGGCTCTTGTCGTAGATATGGTCCTGGTAGTTGTAGGGGTTGACCGCCGGCGCGGTCTGGTCGTTGCGCTCTTCCGGCGGCAGCGGCGGGTTGTTTTCCAACCCCTGGCTGTGGAAGTAGAAATTGATGGTGTCGAGGCGGAAGCCATCGACGCCGCGCTCCAGCCAGAAGCGGGTGACGTCGAGCAGCGCGTCCTGGACTTCCGCGTTATGGAAGTTGAGGTCCGGCTGCTCGGCCAGGAAATTGTGCAGGTAGTATTGCTGCCGGCTGGTGTCCCACTGCCAGGCCGAGCCGCCGAAGATCGACAGCCAGTTGTTGGGTGGCGTGCCGTCAGGCCTTGCGTCGGCCCAGACGTACCAGTCGGCCTTGGCATTGGCGCGGCTCGAGCGGCTTTCCTTGAACCAGGGATGGATGTCGGCTGTATGCGACAGCACCTCGTCGATCATCACCTTGAGGCCCAGCCGGTGCGCCTCCGCCGTCAGCGCATCGAAATCCGCCAGCGTGCCGAACATCGGGTCGACGTCGCAATAATCCGAGACGTCGTAGCCGAAATCCTTCATTGGCGATTTGAAGAAAGGCGAGATCCAGATCGCATCCACGCCAAGGGCGGCAATATAGGGCAGCCTGCCGATGATGCCCTTGAGATCGCCGATGCCGTCGCCATTGGAGTCCTGATAGCTGCGCGGATAGATCTGGTAGATCACCGCGCCCCGCCACCAGTCGCGGTCGACGGCGGGGTCTGGGTTCGAAGTCGCCTTCAAAGCCGATTGCATAGTCTCAACCTCCTTTCACCGAGCCGGCCAGCAGCCCGCGGACGAAATAGCGCTGCAGCGAGAAGAAGACGATCAGCGGCACGATGATGGTGATGAAGGCCGATGTCGTCAGGATTTCCCAGTTGCCGCCACGCGAGCCGAGCAGCGCATTGAGCTTGGCCGTCAGCACGATCTGGTCGGGCGCCGTTCCGAGGAAAACCATTGCCACCAGCAGATCGTTCCATACCCACAGGAATTGGAAGATGGCGAAGGAGGCAAGCACCGGGAAGGACAGCGGCAGCACGATCTTGACGAAGATCTCGAAATCGCTGGCGCCGTCGATGCGCGCCGATTCCATGATCTCGCGCGGCAGCCCGGCAATATAGCTGCGCAGGAGGTAGATGGCGAAGGGCAGGCCGAAGCCGGTATGCGCCAGCCAGATGCCGAGATAGGTCTTGGACGGCACGCCGAAGAACGTGCCGACACCGTTGTAGAGCTTCAGCAGCGGGATGAGCGACATCTGCAGCGGCACCACCAGCAGGCCGATGACGACCGCGATCAAGAGCGCGCGGCCTGGAAAGCGCATCCAGGCCAGCGCATAGGCGGCAAAGGCCGCGATCAGGATCGGGATGACGGTCGCCGGGATGGTGACCGTCAGCGAATTCATGAAGGAGCGGCCGATGCCTTCGGAGAACAGCACGGTCTGATAGTTGTCGGTGGTGAATTTCGGCGGCGCCGACGAAGCGTAGTAGACGCGCTGGCCCCGGTCGCCCTCGAACGCCTTGGGCGAGGCCATGACGAAGCTGCCGTCGGCATTGACCTGCAGGGTCACGCCGTCGCCGAGATCGGCCGATGTGCCGGCGGGATACTGCGTCGGTGCCGCCGCCTTGACGCCGAAGGCGCTGATGCTGCGCTTGGCCCCGTCGCCGAAAATGTTGCCCTCGAGAACGAACTTGCCGTCTTTTTGGGTCTGCGCCGAGGCGGCGGGCAGCCGCCCGGCTTCCGTCTGGCTGGAGCTGGCGAAGGAATTCCACCAGCCCGAGCCGATGATCTGGTCCTTGTCGCGCAACGACGAGACGAGGATGCCGAGCGTGGGAATGGTCCAGATCACCACGAAGACGAGCACCGCGATATGGACGCCGAAACGGCTGGCGAAGGAATTTCCGGTCGCGACGGCCATCTCAGTGCCCTCCCGTCTCTTTGTTGGCCTGGCGGATGTTCCAGATCATGATCGGAATGACGGCGATCATGATGATGATGGCTATGGTCGCGCCGCGCCCGAAATCGCCGCCGCCGCGGAACATCCAGTCGAACATCAGATTGGCCAGCACCTGGCTGTTCCATTGGCCGTTGGTCATGGTCAGGACGATGTCGAAGACTTTCAGCACCAGGATGGTGATGGTGGTCCATACCACCGCGATGGTGCCCCAGATCTGCGGCACCATGATCTTCCAGAAGATCTGGAACGGGTTGGCGCCGTCGATGACCGCGGCTTCGAGTGTTTCCTCGGGGATGCCGCGCAGCGCCGATGACAGGATGACCATGGCGAAGCCGGTCTGGATCCAGATCAGGATGACCATCAGGAAGAAATTGTTCCAGAACGGCAGCGATATCCAGACCTGCGGCTGGCCGCCGAAATACTGGATGATGGCGTTGAGCAGGCCGATCTGGATCTGGCCCTCGCCGCGATATTCGTAGATGAACTTCCAGATCACGCTGGCGCCGACGAAGGAGATGGCCAACGGCAGGAAGATCAGGCTCTTGGCAATCGTGCCCCACCATATCTTGTCGGTGAGCACGGCGATGATGAGGCCGAGGAAGGTGCAAGCCGCCGGCACCACCGCCAGCCACAATATGTTGTTGCGGATCGCGTTTCGCAGATCCGGATCGCGCAGCGCCCATTCATAGTTGGCGAACCCCACGAAACTCGTTCCGCCGCGGTCGAAGAAAGACAGCCACAACGTCGCGATCACCGGATAGACCAGGTAGATGGTCAGAATGATCAGCGCCGGACCGACGAACAGCCAGGGCCGCACCAATCCCTGCCGGCGCAGATTGTTGACGGCGGCCGTCCCCGACACTCCGCGCGCGGGGAAGATCAGGTCGAGCAGTTTGTTGGCGCCCCAGAAATAGGCGACGCAGCCGCCGACGCCGATGATGATGACGAATATTGCCGAGAAAATCTGAGTCGCCATGGGTCCCTCTCCCTGCGCATGACCGGCCAGGCGAATGCTGGCGATCGGATGCACCGACTTTCAGTTGTTCGGAACAATCGAAACGCGAAGGCTTCGGCGTGCGCCGCCGGTCGGATCCGGGCCGAAGCCCGGATCCAGTAAGAAGATCAGGAAGGATCAGGTCGCCGCGGCGGCCTATTTGATGGCGTCCCAGCTCTTCTGGATGTCGGCGGCGACGTCCTGGGCGGACTTGCCGCCGACCAGGTCGATCATGCCGGTCCAAAAGGAGCCGGCGCCGACCTTGCCTGGCATCAGGTCTGAGCCGTCGAAGCGCACCGTCGTGGCGCCGACCAGGATTTCGCCCTGCTTCTTCAGCGCGTCGCTGCCATAGGCGTCCTTGTTGGCACCCTTGAAGGGGGTGACGAAGCTCTTCTGCGCCATCCACAATTCATGCGCGAGCGGCATCTGCAGGAACTTGATGAATTCGCGCGACGCCTTGGAATCCTTGGTGATCATCACCAGCGTTCCGGCGACTTCGAGCGGCGTGCCCAGTTCCGGCTTGGAGGCGTAGGGCGGATAGGGGAAGAAGTCGGCGTCCTGGCCGAGCTTTGTGCCCTCGGGGAAGAAGGAGGGGATGAACGACGCCTGATGGTGCATGTAGCACTTCGGCGGCACGGTGAAGAGGCCCTTCGGGCTGTCGCGGAAGTCGGTCGCCGCGACCGCCTTGGCGCCGCCGTCGACCATCTTGTCGTCGGTGGCGATCTTGCCGAAGATGTCGATGGCGTTGACCACCGCCGGATCGGTGAACGGGATCTCATTCTTCACCCACTTGTCATAGACTTCGGGCGGCTGCGTGCGCAGCATGATGTCCTCGACCCAGTCGGTCGCCGGCCAGCCGGTCGCGCCGCCCGAGCCAAGCCCGATGCACCACGGCTTGCCGCCATCGGCGATGATCTTCTTCTCGAGTTCGGCCAGTTCTTCCTGCGTCTTCGGCACCTTGTAGCCGGCTTCCTCGAAATTGTCGGGCGAGTACCAGACCAGCCCTTTCACGTCGATCTTGTAGGGAAGCGCGTAGAAGCCGGGCTTGCCGTCCTTGCCGTTGTAAGTGCCGAGCTTGGCCCAGGACTCGCCGGCGGCATAATTCTCCTTCACCCAGGCCGCGACGTCGTCGCCGAGCGGGGTCAGCACGCCCTTGGAAGCAAGGTCCTGGATGAGGCCCGGCTGCGGCAGGACGGCGATGTTGGGCGGGCTGCCGGCCTGGGTGTCGATGACGATCTGCTGCTCGTAATTCTCGGACGAGGAATATTTGACCTCCGCGCCGGTGGCCTCGGAGAAATAATCGAGTACGGACCGGACAAGCGTCTCGTCCTCGCCGCGCCATGGTCCGAAGATCGACAGGGTTTCACCCTTGAGGTCGACTTTCTTGAGGTCGTCGTAATTCGCCCAGTGAAACTTCGAATCCTCGCCCGGCTTGAACTTCAGTTCGGAATGCGCGGGCGCGCTCAGGGCGAATGCGGCGGACGCAACACCCAGCAAAAGCATTCTCTTCATCGGTATTCCTCCCAGTGGGTCACATACACCGGACGGAACCTCCATTCCGCCCGCCGACGCCGCAGGACTGTGACTCAGTCGCAAAGGAACCGCAACCTTTCGAAGAGTCTTCCAAAGCGCTTTGGCTTTGGTGATCTGGCCATTGAATCGGTCGGGAGTCAAGGGGGCTGGGCAAGCTAATCGATTTAATTCCCAGCCGCCCGGGTCGTAGAAAGTGCACCGCAGCATGCTTTTTCGGCACTGCAACAGCATTTTTGTTTCAAACCGCGCCCCGGCACGCTTATGGTCCTTGCGATATGGCCGCGTCCTTGATGGTGTTTGGGTCGATTCAATTTGAAAGCGCTTTGAGGCAGGAGGCCTCTCGTGAACCTCAAGCAACTCGCGCATATGCTGGCGCTTTCGCAGACAACCGTGAGCCGGGCGCTGAACGGCTACCCCGAAGTCAACGAGGAAACCCGCAGGCGCGTCATGGATGCCGCCAAGCGCCACGGCTATCGTCCCAATCCGAGCGCGCGCCGGCTGGCCACCGGCAAGTCCGGAATGATCGGCTACGTCCTGCCGACAGGTGCGGCCGTCGACATTGACCCGCATTTCGTCGAATTCCTCTCCGGCCTTGGCGACTATGCCCGCTCGCACGAGCTCGACCTCGTCCTGTCGCCGGCTGACGCCGACGATCAGGAGACCACTTATCGGCGCATCGCCGCCAACCGGCAGGTCGATGCCGTCTACATCTCCTCGCCCAGGCCCACCGACCGGCGCGTGGCGCTGGTCAATACGCTCGGCATTCCCTTCATCGTCCATGGCCGCAGCGAGGGCTCCGGTTTCGACTATCCCTATCTCGATATCGACAATGAGGGTGCTTTCCACGAGGCGGCCCGGCTGCTCGTCCAACTCGGTCACCGGCGGCTGGCGCTGATCAACGGCGATGACAGGGAAACCTTCGCCATTCACCGCGAGCGCGGGATGCGCCGGGCGCTGGCCGCGAGCGGCCTGATGTTGGACGATCGCCATGTCTCTTCCGTCGTCATGACCGAAGAGAACGGCTATCGCGCCGCCCGGCGTCTGCTCGAACAGGACGGCGCGCCGACGGCAATCGCCTGCTCCAGCCTGATCATGGCCCTCGGCGTCGTGCGCGCGGTGCGCGATCTCGGGCTCAGCATTCCCGGCGACGTCTCGCTGATTGCCCATGACGATGTCTTTCCCTGGCTGAAGCCGGAAAATTTTTCCGTGCCGCTGTCGACGACACGCTCCTCCATCCGGCTGGCCGGCGCGCGCATCGCCGAGCGGCTGGCAGCGCGGATCTCGGGACTGGAGGACGGCGCGCGCGGCGAGGTCTGGCCGGTCGACCTGGTGATCAGGGGCTCGGTGGCCGGGGCGCCGGGCTAGCCCGCGGACTTGAGATGATCGATGAAGGCGCGCAGCTTCGGCAGGACCTGGCGTTTGCCGGGATGATAGAGGAAAACGCCCGGCGTCGCGCCGGCAAAGCCCTCCAGCACCGGCTCGAGCTTTCTCTGAGCGATGGCGCCGTCGGCGACGGGCCGAGGCACCTGCCCCAGGCCGACGCCCTGGATCGCGGCTCCCAGCAAGGTCGGATAGTCGTGCGCGATCAGTGGGCCTGAGACCGCCGCCTCGATCGCCCCGTTGCCGTCGGCGAAGGACCAGTGCGCGATGGCGCCGTTCGCGCGGCGCAGGCGCAGGCAGGCATGGCGGCTGAGATCGCTGACCTGTGCGGGGGTGCCGTGGCGCTCGAGATAGTCCGGGCTGCCAACGACCACGAAGGAGAATGGCGGCGTCAGCCGCACCGCGACCATGTCGGGCGCGATGAACTGGCCAAGCCGGATGCCGGCATCGTAGCCGCCGGCGGCGAGATCGACCATCTCGTCGCTCGCGGCGATCTCCAGCTCGATCTCGGGATAAGCCCGGCAGAACGACGCGATCATCGGCTCCAAGATCAGCGGCACGACGGCGCGGGGCACCGACAGGCGCAGAAGCCCTGTGGGCCGCTGGCCTACATCGCGGGCGGCCTCGCCGGCCGAGACGGGTTCTTCGAAGGCCGGGCCGGCGCGGTCAAGAAACCTCTGACCGGGTTCGGTCAAGCCGACGCTGCGCGTCGTGCGGACGAACAGCGCGGTTCCCAAGCGCGCTTCCAACGCGCGCACCGCCTGGCTCACGGCGGACGGCGTTACTGCAAGCTCGGCGGCGGCACGGCGGAAATTCCGGTGCCTTGCGACAGCCAGGAACACCTCGACTCCGTCCAGCGCGCCGTGCCGTATTGTGTAGCTCTGCTTCATGGGTTGTTCTGATTACAGCGGATGGCCGAACTCTGGAAGCAGGTTTAGCTAAGGGTCGAAGCGCGCGGAACCGCGCGACCACCTGTGCGAGAAAACCAGATGTCGACGCAAATACTGTTCCAGGTCCAGCTCGTTCTCGGCTATCTCGCATGGCTGCTCTGCTTCCGTGCCTATGGCCTGCCTTGGTTGAGCAGCATGGATCGCGTGGCGGCGCTACGCGCCATTGCCACGCTGCACAGCTTCCGCTTCTTCGGGCTCGTCTTCCTGCTTCCGGGCGTCGTCGGTCCCGATCTGCCCGCCGGCTTCGCCGTGTTCGCCGCCTATGGCGACTTCGCCACCGGCGTGCTGGCCATGCTGGCATTGCTCACGGTGCGAGTTCGCCCGCTCTTCTGGACATTGGTCGTCGCCTTCAATGTGACAGGCATGGTCGACCTCGTCGCCGACTATTACCACGCCATCCAGACTGGCCTTCCGGAACACGCGGAGCAGTTGGGTGCTACCTATGCGATCCCGATCATCTATGTGCCGCTGCTGATGATCACGCACATCGCCGCGTTCTGGCTTCTGCTCCGCCCCCGGCAAAGTGTGGCCTGAGCCATCGCCGGCTATTCCTTCGCCGCCTCTGCGGCCTTGGTGTCCAGCAGCCCATAGCCGAAATCATTGTCGCGCCCCTTGGGGCCAAGATCCTTCGCGGTTGCCGCGAGCGCCTTCTCGATGTCATCGGCCGAGCGGTCGGGCGCGGCGTGGATGAGATTGGCGATGGCACCGCTGACGATCGCCGCGGCAAACGAGGTCCCGGTGACGACATCAGAACCAGCACCGCTCGGCGCCACCATCTCGACCCCGGGCGCCGAGATGAAGACATAGGCGCCGCGATTGGCCTGCGGCATCAGTCCGTCCTTGGCGTCGGTGGCCGTTACCGCAATGACGCCGTCGAAGGCGGCCGGGTAGCCGTATGGCGCCTTCGGCCCGTTGTTGCCGGCCGCCGCGACCAGCACCATGCCGAGTGCGCGGGCATTGCGGCAGGCGGAGCCGAGCAGGTCGTTTTTCGGGCCGACGAAGCTCATATTGATGATGCTGACATTCTGCTCCGCCGCCCAGTCGAGCGCCGACAGGATGACGTCCATGGTCGACTTGCCGCCCTCGAAGGCGCGTGCGTGGTAGATTCTGGCGCCCGGCGCCATGCCTTCCAGCGCGCCGACGCCGGCAATCAGACCGTCGATCGAAGTGCCGTGATCGCGCTTCTCGATCGGCACGTCCGGCATGGCGTCGAACTGTCCGGCGATGACGCCGGCAAGTGCCGGGTTGGTGTCGTCGATGCCGGTATCGATGACGGCGACGCGCACATTCTCGCCGCTCGCCTGTTTGGCGTCGAGCGCGATGCGGTCGAAGGCATAGTTGACGATACCGGCGGCCTGCTGCAGCGAGTAGATATGGTTGGGCTCGCGGCGCTGCATGCGGCCGTCGGCGGCAAGCTGCGCCAGCACGACGCCGACCGGGCGGCCATCGGGAATGCCGAAACGCACCAAAGTGGTGCCGAGCAGACGGGACTGGCGCTGCGAGCGCACTTCAAGGCCGAAGGAGGCGGCGATCTGCTGCACGGCACCGGCATCGCCATCGACGGTCACCAGCACCTCGTCGGGCACGAATTCGCCGGTCACGGCGCGCCGCGGCTGGACGGCGATGAGATCGGTCGGCGAGACGATCGGCCCACCCGGCGGCGGGCCGGCCTGGTTGCCTCCGGGCGGTGTGGCGGGTTCCGGCCGTGGTGTCGGTACCGGTGCCGGAGGGGCGATGGGGTTGGGGAAGAGGTCGACGATCAGGGCAGGCAGAAAAACGGCGCCGGCCTCTGCCGCACCCGACCCGCCCTTGGCGCCGCCGCCGTCCTTGACGCAGTCGGCCGCTGTCGCATTGGCCTCGTTGCTACAATCGATTTTCGCGCGGTCGGGGTTGGTGGTGTTGGTCTGCGCCGATGCAGGCACGGCGGCGATTGTCATCGCCGCCGCAAGGATCGCCGCAAATCGAACGAGCGCCTCAGCCGCCATCGGCCGGTTTCCTTCCCTCGATCACAGTTTCCGCGAAAGGCTGGGCGGCAATAAGGCCGCGCGCCTTGTCGTAGTCGGCGGCGGTCGTCGCCGGAATGGCGAGCTTGAAAACACCGTCGGCGGTCGGTCCGCCGATGATCTTGAGCTTGTTGGCGTCGAGAAAGACGGCGATGTCGGCCATCTTGGCATCCGGCTTGAATTTGACCAGCGCGAACGGCATCTTGGCCAGATCCTCCTCCGTGCCGGCGATCTCGAAATTGCCACCCTTGCCGCCAGGCTGCACCAGCGATTGCACCGCGATCAAGGCAAGCAGCACCGCGGCCGTCGCCCAGGCGACCCCGACCGGCACCGCCATGAAGCGGCCCCAGGCCTGCGCCAGCCAGGACGCGCTTGCCGGCTTGCGTGCGGGCCCTGCCTCGGCGTCGAGCGCCTTGGCGAAGCGGCTGAGCGCATCGGCCGGCGGGCGGATCGCCTCATTGGCCGCCGACGTGCCGGAGAATTCGGCTTCCGCCTCGCCAAGTGCCGCAAGTGCCGCCGGATCGCTGGCCAGCCACTCTTCGATGGCTTCGAGGTCGGAGCCTTCCAGAGAACCGTTCAGGTAGAACGGCAGCAGCGTTTCCATTTCGTCGCGGCGCGACATCTTTTCAGCGGCGCTCATGGCCACCCCCTGTCGTAACCGGCGGCCTTCAGGGCTTCGCCGAGTTTCTTGCGGGCGTAGAACATCCGGGTCTTGACGGTCGCGACCGGGATGTCGAGCACCTGCGCGATCTCGGTCACCGATTGCCCTTGATAATAGGCGAGGTCGATCACCGTGCGGTGCTCCTCGGGCAGAGCGTCGATGAGGCGGCGCAAGGCGGCGGCCTTGTCCTCCTTCATGGTGACGACCTCGGGCGTATCGGCGCTGTCGGGCACTTGCGCCGCGGCCTCGTCGTCGATCCAGTCTTCCTTCTTCTTGCGCAGCAGCGAGAGCGCCTTGAAGCGGGCGATGCCGAGCAGCCATGTCGAGACTTCGGAGCGCCCTTCGAAGCCCGGGGCCTGGCGCCACAATTCGAGGAACACCTCGTTCGCGATATCGTCAGCCATCATTTCCGATCCCGTCTGGCGCGCCACGAAGCGGTAGATCCGCGCGTGGTGACGCATGAACAGGAGCCGCACGGCGGCACGGTCGCCCTTCGCGACCCGGTCGACAAGCACGCGATCGGTCTCCGCCGCCGCCGTCATGGCCGGTTGAGCCGCCTGGCTCCTGTCTGCTCTGTCGTCGATCGGTCCAAAAAGGTTCATCCTCCGCCAAGGAATTTTGGGAGGCTAACCGAAGAGTGAGGACGTGGCCAGCGGATCCCTTCTCCCCGTCACTATACGGGGAGAAGGTGCCGGCAGGCGGATGAGGGGCGGCGCTGTCGCCAACAGCTAGATCGTCCGGACTCAAAGGCTGAAACTTTGCCCTGCTGTCTTACCCAGCGCTGGCGCCGCCCTCACCTGCCTGCTGCCGGCATCCTCTCCCCGTTTAGAGACGGGAGAGGGGCGCTGTCATCGACGGTTTCGCCAATCGCCAGCGCTGCAAGAACGCTTACCCCAGAAACACCTTCGCCTTCATCGTCTCGGGTATCGCTACGCCCAGCCGGCTCAACACTGTCGGCGCGAGCTGCAACTGATCAAGCAGCACCTCCGCCTCCGGCCCCTTGCCCTGGCCAAAATAATAAAGGGCGAAATCCTGCATCTCGTCGTCATGGCCGCCATGGTGGCCGCGGTCGGTCTGGCCGTGGTCGGCGGTGACCATGACCTCGTAGCCGGCGTCGATCCAGCCCGGCAGGAAGGCCGCCAACATGGCGTCCATGGCGTAGCAGGCATGGTCCATCTCGTGACAGTCATGGCCGAAGCGATGGCCCATCGAATCCAGCGTGCAGGTGTGCAGGATGCCGTAGTCGATGCCGTGGCGCCGGGTGAGCATGGTCAACGTCGCGAACAGGTCGACGTCGCTCGGCGTCATCTGGTTCTTGAGATTGTAGCCGGTCATGGTGTGGAAGCGGCCATGCGTGATCGGCCCGCCAGGCTCGTCATACTCCATGTCCTCGACAAGGTCGAAAGGGTAGGAGCGGAAGAATTCCGACCAGTAGGAATGGGTGACGGCACCTGTCTTGCCCCCGGCCTTGCTGACTTCCGAGAAAATGTCCGGCTGCGCGACGCGGAAGCGGTTCTCGTTGGACAGGATCCCGTGCACCTGCGGCGACACGCCGGTGTGGATCGAGGCATAACAGCAGGCCGAGGTCGACGGCAGTACCGAGCGCATTTTCCAGACCCGCGCCTCGCCCGATTGCACCCAGCCTTCGAGATTGCCCATCAGCCGGCGCCAGTTCCGGTAGGGCACGCCATCGAGGATGATCAGCAGAAGCTTGGTCTTGAGCGCCACGGGCAGCTCCATGCGATTGTCTGTTGAATCGAGTGCGCCGCGTGTCGCACGGACACGCGGCGCTTTTCAGTGGCAGGCAAGCATCAGGCGTTCAGCCAGCACTCGCCTAGCGCGTAGCCGTCCATCATTTCGCCGATTGGGCTCTTGACGAAGCCGCTGATCTTGTTGGTGGCGGCGGCGTCGATGAACTGGTTGAAGAACGGCACGATCAGGCCGCCTTCGTCGCGCATCAGCATCGCCATGTCGTGGTAGATCGCCTTGCGCTTGTCCTGATCGAGCTCGCCGCGCGCCGTGAACAGCATCTTGTCGAATTCCGGCCGCTTGAAGCGCGTGTCGTTCCAGTCGGCGGTCGAGACATAGCCGGTGGAATACATCTGGTCCTGGGTGGCGCGTCCACCCCAGTAGGAGAGCGAGAAAGGCTGCTTGTTCCAGACTTCGGACCAGTAGCCGTCGCCGGGCTCACGCTTGATCTCGATCTTGATGCCGGCCTTGGCCGCGCTCTGCTGGTAAAGCTGGGCCGCATCGACGGCACCCGGGAAGGCGACGTCCGACGTGCGCAGCACGATTGAGCCACTGTGTCCGGATTTCTTGTACAGTGCTGCCGCCTTCTCGGGATCGAACTTGCGTTGTTCGATGGCAGTGAACAACGGATAGGCTTCGTTGATCGGGAAGTCGTTGCCGACCGAGCCGTAGCCGCGCAGGATCTTCTCCAACAACTCGTCGCGGTCCATGGCGAGCTTAAGCGCCATGCGCAGGTCGTTGTTGTCGAAGGGCTTGGTGTCGCAGAACATGTTGAAGGGGTAGTAGCCCTTGCCTGAGACGTTCTCGATGCTGACGCCGGCAATACGCTTGACCAAGTCGACAACCTTCGGCTCGACGCGATTGATCATGTGCACCTGGCCGCCCTGCAGCGCGGCAAGCCGCGCCGTCGCGTCATTGATGACGACGATCTCGACCTGGTCGGCATGGCCCAACTTTTCGCCTTGCCAGTAGTTGGCGAAGCGCTCGCCGCCATGACGCACGCCCGGCTGGTTGACGGTGACCTTGTAGGGACCGGCGCTGATGCCGGCGTTCGGATTGTCCTTGCCGCCATTCGGCTGGATGACGAGGTGGTAGTCGGCCATCAGATAGGGGAAATCGGCGTCCGCATCGCCGAGCGTGACGATGACTTCCTTGCCGCTGGCCTTGACACCCTTGATGTTCTTCAGGATGCCGAGCGCGCCCGACTTCGACTTCTCGTCGGCATGGCGCTCGATGGTGGCGGCAACGTCTTGGGCGGCGACCGTCTTGCCATTGTGGAACTCGATGCCATCGCGCACCTTGATCGTCCAGGTCTTGGCATCCTTTGAGGCTCCGATCTCCTCGGCGATCAGGTTGACGAGCTTGTTGTCCGGGCTCAGCCGGGCAAGGTACTCGCCCCACTGCTTGCTGAAACTGTAGGTGACCTGGCTGAGGTTGAGCGCCGGGTCGAGGCTGTTGGTCGACTCGCCGCCCTGCAGGCCAGCCTTGAGGATGCCGCCCTTGACCGGGCTCTGTGCGAAGGCTTTCCCGGCCAGCGTCGTTGCCAGCGCCGCCGACACACCCAGTGCCGCTGTGCGGCCAAGGAAGTCGCGACGCGATATCCGGCCCTGGCCAGCGAGATCGGCGAGATGGTCGAGTTCAGTCTTCATGTCCTACCCCTTTGTTGAAAACAACGTCACACCAGCGACGCCTGTCCGGAAGGACATGGCGTCCTAGTGTTGCACACGGATGACGATGGCCGCTTGAGGGCCAGCCGCTCACTAGTTCCCCGCGCTGGCCATGCGCCGGCCCTTGATCGCCTTTTCCAGCCAGCCGATCTCCATTTCCGGAACGGACGACAAGAGAAGGTCGGTATAGGCGTCGAAGGGCGGTGTCAGCACCTTGCTCTTGGAGCCGTAGCGCACCACCTCGCCGCGATACATCACCGCGATCGAATCGGCGATCGACTTCACCGTCGCCAGGTCGTGGGTGATGAAGAGGTAGGCGACCTTTTCGTGTTGCTGCAGGTTGAGCAGCAGCTTGAGGATGCCGTTGGCGACCAACGGGTCGAGCGCCGATGTCACCTCGTCGCAGATGATCAGCTTCGGCTTGGCCGCGAGCGAGCGGGCGATGCAGACGCGCTGTTTCTGGCCCCCCGAAAGCTCCGCCGGATAGCGGTCGACGAAGCCCTTGCCCATCTCGATCTCGTCGAGCAGTTCGGCGACGCGCTTGTCGCGTTCCCTACCGCGCATGCCGAAGTAGAATTCGAGCGGCCGGCCGATGATGGTCCCGACAGTCTGGCGCGGGTTCATCGCCACGTCGGCCATCTGGTAGATCATTTGCAACTGCCGCAGGTCCTCCTTCGGCCGGTCGGCAAGCCGGTTGGCGAGCGGGCGCCCGTCAAAGGTTACCGTGCCCTGTTCGGGCGGCAACAGGCCGGTGATGGCGCGCGCCAGCGTCGACTTGCCGGAACCGGACTCGCCAACCACGGCCAGCGTCTGGCCCGGATAGATGTCGACCGAGACGTTCTTGAGCACTTTGACCTGGCCGCCGCCATAGGCGGCGGTGACGTTCTTGACCGACAGGAACGGCGTGGCGCCCGGGTTCTGCTCCTGGTGTTCGATCTCATGCACCGAGACCAGCGCATTGGTGTATTCCTGGCGCGGTTCCTTGATGATCTGGCGGGTGCCGCCCCATTCGACCAGCCGGCCGTGGCGCAGCACCATGATCTCGTCCGACACCTGGGCGACGACAGCAAGGTCGTGGGTGATGTAGAGCGCCGCCACATGGGTGTCGCGGATGGCGTCCTTTATCGCCGCCAGCACGTCAATCTGCGTCGTCACGTCGAGCGCCGTGGTCGGCTCGTCGAAGACGATCAGGTCCGGTTCGGAACACAGCGCCATCGCCGTCATGACGCGCTGCAGCTGGCCACCCGAAACCTGGTGCGGAAACCGTTCGCCGATGGTTTCCGGATTGGGCAGGCTGAGCTTCCTGAACAGCGCGACAGCCCGCTTCTCGGCCTCCGCGCGGGTTGCCGTACCATGCAGCAGCGTGGCTTCCACCACCTGGTCCATCAGCCTGTGCGCCGGATTGAAGGCGGCTGCCGCCGACTGCGCGACATAACAGACCTCCCGGCCGCGCAGCTTGCGGAAACCTTCCTTGCCGCCCTTCAGGATGTCTCGGCCGTTGAGGATCACCTCGCCGCCGGTGATGCGCACGCCACCACGGCCATAGCCCATGGACGACAGGCCGATGGTTGATTTGCCGGCACCGGATTCGCCGATCAGGCCCAGTACTTTACCCTTCTCCAGCGTCAGCGAGACATCGTGCACCAACACAATGTTCTTCGGCGCCTCGCCGGGGGGATAGACGGTGGCCTCGATGCGCAAATTGCGGATGTCGAGCAGTGGGGTGGACTTTGCCTTGCCGTCAGCCATCACCCGCGTCCTCCCTTCAGGCTTGTCGTGCGGTTGAGGATCCAGTCGGCGACAAGGTTGACCGAGATGGCAAGGGCCGCGATCGCGGCAGCCGGAATGAGCGCGGCGGCGATACCGAAGACGATGCCGTCCTTGTTCTCCTTGACCATGCCGCCCCAGTCGGCGTCCGGCGGTTGTACGCCAAGGCCGAGAAAGGACAGCGTCGACAGGAACAGCACCGCGTAGATGAAGCGCAGGCCGAGTTCCGAGACCAGCGGCGACAGCGCATTGGGCAGGATCTCGCGGAAGATGATCCAGGCGCTGCCTTCGCCGCGCAGCTTGGCGGCCTCGACATAGTCCATGACGTTGATGTCGACGGCGACCGCGCGCGACAGGCGATAGACGCGGGTCGAATCGAGGACGCCCATGACCAGGATCAGCGTCACCAGGTTCGTCGGCAGCACGGAGAGCACGACCAGGGCCATGATCAATGTCGGGATCGACATCAGGAGATCGACGAGGCGCGACAGGATGGTGTCGAACCAGCCGCCGAACACGGCGGCCGAAAAGCCCAGTATGGCGCCGAGCGAAAACGACAGCGCGGTGGCCAGCACGGCGATGAACAGGGTGATGCGGGCGCCATAGATCATGCGTGACAACAGATCGCGGCCGAGATTGTCGGTGCCCAGCCAATGAACCGCCGACATCGGTTCCCAGACGTCGCCGACGATCTCGGCATTGTCATGGGGTGAAATCCACGGCGCGAAGATCGCCGCCAGCACGAACAGGGCGGTCAGCACCAGGCCGATCAGGGCGGGGATGGGGATGCGTTTAATATCGAGCATACCCGCCCCCTCACTTTGGGTGTCTGAGACGCGGATTGGCGACGATCGCCGCTATGTCCGCGATGATGTTGAGGCTGATGTAGACGGCGGCGAAGATCAGGCCGACCGCCTGCACCACCGGCACGTCGCGCTTGGTGACGTGGTCGACCAGATATTGTCCCATGCCGGGATAGACGAAGATGACCTCGACCACGACGACGCCGACGATGAGATAGGCAAGGTTCAGCATGACGACGTTTATGATCGGCGCGATCGCGTTCGGAAAAGCATGCTTGCGGATGACCGAGAAGGCCGAAAGCCCCTTGAGTTCCGCCGTCTCGACATAGGCCGACTGCATGACGTTGAGGATCGCCGCGCGCGTCATGCGCATCATGTGGGCGAGCACGACCAGCGTCAGCGCCGTCGCCGGCAGCGCGATGGCCTGCATGCGCTCGCCGAAAGGCATGCCGTCATAGACGGTCGAGATGGCGGGGAAGATCTGCCATTTCACCGCGAAGAAATAGACCAGGAGATAGCCGATGAAGAATTCCGGGAAGGAGGTCGAGGCGAGCGCCAGCCCCGAGATCAGCTTGTCGACCCAGCCATTGCGGTAGCGCACGGCGATCAGGCCGAGGATGATCGCCAGCGGCACCGCCACGATCGCCGCCCAGAAGGCGAGGAACAGCGTGTTCCACAGCCGGCCCCTGATCGAGGTGGCGATATCCTGCCCGCTCGACATCGCGGTCCCGAGATCCCCGGTCAAGACGCCGCCGAGCCAGTGGAAATACCTGACATAGGCCGGATCGTTCAGCCCAAGCTGCTCGCGCAGATTGGCCAGCGACTCCGGTGTCGCCGATTGTCCCAGAATGGCTTGCGCGACGTCGCCGGGCAGAATCTGCGTGCCGGCGAAGATCAGGACCGAGATGGCCAACAGAAGGAGGATGCCCAGCGCAATGCGCTGGGCGATTAGTTTCAGAATGGGTGACGACATCTCTGCAAAGCCGCACTCAGGCCTGCAGCCAGCACTTCGCGAGGGCGTAGCCGTTCATCAGTTCCTGATGCGGATCGTCCACCCAGCCGTCCACCTTGGCGCCGGTCGCGTCGATGAACTGGTTGAACATCGGCAGGATCAGGCCGCCTTCGTCGCGCACCAGGACAGCCATGTCGTGGTACATCTGCTTGCGCTTGGCCTCGTCCAACTCGGCACGCGCCGCCAGCACCATCTTGTCGAAGTCCGGGCGCTTGAAACGCGTGTCGTTCCAGTCGGCCGTCGACAGATAGGCGGTCGAATACATCTGGTCCTGCGTCGAGCGGCCGCCCCAATAGGAGGCGCAGAAGGGCTGCTTGTTCCAGACCTCGTTCCAGTAACCGTCGCCAGGCTCGCGCTTGAGTTCGATCTTGATGCCGGCCTTGGCCGCGCTCTGCTGGAAGAGCTGGGACGCATCGACGGCGCCCGGGAAGGCGACGTCCGAGGTGCGAAGCAGAACGGTGCCGTCATGGCCTGATTTCTTGTAGTGGAACTTGGCCTTGTCGGGATCGTACTTGCGCTGCTCGATCTCGGAGAACAGCGGATAGGACGCATTGATCGGGAAGTCGTTGCCGAGCGAGCCATAGCCGCGCAGCACCTTGTTCAGCATCTCCTCACGGTCGATCGCGAGCTTCAGCGCCATCCTGAGGTCGTTGTTGTCGAACGGCGCCGTGTTGCAATGCATGATGAACACATAGTGGCCCGGGCCGGCATGGTTGCGGATGGTGACGCCCGGCACGCGCTTGATCAGGTCGACGATCTTCGGCTCGACGCGGTTGATCATGTTGACCTGGCCGCCCTGCAGGGCCGCCGTGCGCGCCGTCGCGTCGTTGATGACGATGACCTCGATCTGGTCGGCGTGACCCATCTTGTCGCCCTGCCAGTAATTGGCGAAGCGTTCCGCGCCATGGCGCACGCCGGGCTCGTTGGTCTTGACGACGTAGGGGCCGGCCGAGATGCCCGCATCGGGCTTGTCCTTGCCGCCGTTCGGCTGGACGATCAGGTGATAATCGCTGAGCAGGTAGGGAAGGTCGGCATTGGCCTCTTTCAGCGTCAGCACCACTTCCTTGCCGCTGGCCTTGATGGTCTCGATGCCTTTCATGTAGCCGAGCGCGCCGGATTTCGACTTCTCGTCCGAATGGCGCTCCAGCGTGGCGGCCACGTCCTCGGCGGTCACCGTCTTGCCGTTGTGGAATTCGACGCCGTCGCGGATCTTCAGCGTCCAGGTCTTGGCGTCCTTGGACGAGCCGATGTCTTCCGCTATGCGGTTCTCGAGCTTGCCCTCGGGAGACAGCTCGACGATCATCTCGCCCCAGCACTTGCCGAAGGCGAAAGGCACCTGCGTCATCATCAGCGCCGGATCGAGGCTGTTGGTGGATTCGCCGCCGACGAGGCCGGCTTTCAGCGTGCCGCCCTTGACCGGACCGGCCGCGCGCGCAGCGCTTGAAAGCAGCGCGTTGGCGAAGGGTGCGGTGATGCCGAGCGCTGCCGCCCGGCCAAGGAAATCGCGACGGCTCAGTTTGCCGGACGCAACACGCCGGCTAAGAAATTCCAGTTCGTTTGACATTTGAGTTCCTCACTCTGTTGGTTCGACTCTACGGTCGATTTTCTTGCTTGTTGTTGAAGGGAATAATGACCGCAAGGGAAAGCGGTAAGCAAGACCGAATGCGACATGCCGTGGCGTAAATCGCACGTCGCATTTGGACCAACGATTTCAGCGCTCAAACCAGCGCGCGCGGAACCTTTTCGTCGAGATTGCGCTCGAAGACGAGGTTTTCGCCTTCGTAGGCCTCGATTCTGGCGCTGACGATGAAGTTTTGCGCATCCGATCGCATCTGCGCCCATGTCTCGGTACGCACCGACCATTCATTTCGCGACAGGGTCTGTGTCCAGTGCGTCTTGCCGGAGGCCGACAATGGATTATCGGGATGGATCGTCCACGTCTCGCGCACGATGCTGCCATTGACAAGCCCGTGCTCGAGATCGCGCACCTCGCCGAAGTCGTCCGTGATCGACAGCGTGACAATCCCGGTCTTTTCGTCGCGGTCGACATGGCGTTCGGAATTGGCGGGCCGAATGGTCTCGGTCGCCCAGGGCGTAGCACCTTCCGGTTCGCCGAAAACGGCTTCGTCGCCCGTTGCCAGCGGCCGCAGCGGCACGGATAGCGTGGCTGCCGACAAGGCCAGGCGTACCGGCTCCGGCGAGGGCCAGATGGCGGGCCAGTAGGCGGTCGAAACGGCGATGCGCAGACGGTGGCCGGCCGGTACGCGATAGGCGCATTGATCGAGCACGACACGCGCCGAAACTGTCTCCCCGGGGACCAGCGCCTCGGGAAATTCATGCGAGTTGCGATGCGTCAGATTGAGCACGCCATAGGATATGAGTTCCGAGGCGCCGTCGGGATGCACGTCGCAAAGCCGGACCGCGATGTTGGCCTGGGGCCGATCGGAGGCAAGCTGGAGCTCCAGCTCCGGCGCGCCGACGATCTCGATCGGCTTGGTGAGTTCAGGCTGGTCGAAACACGCCGACAGTCCATCGTCAAGGCGCTGGTCACCAGGCAATTCCGGGCCGAAGGTAAAGGGAAAATATTCGCCGCCCGCCAGCCCGCAGGTCTGCGGCGAAGCGACGGTGAAAGGTCCCGCATCGGCGGAAATGAGGTCTACCGCTTCAATCGCTATGTTGGACGACGGCCACTCCTGCTCGGCCACCCAGCGGCCGGGCCGCTCCGGGTGCCAACGGGCGGGGCGCACGCTGTCCATCACATAGGCGCGGTAGTCGGGATCGGCCTCGACGCCGGTCTCGGCGCCCTTCAGCCAGTGATCCCACCAGCGCAACGCCTCCTGCAGGAAGCCGATGGCCGGCTGCGGGCCGGCATAATGCGGGTATTTGTGGATCCACGGGCCGACGATGCCCTTCACCGGCGCCTCGATGTTGGTGACGAGGTGCGAGATCGTGTTGCGGTAGCCGTCATGCCAGCCGCCGATGGACAGCACCGCCGCCTTGACAGCCGAAAAATCCTCGCGGATCGAACCGCGCTTCCAATAGGCGTCGCGATGCGGGTGGCTGAGCCAGAGCGGCAAGAGAAAAGGCTGGTTCTCCAGCCGGTTCATCCACAGATCGCGCCACCTGTTGTCGCCGGCAATCGCCGGATCCGGCGGCCGCGACGAATAGGACAACATGGTCGAGGCCCAGCCGAAATTCTCGTTCAAAAGGCAGCCGCCCTTGTAGTGGATGTCGTCGGCATAGCGGTCGACGGTCGAACACAGGCTGATCACCGCCTTGAGCGCCGGCGGCTGTTTGGCCGCCACCTGCAGGCAGTTGAAGCCGCCCCAGGAAATGCCCATCATGCCGACATTGCCGTTGCACCAGGGCTGTGCCGCCGCCCAGGCGATGACATCGCAGGCGTCCTGCAGTTCCTGCTCGGAATATTCGTCGTCCATCAGCCCTTCGGAATCGCCATTGCCGCGCATGTCGACACGGACCGAGGCGTAGCCGTGGCCGGCGAAATAGGGATGGGTAAGCTGATCGCGAAAGATGGTGCCGTCGCGCTTGCGGTAGGGCAGGTGCTCGAGGATGACAGGCACCGGATCATCATTGGCATTGTCCGGCATCCACACCCGCGCCGACAGCCGGCAGCCATCGGGCATGACGATGCCCATGTCGGGAAATTCGACGACCGTGCGGGGAAATTCGGTGATGGTTTTCATATGGCATTCTCCGATGCGCCAATGACGCATGAAGTGCATACATCATCAAGCCAAACGGACGACGGCTCATGTCGCTGGGACGACGCGCCGGTGGGTGGGTGGCTCATTCGGCCAGGGCCTTGTGTTCCATCGTCAATTTGTGTATTACGTTTATTCTGCCAAGGCTAAATTATCGAGGCTCGCCTGAAATCATCTGGGATGAGCCGAAGCGTGCGACGAACCTCGAAAACAGAGGTTTCGACTTTGCCGAACTCGATATCGAGTTCTTTGCGGCCTCCGTGGTTCTCCCGACGAAGATCGGCAGACTTAAGGCGATCGGCGAATTCAGGGGAACTATTCTCGCCGTCATTTTCAGGCCGCTTGGTTCCGAGGCAATTTCGGTGATCTCGATGCGTCGTGCCAGCCGAAAGGAAAGAGCTGTATATGAGCAATCTTAAACCGCACATTCCACCGCTTACCGACGCGGAGGAAGCGGAAATTCAAAGGCAAATCGCCGCCGATCCGGACGACGTCGAGGCGACCGACGAAGAGCTGGCGCAAGCCAAGCCGTTTTCCGAAGCCTTCCCAGAGCTCTTCGAGAGCATAAAGCGCGCACGCGGTCGACCTGCCATGGACAAGCCCAAGCAAGTGGTTTCCATCCGTCTTGATCAGGATGTCATCCACAAGTTCAAGGCAACTGGCAAAGGCCGGCAAGCGAAGATAAACGAGGTGCTGAAAAACGCGAAGCTGGGCTAGAGTAATTCCAGGAAAAGTGCGTAGCGGTTTTCCCGGGAGAAGCGCGTAGCGCTTCCCCTTGGGAATTGCGTAAAACAAAGAGTTAGAGCGGGTCAGCGGTTCTACCAAACGCTGAACCGCTCTAGACTGGCCCTACGCCTCAGCTCAGTGGAATGTCGTTGTCGGCCTTGCTGCTCTGATAAACACGGGACAACTCGTCATAGCGCGCTGAAATCCTGCCGATACGCGCCTCCAGCCGCGCGCGCTCGGCCTCGGGCAGCCCTCGCACCAGCCGGCGGATCGAAAAACTCTTCCAATAGGCGTTCTCGGCATTGTAGCCGCCGGGGTCGAGCGTGAAGACCTCTTTCAGAATTTTGAGATCATGCGGGATGGCAAAACTGTCGCGCGAGTCCTCGTGGCTGAACAAATAGTAGAAATTGTCGAAGCCCGTCCAGGTGATCGCCGACAGGCAGAGCGAACAAGGCTCGTGCGTGGCAATGAAGATGGCATCTTTCGTGTCGACGCGTTCGGCCCTGGGCATCTCGTAAAAGCGCTTCAGGCAATGCACCTCGCCATGCCAGAGCGGATTTTCGATCTCGTTGTTGGTCTCGGCCAGCACCAGCGAACGGTCGTCCTTGCGCAGGATCGCGGCACCGAACAGCTTGTTGCCATGGGCGACACCCTCCGCCGTCTTCGGCACGATGTCGTGCTCGATGACGTCGAGCAGGCGGTCGATCAGCGAAATGTCGGTCATGATGAAATCACAGGCTTTCAGGGAAGGTGGATTTCGTAAGGGTGCGAGAAGTGAAACTCTTCGAGGTTGGAGCCATCGCCGCCGCGATCGACGATCACGAAGTCCTGCTCCTCGCCGATCGGCGTCAGCACGCCGTGCCACAGATTGCGGCGGTAATTGATGCCTTGCCCGGGCGCGGTGATGAAGGCATGCGGCTTGTCCGGTCCCACCTTGCCGTCATGGCAGACGACGACCAGAAACGGACGCGGCGACAGCGGGATGAAGGCTTGGCTGCCGAGGGGATGGCGCTCGACCATGGTCAGCTTCAGCGGCATCTCATAGGGCGTGCCCCGCACCATCGAGATCAGCACCCGGGCGCTCGGCCCGGCGGCCTCGGCCGTGGCCAGATCGTGGTAGCGCTCGGCCCTGCCGCCATTGATCGGGTAGTGATTGTCGCCGCCCATGTCGATGACGTCGCCGAAATCGGCGAAGGCCTCACGGGTCAGCGGCTGTGCGACGATGCGGTTCACCGTGCGCGGCCTCCGAGATAACCGCCGAGCTTGGCGTGCCGGTTGACGTCCTTGTAGAGCAGATAGCGGAATTTGCCGGGGCCGCCGGCATAGCAGGCCTGCGGGCAGAAGGCGCGCAGCCACATGAAGTCGCCGGCCTCGACCTCGACCCAGTCCTGGTTGAGGCGATAGACCGCCTTGCCTTCGAGAACGTAGAGCCCGTGTTCCATGACATGCGTCTCGGCGAAGGGAATGACCGCGCCGGGCTCGAGCGTGACGATGGTGACATGCATGTCGTGGCGCATGTCGGCCGGATCGACGAAGCGGGTCGTCGCCCAACGGCCCTCCGTGCCGGCCATTGGCGTCGGCGCCACCTGCTGGTCGCTCGAGAAGAAGGCTTCCGGCGTGTCCAGGCCGTCGACTACCTCATAAGCCTTGCGGATCCAGTGGAAGCGGACGGCAGCGCCGCTCGCGTTGCGCACCGTCCAGCCGCTTGCCGGCGGCAGGAAGGCAAAGCCACCGGCGGCAAGCACATGCTTTCTGCCGGCGAGCGATACGGTGAGTTCGCCCTCGACCACGAACAGCACGCCTTCGGCGCCAGCGTCGGGTTCCGGCCGCTCGCTGCCGCCGCCCGGCAGAACCTCGACGATGTACTGAGAAAACGTCTCGGCAAAGCCCGAGAGCGGTCGTGCGATGATCCAGGCCCTCGTCTCGTCCCAGAATGGCAGCGGGCTGGTGACGATGTCCTGCATCACCCCTTTCGGAATGACCGCATAGGCCTCGGTGAAGACGGCGCGCCCGGTCAAAAGCTCGTTCTGGCCGGGATGGCCGCCATGCGGTGCATAGTAAGTGCGCTCTGGCGTCTTGATCATATCCATGGGGCCCTGAACCTATTGCGGGAGCATGTCTTTCAGCCGAAGCAGCGCGATGCGTTCGACCTGTTTGCAGGCGGTTTCGAATTCGACGCCGCGGCTGTTGCCGATGCGGGCTTCGAACTCGGCGAGGATTTCCTCCTTGGTCTTGCCTTTCACCGCGATGATGAACGGGAAGCCGAAGGTGGTGACGTAGGCGGCGTTGAGCTTGGAGAACAGTTCGCGTTCCTTGTCGGTCAACGCGTCGAGGCCGGCGGAAGCCTGTTCCCTGGTCGATTCCGCCGTCAGCCGCTTGGCCTTGGCAAGCTTTCCGGCAAGATCCGGATGGGCGTTGAGCACGCCGAGCCGTTCGGTCTCGTTTGCCGAGCGAAAAATCCGGCAGAGCGCGTTGTGTAGGCCGCCGGCGCTGTCATGCGCCGGGCCGAGCTCCAGCTCGTGGGCCCGTTCGGCGATCCAGGGCGAATGTTCGAACACGCCGCCGAAAGTGTGGACGAACGTC
Source organism: Mesorhizobium sp. ES1-6 (assembly GCF_020164775.1). NCBI lineage: Bacteria > Pseudomonadati > Pseudomonadota > Alphaproteobacteria > Hyphomicrobiales > Phyllobacteriaceae > Mesorhizobium > Mesorhizobium sp. ES1-6. Next base: position 26,066 of record NZ_JAIUGU010000020.1, read on the forward strand.
TCGAATTCCATCTTCGACGGGCGCAGGGCCGCCGGCTTGTAGGGATGGTTCTCTTGCCAGTGCCTGGCGATGTCGATGCGCCGCGCCAGCCAGACCTTGTCATGCGATTTGACATAATCGACGAAGCGCTTCAGCGCCGCCACCCGGCCTGGCCGACCAACGAGACGGCAGTGCAGGCCGATATTCATCATGCGCGGCCGACCGGCCTTGCCCTCGGCATAGAGCGTGTCGAAACTATCCTTGAGATAGGCGAAGAACTGGTCGCCCGAATTGAAGCCTTGCGGCGTGGCAAAGCGCATGTCGTTGGCATCGAGCGTATAGGGGATGATGAGCTGCGTGCCGGCCTCATGCTCGAACCAGTAGGGCAGTTCGTCGTCATAGGTGTCCGAGACGTAGTCGAAGCCGCCTTCCTCGGCGACCAGCCGCACCGTATTGACCGAGGTGCGGCCCGTATACCAGCCGGTCGGACGCTCGCCCGTCACTTCGTAATGCAGCTTGATCGCCGCTTCGAGGTCGCGGCGCTCGTCCTCGGCGTCGTGGTCGCGGTAATCGATCCATCTCAACCCGTGCGAGGCGATTTCCCAGCCGGCTTGCTGCATCGCCGTGACCTGGTCGGGCGAACGCGCCAGCGCGGTGGCGACGCCGTAGCAGGTGACAGGCACTTGCGCCTCGCCGAACAGGCGCAGCAGCCGCCAGAAGCCGGCCCGCGCCCCATATTCGTAGATCGATTCCATGTTCCAGTGGCGCTGGCCGACCCAGGGCGCCGCGCCGACGATTTCCGACAGGAAGGCTTCCGAAGCCTTGTCGCCGTGCAGCACGCAGTTCTCGCCGCCCTCTTCGTAGTTGACGACGAACTGCACGGCGACATGCGCGCCGCCAGGCCATTTCGGATCCGGCGGATTGGCCCCGTAGCCACGCATGTCCCTGGTGTAACGCATCGTCCCTCCGCGCCCGGCATCACCGGAAGTATGATCAGGATATCGAAAGGGTGCTTCTCGCATTCCCCTCAAAATTTTTGAAAGTGTTTTTGTCGCACTCCGCTCGACCAGGACTTATGCATCGCCTTTAATTGGCGCACAATTCATCAGCAGTGCTCGATTGTACCGGCCAATTTGTTCGTATTGGAAAATGGGAGGCGGCCAATGGCAGAAACGTCGAAAGCCGATGGCGGGCGTCTGACGACCCATGTCCTCGACACCGCGACCGGTAGGCCGGCTGCGGGATTGTCGATCGCGCTCTATCGCCTCGAGGGCTCCGCACGAGCACATCTGAAGACGGTCGTCACCAATGCCGACGGCCGCTGCGACGCGCCGCTGCTGGCAGGCGCCGACTTCCGCGCCGGCGAATACGAGCTGGTGTTCGCGGCCGGCGACTATCTGCGCGGCCAGGGGACGAAGCTGCCGGAGCCTGCCTTCCTCGACAGCGTGCCGATCCGCTTCGGCATGGCGGAGGCGGTGCACTATCATGTACCATTGCTGATCTCGCCCTATGGCTATTCCACCTACAGGGGGAGCTGAGGCATGGCCAAGGTCAAGATCCGCAACGAAATCCGCTTCATTCTCAATGGCAGGGACATCGTGCTGTCGTCGGCGGCGCCCCACGCGACCTTGCTCGACTGGTTGCGGCTCGACCGTTCGCTGCGCGGCACCAAGGAAGGCTGCGCCGAAGGCGATTGCGGCGCCTGCACGGTGCTCATCGGCAAGCTTTCGGCCGCCGGATTGGTCTATGAAAGCGTCAATGCCTGCATCCGCTTCCTCGGCTCGCTCGACGGCACCCATGTCGTCACCGTTGAGCATCTGCGCGGCGAGCCGGGCAAGCTGCATCCGGTGCAGCAGGCCATGGTCGATTTCCACGGCTCGCAATGCGGCTTCTGCACGCCGGGTTTCGTCATGTCGCTCTACGGCCTGTGGATGAAGTCGCCAGACCCCTCGAACGCCGCCATTGAAAAAGCCCTGCAAGGGAATCTCTGCCGCTGCACCGGCTACGAGGCAATCATGCGCGCCGCGCACGCCATATCGAGCTACGGGAAGGCGACAAAGGACCCGTTGGCGGTGGAGCGCCGGGACATCACGACACGGCTGCAGGCGCTGCGCGACGAGGCCAGGGTCGAGATCGGCGCCGGCAAGACGCGGCTGGTCGTGCCGGCCGATGCCGACGATTTCGCTTCTGTCTTCGAGAAAGAACCCACCGCCACCGTCGTCGCTGGTTCGACAGACGTTGGCCTGTGGGTGACCAAGCATATGCGCGATATCTCGCCGGCGATCTTCATCGGCAATCTGCCGGGGCTTTGCACCATCACGGAAGAAAATGGCGTCATATCGATTGGCGCCGGCGTCACCTACACCGAAGCCTTTTCGATGCTGTCGAAACGCATCCCGGCACTGGGGCCGTTGTTCGACCGCATCGGCGGCGAACAGGTGCGCAACATGGGCACGATCGGCGGCAACGTCGCCAACGGCTCGCCGATCGGCGACACGCCGCCGCCCTTGATCGCGCTCGGCGCACGGCTGACGCTACGCAAGGGCAAGAAGCGGCGCACGATCCCGCTGCAGGATTTCTTCATCGCCTATGGCAAGCAGGACCGCCAGCCGGGCGAGTTCGTCGAGGCCGTGCATGTGCCCGTGCCGGCAAAGGACGTGAAATTCGCCGTCTACAAGGTCACCAAGCGCCGCGACGAGGACATCACCGCGACCCTGGGCGCCTTCCATCTGACCTTGGCCAAGGACGGCACGGTCGCCGATATCCGCATCGCCTATGGCGGCATGGCGGCAACGCCGAAGCGGGCCTCGGCTGTTGAACAGGCTTTGATAGGCAAGATTTGGAGTGAAGCGACGGTGGAGGCAGCGATGGCCGAATACGCCAGGGACTTCGCGCCGCTCACCGACATGCGCGCGACCGCCGAATACCGGGCCCTGGCGGCGAAGAACCTGTTGCTGCGTTTCTATGTCGAAACCACCGGAACGAAAGCGCCGTTCCAGGTGTCGCGCGACGAGGCGGCATGATGAACAAGCACGCCACGCCGAACCTCAAGGCCGAGAAGATCGTCGGCGGTGTCGCCACCGACCAGCGGCATGATTCCGCGCACAAACATGTCAGCGGCAGCGCCGTCTATATCGACGACATGCCGGAACCGGCGGGCACGCTGCATGTCGGCCTTGGCCTGTCCAAGGTGGCGCATGGCATCCTGAAAAGCGTCGATCTCTCGGCGGTGCGCACGGCCCCCGGTGTCGTCGACGTGCTGACTTACGCCGACGTGCCGGGTGAGAACGATGTCTCGCCAAGCAACATGCATGACGATCCTGTGCTGGCGGAAGGCAAGGTGCAGTTCTTCGGCCAGCCGATCTTCGCGGTGATTGGCGAAACGCGCGAGGCCGCCCGCCGCGCCGCGCGCCTGGCCAGGATCGAATATGACGAGCTTCCGGCGTTGATAGGCATCTGGAATCTCGACCCGGCGAAAGACAAGCAGGTCACCACGCCGCTGACCTTGCGGCGCGGCGATGCTGCCGCCGCGATAGCCGCGGCACCGCGCCGGGCGAAGGGGCGGATGAAGCTCGGCGGCCAGGACCATTTCTATCTCGAGGGCCAGGTGTCGCTCGCCATCCCCGGCGAGGATGACGAAGTGACCGTTTATTGCTCGACACAGGGGCCGAGTGAGACGCAGCATCTGGTCGCCCATGCGCTCGGCGTGCCGAGCCATGCCGTGACGGTGGAGGTCCGCCGCATGGGTGGCGGCTTTGGCGGCAAGGAAACCCAGGCCAACCAGTGCGCGGCGATCGCCGCCGTCGCGGCCAAGAAACTCCACCGCGCGGTCAAGGTCCGGCTCGACCGCGACGAGGACATGACCGCCACCGGCAAGCGGCACGATTTCGCCATCGACTACGAGGTCGGCTTCGACGATGAGGGCCGTATCCTCGGCGTGGACTATGTTTTCGCCCTCAATGCCGGCTTTTCCGCCGACCTGTCCGGCCCGGTCGGCGATCGTGCGCTGTTCCACTGCGACAACGCCTATTTCTACCCGAACGTGCACGCCAAGTCGGCGCCGCTCTACACCAACACCGTCTCCAACACCGCCTTTCGCGGCTTCGGCGGCCCGCAAGGCATGGTCGGCGCCGAGCGTGTCATCGACGAGGTGGCGTTTGCCGTCGGCAAGGATTCGCTCGAAATCCGAAAGCTGAATTTCTACGACCCGATGGAGGCGATCGGCAGCCGTAACGTCACGCCCTATCACCAGAAGGTCGAAGACAACATCATCCAGCGCATCGTGGCGGAACTGGAAGAGAGTGCCGATTATGCGCGCCGCCGGCGCGAAATCAGGGCTTTCAACGCCAACAGCCGTTTCGTCAAGCGCGGCCTGGCACTGACGCCGGTCAAGTTCGGCATTTCCTTCACCAAGACCGAGTCCAACCAGGCCGGCGCGCTGGTGCATGTTTATGCCGACGGTTCGGTGCACATGAACCATGGCGGCACCGAAATGGGGCAGGGCCTGCATCTCAAGGTGGCGCAGGTCGTGGCCGAGGAATTCCAGATCGACCTCGATCGCGTGAAGATCACCGCCACCACCACCGCCAAGGTGCCCAACACCGCGCCGACGGCGGCTTCCTCGGGCGCCGACCTCAATGGCATGGCGGCGCAGAACGCGGCGCGCCAGATCCGCCAGCGGCTGACCGATTTCGCCGCCGAGAAATACCAGGTGCCTGTCGGCCAGGTGGTTTTCCTGCCCAATCGGGTGCGCGTCGGCAACCAGGAGGTCAGCTTCAACGATCTGGTCAAGCAGGCCTATATCGCGCGCGTGCAGCTCTCGGCCGCCGGCTTCTACAAGACGCCGAAGATCCACTGGGACCGCGGCAAGGGCCAGGGCCACGCCTTTTACTACTACGCCTATGGCGCGGCCTGCGCCGAAGTCTCGGTCGACACGCTGACCGGCGAATATGTCGTCGAGCGCGCCGATATCCTGCATGATTGCGGCCGTTCGCTGAACCGGGCCATCGACCTCGGCCAGGTCGAAGGCGGCTTCATCCAGGGCATGGGCTGGCTGACGACGGAGGAACTGTGGTGGGACGACAAGGGCCGGCTACGCACCCATGCGCCGTCGACCTACAAGATCCCGCTCGCCTCGGACCGCCCGAAAATATTCAACGTCAAGCTGACCGACTGGTCGCAAGCCTATGAGCCGACCATCCATCGTTCCAAGGCGGTTGGCGAGCCGCCGCTGCCGCACGGCATGGCGGTTTTACACGCGCTATCGGACGCGGTGGCGAGCGTCGCCGACCACAAGATCTGCCCCCGCCTCGACGCGCCGGCAACGCCCGAACGCGTGCTGATGGCGATCGAGCGGCTGAAGAGAGAGGCCAAGGCCGGCGCCTGAAGCAGCCAAAGGTGCAATTCGAGCCGAAAAAACCTATATTCCCTGTTCGGGAACGCGAATGATGAACTCGAAAGTGCAAAGCCTCAAAGCCTTTCTCGGCAGCGCCGGCCGGCTTGCCTTGGTCGAGGTGGCCGGGACAAAAGGCTCGACGCCGCGCGAGAAGGGCGCCTTCATGCTCGTCTCGGCTTCGGCGATCCATGGCACGATCGGCGGCGGCCAGCTCGAATACATGGCCATCGACAAGGCCCGGCAGATGCTTCCCTCGTCCTCGAAAGGAAGGGGTGCCCGCATCGAGGTCGACGAAGTCTACGCCACGCTCGACGTGCCGCTCGGTCCCGAAATCGGCCAGTGCTGCGGCGGGCGGGTCGAGGTGCTGATCCGCCTGGTCGATGCCGCGCTGGCTGCCGAACTGGTCGCGGCGGCGGAAGCCGAGGAAACGCACCTGCCGCATGTCTATATTTTCGGCGGTGGCCATGTCGGTCAGGCGCTGGCTTCGGCGATCGCGCTTCTGCCCGTCCACGGCGTCGTCATCGAGACCCGCGCCGAGGCACTGGAGGGCATGCCGGAGACGGTCGAGACCCGGTTGACGCCAATGCCGGAGGCCGAGCTGCGCAATGCTCCTGCCGGCACTGCCTTCGCCATCCTCACGCATGACCACGCGCTCGATTTCCTGATCGTCGCCGAAGCGCTGAAACGCGACGACGCGGCCTATGTCGGCATGATAGGCTCGAAGACCAAGAAGGCGACCTTCAGGAACTGGTTCCTGAAGTCGGCCGACGGCACGGAGGCCGAATTCGCACGCCTCGTCTCGCCGATCGGCGGTGACGCCGTCAAGGACAAGCGCCCGCCGGTTATTGCCGCGCTCGCCGCCGCCGAGATCATGACGGCGCTGGTCGTCCACAATGCGGCCTGGAATGCAGAGCGTCACGCTCCGCATGACAGGGTGACGGCCGGCTAGCTCGGTCGCCTGAGGCCGAGATGGTCGCGCAGCGTCGTCCCCTCATACGCCTTGCGGAACAGGCCGCGCCGCTGCAGCTCCGGTACCACAAGCGTCGCAAAGGCATCGAGTTCGCCGGGAAAATAAGACGGCATGACGTTGAAGCCATCGGCGGCACGGCCTTCGAACCGCGCCTGCAACTCGTCCGCCACCTGGGCCGCGGTTCCCACGATGCGCCAATGGCCGCGCGCGCCGGCGAAATGCCGCGCAAGCTGGCGGATGGAAAGCCCGTCGCGGCGCGATTGCTCGACGACCAGGGCCTGCCGGCTTTTCATTCCCTCGCTCTCGGGCAGTTCGGGCAGCGGCCCGTCGATCGGATGGCGCCAAAGGTCGGAGATGCTGAGATAGCTGGACAGCAGGGCCACGCCGACCTCGTCGGGGATCAGCTCGTGCAATTCCTCGAACTTTTCGCGGGCCTCGGCCTCGGTCTCCGCCACCACGGGCGAGACACCGGGCATGATCTTGATGTCATCGGGTTCACGCCCATACGCCGCCATGCGCCCTTTGAGGTCGTCGTAAAAGGCCTTCGCTTCCTCGAAGGTCTGTGCCGCCGTGAACACCACGTCGGCGGTCCGGGCGGCAAGGTCGCGGCCGACGTCCGAGGCCCCGGCTTGGACCATGACCGGCGCGCCTTGTGGCGAGCGCGGCAGGTCGAGCGGATCGCGCACCGAAAAACTCTGGCCATCATGGCCGGAGGCCTTCTCCTGCCACAGCCCTGTGACCACCTCCGCGAATTCACGCGCCCGCTCATAGCGGTCGGCATGGGGCTTGAGGCCGGCTGCGCCGAAATTGGCGGCTTCGATCGGGCTGGCCGAGGTGACAAGATTCCAGCCGGCCCGGCCGCCGCTCAGGTGATCGAGCGACAGGAAGGTCCGCGCCAGTCCGTAAGGCTCGTTGTAGCTGGTCGATGCCGTGGACACGAGACCGATGTGGTTGGTGTGGACAGCCAGCGCCGAAAGCAGGCTGATCGGCTCGAAGCCGATCGAGCGCGACGTCTGGCTGGCGATGCCGACATTGGCCTCGCGCAGGCCGGCGGCATCCTCGCAGAAGATCATGTCGAACTTCGCCGCTTCAGCCGTGCGCGCCAATTGAATGTAATGGTCGATGTCAATGCCGGCTCTGACATGCGCCTTGGGATGGCGCCAGGCGGCGATGTGATGGCCTGTCGCCCACAGGAAGGCGCCGAGCTTCATCTGCGCGCTCATTGGTCACCTCCGCCGGCAAGGCCGAGATGCGAGCGCAACGTGGTGCCGCGATAGTCTTCTCGAAACAGGCCACGCCGCCGCAAGTCGGGCAGAACCCGATCGGCGAAATCGTCGAACACCGAAGGCTGCGTCGGCAGGCGCATGTTGAACCCGTCGCAGAATTTTGAGCGGAATGCCTCTTCCAGCCTGTCTGCCTGCCCGTTGATGCGGTCGGTGGTGAGGGATAGATTGGTCAGCACCTTCACCGCACCCGGTTCACGCCCGAAGGCTGAAACCCTGCGTTTGAACTCGTCATAGCATACCTTACTCTCTGCCGCCGGTCGTTCGTCGAATAGGATGACGTCGGCCGTGCGGGAGGCGATGTCGAAGTCGGCCTCAGACAGGCCCGACAGCACCAGCACCGGCGTGTCCTGCGGCGAGCGCGCGACGTTCAGCGGTCCGCGCACCGAGAAGAACTCGCCCTTGTGGTCGAGCAGGTGCATTTTTTCCGGATCATGGAAGCGGCCGCCGCTTTTGTCGAAGAGCAGCGCGTCCGCGTCCCAGCCCCGCCAGAGCCCTTGAACGATGCCGATATATTCCTGCGCGCGGCGGCGAAAATCGTCGTCGGAAAACCCGTCGGGACGGCTGAAATTTGCCGCCTCGTGTGGCGCCTGTGTCATCGTCGCGCTCCAGCCGGCGCGGCCATGGCTGATGATATCGAGCGAAGCAAAACGGCGCGCCAGATTGTAGGGCTGGTGGGCGATCGTCGAGGCGTTGGCGACGAGGCCGACCTTTTCGGTCACGGTCGCCAGCGCGGCGACGAGAGTGGTCGCCTCGAACAGACTGGTCGACCGCTCGCCATCCGGAGAGGAATCCGAGATGACGACCATGTCGATCCTGGCCGTCTCCGTTTTCCGCACGAAGGCGGCTATCTCGCCGAATGTCAGGCCGGCCTGCCCTGGGGCAGAAGCAATATCGAGCGAAACGGCGAGATGCATTTTGCGGTCCATTGGCTGCCGGCGACGTCGCGCAGCCATTCCGCCTCCAACCTAGGCTGGCTTTCGCGCAAGGCAACCGGATCACATGGGCCACGACGCCTTCACTTGCCGGCCAGTTCGCTGTTCCGCCTATTTGCCCGCCAGAATATCCTTGATCAGCCGCTGGCAACGCTCGGCCATGAAGTCGAGCAATAACCGCACCTTGGGGTCCTGCAGCTTCTTGTGCGGGTAGACGGCGGCGAATTGCACCGGGGTCGGCGGAGTGTTGCTCAGGATCACCTTCAGCCGCTGGTCGCGGATGAACGGCTCGACCTCGAAGCGCGGCTTGTTGATGATGCCGCGCCCCGACAGCGCCCAGCCGGTCAGCACGTCGCCGTCGTCGGTGTCGTAGGGACCATGCACCTCGAATTTCTGCGGGCCGGCCAGCGTTTGCAGCGTCCACACATATTCGCGCGCGCCGGAATAGCGCAGCATCAGGCAGTCGTGCTTCCTGCCGATCAGCTCCTGCGGCTCCATAGGCTCACCGCGCGCCTCCAGATATTTTGGGGCGGCCACCAGCACGCGCTCGCATTCCATGATGCCGCGCATCCTGAGGCTGGAATCCTCGATGATTCCCAACCGGAAGGCGACGTCGATGCCTTCCTTCATGATGTCGACATTGTGGTCCGAGAGCCTCAGCCGCACCTCGATATCGGGGTATTTGTCGTGAAAATCGGGAATGCCCGAGGCCACCAGCCGGCGGCCGAGGCCGAGCGGCGCGGTGACACGGATGGTGCCGCGCGGCTGGCCGGACAGCGCCGAGACGGCCGCCTCCGCCTCGGTGATCGCCTCCAGCACCTGCTTGGCGCCGGAATAGAAAACAGTGCCGTGCTCGGTCGGCATCAATTGCCGGGTGGTGCGGTTGAACAGCCGCACGCCGAGATGTTTTTCCAGCTCCTTGATACGGTTGGAGGCGACCGCTGGCGAAATGCGCATGTCGCGGCCGGCCGCCGACAGATTGCCCAGCTCGACGACGCGGACGAAGACGGCGATGTTGTCGAGGTAGGCCATGAATTTTCCGAGGCTTCAAGCAGCTGCGCGTAGTGAGGCTATTATTTTCCATTTTTTTTTGAAAGTCATCGTACACCTCGCCTCTTTTCGTTTGCGCGCCACACCGTAAAGTCACCAGATCGGCAGGGACGTATCAAATGATGGATTTCGCGATTTTCTGGGACTGGCTGAGCTTCGCGGTGCGCTGGCTGCACGTCGTCACCGGCATCGCCTGGATCGGCTCGTCCTTCTATTTCGTCGCGCTCGATCTTGGCCTGCGCCAACGACCTGGCATGCCGGTCGGCGCCTTCGGCGAGGAATGGCAGGTGCATGGCGGCGGCTTCTACCACATCCAGAAATATCTGGTGGCGCCGGCCGAGATGCCCGAGCATCTGACCTGGTTCAAATGGGAGTCCTACGCCACCTGGCTGTCCGGCTTCGCCATGCTGTGCGTTGTCTATTATGCCGGCGCGGATCTGTTCCTGATCGATCCCAACGTCCTGCCGATGTCGGTACCGGTCGGCATCCTGTTGTCGATGGCCACGATCGGCGTCGGCTGGGTGGTCTATGATCTCTTGTGCCGCTCGCCGCTGGGCAAAAGCGACACCGGCCTGATGCTGGTGCTCTACGGCGTGCTCGTCTTCATCGCCTGGGGGCTGACGCATCTGTTCACCGGCCGCGCCGCCTTCCTGCACCTGGGCGCCATCACCGCCACGATCATGTCGGCCAATGTCTTCATGGTCATCATTCCCAACCAGAAGATCGTCGTCGCCGACCTCATCGCCAGCCGCAAGCCCGACCCGAAATACGGCAAGATCGCCAAGCAGCGCTCGCTCCACAACAACTATTTGACGCTGCCGGTGCTGTTCCTGATGCTGTCGAACCACTATCCCCTGGCGTTCGGCACGCAATTCAACTGGGTCATCGCCTCGCTGGTGTTCATCATCGGCGTCCTCATCCGCCACTATTTCAACACCGTGCACAAACGTGCCGGCAACCCGCACTGGACGTGGCTCGGCGCCCTTGTCCTGTTCATCATCATCATCTGGCTGTCGACCGTGCCGAGAGTGCTGACCGGCGAGCCCAAGGCGTCCGCCTCGGCGGAAGTCTATATCGCCTCGGCGCATTTCCCGGCCGTGCGCGACACCGTGATGGGCCGTTGCTCGATGTGCCATACATCGGAGCCGGTCTACGAGGGCATCTACCACGCGCCCAAGGGCGTCTTGCTCGACACCGACGCCAACATCGCCGACCATGCCCGCGAGATTTACCTGCAGGCCGGGCGCAGCCATGCCATGCCGCCGGCCAATGTCAGCCAGATCACCGACAAGGAACGGGCGCTGCTGGTCGCCTGGTTCGAAGGCGCGGGGAAATAAGCATGAATTCGACACTTCTGCGCGGCCGCACGCTGTCCTTCGTGCGCTGGCCGCAAACCACCGACGACCATTCCGCCTGGCGCTACGAGGAGGACGGCGGCCTGCTGATGACCGACGGCAGGATCGTTGCATCAGGCGCTTATAGCGATGTCGAGAAACAGGCCGGCGAGGGCGTCAAAAAGATCGATCATCGGCCGCATCTGCTGTTGCCTGGGTTCATCGATGCTCACGTACATTTCCCGCAGATGCAGGTCATCGCCTCCTATGGTGCCGAACTGCTCGACTGGCTGAACACCTACACCTTTCCCGAAGAGACGAAATTCGCCAACGCGCAGCATGGCCGCCGCATCGCAAGGCTGTTCCTCGACGAGATGGTGCGCCACGGCACGACAACGGTCGCCGCCTATTGTTCGGTGCACAAGGCCTCGGCGGAAGCCTTCTTCGCCGAGTCGCATGCACGCGACATGCTCAACATCGCCGGCAAGGTGATGATGGACCGCAATGCGCCCGAAGGCGTGCTTGACACGCCGCAATCCGGCTATGACGACACCACGGCTCTGATCAAGGAGTGGCATGGCAAGGGGCGCCAGCACTACGCCATCACGCCGCGCTTCGCCATCACCTCCTCGCCGGAGCAGATGGAGATGGCCGGCGCACTGTGCCGTGAACATCCCGACCTGCACATGCAGACGCATCTGTCGGAAAACCACGCCGAGATCGCCTTCACGCAACAGCTTTATCCCTGGTCGCGCGACTACACAGACGTTTACGAGCGTTACGGGCTGCTCGGCAAAAAGAGCCTGTTCGGTCACTGCATCCATCTCAGCGAACGCGAGGCGGACGCGCTGTCGGACAGCGGTTCGGTGGCCGTGTTCTGCCCGACCTCGAACCTGTTTCTCGGCTCCGGCCTGTTCGACTATCAGCGCTTTCTGCGCCGCGACAAGCCGTTGCGCATAGCAGCCGCCACCGATGTCGGCGGCGGCACCAACTATTCCATGCTTCGCACCATGGACGAGGGCTACAAGGTGATCGCGCTGAACGGCGAGAAGCTCAACCCGTTCCAGTCCTTTTGGCAGATCACGCGCGGCAATGCCGAGGCCCTGTCGGTCGCGGACAAGGTCGGCACATTGGACGCAGCCACCGATGCCGACATCGTCGTGCTGGATGCCAGGGCGACACCGGCGATGCGGCTCAGGATGGAAACGATCGAGACGCTGGCGCAGGAATTGTTCCTGCTGCAGACGTTGGGCGACGACCGCGCCGTGCGAGAGGTCTACGTCTCGGGGCGGGCGGCCAAAGCGGATATGATGGCGGGATGAGACCTGCCTTCGGAGGGTAGAGGACAGCAGCTCGACGGAGGGGGGCGATCTTACCGCGGGATGATTGCGCCTGGCTGCTTAGCGGTTCCCCCACTCCGTCGCCGCTTCGCGGCGCCACCTCTCCCCCCTTCGGAGGGAGAGGAAAGGCGCCGGCTGGAATCGCTTCGCGCTTCCTCTCCCCGTCGATCGGGGGAGAGGTGTCGAGCGAAGCTCGACGGAGTGGGGGTCGACCCCTGGTGCTGCCAGACGGAAGCTTGACCCGGCAGCCCTTGTCGTACACACGACGTGTGACGATTTCGGAGAAAGAAAATGGCCGTTGCTGACGACATCGCTCTGATCAAGAGACAGGAAGAAACTCTTGTCTTTCCCGCCTTCGATGAGGCCGTTGCCTTCAAGATCGGTTCCGCCATCCGCGACCGAGCACTTGCTGAAAACATGCCTGTCATCGTCGATATCAGGCTGTGGGATCGGCCGCTCTTCTATGCCGCCATGCCGGGCTCCAACGCTTCCAATCCCGACTGGGCGCGACGCAAGATCAATGTCGTGAAGCGCTACCTGAGAAGCACCTATCGTCTGGTGCTGGAGCAGCAACGTCCCGACCGGACCTTCAAGATCGGCGAAGGCCTGGACATATCGGAATACGTGCTCGCCGGCGGTGGTTTCCCGGTGACGGTCAATGGCGCCGGCGTCATTGGCGTGATTGCGGTGTCGGGGCTGCCGGAACGAGAAGATCACGGCGTCGTGGTCGATGCACTGTGCGATCATCTTGGTGTCGACAAGCGCGGACTGGTGCTGGCTTCGGAAGCCGAATGACCGTGCTTGACCCCAAGCCTTTTCTTATCTCGATCTTCGATGCGGCGGTCGCCGCGGCCGATCCGGAGCGCACTATCCGCGACCATCTGCCGGCGAAGCCCAAAGGCCGCACCATCGTCATCGGCGCCGGCAAAGGCTCGGCGCAGATGGCCAAGGCGTTCGAGAAGGTCTGGAACAGCCCGATCGAAGGGCTGGTCGTCACCCGCTACGGCTATGGCGCCAGATGCGAACGCATCGAGATCATCGAGGCGGCGCATCCGGTGCCGGACGCCGCCGGGCTCGAAGCCTCGCGACGACTGCTGGAGAAGGTGCAAGGACTGACGGCGGACGACCTGGTCGTGGCGCTGATTTCCGGCGGTGGTTCGGCGTTGCTGCCGTCTCCCGCCGCCGGCCTGACGTTGGCCGACGAGATCGCCGTCAACGAGGCGCTGCTCGCGTCCGGCGCGCCGATCGCGGCGATGAACACCATCCGCAAGCACCTCTCCACCATCAAGGGCGGCCGGCTGGCCGCTGCTGCCTGGCCGGCCAAGGTGGTGTCGCTGGTTGTCTCAGACATCCCCGGCGACAATCCGGCCCTGGTGGCGTCCGGCCCGACCGTTCCCGACACCGGCAGCCGGGAAGATGCGCTGGCATCGATATCGGCCTATGGCGTGAAACTGCCGAACGCGGTCATGGCGCATATCCAGTCGCCGGCGGCCGACGCGCCAGATCCTGACGATCGGCGCTTTGCGCGCAACGAGGTGCATCTGATCGCTTCCGCCGGCGTCTCGCTGGAAGCAGCGGCTGCGGAAGCCAGGCGGCAAGGCGTCGAAGCCGTCATCCTGTCCGATGCCATCGAAGGCGAAGCGCGCGAAGTCGGCGGCGTCCATGCGGCCATCGCCCGCGAAGTGGCGACGCGTAATCGGCCGTTCTCGAAGCCGGTGCTGATCCTGTCCGGCGGCGAGACCACCGTGACGCTACGCGCGAAAGGCAAGGGCGGTCGCAATTCGGAATTCCTGCTCGCCTTCGCCATCGGCATCAACGGCGTGGAAGGCATTCATGCCCTTGCCGCCGATACCGACGGCATCGATGGCTCCGAAAACAATGCCGGCGCCTTCGCCGACGGCTCGACAGTTTCGCGCATGCGAGCAGCGGGTGTGGATGCCAAGACCATGCTGGCCGGCAACAATGCCTGGACGGCCTTCAATGCGGTGGGGGATTTGTTCGTGCCGGGACCTACGGGCACGAATGTGAACGATTTGAGGGCCATTTTCGTTCGTTAAAGGCCTGTGCGCCCCCCTCCCAAACGCAAGCGCTGCCCCTCATCCGCCTGCCGGCACCTTCTCCCCGTAGAGTGAACGGGGAGAAGGAAGCTAGCCGCGTCTTGGCGCTTTTTCTTGCAACGTTGGTGATTGGCGAAAGCGCAGGCACAGCGCCTTTCTCCCCGTCGCTATACGTCGAGAAATGTCCGGCAGGACAATGAGGGGCGGCGCCAACCGTTCGATCCTTATCCAGCGCTCGGACCTGATCGATCACGTCGCCATAAGCCGCTTCACCTGCTTCATATCCTGCAAAAACCGTGCGCGCTCGGCTTCCTTGTCCGCCGGCTCATGGATGCGCAGGATGAAGGAGGGGTGGATGGTGATGAAGACACGCAAGCCATCCTCGCGCTCCACCACTTGCCCGCGCATCTTGGTCACGGGGATTGCCTTGCCAAGCAGCGACAGCGCCGCCGTTGCGCCGAGCGCCACGGCAAGCTCCGGCCTGATCAATTCGAACTCCCTGTCGATCCACCAGCGGCAGGCCTGGACCTCGCCGGCATTCGGCTTGGAATGGATGCGTCGTTTTCCGCGCGGCTCGAATTTGAAGTGCTTGACCGCGTTGGTGACATAGACTTTCTGGCGGTCGACCCCGGCATCGTCCAGGATCGCATCGAACACCTTGCCCGCGGGGCCGACAAAAGGTTTGCCGGCGATATCCTCCTGGTCGCCAGGCTGTTCGCCAACGAAGATCACCTTGGCATTGTCGGGTCCTTCGCCGAAGACGGTCTGCGTCGCATCGCGCCAAAGCGGACAGCGGCGGCAGCCTTTTGCGGCTTCGCGCAACTCGGAAATCGTGCTGGCCTCATCGTCTTCCGAGGCTTCTGCCGCCGGGCGCTTCGGCCAATGTTTTGCCTGCACCTTGGCGTGGTGCGGCGCGGGCGTTGTCGGCATTCTGGCAATCATTTCTATGGCGGCCTTGTCCGCTCCCGCGATCAGGTCAGGAATGAGCGAAGCCTCGGGAAGGTTCCGCCAATATTTCTTCGGCATCTCCTTCTGCATGGCTTTCACCTTCAGCCGCGCCGGATTGAAGATGTTCTCGAAATAGGTCAGCCACAGCGCCTCGGTGTCGTCCTGGTCGGGCGCGTCGGCCTTGGCGGCGCCCGGTCCGATCGCCAATCTTTTGCCATCCCAGTCGGCCGAAGCGTATGGCGTCAGGATCGTCCAGCGCATGCCGGTGAACCGCCGGACGAAGAAATCCGCGTTGCGCTCGACGATGAAATGGTCGGGCTCGAACCACGCGACATAGCGTTCCTCCTCGCCATCGCCGATCTTCCGGAAGCGGACGAAGGCATGCATCTTGTGGCTGTCGCGCCGCACCGCCTTTTCCATCGTCTCCAGCCGCCTGGTGTCGGGATCCGATGCGATCGCCAGCAACTTGGGCTCCGTGCGCAACCGCCACAGCATCCGGTAGAGAAAGGCGAAACGGCCGGGGTCACGATGGCAGAAGGCGGTTTCGGCATGACCGATGAACTCGCGCGGCACAACGAGCTGCGCGCCCTCGGGCAGGTCAGGCAAATCGCTTTGCGGCCGCTCGGAACCGGCCGCCACATGCCAGCCGATGTCCTCGGGCCTGACCTCGTTCAGCGCCAGCCGCCGAGCCGCGTCGCGCCAGCCGGCGAAATCGGTCTGGCTTTCAAGCCAGGCCGTGTAGCGGGTGAGGTTGAGCTCAGCGGGCCGCATGGTCAAAACAGCGCCAGTTGTTCGCAGGACTGCACGATCTTGTCGCGCAGGCCGGCTCTGTCGGTTAGCGCGCCTGGCGACCAGCCTTCGGCGACAATGAAGGGTCTCAGCTTGGCGATCGAATGGCAGAGCCTGCCGATATCTTCGAGCCGCAGGCGTCGGTGGCGGCGGGTTTCCAGGATTTTCGCCACCACCTTGGTCCCCAGGCCAGGCACCCGCAGCAGCGCCTCGCGGTCGGCGCGGTTGACGTCGACGGGGAAGCGTCCCCGGTTGCGCAGCGCCCAGGCAAGCTTCGGGTCGATGGCCAGATCGAGCATGCCGTCGCTGCTGCCGGCCAGGATTTCCGGTTGCGAAAATCCATAGAAGCGCATCAGCCAGTCGGCCTGGTAGAGCCGGTGTTCGCGCATCAGCGGCGGCTTTTGCAACGGCAGCGACGACGAGGCATCTGGGATCGGGCTGAACGCCGAATAATAGACGCGCCGCAGATGGTAACTGCCATAGAGCCGGGCGCTGGTGTGCAGGATGCCGTCGTCGGAGGTCTTGTCCGCGCCGATGATCATCTGCGTCGACTGTCCGCCCGGCGCGAAGCGTTCGCGTTTCTTCGACCGCAGCGTAGGCTCGGCTTTCTCCTCCATCTTCCGGCGCAGATTGGCCATCGAAAGCCGGATTGTCTCCGGTTTCTTTTCCGGCGCCAGCTTCTTCACGCCCTCGTCGGTGGGCAATTCGACATTGATCGACAGGCGGTCGGCATAGAGCCCGGCCTTCTCGATCAGGTCCGCCGAACTTTCCGGGATGGTTTTGAGATGGATATAACCGGAGAATTTTTCCTCCAGCCGCAGCCGCCGCGCCACCTCGACCATTTCGCCCATGGTCTCGTCTGGCGAGCGGATGACGCCCGAGGACAGGAAAAGCCCCTCGATATAATTGCGCCGGTAGAAATCCATGGTCAGCTTCACCACCTCGTCGATGCCGAAGCGGGCGCGTCGGACATTCGAGGATGAGCGGTTGATGCAATAGCTGCAGTCGTAGATGCAGAAATTGGTGAGCAGGATTTTCAGCAGCGAAATGCAGCGGCCGTCCGGCGCATAGGAATGGCAGATGCCCATGCCTTCGGTGGAACCGATGCCGCCGGATTTCAGCGAGTCCTTTTTCGCCGCCCCCGACGAGGCGCAGGACGCGTCGTATTTGGCGGCGTCGGAGAGAATTGCCAGCTTTTCACGAACAGGAAGCACGCTCATATGTTCATGATATGTTCCTAGGACGTCAAGCGCTACCTCATTTGATGGTGGCGGCGAAAAAGTGATCGTCGCCGGGGCGCTCGGTCGTCAGACTTCGTGCAGGTAGAGATGATAGTCCAGCTCGCTGACCGTGCGCGCCACGCGCAGGTATTCGGACTGCTTGATCGCCACGAAGGTGCGGTGCAAGTCCTCGCCGAGCGCACCCTTCAGGAAGCTGGACGCTCGGGCCGCTTCGATTGCCGCGCGCCAGTCGGCCGGCATCGTCGTACGGGTGACGGCCGCCTCATAGCCATTGCCGGTCGTTTCGGGGCCTGGATCGAGCCCCTCGTCGAGGCCTTTGATGATGCCGGCCAGCACCGTCGCGGCGACCAGATAGGGATTGGCGTCGACGCCGGAGGGCCGATGCTCGATGCGCCGGTTTTTCGCGTCGCCCGCCGGCACGCGCAGCGCCACCGAACGGTTGTTGACGCCCCAGGTCGGCGCCACCGGCGCGTAGGATTGCGAGACGAAGCGCCGCCAGGAATTGGCGTGCGGCGCAAACACCAGCATCGATTCCGCCATGGTCTGGATCAGGCCGCCGAGGCCCCGCAGCAGCGGCAGCGACCAGCTCTCGCCGGCCGCTTCCGAGAAGACGTTCTTGCCCGCTCTGTCCTGCAGCGAGACGTGAAAATGCATGCCGGAGCCGGCATATTTCTCGATCGGCTTGGCCATGAAGCAGGCGGTGACGCCGTGGCGGCGCGCCTGCGCCCGCACCAGCCGCTTCAGCATGACGAGGTCGTCGGCCGCTCGCATCACGTCCTTGCGGTAGTTCAGCGTCAATTCGTATTGGCCAGGCGCATATTCGGAAATCACCGTCTCGGCCGGGATGCCTTGCGCCTTGGCGGCGGCGTAGATGTCCGAAAACAGCGGCTCCATGCCATGCAGATGGTCGACGGAATAAACCTCGGTCTTGCCCGAGACGCGGCCGTCGAGCACCGCGCGCGCCGGCTGCACCTTGCCGTCGGCATCGCGCTCATTGGCCAGCAGGAAAAACTCGAGCTCGAAGGCGCCGGCCGGATGGAGGCCCTTGGCAGCCAGTATGTCGACCTGCCGGGCAAGCGCCAGGCGCGGGTCCGACGACATTGGCTGGCCGTCGAGATGGTACATCGCCATCAGCACCTGGCCGCGCGGCGGGTTCGTGCCGTAAAGCGGCACCAGCGTGCCCGGAATCGGCCAAGCCCTGAGATCGCCGTCGCCGCTGTCCCAGATCAGCCCGGTTTCGTGCACATCCTCGCCGGTGATGTCGAGGCCGAGGATGGAGATCGGCATATGCCGGCCACCCTCGAAAATGCTCTTCAGCTCATGCCGCCGCACGATCTTGCCACGGCCGACGCCATTGGCGTCGGTCAGTACGATATCGAAGGCTTCGATCTCCGGATGGGCGTCGAGAAAGGCTTGCGCCTCGGCGGGCGTCGAGCCCGAAGGTGAGGTCACGAGGGCGTTGGGATGATCCATGGCCGCTTGTCTCATGCCGCAAGCTTTGCCGCAACCGCACCAAAAGCGCTGATCAGCCGGTTGACCTGCGTGCCTGACGTCGCCGGCGAGATCAGCATCATGTTGTGGAAGGGTGCGATCAGCACGCCGCGATTGACCAGGGCGACATGAATGGCTGCCTCCAGTTCCGGCGCATGCGCACCCTCCGCCTCGGCGCCATTGCGCAGCGGGCCGGGCGCGCAGATGAACTCGACGCGGGCGCCGACACGGGCGACATGCCAGGGCAGGCGGTAACGGTCGATCACCCCGGTCAGCCCGGCGTCGAGCTGCCGCGCCAGATGATCCATGCGGTCGTAATTCTCCTGCGTCATCACCTCCTCGAGCGTGGCGCGCATCGCGGCGAACTGCAGCGGGTTGGCCGAGAGCGTCGTGCCCATGCCGGAATAGCCCGGCTCTTTCGTCCTGTTGTAGTCGGCGTAGCGCGAGGCGACCTCCTCGCTCATGCCCCACACGCTTGCCGGCACGCCGCCGGCGATCGGCTTGCCCAGCACGAAGAAGTCGGGATCCAGGCCGTATTTCCTCGTGTAGCCGCCGGGACCGGTCGAGATGGTGTGCGTCTCGTCGATCAGAAGCAGCGTGCCGGCCGCGCGGGTCAGTCGGCGCAGCGCATCGTGATAGCCGGGATCGGCAAGCACCATGCAGGAATTGGTCAGCACCGGCTCGGCGATGACGCAGGCCACGTCCCTGTCCTCCAACGCGGCTTCGAGTGCGGCGACATCGTTGAACTCGATGACCTTGGCGGTTCGGGTCAGATCGCGGAATTCGCCCGCCAGCCCGGGCCTGTTGACGGGCTTGCCGTCGATCAGCCGCACCATCGTCTCGTCCACCGAGCCGTGATAGCAGCCGTTGAAGACGAGGATCTTTTCCCTGGAGGTAACCGCACGGGCTACCCGCAACGCGAAGCGGTTGGCGTCGGTCGCCGTCGTCGCGATCTGCCAGAACGGCAGGCCGAAGCGCTGTTGCAGCAGCGGTCCGATGGCCAGCGCATCTTCGGATGGCAGCATATAGGTCAGGCCGCGCCCGGCCTGGCGGCGAATGGCGCGCGCCACCGGCGGCGGCGAATGGCCGAACATCGAGCCGGTATCGCCGAGGCAGAAATCGTCCAGCCTGTTGCCGTCGATATCGGTGATTGTGGCGCCTTTGGCGCTGTCGACCAGGATCGGAAACGGCGTCGGCCAGTCATTCATCCAGTGCATCGGCACGCCGCCGAAGAAGCCGGGCAGGCCGTTGCCGACCTTGGCCTGCGATTTCGGCCGCGCATCGCGGAAAGCAGCCCCTTCCGTCTCGCGCAATTGCGCGATGCGGTCGCGGCCGATGCCGCCGATGGTGCTTGAACTGTCGCTGCTGTGCATGAAAACCCCTCTTGCCGGTTCCTCTTAGCCAATCCACCTCCGCGACGGCAATTGGCCGTGCGGCTGTTCTGCATTGGCTCAGCCTTTCCCAGCGGCGCTTGACGGTCCGTGTGAAGTCGGCGCCAATGTGGACGGCAATTGGGCAAGGGAAATGCGGACGATCATCTGCCTGACGATACTGTTCCTGTCGGCCGGTACGGCGTTCGCCACCGGCGGCATCTGGTGCTCAGTCGATGATCCACAGGTCAAATTCCAGGTCGATGCCGGCGTGACCACCGGGATGGGTGGCCCGACTTTCAACTTCCGCGGCGACCTCGAAATCAAGGCAAGGCCCGCCGGCGATCAGTTGCGAAAGACCATTTTTGAGAACGCCAACCTCACCCAGTACTGGCTGGACAACAAGGAACTGCGGCTGAACATCTACCACGAGCAGGAAGTGGCCCAGAACTACAATTCGGTCGAACTGACGATCCTGACCAAGGCCAGCGACGAGGGCGTCTATGATGGAGACTACAAGCTCGCCATCTATGACAGCATGGCCGACAAGGACAGCGATGGCAAGCCGGTCGATCTGACCGGCAAGGTTTCCTGCGGCGCCGAGTAATCAGCTGTTTCGAGACTAGGCCGTGATGTCGATGACCCCGCAGTCGCCGGCCGCACTGCCGAAGGCGACGCGGCGTTCTTCCTTGTCCCACATCATCGCGGTGATGCCGCCCTTGCCCGGGCGCCGCAAAAGCACTTCCTTGGCGTCGGCGAAGCGCACAGCCATCACCATGCCGTCGTCATAGCCGACGGCCACGACATCCTGGCTTGGATGGCAGGCGACCGCCGTCACCATGGCGTTGCCGCGCGTGCCGAGTTCCAGCGGCGCCTTGCCCATCGGCCCGTCCTTGGACGAGAACGGCCAGACGATCGCCGCCGGCGCACCGGAACTGGCCAGCCATTTGCCTTTGACGCTCCACGACAGGCTCTTGACCTTGCCGGGATAGCCACTCATGCGCATGTGCTTGCCGTCGGCGAGCTTCCAGCCATGCAGGGCGTTTTCCTGCATGGTGGTGACGAGGAAGGCGCCGTCCGGCGAGAAGGTGATGCCGGTGTGCGCGCCGGCCCATTCGAGATCCACCGGCTTGCCTTCGGCGGCCGGGAAATGCAGCGTCGCGCCATTGTAGCGGGCGACGCCGAAGCGCATGCCCTTGGGCGAGAAGGCGAGCCCCTCTACCGAACGCGGATGTAAGAATTCCCTGATCTTGCCGTCGGCGAAGCGCACGAAGGCGGTCTTGCCCGTGGCATAGGCGATGGCGCCTTGCGGCCCGGCGGCAACGCTGGTGATCCATTTCTTGCCGGCGCTCGCCACCTCCTGGGTCTCACCGCCGGCTTTCACGGCAAACACCTTGCCGTCCTCGCCGCCGGTGATCAGCCGGTCGTTCGCCGAGTCATGGAAGGCCGCCAGCAGCCCATCATTGGCCTGCACGGTCTTGTGGCCATTGTCGAGCCGGTGGATAGCGCCATCGGCCAGCGCGAAATGCGGCACGTCGCCAAGGAAGACGGCGGCGACGCAATGGCCTTCGAGATCGAGCGGAGCGACGGTTGGCATGGCAGGCTATTCCATTCGAGGAAGCCGCCGGCGCGGCCAGGGGCGGCCCTTCCTTCTCCCACAAGGGGAGAAGGACAGACCCGGCAGCGCTAACGCTACGGGATTTGGAAATCAAGCCGCCTGGCAGGCGTCAAAGCTCTTCTTCAGCCGCTCGGCGTCGAGTTCGCGGCCGATGAAGACCAGCCGGCTCTCGTGCTTTTCGCCGTCTTTCCAGGCGCGCTGGTGGTCGCCCTCGATGATCATGTGCACGCCCTGCAGGACATAACGCTCGTCATCGCCCTTGAGCGCGATGATGCCTTTCAGCCGCAGGATGTTTGGGCCTTCCATCTGGGTGATCTTCTCGATCCACGGGAAGAATTTCTTCGGGTCCATTTCGCCGCCGCGCAGCGACACCGACTGCACCGTCACGTCATGGATGTCGGAGGGATGCGCGTGATGGTGGTGGTCGTGCCCATCGTGATCGTGGTGATGATGGTCGTGATGATGGTCGTGATCATGATCGTGGTCGTGGTCGTGGTCGTGGTGATCATGGTCGTCATGCGCATCGAGGAAATGCGGATCGTTCTCCAGTGCCTTGGACAGGTCGAAGGCGCCACGGTCGAGCACCTCCGACAGCGCCACGCCGGCACGGGTGGTGCGATGGATCCTGGCCGCCGGATTGATGGCGCGGATCGTTGCCTCGACCTTGGCGAGTTCTTCGGGGGTGACGAGGTCGGTCTTGTTGAGCACGACGACGTCGGCGAAGGCGATCTGGTCCTCGGCTTCCTTGGAATCCTTGAGCCTCAGCGGCAGGTGCTTGGCGTCGACCAGCGCCACCACGGCATCGAGCTTGGTCTTGGAGCGCACGTCGTCGTCCATGAAGAAGGTCTGCGCCACCGGCACCGGGTCGGCCAGCCCCGTGGTCTCGACGACGATGGCGTCGAAGCGGCCCGGCCGGCGCATCAGGCCTTCGACGACGCGGATCAGGTCGCCGCGCACCGTGCAGCAGACGCAGCCATTGTTCATCTCGTAGATTTCCTCGTCCGATTCCACGATCAGGTCGTTGTCGATGCCGATCTCGCCGAATTCGTTGACGATGACCGCGTAGCGCTTGCCGTGGCTCTCCGACAGGATGCGGTTGAGCAAGGTCGTCTTGCCGGCGCCGAGATAGCCGGTGAGAACGGTTACGGGGATCTGCGTCTGTGCGTCGCTCATGACTTGCCTCGAATGACTTGGGCCTGAAATCCAGGCCGCGAAAGGGAATTGTCGGTTGCATATAGGATGTGCGCCGGGCTTTTGCACGGGGCAAACCATGGGCCAAAGCTGTCGGCAGGGGATTGTCTGGCATCACGGCCACGCACCCGATCGCCGCCTCGGCGCTGGAATGATCAAGAGAAACGTCTCGTCAGGACTGTCGGTCGTCGGATCGCATCCACGCAAAGGTTGCATCGAATCCGCTCCGCTCGAAACTCGTTTGTCATCTAACTGAAATAAACATCTGGCATCACCACGGCGGACACCGCAATGCTTGCCGGCAAAGCTGTTTCGAATGCCGGAATCTTTTCGATCGTCGATTGCCAACCGGCCGGCTGCGTCTATGCTGTGCGCACCGGTACGGCCGAAGAGGGATGACCATGGCCAAGGCGGACAAGACTGCAACGATGAGCCGGCTGCATTCAGCGGCAAGGCTGGCAAGGACCGCGCTGGCGGCACGGCTTCTGGCGCATGGCTTCTATGCCGGCCAGGACCAGATCATGCTGGCGCTCGACCGTGAGGACGGCCAGACACCGGGCAATCTTGCCGGGCGGCTCGGCGTGCGTCCGCCGACCATCACCAAGACCATCAACCGGCTGCAGGCGCAGGGTTTTCTGGAAAAGCGCGCATCGGAATCCGATGCGCGCCAGGCGCACATCTTCCTGACCGAGACCGGTCGCGAAACCATCCGCGCCATCGAGAAGTCGGTGAGGAAGACCGAAAAGCAGGCGTTGAAGGGCCTCGACAAGAAGGACCAGAAGGCGCTGTTCAAGCTGCTCGCCCGCATCGAGGCCAACCTCTCCAACGAGGAACTGGTGCTGATCGACGACGACGCCGAAACCGACGACTGATCCCTTCGCCAATCAGGCGGCCGCAACTCCGTTGATCAAGGACGACCAGCGTCCCGGCGTCATGCCGAACGCTTTCTTGAACTGCCTGTTGAAGTGGCTCTGGTCGCTGAAGCCGGCTTCGATCGCGATCTGCGCCAAGGGCTCGCCGGCGGCGATCATCCTGCGTGCGCGCTGAAGCCGGCGCATCACCAGGAAACGGTGCGGACTGGTGGAGAAGGCCGCGCGGAAATGTCTCGACAGGGCATAGCGGTCGAGACCCGTGACGGCTTCCAACTCACCCGAACGCACGGGCCGGTCGAGGTTTTCCGTCAGATACTCGCGCGCCAGCGTCGCCGCCCGCCACGCCGTCCCCGCTATTAGCTTTGCCGGCTGGCCGGCGTGCCGGGCCAGGGCTAGCGTCAACTGCGCCAGGAAGTCGTCGACGAACAGCTCGTCGAGTTCCTGTTCCAACGGGCCGAGCGCCGAAAGCAGCGTCGCGCAGAAGGCGTCGTCGGTCACCACGCCGTCCCTGACGAAAGGCAGCGCCGCGCCACCGAGAGAATCGAGCATAAGTGACGGCTCCAGATAGAGCATCCTGTAACGCAGGCCTTCCTCCGTGCCCGCGCCGCCATCATGCAATTCGTCGGGATGCAGCACGATGATCTGGCCGGGCAGGCTCAGCCGCGCCGCGCCGCGATAGCGGAAGGTCTGCACGCCGCGCAATGTCACCCCGATCGCATAGGTGTCGTGGCGGTGCAGGTCGAAGGCGCTGCCGTGAAACCGAGCCTCGATACGCTCCATCCCGGCCGGGTCGGGCGCGGAAATGATGCAGTTTTCCGCGGCATCGGCGCACAAACGTCCAAGACCCTCGAAAGCCTGGCGGTCTAGTTCGAACGACATCGTCCCCTTCAGCCTCGAAAAATCGGGGCGCCAGCTGGAATTGGTCACTGTCTCATGTTCGATACGAAATTTGCAATCGTGCTCAGGGAAGATCTGCCGGTCTGGCAGAAGCTCAACGTCACCGCCTTTTTGACCAGCGGCGTCGTCGCGCAGTTTCCCGACATCATCGGCGAGCCCTATCGAGACCGATCAGGCAATCTCTACAATCCGCTCTCGATCCAGCCGGTCATCGTGCTCTCGGCCGACCAGGCGACGCTCGGTGCGATCCACCGGCGTGCGCTGGAACGCGGCGTCACCACCTCGCTCTATGTCGAGGAGATGTTTTCCACCGGCTTCGACGCCGCCAACCGCGCCGCCTTCGCCGAATTCGCGCCCGAAGACGCCAAGGTGGTCGGCATCGCGCTGCGCGCCGAGAAGAAGGTGGTCGACAAGATCACTAAGGGCGCCCGCATGCACACCTAGCGCCTGCGGACTAAGCCTGACCGCGGCTGTTGTTGTGCCAGGGACCCAAGGCATGGCAGCGGGCGACAATTGGCTTGCCGGCAAGCGACAATTCCCGCAAAGGTGGGCTCCAGCCCAGCTTTTCCTCCGGTCTGCACGTGAGTCCTTCCCAAAGACAGTCAGAAAGCGCGACGCCGCCGGTGGCGATCGTCTGCATGCTGGCCACCTACGTCTTCTTCACCTTCCTCGACACTTCAAGCAAATACCTCGTCCTGGCCGGCGTCTCCGTCTTGATCGTTGCCTGGGTGCGCTTTGCCGTGCACGTGGTGCTGGTCGGGGCGCTGCTGCGTGGCTGGCGCGAGCCGGAGCGGTTTCGCCCGGTCAACCTGCCGGCGCATGTGATCCGTGGCGCCTTCCTGTTCGGCTCGACCATCTTCAACGTCCTGGCGCTGCGCTCCCTGCAACTGGCTGAGACGACATCCATCTATTTCTTCGGGCCGATGGTGATCACCGCCCTTGCCGGCCCGCTGCTCGGCGAATGGGCCGGCTGGCGGCGCTGGCTGGCCATTCTGGCCGCTTTCGCCGGGGTTTTGATCATCACGAGGCCGGGTGTCGGTGTTTTCGGCATCGGACATCTCTTCGCGCTCGGCTCGATGCTGTCGAACTGCTTCTATGTCATCATGACGCGCCGCATGTCGGCCACCGAGACCTCGGAAAGCCTGATCCTGTTCTCGGCGCTGGCGCCAGCGGTGCTGCTGTTGCCCATGCTGCCGTTTTCGTTCTCGCTGCCGCACGATGGCTGGCATTGGTTCGTGCTGCTCATGCTTGGCGTGTTCGGCGGCGTCGGGCACTGGCTGCTGGTCCAGGCCTATCGGCTGGCGACGACCACGGCGCTCGCCCCCTATCCCTATTCGCAGATGGTGTGGATGATTCTCTCCGGCTGGCTCGTCTTCAAGCAGTTCCCCGACCGCTGGACGCTGGTCGGCGCCGCCATCATCGTCGCCAGCGGCCTCTACATCGTCCATCGCGAACACCGGCTCAGGCTGCGTAGCCGCGCGGCGTCGGACGTCGAGGCGGAAGCGCTGGCAAAAAAACTTTGATTTGGCCCCGATCGATGGCATAAGGCCGCCCTTAAACAGTTTAAAAAACGACGGGGAGCGAAAGGCTGGCACAGAAGATCAAGCTGTCGACGATCGCGGACGCGCTTGGCGTCTCCACGGCCACCGTGTCACTGGCACTGCGCGACAGCCCGCTGGTTGCCGGCTCGACGCGCGACCGCATCAAGGAACATGCGCGCGCCATCGGCTATATCTACAACCGTCGCGCCGCCAGTCTGCGCACCTCGCGCTCGGGCATTGTCGGTGTCGTCGTGCACGACATCATGAACCCGTTCTTCGCCGAGATCCTGCGTTCGATCGAGAGCGAGCTCGACCGCAGCCGGCAAACCTTCATCCTTTCCAATCACTACGACCAGCTCGAAAAGCAGCGCACCTTCATCGACACGCTGCTGCAGCTCGGCGCGGACGGCGTCATCATGTCGCCGGCCATCGGCACGCCCGCGTCCGACATCGTGATGGCCGAGGAGAACGGCCTGCCTGCGGTGCTGATCGCGCGCACCGTCGAGGGCGCCGA
Organism: Mesorhizobium sp. ES1-6; assembly: GCF_020164775.1. NCBI lineage: Bacteria > Pseudomonadati > Pseudomonadota > Alphaproteobacteria > Hyphomicrobiales > Phyllobacteriaceae > Mesorhizobium > Mesorhizobium sp. ES1-6. The sequence goes on from NZ_JAIUGU010000020.1 coordinate 52,881, forward strand.
CGTGCCGGTGTTTCGCGGCGACGACTCTTATGGGACAGGCCTCGCCACCAACCATCTGATCTCGCTCGGCCACAAGCGCATCGCCATGATCGGCGGCACCGACCAGACCTCGACAGGCCGTGACCGCTATCAGGGCTATGTCAATGCCATGGAGGCGGCGGGGCTCGAAGTCAGGCCGTCCTGGCGCATATCAGGCCCGCGCACCAAGCAGGCGGGCTTCGAGGCCGCCGGGCAGTTCCTGGCGCTGAAGGACAGGCCGACCGCCGCCTGCTGCTGGAACGATCTCGTCGCCATAGGTCTGATGAACGGCATTGCGCGTGCCGGCCTGGTGCCGGGCATCGACATCTCCGTCACCGGTTATGACGATCTCGAGGAGGCGGCGATCGCCACGCCGGCGCTCACCACCGTCTGGAACGGCCAGCGCGAGGTTGGCCGCCGCGCCGCCAGCGCGCTGCTCGACAAGCTCAACGGCCAGACGGTGCGGCCCTCGCAGGAATTGATCAAGCCGGAACTGCATGTGCGCCAGTCGACCGGCAAGCCGGTGGAGCGTGTATGATCGAGCCCGAGCAGAAACCGCCTGTCGTCATTTTGACGCCAAGCCAGTTCAACGCCCACGCGGTCGGCCGCATCGGGCGGACGTTCAGCCTTATGGGCATCGATCGCGCCGAGCCATCGCTGGTCACGGACGAGATGCGGCGCACGGTGCGTGGCATCGCTTCCTATGCCGGCATCAACGCCGCCTTCATGGACGCGCTGCCGAACCTCGAAATCATCGCCAGCTTTGGCGTCGGCTATGATTCGGTCGACGTCCGCCATGCCGCCGCGCATGGCATCATGGTCACCAACACGCCCGATGTGTTGAGCGAAGAGGTCGCCGATACCGCGATTGGCCTGCTGATCAACACCATTCGCGGCCTGCCGCGGGCCGAAGCCTGGCTACGCGACGGCAACTGGCCGCGCAGCGGCGACTACCCGCTAAGCCGGCTCACCTTGCGGGCGCGCCGCGTCGGCATTTTCGGCATGGGCCGCATCGGTCTTACCATTGCCCGCCGGTTGGAGGTTTTCGGCCTGCCGATCGCCTATCACAATCGGCGTCGGGTCGAAGGCCTGTCCTATCAATACCACGACACGTTGAAGGGCCTGGCCGAAGCAGTCGATACACTGATCTCGGTGGCGCCCGGCGCCGCTTCGACGCAGAAGGCGGTCAACGCCGAAATCCTGTCGGCACTCGGCGCCAACGGCGTCTTCGTCAACGTGGGCCGGGGCAGCACGGTCGACGAGGCAGCCCTTGCGACAGCGCTTGCCGACGGCACCATTGCCGCCGCCGGCCTCGATGTCTTTGCCGAAGAACCGAATGTCCCCCAGGCATTGCTCGACTTACCCAACGCCTCTCTGTTGCCGCATGTCGGCTCGGCCTCGGAGCACACACGCCGCGCCATGGCCGATCTATGCGTCGACAATCTGGTCTCCTGGTTCAGCGAGCGCCGGCCGCTGACGCCGGTGCCTGAGACGGCCGGCGTTAAGGCGCGCGCTTGAGCATCTGGCTCCGCCACATTTATTAACGTCAGCTTAACCCTTTGGAATCATTCTGCATCCTGTCTATACGTGTAGGTGCGCAGGATGAAGACGCTTTCCGCATTGATCGGGGCCGCCGCCTTGTTTGTCGGCGTTCAGCTGTTTCACGGCGGCAGTGTTGAAAGCGCCGCCGACGAGGCCACGCCGTCCAACACCTACAGGCTGGTCGCCAATGGCGACGAGGGCGCCTGCGCGGTCAAGCGCGGGGCCTCGATTTCGGATGGCCTGTCGCTGCTGACGGTGGCGCCGAATTGTCGCCGGCTCCTGCCGGGCATCGAACATGCGAAATTCTGGCGCGAAGGACAGGACGGAACGGTCGCCTTCAGCGTCAACGGCATCGATCCGATCGTCACCTTCGCCGTTGCCGATGGCGACGGCTACGAATCCTACGCGCCGGCCAATCCGCTGCTGTCGCTGGCGGCAGACAGTGACTTGAAGCCGGGAGACTGACTACTCCGCCGCCGCCCGTGCGCCGGCCTTCGCCGCCGCGTGCAGGCGCACCGCGTCGCCGAAGGCGCGAAAGATCTTGGCCGAGTTGCTGTCCGATTTGACCCAATATTCGGGATGCCACTGGACGCCGACGGCGAAGGCGCGGGCGTCCTTCACCGACACCGCCTCGACCGTGCCGTCGGTGGCGACGGCCTCGACCTGCAGTTTCGGGCCGAGCCGGTCGATGGCCTGGCGATGCAGGGAATTGACCTTCATGTCACCCGCGCCGAACACGCCGGCAAGACAGCTTCCCGGCTTGATCGCAACGGTCTGATGGATGGCGAAGCGCTCGTCCTGGATGTCGCTCACCGGTGCGCGGTGGTCCAGCGAACCTTCACGCTCCTGGATCTCGGTGCCCAGCGTGCCGCCCAGCGCCACGTTCAGCTCCTGGATGCCGCGGCAGATGGCAAGCAGCGGCACGCCCCGCTCTATCGCCTTGCGGATCAGCGGCAGCGTGGTGGCGTCGCGTGCCGGGTCGTAAGGGCCATTCGCTTCGCTCGCATCGCCGCCGTAGAGCGATGGGTCGACGTTGGATTTCGAGCCGGTCAGCATGACGCCGTCGACCGACGACAGGAGCTCGTCGAAGTCCAGCCGGCCGCCGAACGAAGGCACGAGCAGGGGGAAAACGCCGGCACCCGTGATCGCCGCCTCCAGATATTGCTGCGGAGCGGCATGCCAGGTGTAGTTGTCGAATTGACGGACGTCGGTCGATATGGCGACGAGCGGCTGCTGCATTTTGGGTCTGGTTTCCATCTGGATGTGATGTCCTGCGTCCAAAATAGGCCATCCCTGGGCAATTTTCCATGCCAAGTTTCAGTGTGTCGCATGGGCCACCACATGCTGCGTTAGACTATAGTTGCAGGGTCGTCTGGCTTCGGCACCAAATCCGGCCGCCGTGCTGGACTCGACTCCTTGCCCGTGTATTGTTTCGAGCGAACCGATGCGGGAGCCGAGGATTCCCGAACGTCGGTTCTGTTGATCCAAAAGGGAGGAACTGCATGGATCGTCGTTCATTTATCCGCAAGGCCAGCGTCACCGGCGTCGGCGCAGCCGCGGCGGCGGCCACGCTCGCCGCACCGGCAATCGCTCAGTCCAATCCCAAGGTGACATGGCGATTGGCATCGTCCTTCCCGAAGTCGCTCGACACCATCTATGGCGGGGCCGAAGTGTTCTCGAAGATGTTGTCGGAAGCCACCGACGGCAATTTCCAGATCCAGGTTTTCGCCGCCGGTGAACTCGTGCCCGGTCTACAGGTTGCCGATGCCACCACGGCCGGCACGGTCGAGGCCTGTCACACGGTGGCATATTATTACTGGGGCAAGGACCCGACATGGGCGCTGGGTGCCGCCGTTCCCTTCTCGCTCAATGCGCGCGGCATGAATGCCTGGCACTACCATGGCGGCGGCATCGACCTGTTCAACGAGTTCCTCGCCACGCAGGGTCTGTTCGGCCTGCCGGGCGGCAACACCGGGGTCCAGATGGGCGGCTGGTTCCGCAAGGAGATCAACACGGTGGCCGACCTCTCCGGCCTCAAGATGCGCATCGGCGGCTTTGCCGGCAAGGTGGTGCAGAAGCTCGGCGTCGTGCCGCAGCAGATCGCCGGCGGCGACATCTACCCGGCGCTGGAAAAAGGCACCATCGATGCCGCCGAATGGGTCGGCCCCTATGACGACGAGAAGCTCGGCTTCTACAAGGTGGCGCCCTACTACTACTATCCCGGCTGGTGGGAAGGCGGTCCGACCGTCCACCTGATGTTCAACAAGGCGAAGTACGACGAGCTTTCGCCGACCTACAAGTCGCTGCTGCGCACGTGCGCCCAGGCCGCGGACGCCAACATGCTGCAGAAATACGACTATGTGAACCCCCCGGCGGTGAAGCGGCTGGTGGCCGGCGGCGCGAAACTGCGTCCGTTCAGCCAGGAGATCATGGCCGCCTGCTTCGAGAAGGCAAACGAGGTCTACACCGAAATGGAAGCCTCGAACGCGCCGTTCAAGAAGATCTGGGAATCGATCAAGGGCTTCCGCAAGGAGCACTATCTCTGGGCACAGGTGGCCGAATACAATTACGACACCTTCATGATGGTCCAGCAGCGCAACGGCAAGCTGTAGGCCGGTCTTCCCTTCTCCCCGTCACTATACGGGGAGAAGGTTCCCGAAGGGCGGATGAGGGCAGCGCCGGCTTCGGCGACGGATCGTTCCTGGTTTAAGCCCCGTCCCCGCATCTTATCAATCCAGCATTGGCGCCGCCCCTCACCTGCCTGCCGGCATCCTCTCCCCGTATAGGGACCTATCGCGTTCACACATCTCGGTTGCGCGGCGCATTGAAGCTCGATTCCTTACTGGGATTGATTCGATGGAGATGTGGCATGTCAGGGATAGAGTACGGGCTGGGGCGATT
>NZ_JAIUGU010000021.1:0-43817 GCF_020164775.1 Mesorhizobium sp. ES1-6
GGAGGCGTCGCCGCCGAGCACGGTCTCGATCTCCAGCGTGCCGCCATTGCCGGTATAGTTGCCGGCAATGGTGAGCGCGCCGGGCACACCCGGATTGCCGGCGGCGATCACACCGCCCGCGGCATTGGTGGTATTGCAGACCGTGCCGGTGCCTTCGAGGCGCCCGCCGGAAAGTGCGTTGACGTCGCCGCACAGGCTGCCCGAGACGTTGACCGTGCCGCCGCCGGTGCGATGACGAACCGACATCGGGGCCAGCCACCGGTCTATGCTCTGGGGACTATGCCCGCCCTTCTATACACAAATGAAGGGCGATAGCCTTCGAATGTGAAACCGGTAGGACGTCAAGTCGTTCCTGAGTTCTCAAACGGGATCAAGACCGAAGGCGCCCAACAGGAAGAAGCGATCCCTTCACCCAAAAAAGACTCTGTGGATTTGTGTAGTCGTATCGTTGTCGAATGCGCAACATGATAGAAGAGCCAATGTTCAATGTTTTTGCCAGACTAGTTTTTACGAGCACTGCCCTCGCCCCGGTTGGATTGACCTATGCTTGGGTTGCATGGGTTGAGGGGGCGCCCCGGACGGCAAAATACATCCTGGCAGCCTGCCTAATCCTTTGCGTCCTATGCGTTTTGATTCTCTGGAGCGCAAAGCGGTCATTGCCTGCATCTAAATTCAAAGCAGCTTCAATTGAGGCTGCGGACCATGAGAACACGGCGTTTCTCCTGCTCTATGTAATGCCGCTATTCACGTCGCAATTCAACACGCTGGATTGGAAATTTTGGATACCAACCATTGTTATCTTTGGCGTCATAACAGCGACCGGTTACAACTACCATTTCAACCCATTGCTTGGCTTGCTTGGTTGGCATTTCTATAAAGTCCAATCTACCGAGGGGGTGACTTTCGTGCTGATAACGAAGAAGCATCTTCGTACTGCCGCCACGGAATTGCAGGTAGGCCAGCTGACAGAATACATTTTGCTCGATCTGGGGGGAAGCAAATGACTCAACTCTACGCCGTGTGCCGCCCGGCCGGGGTAGCCGAAGTCAGACACATTCAATTGACTAACCCGCTGCAGGCCCAGCTAGACGGGATATTCGGACACCAAGAGGCTCAGTTCTTGGCCGGCATCGACAACGAAATTGCCTTCACAGGCGACTGGATCCCAGACAGCGAGGATGTGCTTTTTATCCAGAACCTGCCGGAGGCACAGGCGCTGCTTGCTGCGGCGGACCAGAACGCGGTCGCACTTCCCGTACTCGATGTCGCCAATTTTCAGGACCAATCCGTCAAGGGAATATTCGCTGTCCTCGGCAATGGCGCAAATCGGCGCCTCCTGATCCAGAACTTCGGCCCGCAACAGGTACTGTCCAATCGTTTCGCGCTTTTGTACGAGGGCGACGTTTTTCGACGGCTCGTCGAACCGGCATTCTCACTGGACAACAAACTGGTGGCAACCGTCGACGCGGCAGGACTGGTACGCTTCAAGAGCTATGCCATGTTGCGGCGTGTCCTCGATATGTCGCCTGTGTTCCGAGAAGCCACCGATCCTGAGCTGGGTGCATTTTGCGGTCACCCCAGTCTCGCCGTCGAGGATGCCGCGGCGTTCGTGGCAGGGGCTGATGAAGGTATCCGAAAGCACGTTCTTGCAATCACAAAGGCCAATGTCCTTGGGAACCATCCAGTCGCAAACATTCAGGCGCAGGCAGTGGCTATAGGATTTCCAATCTCCGTAAACGCAGGCCGTATCGAGATACCAACCGATCGAAGAGGCGCTAAGGCTCTGTTCAGCTTCCTCCTGAACAAGGTCTATCTTGGGCCTATCGACCAGCAGCTCTTCATCACCAATTCAAACCGTCCACTGGGCTAACCCAAGTGAGTTGGGAAACCAGGGCTGGGAACAACCTGCTACCGCTTAGTCGTGACAAGGACAGCCTTTCGCGCGCACTTCGCGAGTGGCGCTACACTGGCGACTATCATGACCTCGAAGAGCCCTCCGCGAACTGTGAGCTCTGTGATCATCCCGACATCCGCTACCAATTCGAAATCCGTAATTTGAATACTGCTGAAACGCTGCTGATCGGATCTGAATGCATTCATCGCTTCGGTATCCCTGCGACCGACGAAGAAGGGCGCGCATTAGACGCCCTCGCCACTCGTAAGAAAGTCGATCGGGATCGGCGACAGCTTGTCGAGGACGCGCGCCGCAGACGACTGGTAACCGCGCTTGTGGCGCTGGCCAACGTGGAACGCGATTTCGATGTTCATTCCTTCATAGACTATTTGCAGACGCGGGGTGCATTCACCCCCAAACAACTGGCGACCGTTCTCTGGAGGTTGAAAAAGCAAGGCGTCGCGCATAGCCCTCAAGACTTCAAGCTCACGATCCGCCGAGGCCGGGAAAAAGCGCAACTTTTGTCCCTGAAGGAGTGGGAGATGGTGCTCGTGCGCCCGTGCCTCACGAGCGAACAGTCAGCCTACCTCGAGAAAGTTGCTCATCGAAGGGCAAGCCTCGACCATCTGCTCGACTAAGTCAAATTGCGGTTCCGAAAGCGCTCATTTTCGATCTCGTAACACCGACCTCTGAGTTGTGCGGCCTTCACCGATAGCGGTAAGAATCATAGGAAAGCGCGCGATAAGGAACTTGCCACATCGGCTATCATGCCGGTTCGGCTGCGGCTCTTTCAGACCTCTTGCTTTTCGCTTCAATTTTCTCCCGCATCGTTTTGGTGGAAAGGTACTCAACCAATTCTGCAGCGTGGTTTTCGCAGCCCTTTGCCTGCTTACGAAGAAGCGAGACGTGGTCAGAAAGTTCTTGCGTTGTGCAGAGGCCTATTGGAACCAAGGACCGTTCACCGTTCCGAAGCACAGGATAAGATTTGACCAAGCGAGTATGGCCGGGAAGGACCATCTGAGGAGACGCAGGATCGTCACTCATGCCCACGCGTTTCAACATGCGTGTAACGACACCCACAAGTTCCTTCTTGGCAAATGCTCTGTAGAAGTCGGCATGCGGGCCTGTCAGAGGTTTACTTTTGAATATCTCCTCAACGATTTCGCTCGGCTGCGCGATCTGGCCAGCCTCCATCCGTTGCCCGATGAGTTTATGCATCTCAGACAGAAGCGCTGAGTCTTTGGCCATGCCTTCTATCCCATCAATTGTTAAACGGGAAACTGATAAGCCTAAACGGCCGTCAATCCGTTGCTGGGGCCACAGCGTCCGCACCAAACGTGAAGCACTGGTAAGTTGGCTGGATATCCTCCGCCGATTCTAAGATTTGTCAAACTCGTTGCTCTGACTTTGTTCGAATTTGCAACTGACACGATACAGGCGAAGCCAGACAACTGCCAAGACGACGCCGAAAAGTCCGACTGATAGATCGCCGGCAACCTTATAGTTTAGCCGGTTATCCGAATTCGTGCGGCGGTGCCGGCGAGTCGAATGTCCGCTTTTTGTGTGTCGCGCTGACCCCATTGAACGACCGATATCAGGCGCAAAACTGCCGTCCTCTCAGCAACAACCCCAACCATCAGTGATATCGGTCCTCACTGAAAAATCGAAGTTGAACTGCACTAATTCCCATACTCGGGTTTGGGTATAGTTTGTTGGGCGGGAGGACTTGGTACGTGGGGGAGGCGCGCTCTCTAGGACGGGCAACAATCGAGATTCCACAAGGCTTTCAGCGCTTTGTGGAAGGCGCGTTAATGCGACTACAAGTCCAATATCCGTCGCTGCGGTTTTCGGCCTCCAGTCAGGGCGTAGCGGTAGAAGAGATTCCGCCGGACAGGCTAGACGATCTGCGAAAGAACGTCCTTCACGCCATCTATCGTGAGAAGATCTACTTGGAAACGCTTCCGCTCCGACATGCGATGATCGGGGCGGTCACCGCCAGATGACAGTGTGGCCGCTCAAATTTAGAGATCTCCCGGACGGAAAGCTTCTGTTTAGCGACGATGCCGGTGGGTTCTTTCTCGGTAGAGACGAGTTTCTAGGGAGATACGCACGCGATGCGCTCTCACTCGACGACCTGAGATTTCTTCGAGGCAATGGACATACGTTTGAACGCGAAGGCGATCCTGATTGGACATCCTATGCCTATCGTTGGGCGGGCAGGCAATCGAAGCAGCAAGAGCTCTCGTATCTCATTCTCGTCCCGACTTTGCGTTGCAATCTGACATGCGGCTATTGCCAGGTTTCCCGGGCCCCTGAGGCCGCGCGCGGCTTCGACTGGTCCAATGAAACATTGAACGCCTCCCTCGAATTCATTGGAAACTTGAAAGGTCCGGACATTAAGATCGAGTTTCAGGGCGGGGAGCCTTTGCTTCGCGTTGATCTCCTCGAGCAAATTCGGGCTTTCACCCGTTCAAAATTTCCGCGCAGTCAGTTTGTCGTTTGCACCAACCTCCAGCGCATGGGCGAGGTGGAGTGGGCCTTTCTTGATCAGCCTGACACGTTCGTCAGCACGTCATTGGACGAGAACCACGAGACGCATACCCGGCAGCGCACTGGCGACGGCCTGGCTACGGACACCTTCTTCGGAAACATGGCTGAAGCTGTGCGGCGCCTCGGCCCCGGCAAGGTGTCCGCCCTGCCAACCATCGACGTGGGGCGTCCGCCGGATTTCGAGGATCTCGTCGGCAACTTCGAGCGCCATGGGATACAGTCGATATATCTGCGGCCGATAAACCACCAAGGCTTTGCGCGCCGGCGGAAAAGCGATCCCAATGCGATCGCTCAATGGAATTCACTCCATTCAGGTTTCATCGATTACCTCATAGAGCGTAATCAACGCACTGGCCGATACGTTGAAGAGTACTATTTCAGCCAGTGCCTGCGGCGATTCTTGAGATCAGGCACCGATGATCACGTCGATCTTCGCAATCCGAATTTCTTCGCGTCCGACTACATCGTTGTCGATCACGATGGGCAGTTATACCCGACGGACGAAGCCAGGATGCTGTCGCGGATCGGACGTGTCGATCTCTCGATTGGAACAGTGGCCGACGGCATCAATCGGCAAAAGGTGCAGCTACTCAATCATGCATCGATCAACAACTTCGATGCCGATTGCATCCACTGTGTTTATCAGCCTTTTTGCGGCACGGACGTCGTCGACGATCTGTCACGCGACGGCCATATCGATCTCATTCGCAGTGAGACGTGGTTCTGCAGACGGCATATTTCTCTATTCGACAAAGTCGTAGAGGTGATGACGCGTTGCGACGACGCAGCTCGGCAATCCGTCGCCAAATGGGCCGGAGTTCCCTCCTGGGGAGATCACATGGTCCCGGTCCACGCATGATCCCGCTTCGCCTCAAAATCGAGACTAACGCGATCGATCCATATGTGGTTCGACTCCGGTCCTTCGAGGGCGTTGCCCACGACACGCCAACGCTCAGCTCGTTCGATGCGGTGCTGGGTAACGCATCCGGCGAAAGTGCAGACTTTTCGGGCGGAGCGGGAACGCTCCGTGTCTACGGAATCGACCCCAGTGACGTAAATGGGGACGTGCTGTTTGTTGTGCCTCGACGGGGAACTGCACACCGTCTCATCCGGGCAAATTCCCGTCACAACACGCTGCTGGTCACCGAACGATGCGACCAGCTTTGTCTGATGTGTTCGCAGCCGCCGAAAGCGCACCACGTAGACATGTTTCCGTTTTTTGAGACGGCAGTCCTTCTCTCGCCAGAAAACGCGACGATCGGTCTATCTGGCGGAGAGCCGACGCTCTTCAAATCGGAACTGCTCGAGTTCCTGGGACGAATGCTGGCAGCGCGGCCCGACATTGATTTCCACGTTCTGACCAATGCGCAACACTTTGACCGCGATGATCTGGCTAAGCTCGGCGAGCTGGATTTAAATCGTGTCCTTTGGGGTGTTCCCGTCTACTCGAGCGACCCCGAGGTTCATGACCGGATCGTGGCAAAGCCAGGTGCGTTCGACAAAGTTAGAGAAGGCCTGTCGATCCTTTGTCAGGCTGGCGCAAAAATCGAATTGCGTACAGTACTGATGAAACCGAATGCAGCCGGTCTGGCGGATCTGGCTGGGTTCGTGACGACATCGCTGCCCTTCATCGACAAATGGGCGATCATGCAGCTCGAGAACATCGGCTACGGCAGGCAGAACTGGCACTCGTTGTTCTTCGACAGCTCCAGAGGTTTCGACGTGGTCGGTAAGGCCCTCGATCTCGCCATCAGCCGCGGTATTGACGCCATACTGTACAATTTTCCGCTGTGCACGCTTCCGCCCAACTATCGGACGCTGGCCCCGTCGACGATTTCAGATTGGAAGCGAACTTACCTCTCGGAATGCGCTGGCTGCGCACTGCGTGACGACTGCGGCGGTTTCTTCGAATGGCACCCAAAAACGCATGGATACGAAAGGTTTGGTCTCGCGTGAAAAAGCGGCTCTTTACGATCCCGTCGTTGCTCGCTGCCGGCTTCATGCCGATTGAAAGCATCGCAATGCCGATTGCTCCGTTCAATGACGGAGGCAAGTCGAAATCATTGTTCGACATTTTCAAGCTTGACCACAAATTCACATTGGCCGGTCACAGATCTCACTCCAGCCACAGCAGTCACAGCTCTCACAGCAGCCATCGATCATCGACGGGCGGCACCTATTTGCCGCGTGCCCCGGTCTATCAATCTCCAGCGCCTGTCTATCAAGCTCCGGCGCCAGTCTATCAGGCGCCCGCGCCGACCTACCAGGCGCCGACCGCCGCTCCGCCGGCTGCGGCGCCGCTGGTCGTGCTTCCAGGGACCGCTGCCAAATTCAAGGAGATCGTCCTCCAGGTTCAGTTCGCGATGCTATCGTTCGGCTATTACAATGGCGAGTTGGATGGAAAGATGAGCCCTGCGATGCGATCTGGGCTCCTGAAAATGCAGTCGGATTACAATCTGAAGGTAACAGGCACCATTACGCCGGAGACACTGAACGCCTTGCGCATTACAGCGGATTAATTTCACCGAAATGATGCGTGTGAACAAACAGCGGCACCACCCCCTGCACTGGCACCTGTTTATTCTTCGGCGCCGATGCCTCAAAGGCGAGGTCGAGAAGGTTGTCCGACACGGTAGCTCGTTCGCCGGTGTCCTTCGGCAGCCCGACATCGGAAATGCATTTGCTGGGGTCAAAAACCTTAATGATTTCACATTATGTTGGCTGCAAGGTGGCTCCCGGGATGTCACGCCGACAAACCTTGTGGACGACGCCTACGTTTCACGGATCTTTCTTCGATACATCGTGCCAAAGTACCGCTAGAATCGGCTTCGTTGGATCTCGGCCTTGGGCCTGAAACTGGTATGAGATGACCACCGCACACCACATTGTTGCATTGCTGCGAAGTCATATCGACGGGGACGAGGATCGCTTCCTCTCCGTGGCGACGCAGCTTGCCGCTCATGAGGCCCGTCAGGGCCATGGCAAACTGGCGCAGGAACTTCGTGAACTCGTCGACACAGCCAAAGGCAAGGGAGCAACTGTCGGTCGCCGTGGTGCCGGGCCTGTGCCGATCGCCCAACCCAAGGGGGAATTGACCAGCCTCCTCGCCGCGCGTTATTCGGACATTCGGATGAACAGCATGGTGCTTGGCCCCGAGTTGCATGAGCGGCTTGCGCGCGTGCTGACGGAACAGCGGCAGCAGGAACAGTTACGTGCACGGGGATTGCCGCCGCGCCGGAAGTTGCTCCTCGTTGGACCGCCCGGTTCCGGCAAGACGATGACCGCCGCAGCGCTGGCGGGTGAGTTGAAATTGCCGCTCTTCACCGTTCTTTATGATGGCTTGATCGGTAAATTGATGGGCGAGACTGCTAGTCGTCTGCGGCTGGTTTTCGATGCGATTGCTGTCCAGCGCGGCGTCTACTTCTTCGACGAGTTCGACGCAATAGGTTCGCAGCGGTCCGGGCCCAATGATGTGGGGGAGATCCGTCGGGTCCTGAATTCCTTCCTGCAATTTCTGGAAAATGATGCCGGCCCAAGCCTCGTCGTGGCCGCGACCAATCATCCCGAGCTCCTGGACAGGGCGGTTTACCGCCGGTTCGATGATGTCATCACCTATGGGCTTCCGGATCCTCAGATAGCGCAAGGTATTCTCGAATCGCACCTTGCTACGTTCAAACTGAAAACCGTGGCCTGGCCACAAGTCTTGGGCGCGACGGTGGGTTTGAGCCAAGCCGAAATTGCGCGCGCCGCCGACGAGGCTGCGAAAATCGCGGTGCTCGCAGATACAGACGAAATCAGAACCCAGACACTGCTTTCGATGCTGGCGGAACGCAAAGCCGCCACCAGTTGAGGTAGTCGTCGATCAATGGCTCGCCCCCCACGTAATCGGCCCCATTTCTATGTGGAGGGCGGCGGCCAAGCCGAACCCTATACCTCACCACGATTGGTCATCACCGGGTTGCCGCCTGCGCGGGCGCGGGTCGCCCACGCTCAGAAGCTGGAGCGCGCGATCGGAGACGCGGTGGCCGAGGGGCGAAGGAACCTGGCGGCACGAGATGAAGCCATCGCCGAAGGTGAGCGTGGCTTCTACCTCGAATTCGAAGTTCCGGCGGCCGAGCGCATCGCCCTCGATAGCCTCGAGAATAGACCCGCAGCGATTGAGCTCGTGGCGGTGCGGCCAGTCGCCGACGGTGACGAGATGGTATCGGCGACCGTGTTCGTACCCGAGCGCTCGGCCGAGTTTTTCGCGAGGAAGATCGAGGCTTATCGAGATGAGAACACAAGGACGGGCAAGCCGAAGAACGAAGCCTTGGTTACCCGGATTGAGGATGTACGGCTTGCGGCTGTCCGCTCTCTTTTCACCGATGAGATCGCGCTTTTCCCTCAAGCTGGTCGGCAGGCCTGGTGGGAGGTGTGGATCCGCGATGGACGGTTGGGGACGTTACGCCATGTGGCAGACCGCTTGAATGTAGCCCTCAAGCACCACTCTATCAGCTTTCCAGAACGCGATGTCGTGCTTGCGCTCGCGGACGAAGAAACGATGGCGCGGCTGATCGCGAACACAGATGCGGTCGCCGAGCTGCGCCTGGCGAAGGATACTCCGACACTCTTCCTTGAGATGCGTCCCATGGAACAGGCGGATTGGGCTGGCGACCTGGTTGGTCGGATCGATCCGCCCGACGCCTTGGCGCCGGCTATATGCCTCCTCGACAGCGGGGCTACGCGTGCTCATCCCCTGATCGAGCCTGCACTCGAAGCGGCTGACCAACACGCATATGTTGATGCCTGGGGCGTCGGCGACAGCGCCTATTGGAATGGACACGGCACTTCCATGGCAGGCGTCGCCCTTTACGGTGACCTGGAGGCCGCGCTCGCCGATGGCAATGTTGTAGAGCTCCGCCACCGGTTGGAGACCGTCAAGGTCCTGCCGCCGGCCGGACAGAACGATCCTGAGCTCTATGGTGCAATTACCGCGGTTGGCATCGGCAAGGCCGAAGCGCAGGCACCACGAAGGCGACGCATCTTTTGTATGGCTGTCACGAGTGAAGTCGGCCTCGGTCGCGGACGACCGTCATCATGGTCTGCGGCCGTTGATCAGCTCTGCTACGGGGGCGGAGACCGCCGCCGGCTCGTGGTGCTGGCCGCCGGCAACCTCCGCGGCGAGATCGATGTGGGAGAATATCTCGATCGGAACGATCTCGAAGAGGTGGAGAGTCCGGCTCAGGCCTGGAACGCACTGGTCGCCGGTGCCTATACCGACAAGATCGGAATCGCGCATCCCGATTATACCGGTTGGGAGGCCGTGGCCCCTGCTGGTGATCTATCGCCGGCGAGTCGCACATCGGGCATATGGGACCGTCAGTGGCCGATCCGGCCGGATGTCGTCTTTGAGGGCGGCAATTTCGCTCATGATGGCGTCAACGCCGCGTCGGCGATTGATGACCTCCAGCTCCTGACTACCCACTACCGACCACAAATGCGGCTGTTCGAAACCTTCGGCGATACCAGCGCCGCCGCTGCGCTAGGCGCCAATCTTTGTGCCGAGATTCTTGCGGTTCGACCCGAGTTATGGGCAGAGACGGTACGAGGTCTCGCAGTTCATTCTGCCGAATGGACCCCCGCCATGCGCGCCCGCTTTAATGCTGCTGGCTCACAAGCGCAGAAGATGGCGATGCTACGTCGCTATGGATGGGGCGTACCGGATCACGGACGAGCGCTGATGAGCGCCACCGACGATGCCACATTGATGGTCGAGGATGCCCTGCTTCCGTTCCGCAAGGACGGATCGGCGATCAAAACGCGCAGCATGAATCTGCATCAGCTGCCTTGGCCGCGCGATGAGCTTCTTGCTCTTGGTGGCCAGGATGTCGAGCTGCGGATCACATTGTCTTATTTCGTTGAGCCCAATCCGGGCGAACGCGGCTGGACCAGGCGACATCGCTACGCCTCTCATGCGCTGCGCTTCGCGGTGAAGCGATCACTTGAGAGCCTTCCGCAATTCCGACAACGGATAAACCGGGCTGCGGAGGCTGAAGAAGGCGGTCAATTGGGAGCTGCCGCAGGAGGCGATGATTGGGTGCTGGGCCAAATCCGTGACCGCGGATCGATCCACTCCGATATCTGGCGTGGAAGCGCCGCCGCGCTCGCGAACCGGGACGCGATCGGCGTGTTTCCAGTAAGCGGCTGGTGGAAGGAAAAACCCGGACTGCAAAGATGGGATCGTTCAGCGCGCTACGCTCTCCTGGTTTCGGTACGAGCTCCTGGAGCCAACGTCGATATCTACACGGCGATCGCCAATCAGTTGGCAATCCCGATCCCTGCATCATAACTGACAGACCGTCGCCGCCATCATCTACAAAACCATCCAGCGATAAGGGCGCGCCGTGGTCCGGCGCGGCAAAGGTAGGGGGTGCGTGCTAATATCTGCACGCGCTGCCCAACCGTTTGGCGCGAGCCGTGTCTTTCCGCCTTCTAAAACTACACCGAGACAGACCTGCAGGCGAGCCTATCGGTAAGCCATGGCCTTGACTTCCTTACAGGGCCATCCCGTCCGTGCTTGAGCGTCCTCTGTCGCAGCACCAAGGACACTCATGAAAAACCTGGACTTGTCGAAGCGGGCGCCGGCGTGCTCGCAGTCGAGCTTAAGCCGCGAGTATCTGCAAGCGCCAGCGACTGTAGCGTGGGCGGCGGGCAGTCATTCGTTGAACTCGACTCCGCCGTATTCTGCGCTACCGGCAAAGTCTGGCATGATGTCGCCCGCCAGCAGCTTCTCTTTGCTCAGCAGTCCGGCGTCCTCGAGCGCCTCGAAATCCGGCAGATCGCGCAGCGTGGCAAGCCCGAACTCCAGCAGGAATTCTTTCGTGGTGACGTAGGTGTACGGCGCGCCGGGCGTCGGGCTGCGCGGACCGGACGCAATCAGGCCGGCACCGCGCAGATGGCCAATAAAATCGCGACTGATCTCCTTGCCGAAAAAAGACGACAACTCGGCGCGGGTGATCGGCTGGAAGTAGCCGATGCACATCAGCACCAGCACCTCTGACTGCGTGAGGTCTGCCGCGCGCTCGTTACCGCCGACTGCACTGCGGATGGCGTCGGCATAGGCCGGACGGGTCAGGTGCTTCCAGCCGCCGGCGACGGCGACCAGGTCATAGGGTCGACCGCGCAACTCCTCACGGATGTCGTCGATGAGGAGATCTATGCTGCAATTTTTCCCGACGATGCGGGCGAGCATTTCGCGGCCGACCGGCGCGCTGGCGGCAAAAATTGTCGCCTCGACGCGATGCATCCATTCGCGCCAACGCGCGTCCGGCGGCAGATGATCCAGCTCGCGATCAAACAAATGGTCATTTGGCCGTCCGTCGCCTGGTTCACCCTTCCCTCGCCTGCGCGCCGCCTCCGCCATGGTCGTCACAGCCCGTAGATGCGGAAGGTCGGCCGACCGGACAGTTCGCGCACGGCGCCGAGCTCGAGCAAACGGTCAAATAGACGGCGCAGGCCACGGTCGCTCATGCCGGCGATCTTTTCCGAGGCGACGATCGCATCGTCGGACAGCAGCTTGTCGACGACGACGTCCGCCGCCTTGGCCCGGAGTTTTGGCGCAACGGCAAGCAGCCGGTCCGCGCTGCGCTCGATCTCGCCGGAAAGATCAATTGCACGCAGCGCGGCGCGCGCCTGCGCGGCAAGCAGACCTTTCGCACGCTCGGAATCTGTCTCAATGCTTGTCGCCACAGAGCTGGCCGCCGATCGACGTGGGCGGGCGCTTGTGCCCAAGGCTACCTCCGCACCCAGCAGCGGCACCGCGTGTGCCCAACCCAGCCGTTGCGCCAGCAGGGCGTCGGCGAGCCATGCCCCGACGGCGCGCGCAAAGCCGTGGCGTTCGGCGGCCATGAACGTGCCGGCGAGCGTTGCAACCATGCCAGCGCCGGCGAGTTGCCGGAGATCATCCGCGAGATCGCTGACCACCTCATCATCCGGGGCGTAGCCGAACTCTTCCAACACCGCCGCGAGGTTTTTCTCCGTCAGCAATTCGTCCCCAGGCCGGGTGGCCAGCCGACGCCAGGCGAGGAGCAAAAGCCCGGCGGGACCAACGGACAAAAAATCGCCCGGCCGTGTGAGCAGCACGGCGTCGCGCAGCGCGCCTTCAACCTCGACGCGCCCGGTTTGCCGTGCCGTCACCGCGGCCGCAGCAAGCGACAGTCGCTGCCGCCAGGCGCCGGCCCACCGCTCCTGCCGGCGGACCACCGCATCGAGCGCGCCAATGGCGGCGCCGGCGGCGAGCGCGACATCCTCAAGGTCATTTAGCCCTACGGCTTGTCCCGCAAGGCTTTGTGCATCCGGGACGGCCCGGCGCAGCCAGGCCGGCACCGTTGCCATTGGCGCGGTCGAAGCGGCATCGGCGATCGTGGCGTGGTGGGGTAGGGAAGGTTTGGAACGCAGAATCATCACTGACACGATGAATCATGACGGCGCTTTTATCAACAGAAATGGACAAAAAGCGCTGCGGTTGTCGTGTCGACAAAACGAATGATAATGTTGCATTATCATTCATTTTGCTCTTCATATAAGAAATGGCCTCTCACATCGATCAAAACCTCGAACACCGTAGTCAGCGCGGCTCCGCTCGACCGCAGGAAACGGCGCCCCGTGTCGATCGGGAACGTGTTAACCAGAACGCGGCTGCAGGCTCGGCCGAGGCCGACGCCACGTTGGCCGATGACCTGCCCGACATCATCGACGTCGTCCTGGAGATGGGCCGCGCGCCGCAAGAGCCGGCGGAAGCCGAAGCTCTCCGCTATGGCTCCCAGCCCTTCGGGCGTTCGTCATCCTTCGAAAGGTCCACCGGACCTTCCTATCCGCCTGAAGAGGAACCGGACGCTCACCGTTCGGAGTTCGGACAGCCAAATCGTTGGCTTTCCGCCGGCGATGCCGACCACTCCTCACCCCCTCCCCTTCCGGTCGTCTCGACCGAGCGCCTGCCGGCGCATCTCGACGCACTGGCCGATCGGGCGCGCGATTACGTCGAGGCGGCGAGCTCGGCCAATACGCGCCGCGCCTACGCGTCCGACTGGAAGCATTTTTGCGCCTGGGCGCGCCGCCAGCATCTCGATGTGTCGCCGCCCGATCCGCAGGTCGTCGGCCTCTACATCACGGCCTGCGCGTCCGGCAACGTAGCGGGCGACAAGAAGCCGAACGCGGTCTCGACAATCGAGCGACGTCTCTCTTCGCTGACCTGGAATTTTTCTCAGCGTGGCCAGCCGCTGGACAGAAAGGACCGCAACATCGCCACCGTCATGGCCGGCATTCGCAACAAGCACGCAGCCCCGCCCCGCCAGAAGGAGGCGGTGTTGCCCGAGGATCTGATCGCCATGCTGGAAACGCTCGACCGCAGCACGCTACGCGGCTTGCGTGACCGGGCAATGCTGCTGCTCGGCTTCGCCGGCGGCCTGCGTCGCTCCGAAGTCGTCGGCCTCGACTGCGGCCGGGACCAGACCGAGGATTCTTCGGGCTGGATCGAATTTTTTCCCGACAAGGGCGTTCTGGTCACCTTGCGGGGCAAGACCGGCTGGCGTGAGGTCGAAATCGGTCGTGGTTCCTCCGACGCTACCTGTCCGGTTGTTGCCCTGCAGACCTGGCTGAAACTTGCGCGCATTGCCCACGGCCCGCTTTTTCGTCGGGTGGCAGGGCAAGGCAAAAAAGTCGGAGCCGACCGGCTCAACGACCAGGAGGTCGCCCGCCTGGTCAAACGCACCGCGCTGGCGGCCGGCGTGCGTGGAGATTTGCCCGAAGGCGAACGCGGTCAAAAATTTGCCGGGCATTCGCTGCGCGCCGGCCTCGCCTCCTCGGCCGAGGTCGACGAACGCTATGTGCAGAAGCAGCTCGGCCATGCCTCGGCTGAAATGACCCGCAAATATCAGCGCAGACGCGATCGTTTCCGCGTCAATCTCACAAAAGCCTCCGGGCTTTAGGCGCGGGAGAAGGCCCCTCCCCTGCCCTTCGGATGCCGAGACGTGCATCATCGCCAGGAGAGCTGGTCCTTCGGCAACCGGCCGCTTGGGTCGAATACGGTTACCTTGTGCGGCAGATCCGGACCCCAGTCCCAAAGCACCAGGTTACGATCCTCCATCTCGGCGCTCGGCGCGAAACTGGGGACCACAATGCCGGCAATACTGCGAGGCCGCAGCCGGTCGTAGACGGACCAGGACGCCGGGCGCTCTCCGTCGCTGAGCGCCGTCGCCCAGGCGCAGGCCATGTCCTCGAGCGCGATAGAAAATTCTCCCCTTGCCTCGTCCGTTGTCAGATCCACGATGTCATCGCAGTCGATCTCATAGGAACACAGCACGCAAGGATCGATCCGGTGCGCGAACCCTTGGTTGGCTTCCTTGACCGCTGTCATGATGGTCAGCGCCAAATATAGCGCCGGCACGCCTTTGGGATTAAATCGCGCACCTCTGATCGCCGCCCCTTCGCCGGAAGTCGGCTTGAATGCCCAACGTGGATCGTGTGCCCGGTAGCAGGTTCCAACGAACCTCAAGCGAAACCACCGACGGCCATGTGATCGAGATAATCACGGACCGCAGCGGCCTTGCCTTCCTTCACCAGCGCTTCAGCAGTGCGTCCGCCAAATGCTGGAAGCGGCTGAGCTCGATACCAAGCCATCGCCTGCTCCTTGCCGCCCGCCCAATCCGTCACACGACTGATGATCTCAAGCATTTCCCGCAGACGCCCCTGTGTCTTGACCGCGGCGCTGCGCTCTGAGCGATAAAGGGTCTCGCGAGCAAGACCGGCGGTCTGGGCCAACTGGCCCTTGGACATGCCAAAACCGTCCGCGACCTGCTCGATCGCAATCTTCCCGTTCCGGTCCATATAGGACAAGATGAGAGGTCCATTCTGCTCGGGGATCTTGAGTGCATGGGCCACAGAATTCATCCTACCATATTGAGAGTCATATTTCCTGTGCAAAAGGTATGGCAGTTCTCGGCACCTTTCAAGCCCAGGACCGAACCATTCAAGCTGCTGCCACCGTCCTAGCATGCACGCAAATCGAGCTGACCATGTGCGCGCTTATGCCGGGGCAGCGAGTTCGGCAAACACCCGTCGCGCCTATGCTCCAACTGGAAGCATTTTTTGAGCCCGGTGCCGGCGTCAGATCCGCAGCGGCCAGACCCACAGATCGTCGGCCTCTACATCACGGTCCAGACCTCTGGATCGGCAAGCGACACAAGTCGGTGTCGACAATCGAGGGCTGCCTGTCGTCGCTGACTTGGCACTATACGCAACGCGGTCGACCGGAAGGGCACGGCATATCTCCACCGTGCTCGCCGGCATTAATAACAAACGCGCCTCCACTCCCCATTAAGGAACCCATCCTGCGCGTCGTTCGACTCGCCATGCGGGAAACGCTTGACCGCGGCACCTGCGCGGTCTGCGCGACGCGTCATGTTGCTTTTGGATTTCGCAGGCGGCTTGCGCCGATCCGAAATCATCGGCTTCGACCTTTTGCGCGGGCCGGCTTGGCCACGCCTCCGCCGAGATGACGCGGAATACCAACGCCATCGCGACCGCTTTCGCGTCAATCTCACGAGGCGAACGGGCTGTAGAGCCAAACGGCCCCCTCCCTGCTCCGTGATCAGCTATTCGGTTCGAGGCGACGCGCGCCGTTACTGGCAAGCCGAGCACGTCAGCGACACTTGCTAGGGCTGGCCCGACTGATCTCATATGAGACCTCGAACAAAGAGGCTCCTTGGCTCCCACTGTCAAGGGAATCGCAGTTGGCCCTTACGGAATGCGTTATCAGCCCCCTCCCCTGCCCCGATAGGCGGCTGAAAACCGGGCGCCGCATGGTATCCAGCGCCCGTCACTCCCAGCCCCTGTTTTTCATGCTGAGCCGCAGAGCCTCGCTGATTTCGGTGTGTCTGGGGCGATCAACTAGATCGTTGCCGACGTCCGCCTCCGTCCAGGACGGTTCTGCCGGGGACTTCCCTGCCTTTTCGTCAAGCCTGGCCCGGAGCAGTGCCATGATCATAGGCCATACAGAAAACTGTCCGCCACGAGCCCTTTCCGTCAGGTTCCTGAGATAGCCCCCCAAACTGTTGATATGATTGCTCCGCTGGAGGATCCCTGCAACCGTTGCTGCCGCTTGTTCCGGACCCATGGCTTCGACGGCTTCCTGCCAAGCGCTCGGACTGATCCCCATATGGGGCCGGGCAAGCTCGGCCGCGGCCACAAAGTCCCGCCATGTTCGAATTTGCCCCCCACGTACCATGGTCAGGATTTCGGGGCAGGCATCCAGGACCATCCCTAGGGGCAGATCGCGTTTGGGCAAACTGCGCACATTATCGTATTTCGCAGCCGTGGCGCTCGCTTCGTTCTCTTTTCCAGAGCGTTTTTCAGATTCATCGGTAGAATTAGAGTGTGGGTTTGAATTCTGTATGTGGCGCTCAAAATGGGACTCATTGGCGCTCATATTTTGTGATTTCACGAACGTTTCCAGCAGTTGATGGACCTGCGTCCAAAGATCCTCCAACTCGTCGGCAATCGTCTCGAGCACCTGCCGCGATGCCGTACGCGGTAGCTTCGCGATGATTGTCTCGTACCGCCTCAGGAACCGTCCCCAATCGGCCGGCACATCTTCATTGAGCCCTGCATCGATAATCTTGACGATATCGCGCCGGCAGATCGTAAGGCGCTCCTTGACCAGCTTATAGGCCTTCCGCTCGTGCTGGACCGCGGCTGCCAATTCCTTGAACTCGCCAGCGCGCGCCACGATCGGCGACAGGTCGAAACCATAGGCCTGCTCAACCTGACCTCCCTGGCCTTTACGGGCAAAGCGTTTGCCATTCGGGCTGTCGCGCCGGATCACCAGGCCACACGTGACCAGAACAGACAGGTGGCGCCTGAGCGTCGCCGGCGACATGCCGTTGGCACGGCGGATAAGCTGCTCATTCGACGGGAAGACGACGAGACCGCCCTCGCCCGAAAGTTCGTCATCACGGTGAAACGTCAGCAAGGCGTTAAGGATCGCCAATGCGCGGTCGGTAGCGCCGAGCGCTTCCTTGGCTTCCCTGATATTCCCGAAGGCCTGCCACTTGGAAACCGTGGCATCGGAATCGATCTTTCCAGCCCTGGCCTGACTTGCAATTATGTCAAGCGACATTGACCGCCGCCCAAAGGGCGTCGTTGCGATATGCGTCCCCATCTTCCTTCACCTAACGCTAGGCAAAAGAAATCTGCTCGCCAAACGACGTCCAAAGCACTTGACAGTGATTCGCGGATTTGCGATTCTCAGCTTGCTACAGACTTGAGAAGGGCTTCCGTGACGGTGACGTTCGGGGGCCTTTTTCTTTTGCGGTTTAGTCTCCTGTTTGAACCTTCTGTGTCTTCTTGAAGGCTTGGTAGAGATCCTCAAGGTTCTCCGAGAGCCACACTCCAAACCCCGGTTGATTCTTCGACGACAGGGAGATGCTGACCGCTCTGCCCTTCACGCCAACCTTGGCAAGAACGGCCTGATCGGATGATGACCATGATGTCGTGGTGGACGGCGCCAACTTCTTCCTGGACCGGTGAAGAAGCGCGGCCAAGACGAAATTGAACCGTTCGGCCTCATCCACCTGTCGTATCTCTGCACTCTCGACCAGGTCCACAGCGGCGGCCGCATTCTTTGGCGCCAGAACCGCCTTCTTGAGTTCCTCCCATCGGTCACGACCGACACCTTTTGCGGGTCCCAAAGTGCGGATCACCACCGCGGGAATGACATCAACGACGGAAAGCATCCTGGAAAGCACAGAATCATCGACCGTCAATGCGGCCTTCGCAGTCTCCTTCGAGTGGCCAAGGTCCAGCACTTGCCGGGCAAACAATGCGCGTTCGATGAACGAAAGGTCCGCTCTGGCCGAGTTTTCCTGACCTTGTGCGACCACAGCGGCCTCGTCCGCCATAGGCTTGATCACCGCGCGCACTGGTACACCGATCTCGGCCGCGGCCTTTAGCCGTCGCCGGCCAAAGACGACCATATACCGGCCATGCTCGGTTGGATGCGGCCGGACCAGTATTGGTGACGCCTGGCCATTTGCCCGCATCGCGGCCACCAGATCGCGATAGTCCTGGTCATCCAGTTCCATCCTGTCCGCTGTCGGCGAAGCATTGACGAGGCCCGGGTCCAAGGCGACGACCGCTTCCCCTTCCAAAAGCCTGGCAGAGTTCTGCGACATCTCATCCAGCGACAACATCATCGTTCGCGATGCTCCGCGCCGGGCGTACTGAGACCGCGCGGCGGCGTCGGCTACCGCCGCGTCCGGGCTTATTATGCTCGTCAGCAAGCCTTTCCTAGCCATTTTTCAGCGCTCCATCCAACCTAAGGCCCTGACGAACATCGAAAAAACGCCGATTTGCACGGCTGTCAAAATCTCGCTCATCGACGCCCCCACGCGCGGTGGATAAGCGTGACGATCTCAGAATTCACCGCGTTCATGCTCTCGATCGCCCGATCATAGGTCGAGCGTACGAATTGTGAGCGATCGACTTCGTAAAGCGTCTGCTTGGTCATGCCGGCATCGGAAATCGCCGTCGATTTAAGCATATTCGCCTTCAGCATGTGCTCGACGAACATGGCTTGCATGAAGCCGACCATTTGCGTCTGGGGTCCGTCGGTCGGTTCATACCGCGTCACAAGATATCGGAACCACTTCAGTTTCACGGTGGCTCCAGCCGCCTTGATCGACTGCAATATGCCGCCCAGCATCAGAAGAAATTGCGACATCGACATTATGTCCAACATCTGTGGGTGCACGGTAATCAGAACGGCCGTCGACGCCGTCAGCGCCGTCAGCGTGAGATAACCCAGCTGGGGCGGGCAATCGACAATGACGACATCATAGCGATCATCGACTGATTTGAGCGCATTCGAAATCCGTGTGAAGAACGTCCGTCCTTCAACTGACTGCTTCGAAGCGGCCAGGGGAGTTTCATACTCGTATTCCTGCAATTCCAGATTCGCTGGGATGATGTCGAGACCAGGGAAGTTGGTGGGCTGGATAAGCTCCGCGATGTCCTTTCGCTCGTCATCGTAACGAAGGGCCTCGTAGAGGGATGGATTTTGGTCGAGTTCCGGTTGGATTCCATGCAGCGCCGTCAAGGAGGCCTGGGGATCGAGGTCGATCGCCAAGACTCGGTGCCCGGTGAGCGCGAGGTATTGCGCCAAATGGGCGGCGGTGGTCGTCTTACCGGAGCCGCCTTTAAAGTTCACGACAGAGACAATCTGCATCGCGTCACCGAGGCGCCGATGCGGCAAATATTGCTTCATTCCAGGACGGCCGTGCTTGTCCAGATACCGCCGCAGATCCAGCATCTGCGCAGCCGTGTAAGTACGCCGGCCCGAGGGGGTGGTCGCCGGTACCGGTCCTTTGCCGTCCAGATGCAGCTTTTTTACGTTGTTCGACGTCACGCCTAAAAACTCGGCAACTTCCGACAGCGAAAACGCTCTCAGTCCCTTGGCTGCATTGGGTGGATACTGTTCGAATCGAAGGATGTTCAGCTTGTCGGAGATCAGTTCGCCTTGCGCGACGATAGCCTCGTCGAAGTCCAGATCAGCGTCTGAATTCGGCCGGATATTCATTTAGGAGCCTCGAATAACGCTTTTTCCGTCTAAAAAGATTTTCAAGCGTGAATAGTGCCCGATTCTCTAAACGACGCAAGGAATTTAAAGTTAATGGAACGTTAACGAAGGCGGCAGCTTTGCCCGATCGATCAGCATGTATCCAAAAAACGACGGCAAGTTCCGAATATCCTGTTGATATTGCTACCAATCTCGGCGATTTGCACGGCTGTCAAATCGCGCTTGCAACGTTAGCCGATTCGCCAGCCCGTATCACACAGGACGGAACAGCGCACCCTGGTTGGTGTCCGAGGCGCGAAGGTCAGGTGGAGTTCCTTGAAAAGGTCGTTCGTACCGCTGCGGCCCGCTCCTCATTCCAAAATCCGCCCCGCGAGCCTTTCGAGGTGACTTATGCGCGCTTGCTGCCGGCTCGTTTCGATGAAACCCCAACCCGCCTCGCTTTGATTGCGGGATGGCATCTGGGCCGCTTCGCGGCGATTATGGGGAAGGATTGGAGAGTTGCCCGCGGTGACGTTGCGGCGCCGGGAGGGCCGAAAGCGATATTCGGCCGAGCCGTGCGAGTTGCGTGCGCGCGGTGCGTTAGTGGCCGGACGCGGGTGCCCCGGACCGTCACGCGCTCCGGGCAGCGTCGTTCATAGCGGCGCGGCCTGGCCCCCTACGCTTGTCCTCGCAGTGTCTGGCGGATGATCCAAGCGTTGAGATCACCTTGGCCTTAGGCCCAC
The DNA here is from genome assembly GCF_020164775.1 of Mesorhizobium sp. ES1-6. Classification (NCBI taxonomy): domain Bacteria; kingdom Pseudomonadati; phylum Pseudomonadota; class Alphaproteobacteria; order Hyphomicrobiales; family Phyllobacteriaceae; genus Mesorhizobium; species Mesorhizobium sp. ES1-6. Next base: position 20,777 of record NZ_JAIUGU010000021.1, read on the forward strand.
TGCCATGCGGCCTAGGTTTGAGAAGTACCGCGGCTGCGTATAGTCAGTTGAGAAGCCGTATCCGACTCATGTGCAACGACTATGAGCAACTCATACTCTGGGCCGAATACCGCACGATGATCCAGCGCCTCGAACTCGGCGTTCCGACGCGACAGACCGAGGCCGATCTGCCCAGGGCTGTCGACATCAAGGTGAACGATATGGGCCAAGTCATGAGGGCGGCAGGCAATGGAGTCGGGTTGGGACCCATGAATTTCAGCTTTCCGCCATGCAGGCCGTGCGGCGGGCCAGTCTTCAACTTCCGCTCCGAGGGACGCAGCTCGCCAAGAGGAATCGTTGTCTTGTGCCGGCATGGGCCTTCTTCGAGTTCACGGGCAAGAAATAGCCAAAAGCCAAGCATCGCTTCACGATGAACGGCGAAGCATTCGTGGCAATCGCCGGCATCTGGCGGGTAGGGGAGGGGGACGGGCCGCCGACCTTTCAATATTGACGACCGATCCGGACATACGGCCCTATCACGAGCGGCAGGTCATTGTTTTGAGGCAGGAAGATTGGCGCATTGGATCTATCTGACCAAGGCGCAAGCTGACCTACTGAAGCCATTGCCGGCCGGACCGCTTCAGGTCGAGACTGTTAGAACAGGGAAGTGACTGACGAGGCGAGATGGAGGGCGACCCAGGCGCGGCGACGTTTCGAGCCGTGCCGCTCATTTGAAATCTCGTGGCTTCACCGTGATCGTGTCGATATGCAGATCTGGAATGTAGATGTCGCGTGGGCGCAACCGCCCCGCAGGCAAACCGCGCGGATCGGGCGTCGGACTGCCATGATGGAACTCGTCGCCCCGGCCATGGGGCAGCGGGAACGCGGCATCGCGATTGCCGACACTGGCGAGTTCGGCCGACAAGTCGACGAGCCGTTGGGCTACGAGATGAACCACATCCCCCTCTCGTTGTATGCGGCCATGTACAGCGATCATGCCGGCCGAGAGCACGACGCGGCGATATTGTTCGAACACCTTGACCCAGACGACGAGGTTCGCGATGCCGGTTTCGTCCTCAAGCGTGATGAACATCACGCCCTTGGCGCTGCCGGGACGCTGCCGCACCAGAACAATGCCCGCAGCCTCAAGCCAGGACCGATCACGCGCCTCCATCGCCTCCCGGCACGTGACGATGCGCCGGCGGCGCAGGTCATCGCGCAGAAACGAGACGGGATGGGCGCGCAGCGACAGGCCGACATGGCCGTAATCCTCGACCACTTCGCCGCCCGCTGTCATTGGCCGCAGCGACACGACCGGCTCGTCCACTTCAGGAACGGCGCGCACCTGGCGAGCAGACGCCGCGGCGAACAGGGGAAGCGGCTCCTCGCGCAGCGCCTTGATGGCCCATAGCGCCTCGCGCCGTGCCAGCCCCAGGCACGGACGGAAGGCATCGGCATCGGCAAGCTGGACAAGCGCTGCTGAGGGTACACCGGCGCGACGCCAGAAATCGTCAACCGAAGCAAAAGGCCGATCGGCTCTCGCGGCAACGATCGCGGCGCCATGCGCGTTGGCGAGCCCGCGCGTCATGCGCAGGCCAAGGCGGACGGCAAAGCGGCTGTCATTTTCCGTTGACTCGAGCAGGCAGTCCCATCGCGAGGCATTGACGCAGACGGGACGGACCTCGACGCCGTGCTCGACCGCATCGCGCACGATCTGGGCAGGCGCATAAAAGCCCATTGGCTGCGCGTTGAGGAGGGCGGCGCAAAACACGTCCGGGTGCCAGCATTTCAGCCAGGCGCTGGCATAGGCGATGAGCGCAAAGGAGGCAGCGTGGCTTTCCGGAAATCCGTAAGAGCCGAACCCCTCAAGCTGCTTGAACGTGCTTTCGGCAAAATCCCGCTCATAGCCATTGTCGACCATGCCCTGGATCAGCTTCTCCTTGAAGGAAGAGACACCGCCGGTGAACTTGAACGTCGCCATCGACTTGCGCAGCAAGTCGGCTTCGCCAGGCGTAAAACCGGCGCATTCGATTGCGACCCGCATCGCCTGTTCCTGGAAAAGGGGAACCCCGAGCGTCTTGCCGAGCACCTTCTCCAGCTCCGGCTTCGGGTAATGGACCGGCTCAAGGCCTTGCCGGCGCCGCAAATATGGATGGACCATGTCGCCCTGGATGGGTCCCGGCCGGACAATGGCGACCTGGACGACGAGATCATAGAAAGTGCGAGGTTTCAGCCGCGGCAGCATCGACATCTGCGCGCGGCTCTCGATCTGGAATGTGCCGAGTGTGTCCGCCTTGCGGATCATGGCGTAGGTGCGCGGATCCTCGGCGGGGATAGTTGCCAAATCGAGGTTGATGCCCTTGTGGTCAGCCAGGAGATCGAAGCCTCGTTTCATGCAGCTCAACATGCCCAGCGCCAGGACGTCGACTTTCATGAATTTCAGGGCGTCGATATCGTCCTTGTCCCATTCGATGATCTGGCGATCATCCATTGCGGCGGGCTCGATCGGCACCAGCTCGTCAAGCCGGTCATGGGTCAGCACGAAGCCGCCAGGATGCTGCGACAGATGGCGCGGCGCGCCCATCAGCTGGCGGGCGAGATCAAGCGCCATGCGCAGACGTCGGTCACCGAGATTGAGGTTGAGCGCCTCGACATGCTTGGGCTCGACGCCTTCCTGCGACCAACCCCAGACCTGACTGGACAAGGTTCTAATGAGGTCCTCGGTGAGCCCAAGGGCCTTACCGACATCGCGCAATGCCCCCTTGGTGCGATAGCGGACAACGGTCGAGCAGAGTGCCGAATGGTCGCGACCATAGGTTTCGTAAACCCACTGCATGACTATCTCGCGCCGTTCGTGCTCGAAGTCGACGTCGATATCGGGAGGCTCGCGTCGCTCCTCGGAGACGAAGCGCTCGAACAGCAGATCGTTGCGGCCGGGATCGATGCTGGTGATGCCGAGCACGTAGCACACCGCTGAATTCGCGGCCGAGCCTCGGCCTTGACACAGAATGTCTTTCGATCTCGCGAAGCGCACGATGCTGTTCACGGTGAGGAAATAGGGCGCGTAGCGCAGCTTTTCGATCAGCCGCAATTCGTGCTTTAGCGAGGCGCGCACGCTGTCCGGCACCCCCTCGGGATACCGTTCATCGGCTCCCTCCCAGGTCAACTTCTCAAGCGTCTGCTGCGGGTTCAGCGTCGGATCGCCGCGTTCCTCTGGATATTGATAGGCGAGTTCGGCGAGATCGAAGCGGCAGCGTGACACGATCTCCAGTGTGCGAGCCACGGCTTCCGGATTGCGCGGGAACAGGCGATGCATCTCCTGCGGGGGCTTCAGGTAGCGATCGGCGTGGCGCTCGCGTCGGTGTCCAAGTTCGCCGATGGTGACGTGATGACGGATGCAGGTGACGACGTCCTGCAGGACCCGGCGGTCCGGTGCGTGGAAGAGCACGTCATTTGTGACGACAGTCGCCACACCGACGTCATTTGCCATGGTCGCCAGATCGTGCAGCCTCAGCTGATCGTTCGGTCGTCGGCGCAAGGTGAGCGCCACGTAGGCGCGGTCGCCGAAGACGACGCGCAGCCGCCGCAGATGCAGGCCACAGCACTCGTCAGCCTGGTCGGGAAGTAAAACGGCGAGCAGGCCTTCGCCGTAGGCGACGAGGTCTGCCCAGTCGAGGATGCATTTGGCCTTGCCGCCGCGTTTCTTGCCGAGCGACAGCAGCTGGCAGAGCCGGGCATAGGCGGCGCGATCGGTTGGATAGACCAGGACGGACATGTCGTCGGCGAGATCGAGCCGGCAGCCGACGACAAGGCGGACGCCGGTGGCCTTGGCCGCCTCATGGGCGCGCACGATCCCGGCGAGCGAGTTGCGGTCGACGACTGCCAGCGCCTCGATGCCGGCCACCGCGGCCTGGGCAAACAACTGCTCGCATGATGAGGCGCCACGCAGGAAACTGAAATGCGATGTGACCTGTATTTCCGCGTAGCGGGGGCGGTCCGTCATCCGAACACCCCATGCAAGAACCAGCGATGCGATCCCGTGGCCGCATCCTGGCCGTCTCCGGAGCGGAAAATCCAATAACGTTCGCCGCCATCGTCCTCGACGCGGAAATAATCGCGGACCGCCGCCAGTTCCGCGTCGCAACGCCACCACTCGCCGAAAATGCGTTCCGGTCCATCGGCGCGGCGAACACGGCGTCGGATGCCGCGCCAGATGAACGACATCGGCGGATGATCGGGCAACAGCGCAACGGTCTCGATCGGTTCGGGCGAGGGCAGGAGCCGGGCCGGGCGCGGCCAATGACCTGGCCATGTGGCACCGGAGTCCGGCGCCATTGCCGGAATGCGGCGCACCGATCGCTCCGGAACATCGGTGGCGACCGGGGCGGCGCGATAGACTGAGCGTTCGCCGACACGGTTGGCCAGGACATCGATCAAATCGGACACGTCCGGTGCCACATCGTCGACCAGGGAGGTCATGAGCTGCCGGCCGGCAAGCGGCTCGGCAAGTATCGCCGTCAGCGTCATGATCTCGATCCCAAAGCCGGGGTCGATCGTTTCGACCTTGTCGGTCAAAAGCCGCGTCAGGCGCTTGGCGTCGCGTACGGGCAGGGCGGTGCCGACGCGGATGGCCTGGGCGCTGCTGTCGACGCGGTTGCAAATGAGGTCCAGACGCCGGACGCCGAGCCCCTTGGACTCCAACGCCTGGCGCAGGGCAGCGACGAGTTCGCCAATGTAGTGTTTTATGGTCTCGGCCGCCCCAATCGGCTCGGCAAAGCTGCGTCTGACCTCGATCAGGTCCTCGCCCCGTATCGGATCGATCAGCTCGTTAAGGACGCCAAGCGCCTGATCGACCCGCCGCCAGACTTGGGGGCCGAACCGCAATGCAAAAGGCGCACGCGGCTGCACGATCAGATCGGCGATGCGTTCGAAGCCAAGGACGCGCAGGCCCTCGATCGTGTCAGCCGGCAGGCGCAGTGCCGAAAGCGGCAGCTGTGCAATCGCTGAGGCGGCGTGTCCTGGCGGGGCAACGACTGTCGGTCTGGTCGCATGACGCGCGAGCGCGTGCGCTGCTCCCCAGGTGTCGGCGATCGCCGACCGACTGGTGAACCCGGACGCACCCAGCCGGTCAACCAGGCCAGCGAGCATCCCTTCCTCGCCGCCGTGCAGATGATCGGCACCCGTTGTATCGAGGACGATGCCGTCCGGCAAATCGACCGCAACGAGCGGGGCGTAACGCCGCAACAACCAGACGGCTAGCCGGCCGAGCGCCTCTGCGTCGCCGGCAGCATCATATTCTCGAACGATCAGCTTGGGGACGAGAACACGGGCCTTGGTGGCAGCCATGCCGACGCGCGCGCCCGCGGTCCAGGCCGCCGTGTCCGCAGCCAGCACCACCTCCCGTCTCCCGAGCAGGCCAGTCAGCACGAGCGGCGCCTCAGCCGGAGGCGCGGCGTCGCCACCCTTGCGCCGCAGCCTGTCGGTCGACCAGGTGGGAAGGAACAGCGAGACGACCCTTGCCATCGCAGGCCTCCAGTTCAAAATCCGCACTTTCGCCAGCTCGCGACCGGATGAGCTCGACCAGCCAGCGGTGGCGGCCCACACCGGGAACAGGCAATGGAGCCGAAGGCAGCACCGAAATGCGCCATCGGGTCACAGCCGCGGTCGGTTGACCGAAATCGGCAGCTTCGGTCTGCCGTCGCCAGCGCCGCAGGGCGATGCCGATGGTGCCGGTCTCTTCGGCACAAAGCTGAAGCCGCCGGGAGGCCGTCATGTCGAGGCGGGCGACTTCGCCGACCACGGTGCCGAGCCCGCCGTGCCGCAAGCCTTCCTCCACGCAAGCAAGCAAGGTCTTGTCGTTGCCGGCTTCAGCGTAGATGACCCGGTCGGGTGCCAAGCCTGCCTGCGCCAGAGCCGGCGCGAACAGGTCGGGGCGTGGGATCACCCACAGGACCTTGCCTCTAGTACGGGCGGCGATCCCGGCGGCGAAAAGCGCCGCGGCTGCGGCATCGATCGCACCGTTGCCGCCGCCGGCGATCTCATGCAGGGCACCGAGCGCCAGCCCGCCACCCGGAAGCCGCGTGTCGAGGTCGGCGATGCCAAAGGGCAGACCGACTTGATACGCCGACTTCGGCCTTCGATTTTTTCGATCGACGTGCGCAATGTACCGATAGCGGGTTGTGGCCGCACCTTAACCGAACCTTCAGCAGGATAGGAATTTGTTCTCTATTTGTTCCAAAACTAATCAAGAGTCAAGCGATATGCAGGGACGCCTCTTGGCACGACACCGCCAAAGATGGACGAGCACGAAAGGCACAAAAGTGACCGCCAAGAAACTGCTCGGCCGGTCAAGGACGAAACCACGTCTGTCATTGCGCCGTTGCCGGGCGGTAGGGGTGGCGGCGGGTGCTGGAGGATAGCGCCTTACAACGGGCGACGCAGCCCAAGCTATCGTCGGCGATAACTGTCGCGAGGCGCTGGAACTACTCGCCAAGCAGGAACAACTGCTCTATGCTTAGGCGGTGCCGTTAGCAAGATCGGGTTGCCTGGCGGGGGCGTTGCATGTTCGAAGTCGTGCATTGTGGCGAGCGCGAGCCAAAGCGCAGCGTCTTGGCCTGATCGTAATAGCGATACTGGGATGGCTGGTCTTCGGGCCGCAAACAGCGAGTGCAGCACCGAACTGGACGCTCGATTCGGCCGCTTCGGTGCTTACCTACCAGTCAGTCAAGAAGAACACGATCGTCGAAACCAACAAGATCAGGAATCTCACCGGTACACAACGAGCTGCGCAGCCATCTCACCGATTTCGTCACCGCCTACAACTTCGCTAAGCGGCTCAAAACCCTCACACCCTACGAGTTCATCTGTAGGGCCTGGACAAAAGAGCCCGAACGATTCACCCTCAATCCGCTCCAGCACATGCCGGGACTAAACATCTAGCGACCTGTTTGAGGTCTAGATAAAACTTTCCCCGTCAAACAACCACCGGCAGCGACAGGGGCATCTCCTGTCTCGGCGCGATGTTGTATCGCTGCGGGTACCATCAGTGCTGTTGCTGCCGGCCTTCGAGGCGAGCGGCCTCCCTCAGATCAATGTCGATCTGGTCGCGTATCGCATCAGCTAGCGACAACTGCAATTCGAGGTTATCAGGGTAGTAGGCCTTGATCCAGGCGGTCGTCATTTGCGCGATAGCCATCTTCTGGCTGACGTCGGAGAGACCGCGCATTGGCTTTGCCATCTTCAAGACCGCACGATGAATTGCAGGCAGTTCGCGTCTGACGGTGGCAAAAATCTCGGGTTGCTCAGTTTCAGTCGCACGCAGCGGTTTCATGGGAATGCCTCCATTTGCCGACAGTGAACAAAATGAGAACAAAGAGTCAATCCCTCTTGACCTCACAGGAATATGTTCCTAACTTTGGGGTATGGCGCACGATCCGATAGACACGCTGGGCAAGGCGACCCGGCAAACATGCTTGTGAAGGTGGAATGCAGTTGCGGCAATGTCCGCTACTACCGGTCCGCCGATCTCATGATGGTCTATGGCGGCGGGGTCGACCCGCTTAAGCTGAAATTCGATTGCAGCCCATGCAAGCCGTCGATCAAGATCACGCTGCTCGAAGTCCATCCCGAGCACCTTCCCAAGAAATTGATGATCCACAAGCCGATGAAGGTGGACGGCAAGATCACCTGGTACACTGAACGGTTCAAAGGGTGAGGGCGGTTTCCCAATCTGCGGCACAGGCGGGCTCCATGACGCTGCGTCAAATCACCTAACATTTCGCAGCTACAATCCTCACTAACTTTCCCGGCGTTGTGGAACGCGGGCAGTGTCGAACAATATCATTTGTCGACTGGGGGGTATGGCTCAATCTTACCCGTGCGGCGGGCGACAACTTGGAGATGACCACATGCACGGCAATCTTGGCCCTGTACGTCGCGCGCGCGTCGTTCGTCGCGACAACACCTGGACGTTCAGTGAAAGCGAGATTTTAAGAACAGATTGGCCCGAAGACCCTCTCGCAGCAAGAAATGACACCTCTCGATAGTTTGTTTTTCCGGAACATTAGGTGGCGACGCGTCTTCCTTAAGACATGATGACAGGAGGAGGGGGCTTTGACCCAAAGGAGGATCGATAGAGAAAAGTTGGACCGCGCGGCTGACGTAGCCAGACTGGTCAACGCCGCCGAGCGCGAAGCGCGGGAGTCCAAGACGGCGCGGCTTCGAGAACTACGCCTTCAGCAACAACAGACAGGTAAGCATGAGCGGGAAGTTGAGCGGGCAAAACGTGGCCCTACGAGATAGGGTCTGGCTTAGTGGCCATCCGCTCTAGCAGCTTACGGGACTTCGCGATGATGGGGCAGGTCTCCGCGTTGGCGATGTGCAAGTCTACCAGTTTAGCCGTTGTCTAGCGGATGCACGACTTCTCTTCAAAAGGTGGTATGTCCCCACTTGTCGTGGCGGAAGGCGAGTACTGCTAGGTAACCCAGTTGAAACATCCCCGTTAGTGGGCGCGGATCGCGGCTCCGTCTCCGACTTCCAAGCGCAACCGAGCAAATTCGCCAATCAAGGCACGCTTTCGTTCCTGCTGGAGCGCAAGGCTGAGACGCAAGGCGGCGCCAGCACGATCTCATTAAAGCCGTCGGAATATCGGCAATCATGCCCGGCTAACTAGCCATCGGGAAAACTTCATCTCCATCCTTCGCGGAAGCCCGTCTATGGCGAACGCGCTGGAATATTCTGGCGCTCACCAACTTGGAGGCTGCACTGATCCATCAGTGCTCCCCTGTGCGCGAGCTGGCCGGCTGCCCAAAGTGGCCGGTTCTTTCCTCCCTGCGCGAGAGGCTGGTTACCACAGTCGCCACTTGCCAAGACGCCGAGAGAGCTAAGAGGATAAGCGCTGGCCACCACGGGATTGCGATCGCCTCGCCGAACCAGCAAGAAGCCAGAGTAGGCCAGCGTACGGCGAAGACCCTGAACCGCTCACCCAGGCTGTCAAGACCTTGACGCAGGCCCACTCCCGCCGCCGCCGCACCGTGTCCATTGATGACCATCTGGCAGCGTGGCTGCAGGCCAACCTGGCCGACGTGACCGTCAATTCGCGTATCGGAAGAGTCTCGCAGGTCCGAGATTGCCGCTTTCGAGACTGTCACTGCGCTATTGCTTTTGCCCAACCTCACCCCGGTTGATAACCGCCGACACTGTAACGTTCGCGCTGCACCGGTTCCAGCAGGTTGCAGTGAAAGCGGCCCGCCCCGGGTGGAACTAGGGGCAGGGACGCTGATCTGTCGATTGTGTCAGCCCCAGGCCGGAGGTCCCTCCGCCTGGGTGGAGAACGAACGTCTATTCCGCCGGTCTAACGATCTTGGCCGATTTGGGCCCTTCCGAGTGACGATGTTCCAATGACGGCGATCTTCGGCGCTTCCAACATCTTCGATAGACTTCGCCACGGCTCATGTCTTGTCGTCACGGTCTCCAGACCGTCTGCTGGCCCCGGTTCGAATGGTTCGGCCCGTATTATCGGTTCGAGGTCATAGACCGGGCGCTTTTTCGGGTGACGCTTGTGCAGGTGCAAAACCCGGCAGCAGAGCGGCAACCTCCTCAATCAAACTGGTGCGCGCGTTCTGCCGCGATGTGCGACCCGACACGGATTTCACCCCATAACGCCATGGGCTTCGCGGTTCGGCCGCCGAGGCGGGCATTTAATAGCTGGCCAACCCACTATGCTGCGCGAATGATCTCCAGGCCTGTCTCGTCGAGATCGAGATCGAGGTCGAACGCGACTACTCGACCATGCCTGACTGCTATTGCCGCCACCAACCCGGCGAGCTCCAAATCAGTGTGCTCGCAAAACGCAGCCAGGTTCCTGATCATGGTGATCGCATCCCGGGTCGACACGATGGAGGCCCGCCTGCGGGAGTTCACAAAGGCTTCCGCGACCTCCGCTACAGATGACGTTCGGTCGGAGTTGCCTGGCACGATTGCACCTCTGTACGTGTCGTGTGAATGGTGGCTCTCCTTTCGCCGTCGCTCCAGAACCCTGCTTTTAACGGCGCGGCGTCTACCGGGCTTTGATCTGAAGCGACTTATGGCATTCTCATGCGATCCGCCCGGCGCGGGTATAAGGAGGTTGGTCTTGGCACGCCCTTCGTGCTAGGGGCGCTGGGAGCGTGCCATGCTTGGGCGCCCGTCGTAGCACCGGTTTTGCGGCAGAGCGGAAGTGCCCGACATTGCTCGTCTCTGCCTGCTTATTGCGAGTACACAACCTTGATCTTGCGGGGATGTTCCACCTCGAATTGAATGCCAGCTAAAAACGGAACCGGTAGGCGGTGTGCGGACGAAGTTGCCAAGTTGAAGTGCGTGTTTGCTCCAAACTGGCGAACTGCCTTAGAGGCATATCAGCACGCATATGCCGGTTGTGCGCTATCGCGATTTAGCGCCCTGGCCTCCCGCCACCATGGCGACGGCAAATGAACGTCCTCTCCTTGAGGAACTAGGGACGGCCAAGGGACCGCACTTACTCCTGCCCGTAGACTGATGAATCCACAGGCAGACCGCCACGGACCCCGATTGGTTCGACTGAAACTCTTCCGGCTCAAGGTGCTTAATGGCAAAGTCCGTGTACCGCGCCCAGAGATCGACTGTATGTGTGAATGACGGGCTCCGAAGGACGTAGAATCGAACGGCCGTGCTGGGAGCGTTTTGAGGCAGTTCGCGCCGATGCCTCAGACGCTGGACAGGGCTCCTATCAAACGCGCCCGAAAGCAGTTTATTCAGCCGCGTCGAGGGTCAGTCCTTCTGCCTGCACTCTCCACATGCGAGCGAATAAATTTCCACGCGCCTTGAGTTCTGTAACGCTGCCGTCTTCTACCACGCGGCCTTCATCCATAACCAGAATACGATCGAAGCTGGACAGCGTCGAAAGGCGATGGGCGACCCGATTACAGTTCGGTCCCGAAACATCTTGACCAGTGACGACTGGATCACCAATTCGGATTCGGTATCCAGGGCAGATGTTGCTTCGTCCAAAACAATCACGGGAGCAGCCTTGAGGAAAGCGCGGGCAATACCGATTCTCTGACGCTGACCGCCCGAGAGCTTGACTCCCCGCTCGCCGACAAGCGTGTCGTACCCCTGAGGTAACCTCGCGATAAAGGCTTCGCAGTGAGCAGCCCGCGCAGCGGCGTAAACCTCTTCATCGGTGGCCTCGGACCTTGCGAACCGAATGTTCTCCAACACTGTGCGGTGAAACAGAAGAATTTCCTGCGGCACGACGGCCAGCGCTTCGCGAAGGCTATCCTGGGTGACGGAGGCAATTGGCTGACCATCGATCAGGATCTCGCCGCCCTGAACGTCGTAGAGCCGCTGCAGGAGGTGGACGAAGGTCGACTTGCCCGCTCCGGAGGGACCGACGATTCCGACCTTCTGGCCCGGAGGTATGGACAGGTTGAGGTTGTGGATGGCGTCGACTTGAGTGCCGTAAGTGAAGGACACCTTGCGAAACTCGATGGCCCCGCCGCGCGGACGGATGGCCGGCGCATGAGGCAGGTCTACCACGGTCTGCGGCTGGCCGATGATGCGCAGCGTGTCTTCGATGAAGCCGAATGCTGGACCATGTCCACGAGCGACAACGCCATGTCGCGGGACCCATGAAGGATGCGGAACGTCAAAGCGCTGACCAGGACGACGTCGCCGGGCGTAATTTCCCCCTGGCTCCATTGCCGGACCGACCAGGCGAGCATGCCGCCGGCCATAACCCAAAGCGCGATGTCGTGGATGAGCCGCGCTTTTCCGTGTACATCCAGCTGTCCCGCTGGGCATCGGCTTCAGCTCGAAAGCTTGCCGCCAGCCTGGCGTGCTCGCGTGACCGGGCCGAGAACGCTTTGACGGACCACATGTTGGTGATGACATCGATCAGGCTTCCGCCGACCTCGTTGGCATAGGATGCGTATGTGCGGTGCAGGTGCCTTCCCCGTTCCCCGAACGCAAGCAGGCCGCCCATGATGACGACCACTGCGGAAGCCAGGGCCACGGCCATGCGCCAGTCGACGATCGTGAACACGATAACGGTGCCGAGGAAGTCGACCGCCGGCGGCGCAACCCGCCAGATGACGATGTTGGTCAGCGCCCCGAAATTGCCTGCGGTCGCGGTAACCCGCTGGCCAACGGAGCCGGCGAGGTTCTCGGCAAAGTACTTCATCGGCTGGCCGTTGAGGAAGTCGAACAGGCCGAGCCGCATCTGGACGCCGATCGCCAGCGTCGCCTTGCAGCCGAGCCAGCCGCCCGACAGGATCTGCCAAGAAAGGACCCCGTCGCTAGCGGTTAGATGCGCTGTACGCGGAGACACACAGATTACGGGCCAGCAGCCTCTGGCCCGATCTGGCTGCGGTGATTGTCGAACACCTAGGTGTCGTTAATCACCCTTGCTGCTCGCACAAGTGAGGACCAGTCAGCGCCCATGGCTGCGACAAGGTCACGAGCATCTTCGTCGGATATCCCAGTGTGGTCGACAAGCTTCCGTGCCAGCAATTCGAATGCTAATTCTACGATCGTCATAGATCAGACCCTTCCGAAACTACTCACAACGATAGTTCGCGAAAGGGTCTTCCGCATTTGCACATGTTAACGGCCATCAAGAATGTCTCAGGTACCGCAGAATGTCTGCAGGACACGCTCATCCGGGCGTGGCGGCTCAGCATAGCGTTCCATTCCCGGCTGCTCATCGAAGGGACGGCTGACGACCGCCAGGATCTCCTCGAACGGTGTGAAGTCGCCGCCCAACGCTGCCTGGATCATCGCCTCGATGCGATGATTGCGGGGAATGAATTTGGGATTGACGGATTGCATGGCTGCCCGGCGCGTGGCCGTGTCGGCGGCCTCGCTTGCGATGCGCTGGCGCCACCGCGCCGACCAGGCATCGAATGCACCTGGATCCTCAAACAACTGCCGCGCCGTGCCTTGGCCGTCCGCAGCGTCGAGGTCATCGCCCAGGCGCCGAAAGCCGAGCGTAAAGTCCGCTTCGCCGTGAGCCAGCACGTCCAGAAAGTCGGCGGCGAGCTGCAAGTCGCCTTCCGCTTCGGTCAGCAGTCCGAGTTTTCTGCGGAAGCCGCGCTGCAACACAGCCTCATAGGAGGCCTGGAACGACTTCAGCACCTCTTCCGCTTCAGACACTGCTTCATTCTCATCCGTGCTCATGAGCGGCAGCAGGGTCTCGGCAAAGCGCGCAAGGTTCCATGTGGCGACACGAGGCTGGTTGGCATAGGCATAGCGGCCGGCGCGGTCTATCGAACTGAACACCGCGCTGGGGTCATAGGCGTCCATAAAGGCGCATGGGCCATAGTCGATCGTCTCGCCCGAGATCGACATATTGTCGGTGTTCATGACGCCATGGATGAAGCCGACCAGCATCCAGCGCGCCACCAGGTCCGCCTGTGCGGCGACAACGGCCTCCAGCAAAGCCCGGTACGGCCGTGCTTCCCCCGCCAGCAGTGGGAAGTGACGCTGAATGGCATAGTCGGCCAATATCTTGAGCGCCTCGGTGTCGTGGCGCGCGGCGAAATATTGGAACGTGCCGATCCTGATATGGCTTGCCGCCACCCGAGTCAGGACGGCGCCGGGCAGCCGGACCTCGCGATAGACCGGGTCGCCGGTGAGCACCGCCGCAAGGCTTCGCGTCGTCGGAATGCCGAGCGCCGCCATCGCTTCGCTGACGACATATTCGCGCAGGACAGGGCCGAGTGCGGCGCGGCCGTCACCGTTGCGCGAGAACCGGGTTGGTCCCGATCCCTTCAGCTGGATGTCACGGCCAATGCCGTTGACGTCCACCACTTCGCCAAGCAGCAGAGCGCGCCCGTCGCCAAGCTGAGGCACGAAGTTTCCGAACTGGTGGCCCGCATAAGCCAGGGCGATTGCCTGCAAGCCTTCCGGAAATCTGTTGCCGGCAAGCATCGCCACTCCATCCGGGCTGGTAAGCTGGTCGGCATCGAGCCCGAGTTCCTCCGCGAGGGGCCGGTTGAACCGGATCAGCCGCGGTTCGGACACCGGCTTCGGGTCTGTTTGCGCGAAGAAGCGCTCCGGCAGTTGCCCATAGCTGTTGCTCAGGGCGGGAAGCCCCGTCTGAATGACTGAGGGTTGTTCAGCAGTCGCAGGTGACGTCATGACAAGCTGTCTCTGAAGAGGGGTTCAACAGCTCCCGTTCGAGGTGTTCACATGTCCATATAGGGACCCAACGTCGCTGGTGCCATCGGGATCCATAAGGCCGGCAACGGATAAAGGCTAGGGATCACCCCGCCTAGATGGAGGTTCGGAGCTACCGGGCGCCAAGCAAGCTGTCGCTTGCCGTCCGGGCAGTCGAATCTGACGAACGGACTAGTTGATGAGCAGAGATGAGTCATGGCCCAGACCAGGACAGAGTTTACCGGCGCACCGCCACGACCAAGGACGAGACCAATGGCGCGCCAGAAGGCATTGGTCTCTGCAAAGTCGATGGGGTCGAATATCGGCTGGTGCTGGAGACACGCTGTTCGTACCGGGTGGCGCTACCCACTCGGTCCGCAGTGACGATCTCGCACCGTTGAGGTTCCTGTTCAGTTCACAATGTGCGAGACGTTCATTACCATTTCGAACACGAGCCGGACGCGATTGCTGGTGAACGCGCACAAGTGGCCGGCGGATGAACCGATCCGGCTCTCAACAATCCTGACGCCATGCCCGGGACCGGCATGCTCCCCGAGGTGGCAGCGATCCGAACATGCAGCCGAGCAGCTGAGAACCGATAGCTCGAAGTCCAGACCGCATTTTCTTCATCTCGCCGGGCCAGGCTGGCCTCACCACAGCATTCCCGGCCCGTTTCGGTTCCTCTCCGAGGCGGGCTTTTGATTGCGCCGAAGGTCGGAGGCGCGAGTGAAACTCTATAGGGCTCTTTCTTTGGCGCGCGCTCGCGGGCCCTGACCACCCCACACACGCAGGCTTTATTACCCGGATGCCGCCCTCTGCCGCGAGGTTGCGAAGGAACTTAGCAGCGGGGCTGCAGTTCGGCCTCCGGAACTCGATGCCTTGAGGCTCAAGCGAACAGCAGGGAGACTATGGACGTACGATCATCCGGCACCGAACTGCCCCCACGGACATCTGGCGGAGCGCCGCTGCTGCGTTGTTCCTGTTATTCTCTTTCAGTCTCGCCCAGAGCTGGGCAGCGCTTGCCCAGGACACGAACACCGCCACCATCCATGGGCGAGAGCGAAGACGCTTTTGGCTTTGCCTGCCCGCCGCATCAGCTCGACTGCGCAAACTCCCAAGAGATGCTTGGCAGTGCTTCGGGCTGTCATCCCATCGCGGTGACCTGCAAACATATGCAAAGCCTCAGCAGCTTTTACCCGCTTTCATCCCTGACCTCGATGAACAACAGCTGTCCATCGGAATCCTTCAGCGCGTCTCTCGCCAGGTCTTTCAAGCCTTCCAGGCCGGCGCGGCGCGCCTCTTCCAGCCCCGCGCAATCGATACCCACCTCATCCTCGACCACATGGTTCGAGTCGCCACCGTCAAAGAAATATCTTGCCATTGGAGAGCTTCCGTCACTGCCCGGCTTCGGGGTTCCTCTGGTGCAGGTAGGTTGTGTCGAAATCCCCGGCGTGGACGAGATCTGGCCAATTCAGGGCATGCACCCGGGCGCCTGATGTGGCAATCAGGCCCTTTCGACGCAGATCCTGCAGCATTCTGTTGACATGCACGGTCGACAGGCCCAGGGCGTCGCCAAGCGCCGCCTGCGTGATCGGGATTTCCGCTACGTGGTCCTCGATGCGTCCGACCGAACGCAGCCTGTAAATCAGCTCACACAACATGTGAGCCATGCGCGAAAAGGCCTCGCGCCGTCCGACATTGGTGACCCATTCTCTGTAGATGGCGGCGTCGATCAGCGTCGACCGCCAGAACGCTGTCGCTATTGTAGGGTGCTGTTCGCAGATGGCGCGCAGTGTGTCGTGACGCATGAAGCCGACATGCGATGGCGTCAGGGTCGAGAAGGTGCAGTCCATCACCGAAAGATGCAGTCCGTGCAGATCCGGAATGTCGCCGGTCACGAAGAAGGATGTGATCTGCCGCTTCCCCTTGCCAGTATACTTGGTCGAGCCGACCAGGCCGTCGATGAGGACAAACGAATGCGAGGGCCGGTCGCGTTCTCGGACAAGGTCATGATTGGCCTGGAATTCCTTTTCCTGGATCGGGATGCTTCTCAGGACCGCCAGATCGGATTCTGGCAGCTCAGAGATTCTCTGCAACTTGCGAATGAGGACTTCGGAGGGTGAGGTTGGGGACAAGAGGGCCGACCTAGATACGTGTTTGGGCCGAACTTCCAATCGCCTCGAATGTTCGCCCGGGAGCGAATCGCAACCGATGGGAGTCGGGCCAAACGAACCCCGGGGTCCTGTCTCGGAACAAATCACCGACGATCCTGTTGGGCAAGGATGCCACCGAACTCATTCCAATGTCGAGGCATGACGACAGAAGGGAAGCTGAAGATGTCGAAGTCTTCCGACAGCGCCGCTCCCGGCGAAGGCAAGATCGAAACCGGCCCGCAAACATCTCCGCAACAGGATCCAGTCGAGGGGTCTCGCGAGACAATCGATCGCGAACTCGCGCGGACAGACAAGGAAAACAGTTCTGACAAAGCGGAACGCTTGCGCGGAAACCTGCAAAAAGAGGTTGCGGAAGAGACCGAGCTGCCCGAACGCGGCTCGGCCTAAGGACCTACCCGGCCATGGAACACTTCACTCGTGCTGCCACGCCCGCCACTGTGCGCGGCGGTGATGACGGCCAGGCCCTTTCCGACACCAGAGGAACTACCCAAGGCGTTGTGGCCTGGCAAGATACGACCTGTCGCAGGTCGCATCTTGCCAAGGACCCCTCTGCCAGGCAGCGCCCCTCTGTCAGGCAGCGCGGGTGTCCTGGCCACGCTCGACCGGGCAAAGTCGCGGGGCTGCAGCAGTGCCTTGGGGAAGCCGCTGCGATCGCCGCAGTCGCGCGGCCTGGCCCGCTGCGAGAGTGTCGCGCGGTCACTCCCTTCGCACCGATGATGTCGAGCAATGTGATGCCGACGATTGGAGCGAACCGCGGCTGCTTCATGAGGTGGTGAACGACTCCGGAGCGCTTGAGCACGTTGCGCCATTCCTCAAATACCGCAGCGTTTCGTCGTGCCTCCACTTCTAGTTTTGGGTAAGCGGCCCCCCATTCGATAGCGCCCGCAACTGCTCTGCAGCCGCCAGCAAGGCGGCGCGATCTCTTCCGGTCGCCTTGATCAGTTCGCGAACCTGTTCCGCTGTAACGCCGGTCTGCCGAGCGAAGTCTTCGACTTCATCTTCAGACAATTTAGGGCCCCTGCCGAGCAGTTCGTCCTTGCTTGTGTCATCTGCCATTTTCACTGCTCCACAGCTCGAGCAACGCGCGATCCGCTCTCTTGTTGCAAGTTCCAGGCAAAAAGGTGTCAGGGGGCGGAGACTAATCGGAACTGTCCGGCCCGCTTCGCCGTTTCCAGGCATGGAACAGCTGAAGAAGGATCTTGCCGTTTTCGCGCATCCAGGCTTCCTGATCGCGGTCGTGTTGCTGGTCCTGCTTTACTCCGCCGGGGTGATAGCCCTCATCAGGACCTGCCGCTGTCTCTGACGTTGCCCGCGAAGGCCGCCCCGGCCCGAACTATCGGCGCATCGCGCCCATGCTCGGACGAGCCGGGCCACGGCAATCGGGATGGCAAGTAGATTGCCGACCGCCGCGCAGCCCACGAACAGGAGCATGGTGACCTGGATGCCGGCCAGAAGCTGATTGGTAAGATATGCCCAGAACTCCGTCACTCTAGCCTCAGCGCGACGGTGACTGCGGCGGAAGTCCCACGCGGTACCTCGGGGACGGGCGATGGGCCGACCTCTGGCCACCGCGTCGAAGATGGCTACTACGTCCCACGCTCGAACCGGGCATTCCTTGCTTATCTTGCTGGAGATGGGCGCGCGTAGCCTCCGACGTCTTCTCGCACACGACAAGCGGCAACGTAATTAGCAGCTCCGCAAGCCGCAATTGCCTCGACCGGTCCAGGACCGCCGGCGTGGCTCGAGGCCTTATGGAACATGAGGCACATTCCCGAGTTAGGAGAACTTCCAACCGTAAACAGGAGCAAGCTTTGTCAAACGATCGTCACCGAATTCGGGACCTTTACGTTACCGGGCTTCGCAACGCTCATGCGATGGAGAACCAAGCATTGAGCATCATGAAACCCCAACTGGAGCGTATCGAAAATTACCCAAAGGTGGCTGCGAAGCTGGATCAACACATTAGGGAGACCGAGGCTCAGATCGGACGGCTCGACAGCCTTCTGAAAGGACTGGGAGAGTCCAATTCAACGATCAAGGACATGGCGCTTTCGCTGGGCGGAACCATGGCGGCTATGGGCCATACGGTTGCCGGAGATGAGATTCTCAAGAACAGCTTCGCCAATTTCGCGTTTGAGAACTTCGAGATTGCGGCTTACAACTCGTTGCTGGTAATTGCCGACTTGGCCGGGGAGACACGAGCCGAAGGCCCATTGCGCCAGAATCTGTCCGAAGAAGAAGGGATGGCAAGGTGGCTTCAGTCGAACCTCGTCGAGGTGACCCGTCAATTCGCGGAACTGAAGAGTGTCGGCGAAGAGGCCAAAGTCTGAGATGGCCGGCGTCCAAGCCGTCCCTGAACTGCTGTTTTCACCTAGCCTCTCGATCGACGGCTTGATCCGACACGGTAACGTTCGTGCTGGAACAGCTGCAGCAGATCCGCAGTGGGAATGGCCCGCTGCGGGTGGAACTGAAAAGGGCGGGACCCCGCTGATGGCGCTCCCCGAATTGCGCTTGAACTTCAGTTGTTTCAGCACCACGCCGGACGTGCCGCCGCGTGCGTAGGCAAGACGAACGTCTATTCCGCCGGCATCACGATTTTAGCCGCGTTTCCCAAAGAAGCGCGATACCTGACGCGAGATTCTGTCCTACTGGTGCACGAGCGCAGGCTGGAACCATGCTCCATCTCAATGGTCCAATCTCCTCATGTCTTCAAATCGTGCAGGAACAATTGGAACTGCTGAAGACCACCGAGAAACTTGAACAGAAGGGTTTGCCCAATTCGCCGAAGGTAGTTCGCTGACTGTCGAGGAAGTGACGCGAAGGGCGAAGACGAGCTGCTACCTAACGGCTGCAGAGGCACTCGAGTTCGGCCTCATCGCGGCAATCCTTCGATGAACCATGTTTCAGATCGAGCGAAGGAGATCGATCGCTTTCTGACGAAATGGTCGACTGAGACATGACCTTGCAGTCCCTAGGCACAGGACCTATTAAAGTTCTGGAAGCGCTTGGACTGCAGTCGTGGCCGTTGCTGTCCGGCGGCAAGGGCGTTCATGCGGTCGTGCCGCTCGTCCCGGAGGCAGACTGGGACGAGGTCAAGAGCTTCTGCCAACACTTCGCCGAACTACTGGTCCGTACAGATCCGTCACGCTTCGTCGCCAAAATGAGCATGTTTGAAGTGCCCGCCGGCGGGCACCGCTACCGTGCCCTCGAACTGCTCGTCAAGCAGAAGCCCTTGGCCAAGACCGAGCCCGTGCCGTGCGTCGTCACCGACGCCCACAGCGCGGTGCCGATCGAGGAGGATTCGCTGGCGTGCGACAGGCTGCGAATGCATGGGCTGCGCATCCGATACGGCGGCCGAAGCTTTTCGGGATCTCCAGCGTAAGGGTTTCCTGTTCCAAACGGAACCGGCCTGCCTGGGTCTCGAGGGCGCGGCCAAATCCCCGTCCTATGAAATCACCGATATCAAGATGCCCGGCACCGACAAGCAGCAGGACGGCAGGAAGCTTTACCGGGAGTGGCACCCAGCCCGAGAGTTTCCGGTGCAAGGGCCGCGCGCCAATAACCCGACCGGCAGCAATGGGCCAAGGAAAACACAACCCCATCATGGTTTTCGTGACGGTCCTGTCCTGAAAACCGTGGCGAATTGAGCGGGGCCGTCATGAAAACAATGACGAAATGGGGTGTTCCCCAGAACGATCCGTCATGGTTTCTGTGACATCCTTATCCTACCAGACCGACACGACGGGAGGCGGGCATGTCACTGACGCTGTTTGACTGGACGCCACCGTGTCAAGTGCTCCTGTTTCCCATGGACAGGCGGGTCGGCCGCATCCGATCGACTGCCGAGAAGATGCTGGCCGAGCCGACAGAGCGAGCGGCCGAATCCTACCGGGATCAAGTCACAGACGGCATGCTTCGGCAGATGGCGAGGGCTGGCATCAGCGGCCGCGAACAAGACGAACACCTGGGAGCGTTCTGTCGGCGGTCCAGGCCGAGATAGTCAGGCTCACCTACAGAAACAATCGGCCTGGAGGTCCCGCGGCATGCGAAACGGCTGGAAGCGAAAGCCGAACTCAGCAAGAGCACGCTGGCAAACCTTGATCTCTGGCAGGCGCTCGACGAGCGTCTGACCACATCACCGCTCTCGCTGGAGGGTGCAAGGGTCACGCCGGCATCATCGGCAATAAGCGCGCCGACGAGTTGAGTTTGATCGGTCGTGCGGAAGCGCCTCTGTCATCGGGTTCGCTTTCTGAATCGAGGCAAATCAGACCCAAACTTGATGGCGGCAACGATGTTCCCATCTGAGCCTCCACAAGGAGAGAGCGTCAGGCCGAAGGCCACTCGGTGCGCCACTTGCCGTCATCGCCCTTACGAAGCACTTCAGCTTCGTGCCCAAATGAACAGGCCGACGTTGCAGCTTTCACGGCTGCCAGGACAGCGGCCGACTGGGAGCCGAAGGGATAATCCCTGCCATCATAGCGGACGGTCCAGCGGTCGCCTTCCTGCGACACGTAGTACCTTACATTTGCCATATCTGAGCGCTCCCGAAAGAGAGCTGGCTAGAAAAGCACCGCTCCGAAAAAGCCGCAACCTACCCGCACCCGCTCAGACCGGGGAGACTAGCTAATGCCTAACCTAGAGCCGAGTAGAAAGATGAGTAGAAAGAAAACCGGCGATCGCACCAAAGGCATCCCGAATAAGACGACGGCCTTGCTTAAGGACGCGATCCTTGCTGCGGCCGAAGCGGCCGACGAGGAAGGGTTAGTCGGTTATCTCACAAAGCAGGCAACAGAAACCCTGGCCCATTTATGACCCTGCTTGGCAAGGTGTTGCCGATGCAGGTGACAGGTGCGGACGGCGGCCCTATCGGCGTAATGTTCAAGACGGTCTATGAGCAGCGTCGAGATTGAACGGCGGATCCGCTGGTATCAGCGGCCGTTTCACGAACACCTTGTCAACACGCGGCCGCTCGGCGAGCACTTTCGCGGCGAGGAGGATTTGCGGCACGCTTCGCTGCAGGATTTCAGAGAGGACGACTGATGGCCGTAGCCAAGAAGGACCAGGAGCGCGCTAACTATGCCTGGATGTACGGCGCCCAGGCGCGCAAGGACGGCAAGGAGCGCGTCGTGCCGGAGTATTGGGAGGAACACGCTGAGGCGTGGCTACAAGGCTTCGACGATGTCCCCCTGGCGGGCGCGACCACAGCGAAGGCCGTCAGCGGTCAGATGGAGGCGGAGCTTGACGCCTCGGCGGTCGACCGAGACCCGAAATGATCGGCAAGAACTGGACGCTCCAATCGCTGATCGACGGCAAGATGCCACGCCCGCCCCAGCCGTAGGAAAAATGAAGAGGCACTGATATGGTGCACGACATGAATCAGAAGATCATAGGCTATGGACGCGGCGGGGCGGTTGGCGTCTCCCTCGGCCATATCCTGTACATGATTTTCAACGGTGACGACCTGCACAGCATCGTAGCAAGCGCCGCAATGTATGCCGCGATCGGGATATGCATCGTTCTGCTTATCGAACGCGGTCTTAGGCGCTGGGGAAAAGCTTACTCGAAAACCTGAAATCTGCGCAGAGCGCCTCCGGCGGCTTGAAGCATCAGCGGAACCTAATACCCCCCCGGGCGGCTAGTTTGGGCATGAGCACGCGCGGCGTCAACTTTCTTGACAAGTGGCTGAGCTGCAATGTGTCTGGCTTGGCCAGCTCAGACGTGATTTCAGTCGCCGAGGCTATTCAGAAGCTTTTCGCCGACGCGAAAGCGATCGGCATCACCAGCACCGAAATTGAGGAAGAGACCGGCAGCATCTACGAAACCGTGCTCGATGCCATCGTGCAGCATGACGCTGGCGTGCCCGAATAGCGTTGGCTTGACTCGTTCTCAATGCGTTCCCATTTTGGTCTTCCCTGACGTAATTTGGTCGGTTTCAACATGTGCGGACGCGTTTTCGTAAAGACCACAATCCCCGACATGGTTCTCCGGTTCGAGTTCGCTCATCCGGGCGAGGTCGAACGACTGGGCAACAGCTTACATTGTGGAATGGCGCGCCGAGCCTGACCTATCCGATCATCATCCGCGAGGAACTGTCGACCAGCATGGCCGGCTTTGTCTCGGCGCGCTGGGGTCTGGTTCCGGGCTGGGCTCGGGATGGTGGCGGCCGGCCGCCGCCCGTCAATGCGCGCTGCGAAACCATCGCCAGCAATGGCATGTTCCGCAAGGCCTACGCGTCCCGCCGCTGCCTGGTGCCCGTCGACGGCTATTTCGAATGGCAGAAGCTCGATGCATCGGGCAAGAAGAAGCAGCCCTACGCCATCGCCATGAAGGACGATCAGCCCTTCGCCATGGCTGGCATCTGGGAAGAGTATGCCGACAAGGTGACGGGCGAGCTGATCCGAACCTTCGCTATCGCCACGTGCGAGCCAAACTCCCTGATGGCAACAATCCATGACCGCATGCCCGTCATCCTGGCGCCAGCGGACTACTGCGCTGGCCTGGACCAGAGCCGGAAATCCCCGCGACCTGATGAAGCCGTTCCCCTCGGATCTGATGAAGATGTGGCCGATCGGCACCAAGGTCGGATCGCCGCGGAACAACACTCCCGACATCGTCAACGAGATCGGCAGAGGGCCTAGATGTTTGATCCCAGGGTTTGATGGTGCATTATTTTCCAAGCAATGGAAGGATGCGCTATGGGACAGGTTCTTCACGGC
>NZ_JAIUGU010000022.1:0-30445 GCF_020164775.1 Mesorhizobium sp. ES1-6
ACTGGTGATCCTGGTGCAACGGGTGCCACAGGCACTACTGGAGCAACTGGAGCTACGGGTGCCACAGGTGACACCGGAGCTGCCGGTGCAACTGGCGATACCGGAGCTGCCGGTGCGACTGGCGCAACGGGTGCAACCGGCGCCACAGGCAATACTGGAGCAGCTGGAGCTACGGGTGCCACAGGTGACACCGGCGCTTCTGGTGCGACTGGAGCCACCGGAGCTGCCGGCGCAACCGGTGCGACCGGCGCTATGGGTGATACCGGAGCGACTGGTGAACCTGGTGCAACTGGTGCCACAGGCACTACCGGAACGACTGGCGCAGCGGGTGCCACCGGCGCTACAGGCGGCACTGGAGCTACGGGCGCGACCGGCGATACAGGAGCAATTGGTGCTTCTGGAGCGACTGGTGACCCTGGTGCGACTGGCGCCACGGGCGATACCGGAACGACTGGCGAAACGGGTGCCACCGGCGCTACAGGCGGCACTGGAGCTACGGGGGCGACTGGCGATACAGGAGCAATTGGTGCTTCTGGAGCGACTGGTGGCACGGGTGCGACCGGGGCCACGGGCGACACCGGAGCAACTGGTGCAACTGGCGCCACAGGTGATACCGGAGCGACTGGCGCAACGGGTGCGACCGGCGTTACAGGAGGCACTGGAGCTACGGGCGCGACCGGCGAAACCGGAGCGACTGGTGCCTCTGGAGCGACAGGTGACACGGGTGCTGCTGGCGCCACTGGGGCTACGGGGGATACAGGCTCCACCGGAGCAGCAGGTGCGACCGGCTCGACTGGAGCAACCGGGTCCACCGGCGCCACGGGCTCTACCGGGGCTACTGGCTCCACCGGAGCAACAGGTGCGACCGGCTCGACTGGAGCAACTGGGTCCACCGGCGCCACGGGCTCTACCGGGGCTACAGGCTCTACCGGGGCGACCGGACATACGGGTGCAACGGGTTCCACCGGAGCTACAGGGCACACCGGTGCTACTGGTCCAGGCGACCATCACCATGACCACAACGGCGACGATCATGACCATCGCCACCACGGCAACCGTCATGACCATGACCAACGCAACGGCAGCCACCATGACGATGGCCGCAATGGCAATGGAAACCGCCATGACAATGACCGCGGTAGCAACGGTCGCGGTCGCCATGACAGTGCTGATGGCGGACATAGCAACGGTGGGCACGGGTCGACAAGCAGCCAGGGGGGCAGCATCTCGAACGATACGCTTGGATTGAAAGACATCAAGCAGTTGATGCAGTCCAGCAGCCCTGCGGATAGCCAAGGCTTGTTCAAGCAACTCATCAGTCTCGCCATTCTTTCGGTGGCGGCAGACCTCTTGAACTTGCTCAGTAACGTCGCGGGTTTCGGTCAGGCCCAGAACAAACCGTCCGGTTCGACATTGGACCTGACGTCAGACAAGCAGAGTTCCGGGTATATTCAGACCGACGACACGATGAAAAAGGCTCTGAACAATATCCTGAAACCACATGACTGAGTGTCGGTTGAAAACGGTGCGCGCGGACCTTGCTGAAAAGCAATGCCCGCGCGTGCGCCCTTCTCGCGATGTCGATTGGCTCATACCGCGTGCCTCGTCCATAAATGGCGGATTTTGTCGCAAGTCCAGGGTGCAACAACATGCAGGGAGGGTTCTCGAACTCTCGCTTTCGGCTCACAGGAGCAATGCGAGGTGAGTGCACATCTCAGCCTGGGCCCCAAGCCGAGCGCGCGTCATCTCGACGCGCGGGCAGACACGGCGGGAAGGTATCCGAGCGAGGATAAAGCACGTCAGATTCCAGGCGGCCGCGACGAATTCGGTCAGATTGCCCCGCGCCTCAGGGCGATGATCAGGGTCGCCCGGTATCATGGTATCGAGCTTGACCCCAACGAATTCAGGGCCGCGAACGAAGGCACCATTCCAACTGCCGCCGAGCTTTCTCAATGGGCGCAGAGCGGTGGGATGTGGGCGCGCGCGATTCGCGTCCGCTGGTCGCATCTCCTGCGCTTCGAACAAACCGGACCGGTGGTTCTGCTGTTTAGCGATGGGCGTGCTGGCCTGCTTACCGGTGCCAGCGCCGAACGCAATCTCATTTTCCTGAAGAGCGTCGATGCGCCGGATGGAGCCGAGGCGATTGCGATCGACGAGTTGAGGTTGTCGCGGGTCTGGTCGGGTGAGGCGGTGCTGCTGCGTCCTCAGCGGTCCCTCGTCGCCGCTGACGCGCCTTTCACCTTCCGCTGGCTCGTAGATCTTGTGCGGCTCGAGAGCAGGCCGATGCGCGACATTGGCATCGCATCGTTCACACTCAGCATCTTGACCATTCTGCCTCCGCTCATTGTCATGACGGTGGTCAACAAGGTGCTGCAGTTCAACAGTATCTCGACCCTGGTGTTTCTCAGTGCGGTGATAGCCGTCGTATTCGCTTACGAGACGCTGCTCGGTCACGCGCGACGGTTGATCATCAACGTGGTCGGTGCTCGTCTCGACACCAAGCTGAACCTGTATGTCTTCGGCCGGCTGTTGCGCCTGCCACTTGATTACTTCGAGCGCCATCCAGCCGGCGAGACACTGTACCATCTGGCGCAGGTCTACCGCATTCGCGAATTCCTCACGGGCAAATTGCTCAGCACTTTCCTGGACCTGATGACGCTCTGCGTGCTTATCCCGGTCATGTTCTACATCAATGCGACACTCGCCTGGATGGTGCTCGGCTGCGCCGTCTTGATCATGCTGATCATCCTCGCTTTCCTTACGCCGCTGCGGGCCAGCTACCAGCGCGTGGTGGATGCCGAGACCTGGAAGTCGGCGGCGCTTAGCGAGACCGTCGTCGGCATCAAGACGGTAAAGGCGCTTGGTCTCGAACCGCAACGCAAGGCGCTCTGGGACGAACGCGTGGCGGACGCGGGCAAGGCGCGCCTCGCTTTCGGGCAACTCGCAAATTGGCCGCAGACCCTAGTCACGCCGGTTGAGCGCACCATGGTGCTTGGCACCATGCTGATCGGAGCATATCTCGCCATGAACGACAGTACCGGTTACATGGTCGGCAGCCTGTTCGCCTTCATGATGATCGCCCAGCGCGTCGCGCAACCGCTTGTCGGCCTTGCAAAGCTGGTTGAGGACTATGAAGAGGTCGGCGCTGCCGTCGGCGAGGCTGCGTCAGTGCTCAACCGCCCATTGGAAAGCAGTTCCAAGTCCATTGGCCTAAGACCAAAACTCGTCGGCGAAATCAAATTCAGCGACCTGACCTTCACTTACGTGGGGACCAAGACGCCGGCGCTCGACCGGGTCAGCTTCGACATTCCGTCTGGCTCGATGTTCGGCATCGTCGGGCGCAGCGGGTCTGGAAAATCGACCATCGCGCGCCTCCTGCAAGGCATCAACCGCGACTACAGCGGGTTCCTCAAGCTGGACGGGGTTGACCTCAAGGAAATCAACCTGCGCCACCTGCGCCAGGGCCTAGGTGTTGTGCTTCAGGACAATTTCCTTTTCCGCGGTTCGATAAGGGACAACATCATCGCGGGACGTCAGGGCTTGACCCTTTCGGATGCCATGCGTGCTGCTCACCTTGCCGGCGCGGCTGAGTTCATCGAACGCATGCCGAATGGCTACGATACCTACATTGAGGAAGGCTCGCCCAATCTGTCGGGCGGGCAACGGCAGCGGTTGGCAATAGCCCGCGCCCTCATTCACAACCCGACCATCCTGATACTGGACGAAGCGACAAGCGCGCTCGATCCCGAGAGTGAAGCGGTGGTCAGCGACAACCTCATGCGTATCGCCAGCGGGCGAACGATGATCATCGTCTCCCACCGGCTGGCATCGCTGACGGAGTGCGACCAGATCCTCGTCGTCGATCAGGGCAAGGTTCTCGATGTCGCGCCGCATTCCGTCCTACTGGAGCGGTGTGGCGTTTACCGCCAGCTTTGGCTTCAGCAGAATCGGCACCTGGAAGACCGGCGTGGCCGATTGGCGGCGGTGCCATCCGCTGATGTGAGCCGGCCATGAGCGCCGCTACCTATGCGCCAATTGCTGCTCGCCGCCATCGGGCAAAGGCCAGCGATCCGACGGCGGCGGCCATTCTCGAATTCCAATGGCCATCGACAGCCGTCGCCAATGCGCCGGTTCCGCGAGTGGCTCATAGCATCGTCTGGGTCGTATTTAGCCTGGTCGTCGCGCTGATAATGCTCGCAGCTCTGATACCGGTTGACCAGGTGGTCACGACGAGGGGCCTGGTGATGGCACAGTCGCCAAACATCGTCGTCCAGCCGCTCGAGACGGCCATCGTCCGCTCTATCGAGGTACGCGAAGGACAGCAGGTGAAGGCCGGCCAGGTGCTTGCTCGCCTCGACGCTACTTTTGCCTCTGCCGATCTCACCGCATTGGCCGCCCAAGTCACGACCCTCGATGCCGAGGTGGCTCGCCTGAAGGCCGAGGCCGACGGAAAGTCATTCACCTATGACGGCCTGGATCCGAGTTGGACACTGCAGGCCTCGATCTTCGATCGTCGCAAAGCGGTCTATGACGCCAAGCTGGAGAGCTTCGATCAACAGGGTGACCAACTCAGTTCGGTCATCTCTCGCTCCCAGTCCGATGCCGATGGCTATCGGCAGCGATTGGCCGTCGCGGGGTCGATTGAGCAAATGCGCAAAAAACTCGAAGTGAGACAGGTCGGAAGCCGTCTCAATACGCTCCTTGCCGAGGACAACACAGCTGAAATGTCGCGAGCTCTTACCAACGCCGAACAGACATCCGAGGCTGCTAAGCGCCAGCAGGCGGGGGTTGCGGCCGAGCGTGACGGCTTCATCCAGAGTTGGCGCGCAGACGTTTCGCAGAGCCTGTCGGAAGCCAATTCGCGCATATCCGACGCCCGCGAGCTCCTCAACAAGGCCAAGCTGCGCAAACAGTTGGTCGAGCTCAGGAGCGAGGCCGACGCTACTGTTCAATCTGTGGCCAAAGTTTCCGTGGGTTCGGTTCTCCAATCTGGAGAGCGGTTGATCACCCTGGTCCCAGCTGACGCAGTACTCGAGGTGGAGACGAATATTATCGGCCGCAGCAGCGGCTTCGTTCACGTCGGTGATCCCGTAGCAATCAAATTCGATACCTTCCCCTATTCGCAATACGGCCTGGCTCACGGCACCGTACGCTCGGTCAGCCCGGACTCCTTTTCCGCCAGGGATCAGGTGCGCGACCCGAACAGCTCCTTGGCCATGCTGCCCTCGGATGCCGACCAGTTCTACCGCACGCGCATTTCAATCGACGACGTCGCCCTTCATGGCGTGCCCGCCGGCTTCGCGATCAGCCCCGGCATGCCGGTTACAGCTGATGTGAAGGTGGGCCGCCGCACGGTGCTCAAATACATCCTCGGCACGATGCTGCCGATCGGTCAGGAAGCGATGCGGGAGCCATAAATGGCATTGATGGACCGGTTGGCCGGACGCATCCACCCGGCGCTGGCGCTGCGCAGGGCAACCCGACTTGCTGAACAGGGCAGAGCCGCCGAGGCGTTTCCTCTGATGGCAACCGCTGCTCGTGCCGGAGTTCCGGAAGCGGAATGCCGCGTTGCGCGCTGCTATCTTGAGGGCTCTGGGGTGCCGCCAAGCCGATTGGAAGGGACGCGCTGGCTGCGGCGGGCTGCTGACCATGGGAACGTCGATGCGCAGGCGCTCCTTGCCGCGCTTTACAGCACCGGGCTGGCCGAACACGAGGAAAACACAGGAACCAGCAGTTCAGAAAGCCTGTTCAAGTCGCAGTCTTCACGAAAGCCGGATTTCGAGACAGCGCTTCCGTTCGCTCAAAAAGCTGCCGACGCCGGCTCCGCAACAGGGCAGGCCATACTTGGCTATATTCTGAGCAAAGGCCCAATGTCCATGCGCGACCTCGATGCCGCCCATGGCTGGTACGAGAAGTCCGCGGCGGCCGGTTGTCCAGAAGGGTGCCTTGGCCTCGCTCTGTCCCTTGCCCGTCGCAAGCAACCGGAGCACAGAACTAGAATTGCCGAGGCGCTGCGGCGCGCGGCCGATGCAGGTCTGCCGACGGCCATCTACCTTCTTGCGGCCCTCACCGAGCACGGAGTGGGAGTGCCTGTCGATCACGAGGCGGCTGCTGAGCTTTATCAACTCGCTGCGGAAAAGGGCCTCGCTTCGGCCCAATTCAGGCTTGGGCTTTCCCTCATCGAAGGCAGCTTGTCAGGTCAGGACCCCGCAGCAGGCGAGGCGTGGATGCGTCGCGCCGCGGTGGCCGGAAATCTCGACGCCGCCTACCGTATCGGCGAACAGTATGTGAAGCGTCCTCAGCCGGATTATGCGGAAGCCTCGACGTGGTATCGGCGCGCCGCTCAAGCTGGTCACCAAGAAGCCGCTCGTGCCTTGGCATCGCTTTATCTTTCCGGGAACGGTGTGGCTCAGGACACCGAAGAAGGAATGCGCTGGCTGCGCGGCGCCGCCAACGGTGGCAATCGCGAATCCCAGGTTGACCTTGCGAACCTTGTCCTGGAAGGCGCCGGCGACCTTCCTGATGGTGTCGATGTCGCGGAGTGGTTCGAAGCGCCTGCGTCGTCAGGAGACGCGGTCGCGGCCTTCAATCTGGGGCTTTGTTTTGCCGAGGGGGTCGGCGTAAACGAGGACCAGGAACTTGCGGCGAAGTGGATGAGGCGCGCAGCCGAAAGCATGGCGCAGGCGCAGTATATGTATGCACGCATGCTTCAGACCGGACGCGGTGTCCCCCCTGACCAGAAGCAGGCTAGGCTTTGGTTTGAACGGGCGGCCAATGCTGGCATGGTGGACGCGCAGGTGGCTCTGGCCGAAATGCTCTACAATGGGCGTGGAGGAGAGCGCTCGGCGGTCGCCGCGGCGCACCTTTTCAAGCAGGCTGCCGCCACCGGTCATGTTGGAGCGATGTTTGCCATCGGTGCTTTATACGAGAGCGGGCAGGGGCTTACTTGGGATCGGAAGGCGGCGCAGAAATGGTTCGCCGCCGCCGCTGAGCGAGGTCATGGACACGCCCAGCTCATGCTGGGCCGCTACCTTTCCCAAGGTGTTGCCGGTGAGTACGAGCCAGCTGCCGGCCGGATCTGGCTCGAGCGATCCGCCTCTCAGGGTATTGATGAAGCGGCAGATGAGCTTGCTGTTCTTCGAGACAGACACGAAGCTTAAGGGCACTTGAATGCCGGGGCTTCGAGGGGCTGACGCGCTCGTGTTCAACTCTTGATGTATTCGCCGTCGAATCCAGCGAATTTCATCAGGCCCGCAGAATCGAGCACCCGGACATGGCCCTGGCGGAATTCGAGGAGCTTCCGCTCGCGAAGTTCCCGCAGCATTCGATTGACATGAATCGGGGTAAGGCCAAGAGCGTCCGCGAGATCGTATTGGGTGAGCGGGCAGTAGAAACCGTCGCGGTCAACTGCGCCCACTCGTTGCAGACGCGCTGTCAGTTCGAGCAGCAAATGTGCTGTCCGCTCCAACGCGTTGCGTCGTCCTACATTGGCGAGGTGCTGGGCCATGACCGCGCCGTTTCGTACGAGAGCCCCGACGATGAACGAGAACAGATGAGGCGATTTCATAGCAGCAAGCGTCAAGGCCTTGGTGGGTGCCACAAGCAACGAGAGTTCAGTCTGAGCGACGAACGTCTCAATAGAGCCGCTTCCGTGTGACTGAGGCAGAACGACATCGCCGGTCAGGGCAAAATCGAGTATCTGTCGTTGACCGTCCGGAAGCTCATGGAATATGCACCCCCAGCCCGCCTCGACGACGTAAATTCGATCCTTGTTGTCACTTTGGCTGAAGATCACCGCGTCGGCCGGATATCGCTTTGCCGCGAACCCGAGAGTCTTAATCAAAGCGGCGTCGTCATCGTTAAGTCCAACGTATGACGAACGGTGCTCATCTCCTCTCGAAAAAGAACGTGAAGCAGACGCCATCCCTACACCTTAGCCCAATTTCTCACGTACCTTGATGAAACGGATCATGTCTATAAAAGTTCATGTGATCGGCGCCGCTTGGAGGCCCGGCAAAGAACGGTCGGACGTCAATGTGGAATCGAAATCTGGTGCGGATCAGACTAGGGGTTCGATTGACGCCGGTTAGAGTTGGTTTCATTCTATGACTTACTTCTGTTAAAATTTTCCCTCATTGACTCAACCATCTCACTGGCAACGAGACAACTCCGATTATCCGCCTGGTCGGCGGCGTTGCGCAATGTCAGCGACGCGTCCCTCAGCAGGCCCCTGATCTCCGACGGAGACAACAACTCCGATGCTTCCAGTTGCAGAAGGACCGATTCACTCACATGCAGCGCCGCAAGCGCAACGGCCCGAGGCCTTGTTGCGAGCAGCTTCAGGAGATCGCCACTGCGCCGGTCCCGCGATTTCTTTTTTGCCATCGTCGCCTTCAGCTGCCCGGACAAAAAGTTTCTAATTTCCACGTCTTGACGCATTTACACAGCCACGGACCGAGAGGCAGGTCGAACATCTCGTTTGGCACTTCTACGGTATCGCAGTTTGCTGTGCTGACACAGATACAAGAAGATACCGAATTAGGGGTAGCAGTGGCGTCCAAGACCCCGCAGGGCAAATGGCGAGAAAACATTCGAGAAGATCCGCCGCGTTGTCGCGCGATACGGGATGTTATCTAGCCATAACTCTGCTTCGCGACAGCGCTGTCGTCTTTGAGAGACGGCACAGGGAACGCCTCCACCTGCCCCTCGGTCTTGTCGAGATATTGCATTAACGCTGTCACCAAATGGTAGAAGATGCTGGCAGGAACCTCCGTTGCCAGCGACCTGCCGCGCTCGTCGATCCTGTCCATCCACAGGCCAAGCGGTGCGGGATCGATATGCCACCTGAAAAGGCGCGCGACACGAGCTTCGATCTCTGGTTTCAGATCGGGTCCGCCAATATCATCCAACGCGATCGCCGCCTTGATCGCTTCGCATTGAGGCCAGCTGCGCGAGAGCCTGTCGAGAGGCATTCCTTGTCGCGAAACGGCTGCATACGCCAGCCCTGTGGCTCGATTCAATCCGCTGGCGACCGCCGATGAATAGAGTTTTCTCGCATAAGCAGCCAGATCTTTCTGCCCGCTTGCCCGTGCGAAGTCGACGAGCAGGGAGGCCCATTCGAAATGGTGCCCCGGTTCGGTCCACTGCCCCTTGTCTCCGGGCAACGGCAGCCAGTCCGCATCAAAATACTCGCCGAGCGTCCAACTTTCCTGATCGAAGAAATGGCTGCGGAAGAGATCGATGACGCGAGCCGCTCGGCGCAGATATACGCGATCGCCGGTTGCGGCATACCAAGCAAGGAAAGCTTCAAGCATGTGCATGTGTGGGTTTGAGGACCGAATTCCATTCCAGCCAGGTGTCTCAAGGAAGCCATTCAGGCTGCCGTCCTCGAGGTGAGCGTCGATGAAATGAAATGTCTCCTGTGCAAGCTGAAGGCCAGCCTTGTGGCCGCATCGATAGGCATGGGCAAGTGCGAGCAGCACGCAGGAATGGTCGTAGGAATCCTCCACGGGGTCGGCCACGCTTCCATTCGGATTGAGGGCGCGTACCCAGCCGCCGCGATCGGTGCGGCCGTATTTTGAGATAAAGTCGACCCCGTGGTCAATCAGCTTGTCGGCGTCCCCGCTCCAGCCACGTTCCTTAGCTACCGCAAAAGCGTAGATCTGGCGGGCCATCGTCCGCATCCGCTTGGGTTTGCCCAATGGCGTCCCATCGAAGCGAAGCGCTTCGTGGAAGCCGCCATGCACATGGTCGACCCCTGCGCTTGACCAAAGCGGAAGGGTCTCGTTGAAGAGCCAGTGCTCGACGCGCTTTCGCCATGACCCGCTGACAATCACGCGGTCTTCCGACGCTGTGAATTTCGTCTCGAGACGCCCGCTCTTCTCGAGTTGCTCGACGACCTTCTTCACATTCTGGCTATGGCCGACCGGGGCGACGAATATTGCGTCGGGCGTTGCTACCACCGCCACATCCTTCATCCCGATGACTGTGAGCAGCCGACCTTGGCTTCTGAGATAGGAGCTATCGCAGTCCATGGCGACAACATCGCCCATTACCACGTTGCCCTTGCCGTCAACGGGGCTGGCCTCCAGCAACGATTGCCACGATCCGAGGTCGTTCCAGCGGAAGGATGCCGTCACCATCGCGATGCCCTGCGCATGTTCCATGACCGCATAGTCGATGGATGTGGAGGGGACGGCCGAGTAGAAGCCGTGTGGCAGGTAAAGACCCGAGACATCCACCTTGGCGTTCTTGAAGGCGCGTTCTGCGGCCTCCCATATCTGCGGCTGAAACTCGATCAGAGCTCTCTGCATTGTGTCGGCACGAAACAGGAAGATACCCGCATTCCAGTAGAACCTCCCCGACGATAGATATTTCTGCGCCGTCTCGATGTTCGGCTTTTCGACAAAACGTGAAACCGCGGCCGCGCCGTCACCATTGGCCGCCACCTCAATGTATCCATATCCCGTCTCTGGGTGAGTGGGCTTGATGCCGAACACCACGATGCTTCCTGAGTCGGCGGCAGGCATGCCGGCTTCAACGGTCTCCCAGAACTGCGTCTCGGTCGATATTTGGTGGTCCGAGGGGACCACGAGCACAAGCGCGTCCTTGCCGTGCTCCGCAATCGTCTGCAGTGTCGCGATAGCGACAGCTGCTGCGGTATTGCGGCCCAGCGGTTCGAAAATAGGTTTTCCGCCGTTCAGCCCGAGCGGAGTTATGTCCGAAATGACGCGTTCAGCATGACGCTCGGATGCTATCAGATAGATCGGCGTTTCGCTGTGCGGCCACGCCTTCAGGCGCCGGACCGTCTTCGCCAGCATGGAACCGTCCCCCGAGAGGTCGTGGAATTGCTTGGGATTGTCTTCGCGCGAAAGCGGCCATAGCCGCGACCCGACCCCGCCGCTCATCACAAAACTTACGATGTGGTGTGCCATGGTTCAGCTCCTCTCAGAATGTCTGGTTGTAGGCTCCGACCTCTGGATTGCGGCGCAGGACGGCGTCGATGGCCTCGAACATCTGGCGACGACGCTCCGACGACACGGGGCTTTCGACGACGACAACAATCTCAGGCTTGTTCGACGAAGCTCTGACCAGACCCCAGGTGCCGTCTTGAGCCACGACCCGCACCCCATTGACGGTAACCAGATCAGCCAGCGGCTGGCCCGCGAATTCCATCCCGTCGCCTTTCATTTGCATGAAGTCGCCGACGACCTTGTTGACAACGCCGTATTTGACTTCGTCGGGACAGTGAGGCGACATTGTTGGAGTGCCGAAGGTTACTGGCAGGGCGCGATAGAGGTCGGCCAGCGTGCTGCCCGGATTGCGGTCGAGCATCTCGCACACGGCGATCGCCGTGATGAGGCCGTCGTCATAGCCACGCCCGATCGGCGGGTTGAAGAAGAAGTGCCCCGACTTCTCGAAGCCGGCGATTGCGTTAAGCTCGGCAACCCGTCGCTTGATGTAGGAATGGCCGGTCTTCCAATAATCCGTCCGCGCGCCGTTTTGCGCAAGAACGGGATCGGTCATGAAAAGCCCAGTCGATTTGACGTCCACGACAAAGGTGCATTGCGGATACAGGCTGGAAATATCCCGCGCCAGCATGACGCCGACCTTGTCGGCGAAGATCTCCGATCCTTCATTGTCCACCACGCCGCAGCGATCGCCGTCGCCGTCGAAGCCAACACCTAAATCGGCCCCGGTCTCCAAAACCTTGTCCCGGATCGCATGCAGCATCTGCATGTCTTCGGGGTTAGGATTGTAGCGCGGAAAGGTGTGATCAAGCTCCACGTCAAGGGGGATCACCTCACAGCCGATGGTCTCCAGCACCTGCGGCGCAAATGCGCCCGCAGTCCCATTCCCGCAGGCAACGACGACACGCGGCCTGCGCCGAACATTCCTTCCGGCAGTCAAGTCCTCTATGTATCTCTCGCGAAAATCGGGAACGAATTCATAGCCGCCGCCACCCACAAGATCGAAGTCGCCGTTCAGCACCAGCGCCTTGAGGGCTGTCATCTGATCAGGCCCGAATGTAAGCGGTCTCTGCGCGCCCATCTTCACTCCGGTCCATCCGTTCTCATTGTGGGACGCCGTTACCATGGCGACGGACGGTGCATTGAGTGCGAACTGGGCAAAATAGGCGGTCGGCGAAAGCGCCAGGCCGATGTCCTTGACACGTGTGCCAGCCGCCATCAGCCCTGACACCAACGCCATCTTTATGGACATCGAATAGCTGCGGAAATCGTGACCGGTGATGATCTCAGGGCCCACGCCCATTCGCCGGATCAGGGTACCCAGACCCATGCCCAGCGCTTGGGCGCCCATCAAATTGAGCTCGGGCTCCTTCTCGGAGCCGGGATGGCCAAACCACCACCGAGCATCATACTCCCGAAAGCCAGTGGCTTTGATGAGAGCATTGTTCTCGAACGCGAATGTGTTCGGCTTGGCATGGCCGACTATGTTCAGGGTCACGGCTATCGCTCCGAATTGCGCCGACATCCCTACCATCTTGGCGAGCCATGGCCCCTTCATGAATTCGGGTAGCGCTACCCCCCGGTTCGTCCGGCCTCATCCAATAGGTGGTGGGGATCGATGATCGAAAGGATGTCTCGTCTGGGCAACCTGGTTGAGTATCGTGGGAAGTAGGTCCGCATCGAGCGCTAATCTCAATTGTGGCTGTGTAGTGCCGCTGACACCATTCAGATTCTCTTGTCGCAGAAACGCCGATCATAGGCGCTTCCGAGCCTTGGCACGTGCGCTCGACGGCATTGAGCCAGAGGTCGAAAGGGAATCCGAGCGACTTCGCGGCGCCTCGAACCAAATGACAGATTGTGCCGCGTTTTGCCTGGAGGCGACGGAAAACGGGGACAAGAGCGAACGCCTTTCAGCCAAGCTGGATATTCTGGCCCGGGATCTTGCAGCCAACCGAGCACGACAGTTGCTGCTGGAACGGCAGAAGTCATTTCTGGCCAAGATAAGGGCTGGTCTGCCGCGCATTCTTCACTCCTCCAGGGCGTAGTCTACGCCAATTGGTGGCGTTTACCTTCAGCCGCGTCGGCGTAGTCTTTCTTCGAAAGCTTGGGATCGCGGGGGCCTCGGCTCTTATGAGAACATCGGGCGGACGCCATGAAGCTCTTGTGTCGGGCGGCGTGCACGAAGGATTCTCCTTCATGCCCGCCGGAGACGTTGAATGAACCGTTTGTTCGCCAGCCAATGGCCCTTGGCAACCAATCAACAGGCCAATGCCGGACAGGAATTCATAGGTCTCTCGGACATAGCCGGGTTTTTGAGATATTACATCGGAACATTGTCGGCCTGCCTTGCGGCGGCACTCCTGATCGCATGGTTCTACAATTCGACAACCGATCCGGTTTTCACGGCTAGCGCCAAGATATTGATCGAACCGAAGCTGCCCCAGCACCTTCAGGAGGGCGGCGAAATAAATCTCTCGCTGGACACCGCACAAATAGAAAGTCAAATCGCGGTGCTGCAATCCGAAAAGATTGCTTCTATGGTCATTGGCCGCTTGAAATTGATTGAGGATGCAACTTTCAATCGCCCCGAGACCCCAATTTTGCAGGAGAGATTCAGGAAAATCAAAGATATATTTGTCCAGGCTGTGGGGCTTCAGAAAAGCAACTGGCTGAACGCGCTGTGGGGGCATATCGGTTTAGGCGCTCCGGAGTCGATCGCCAAGCTGACTGACTACCAGAAGTCACGCCTTAGCATGTTGATTTTCCTCAATGGCCTCGATGTTCGAAGGGTGGGTGTCTCCTACGCGATAGACATATCCTTCACCTCCGCCGATCCCGAGGGCGCCGCCAAGATTGCGAATGCAACGGCCGACGCCTTCGTGCATGAACAGATCGACACCAAGGCCGAGTCGGCAAAAGAAGGTGGAGCATGGTTGGAAAAACGCCTTCAGCAACTGCGCGCGCAGATGAACGAGGCGATGGCTAGGGCACAGGCCTTCCGCTCTCGACACGACTATAGCGTAGGCGGTGATTCAAGTGCCGGTGGCGGCGTCAATTCTGAACCTACTCTCGAAGAACTCGAGGTGACCGCCGACACCTACCGAAAAATGTATGAGAGCTTTCTGCAGGCTTACACCAATTCGGTTAGCCAGCAATCCTACCCAGTTGCCGACGCAAGAGTAATCACGGCCGCGACACCACCGCTTTTTCCAAGCGCTCCAAAACCGACGCTGGTATTGGCCTTCGCTGGGGTCGCAGGGCTCATTCTCGGGATTGGCCTTTCCTTCGCGCGCCATTCATTCGACTGGACCATAAGGTCGCCCCGTCAAATCCGCGACAATCTGGGACTAGAGTGCGTAGGAGAATTGGCGCCCACGAGCAAGCGCAGGGAATTCGGAAACGTGGACGAGGTGACCAGGCATCCGTGGTCGCGATACAGCCAGGGTCTGAGGAAAGTGCGAACCGAAATCAGCTTGGCGCAGACGAATCATCCGGTGAGATTCCTTGGCCTGACTGCTGTGTCGAATAACCGTCAGAAGAGTTCGGTCGTCAGCAATCTCGCCACTCTGTATTCCATGTCCGGTCTAAAGACATTGGTGATCGACGCCGATGTTCGAAGATCGACCGTCACCACACAACTGCTTGGGCGCTCGCACGCCGAAGGCAAAGAGTGCCAGGATGCTTTTCAACACAACGTCAGTCGCGCCCTGGGGCGCCGGTTCGACGTTCTTTCAAGTTCCGTGGTGGATGCCAAAGGCCTGCTCGTGCCCAGAAACATGCAGGCTTTCCTCTCTCAACTCGGTGCTGAGGATCCGACAGCCGACGAGCTGCCCGCTTATGATATAGTCATCGTTGACCTGCCAACGCTCGAATCCGGGGCGGACGACCTGATCGTTGGATCCGTGCTCGATGGCGTCGTGGTCGTTGCGGAGTGGGGAAAGACGCACGTCGATACGCTGCGGGAGCTTGTGAGGACGCTGCAGGCCTCCAACACGCCGATACTTGGCGTGCTTCTCACGAAAGCGCGGGCAATGACGTCCAAGCACCGTCCGGTTGCCACCAAGCGCAGCGCTTTCGGAACTCGGCAAAGCGCGTAGGGCAATCATACGTGAGGATTAGGAGGTAGGCGTTGGAGTATCGCGCTACCTCCTTTGCATTTCTTGCCGGCAAGTTCCGTCCTTGGAAGAGTGTCGAAGTGGAACAACGAGAAACAGCGATCGTCACATGACAAACGCCTTCGAAAAGCAGTCGCACGAGGGGGGGACGCTTTGGGGCCAGCCCGGTGTGCCGGCGGCGGTCGAGAGCAGGACGGTCCTGCATGTTGTTTCCGCGCGTGACTACGTCAGCGCCGGGACGGTGTTGAATGACCTGTCGGGGGTCATCACTGGAGCGACGAACCCTCCCACTGGAGGCCTCCTCAAAAGGATCATGGATCTGGTCATTGCCGGCGCAACGCTCGTTTTTGCGGCGCCCGTCATGATCCTCGTAGTGCTGTTGATCAAGATTACGACCGGTGGTCCGGCAATATTTTCGCACAGCCGCATCGGCTTCGGCGGAAGGTCGTTCAATTGCTATAAGTTTCGCTCGATGGTGCGCAATTCAAACGAAGTTCTGAACGCGTATCTCGATGCCAACCCCGTTGCACGCAAGGAGTGGGAAGAGACCCATAAGATCAGGAACGATCCGCGCGTTACGCTCTTGGGGCGACTGCTTCGCAAGTCCAGCCTCGATGAGCTTCCCCAACTCATCAACATCCTGCGCGGCGACATGAGTTGCGTGGGCCCAAGACCTATCGTCACCGACGAACTGAGGCGTTATGGCGAGCATCAGGCGGAGTACCTCGGAGCCAGGCCGGGACTCACCGGTCTTTGGCAGGTGAGTGGAAGAAGCAGCATGGACTATGATAACCGCGTTGCGCTGGACAGCCACTATGTGCGGAACTGGTCGGTCTGGCTCGACGTCGTGATCCTGCTCAGGACCATCGTCGCGGTCATGCGGGTCGACCGGGCCTCCTGAGCGCGGTGTAACGATCACTTTTCGGTTCGATCCCAGCGGTGCGCCAGAGACAAGCCTGCAAGGTAGGCGCACGCCAAGACAAATACCAGCATTAGGGATTTGCCAACGGTCACGTAGCCAGGCAGCCCCAGGCCATTCCAGGTAACCGTCCCGATCACCAGCAGTGCGGTCGCCGCCAGCAGCGCCGCAGCCTTGAACCGTAACCCCAGTAGTATCCCTGCCACCGATACGGCCAGTATGCTTGTGAGCACCGATATCTCCAGTGGCACCAGCAGAAACAGTTGGCGTGCCGCGGCAGGGAGTTCCGTAAGGGGCCATGAGCCCAGCGTGCGCAAACTGATATGCGGCCTCGCAGTGCAAGGCAAGTGCCGGAGACGGTGCGTCGGAATGCTGATTGAGATATCGCGGAGGGGTATTTGTGGAGCAACATATTTTTCGGGTCATGGCCACTGCCATGACCATGCGCGACCCGCTGTGCGCGTCCAACGTCGAGCTGCAGCAGGAGGGCAGCCCAACTGATCGCCGACCGACGCCGGATACGGCCGTGGTCGGCCCCACCGCGATCTGGTCAGTTCGTGCTTCCAACAGCAGTTGTTTCCGCCTGGATGCTTGTATCCGCTGCGGGTAAGCTGTCCAGGCCCGACTGCGGCAGCGGGATTTCGACCTTTACGGTGTCACCAGGCTCGACGAGGGTTGTCTCCTGGGCAGCAAATTCTTCGGTGCCGCTGTCTTTCGGCCTCACAATCGTGAAGATCGGCTTAGCCCTCGCGGCACTTTGCCTTAGGGCCAGCAGAGCGGGCACCGCAACCTGGCTCTCGCGCAGCAACTGCACTGCGGTGTCTGACTTGCTGGTGACCTCGTTGAGCTGCTGTTGTGTTTCGCGCAAGCCCTCGGCGACCTCGCTGGAATGCTGATTGTTGAGGTTGAGGATTTCTATGTCTGTCTTGCTCATCTCCTGCCTGACACGCAGCATCGAGGTCTCGGCCGCCAACCTGTCGCTCTGCATCTGGGCGACGGTCCCCTCCAGAGAAAGTTCCCGCGGTGCAACCGCAAGGCCCTTCTGCACGAGATTCGATACACCCGCGAGCTCCTTTTGGATGAGTTCGATCTGTTTATCATGGAAAGTCAGCTGTTGCTCGAGCGAGGCCAACTCCTGTTGCAGGAAGTCCTTGAGTTCTCTGAGTGACCGCAGTTGGGTCGCGAGTGCATCCTTGCGGATAATGAAAATCTTGTGTTCCTGGTCCATTGCCAGCGCCACGGTTGCGTTCGAAGCCCTGTCCCTCAATTCGCTGGGGAAAGCGATGTCGTCACTGCCGGCCAGCTCTGACTGCAACCGCGCTTTGCGCGCAAGCAGGCTGACATTGTTTAAAGCCAGCAGCCCGACATCGCCTTGGCCCGTGATGAACTCCCGTCCAAGCCGCGAGACATCGTCCTCGCGCATAGGCAAGCCGCCGGCGACCCCAAGCGCCTGCAGCACCGTCAGTCCGGGCCTGTAGGGAAATTCGCCCGATTGCTTGACGTTGCCGACGATATAGAACGGCCTGTACTGGGCAATCTCCACGGCCACGTCCGGGGGTCGGCCGAGACCCATGTGCTGCATCAGCCGATCGCCTATGGCGTGAGCGAGATCCCCGGGCGCGGAGCCCTCGGCACGCATCTGCCCAACAAATGGCAGGAAGAGCGTTCCATCGGCACCGACAGTGAAACTGTCGTTGAGAGCCGTCCACTCGAAGATCACATCACGCGATGCGCGCCATTCGTAGACCTTGAGCCTGATCTTGTCCTGCGGCCCAAGCACGTACTCCGCGGCTGATGCCGGCAGCGGCCAGGCAGCGGCTGCCGCCCATGAGATACCTGCCACTGTTGAAAGCCATTTCCGCATTGTCGTCCCCTGTCGTCAGATCTTCAGGATGTATTCGGGTTCAATCCGCCCCATGGCGATGTGCAAGATTGCGAGCGCGTTACCGCTCA
Source organism: Mesorhizobium sp. ES1-6 (assembly GCF_020164775.1). NCBI lineage: Bacteria > Pseudomonadati > Pseudomonadota > Alphaproteobacteria > Hyphomicrobiales > Phyllobacteriaceae > Mesorhizobium > Mesorhizobium sp. ES1-6. The sequence goes on from NZ_JAIUGU010000022.1 coordinate 17,958, forward strand.
GACGGCCCCTTCGGTCGACATATGGCTCGGGCCAAAGGCTCTTTGCGAGGTTGGCTGCAATATTCCTGAACATAAGGGGAAGCGCGAAAGAGGCCGGAACTGTCCCTTTCCTTACCAAGTAGACCGCGTTGGCGACCTGGGAGTAGCCGAAACGCTTCCCGCTGACGCGTCCCGTTTTTATTCCGAGATGAACGCCCGTGATCGACGTCACGCACACAACCCGACCTCTGGATCTCATCTGACTTGTGAAGTCGATGTCCTCCTGCCAGCCATAAAGGACGAGGCGCTCGTCGAAGCGCAGATCGGCAACCAGCGAGGAACGGAACGACATGTTGCATCCGTAGGCGCCGACATGGTCGATCACGCACGGTCCATTCAGTGTTCGGTCTTCCGATTCCTTGAGTGCAGCTTCTGCATCCTCCCAGGTAAGACCGGCATTGCTGGCGCCGTCCTTGACCACCCTGCCCATCACAACCGCCCATCCTTCGTTTCCAGCAAAAGCCTGCTCGACCTGCCCCAGGTATCGGGTGGACGGGACGAAATCGTCGTCGAAGAATGTAATGATGTCGAAGCGCCCCAACGAGGGCACAAGAGCGGTGTTGCGTTGGGCAGCCAATCCTTTCGGACCGAAAACGCTCGATACCGGGAAGGGACAGCCGTCCGGCACTTGGATGTGTGTGGCGTCGGGTGCCGACAAGATGACCTCGTCGGGTGGTCTTGTCTGCGCGCCCAAATATCCTAGCAGGCGAGCAACTTGCTCGCTGCGGCCCAGGGTCGGGATAATTACCGCGAGTTTCATGTTTCTTCCAGGCATTGCTTCCCTGACCCTATGATGACGCGAGGGCTCAAGCAGCCTGCATAAAAGTGGGCTCGACCAACGCGGCCTACCCCCGGCTACCGGCTTTTGACGTATTTCCTCCAAGCGGCTCACAACCATAAGCGGTAGGGCGGAATACTAGCTGGCAGCAGCGCGCGACCGTTCGGACAACTTGCGATCGTCCTACGACAAAACAGAAACTAAGGCCCTCAAAGGGGAGGGGACAGCCATGCTCCATGAACGTTCTTCCGACCTGGCCATCGCGGCCAAGGTCGAAATGCCGATCGAGGAGTTCCCGGCTGCTGCGGTGTCGGGCTTCGACAGATATACCAGGATAGCGGTCGTTCACGACTGGTGCCCGAATTTCCGAGGCGGCGAACGAGTTCTAGCGCAGATCTGCAAGCAATTTCCCAATGCAGAGGTGTTCACACTGTTCGATTTTCTTCCGGCTGAGGTAAAAGAGCAATACTTTCGCGACGTGGAATTTCACGCCTCTGCGGCCAATCGGATACCAATGGTACGGAAATTTTACCGGTCGCTCTTCTTCTTTTGCCCTTTTTTGATCGAGCAGTTCGACGTGACCGGCTATGATGCTGTGATCTCGTCTTCGGCCGCATTCTCCCGGGGCGTGATCACCAGACCTGATCAGCCGCATCTGTGCTATGTGCACAGCCCCGTCCGCTATGCCTGGGACGAGCAATTCTCCTATCTTCAACAGGGCAAGCTCGGCTTCGGTCCGAAGGGACTACTCTACCGCTATATGCTGCACCGTCTGAGGACGTGGGATACCAGAACCGCGCACGGTCCGGACCTAATGCTGGCGAATTCAAACTATGTCCGTTCCCGAATACAGCACATTTATGGGCGGGACGCGCGGGTTGTTTTCCCGCCCGTTTCGCTGCAGGAACTGCCCTGCGTCGAGGCTAAGGACGACTACTACGTCTCTGCGTCCTTCCTCGCTCCCTACAAGCGCACCGACCTCGTGATCCGGGCTTTCAACGAGATGCCGTCGCGACGCCTGGTCATAGTCGGCGAAGGACAGCAGTCAGCCAGCTTACGATCGCTGGCAGGTCCGAACGTCACATTCTCGGGGTTCCTTCCTCGCAAGGAATACATCGATACGCTTGCCCGGGCGAAGGCGATGGTCTTTGCGGGCTGCGAGGACTTCGGCATCGCGCTCGCAGAAGCGCAGGCGTGCGGGACGCCGCTGATTGCTTTCGGCAGAGGCGGCGCGGTCGATATCGCGCGGGGCCTGGGGGCAAATCCCGAGCCGACGGGGGTGCTGTTCAAGGCTCAGACCATTGAGCACCTCAAGGACGCGGTCAAACGCTTTGAGGAACACAGCCACTTGATCACGCCCCAGGCCTGCGCCAAGAACGCGCAGCGCTTCTCGGAAGAGACTTTCGACCGGGCCATGATCGCGTCCATGGGAGCGGTCCAGGCACTTCACGGGATCATGTGAGTTCACGCAGCCTGACGATATTGGCTTGTGTATCGATACCGTCAGCAAGAGCCATTGCCTGCAGGTAGCGCATGGCGCTTGATCTCCAGCTATATGCCGAGGCTCTGGCTTGTCCCTTTCTTATCAACTGCGTGCGTAGGGTCCCGGAATTGTGGAGTTCCATGAAACGATCGAACCATGCCTGCGGGTTGTCGGCAGCAGCATAAAGGGCTGCGTTCCCGCAGACCTCTGGCAGGCTGGCGCGTTCGGACACGACAACTGGACAGCCGAGCGTCATCGCTTCGACAACCGGAAGACCAAAGCCTTCTGTCAGGGAAGGAAAGGCCAGGCAAAGCGAGTCCGTCAACAGCGCAGCCAACTCGTTGTCGCAAATGCGTCCGAGCCAATGGACGTTTCGGGCATCAGCTCTGACCCCTCCTGTTTTGAAAATGGGCGCATCCGACATACCGACAACCGCGATCTTCAGTCCAACATTGCCGAGGCGGTCTGCCATATCGAGGATGAGATTCACATTCTTGTGGGGTGCGGCGCTGCCGATCATGACGATGGTTTCGCGCGAGGCTGCCAATCGTGTCGCTGCCGAGTGTTCAGGCTTCCAGAGCAAGGCATGTTCATGGCCGTTAGGCGCGACGAAGACCCTGCGCTGTGCGACGATGCCCCGTCGAACCAGTTCGCCCCGTGAAAAATTGGAAACCGTCGAAATGCTGCTCGCCATCTTGCCGAGGCATGGCAGCAGGGCTTTATAGGCGGTCCTGAAGCCAAGTGAATAGCTCTGTGGGGCATTCCAGACATTTGCGTCGTGGATGCACACGATATGCTTGCGCGACAGAACCGGCCCGGTATTGCACAGGCTGAGTAGCCCGCCGCCGTGAAGAGAGGCGGCTAACCGGGTCTGCTCCCAGAGATGCCCACCCCTACTGCCGATCTCGCAACGCTCGATAGAATTGAGCGGGATGTCCGAGCTGCCCGGTGGGCAGTGAAGCCTGAGCTCAAGCCCACGGGTGAGCGGCGCCTGCTCGGTGATCAGCGCGTCCAGCGAACGGACTATCTCTCCCGCATAACGCTGGACGCCCGTTGTCGGTTGGGAAAGGAAACGTCCGTTGATTGTCCAGTGCCGTGCCATGCCACCCTCTCGCTATCCCTAGTTTTAAACCGCCAGCGCGTGCGGTCACTACGGCCGTTGGGTCATCCGGACGCGCTGAGGGTCATCCAGCCAGGCGAGGGCGAGCGTTGAAAGTACCTCAAACGTTTGAGGGCCGCTGTAGTTGCGAGAGTGTTAGTCTGGCTATTGATCCGGCAATGTGGGGGAGGCCATGGGCAAATCTGAGTTCAATGCGGCGCCGGCGGTGCAGTCCGGGAATTCGCGTCGGCACAGCCCCGCCGCGGCCGTGGCAGGGTCGCTTCCCGACGGCTCGCAATACCTCATTGGCCATCCCGGCCGGATAGCGGCGGACTTCGCCCCCCCCAAGCGGCGGTGGACGATAAACGGCGATTTCACGACGCTTCGACGCAATGGAATAGCGCGTTACGCCCACGAGGTGACATTGGCTCTCGATGCCCTTATTTCCGAAGGGCATCCGTTGGGTCGCGACCTTGAGATCGATCTGGTGGTGCCGCGCCCGCCGGCCGAACCTCTTCGCCTCAAAGCCATCTCGATGCGGGTCGTCCCTGAGTTCAACAGGCCCCGACTTCCCCAGTTCTGGGTGCAGGCGCAGCTGCCCTGGCATGTGCCGGGAGGCCTGCTCAGCTTTTGCAACCTCGCACCCGTCGTGCTGAGGCGCCAGATCGCATGCATCCACGACATGCACACGAGATTGATGCCGTCGAGCTACCCGAGAGGGTTCCGTTGGGCACACCGCCTGATCCTTCCAATGCTAGGCAGGCGGGCTGCAAGGATCACGACCGTTTCGAAGCTCTCCCGCAGCCATTTGGTCGGGTTCGGGATCGCACGCGAGGAAAACATCGTCGTCACCTACAACGGCAGCGATCATGCCACGAAATGGGATGCAGCAAGATCCTCCCTGACCGTCAATCGCGGCAGGCCATATGTCGTTTGCCTGGGCCGGGGGGATCAGGAATACAAGAATATGGGGCTTCTCGCTAAGCTCGCATCGGTTCTAGATGGGATGGGTCTCGACCTCTGGATGCCTGGTGACGTCGACGAGACCACGGTGTTGCGTCACGTCCCCGAAATGCCATCGAACATCGTCCTTCTTGGGCGCGTAAGCGATCACGACTTCAAAAAGGCGCTCGAAGGCGCGCTCTGCTTCCTGTTTCCATCAAGGATAGAAGGCTTTGGGCTGCCCGCTATCGAGGCAATGGCGTCGGGTTGCCCGGTTATAGCCTCGACTTCGCCCTGTCTGCCTGAAATCTGTGGAGATTCCGCGCTCTATGCGGACCCGGACGACGTTCAGTCATGGGCCGATAAGGTTCGCCAGCTAGCGGTCGACCCGGATTTGCGCAAGCGAATGGTTGGCAAGGGCCACACCAGGGCGAGCAGCTACTCCTGGCGTTGGATCGCATGGAAGTATCTCGAACTTATGATCCAGGTCGACGCGGATTTCGGGGAAGTCTAGGGCTAACCTACCTCAAGTGCAGCTCCTCCAAGGTTGCCGCGCGAGCTCATAACAATTTCGATCGATCCCCAGCACCCACCAACGCTCATCCGGGTGCTCTATCGGAATGGCGGCAGTCAAACAGTCATGCCCCCTGATGGCTAGGTCATGGCCTCCAAAGGAGGTAGTGCGAAGCTTCCCATCCCCGTATAGGCAAATTGCTTCAGCAGCCCGCAGTTCCGACAATCGCGATAACAACTGTCATACAGGAGGGCATGATGGCCATGTCGTTTCGTTTCGCAGCCGCGGCTGCTTTGTTGCTGACAGGCTCCGCGCCCGCATGCGCCGATATGATCTGGGGCGTGAACGGCCATCCGGTGGTTTCCTACCCGGATGTTCCAATCGAAAGGCAACTCGATTTCGTCAGGGACCTCGGAGTCAAATCATATCGGGTCAATATCACAGCGGCAGCGGAAGGAGATACTCTTGCTCGGGTGGTAAAGGCCGGTAAAGAAAGGGGGATCGAAATACTGCCCGTGATCACCCCGGGACTAGACCTGGATCAGAACAAGCCGGAAGAGCTTTATAGCCAGGCCCGCGAATTGGCGTCCACCCTGGGCGCCAGGTTCAAGAACGATATCCGCGTTTGGGAACTCGGCAACGAGATGGAGATATATGCCATCATAAAGCCCTGCGAGAAACGCGACGACGGATCGCAATATCCATGCGGGTGGGGTCCTGCGGGCGGAACGGGAGTCCTCGACTACTATGGTCCGCGCTGGGTTAAGGTGAGTGCTGTCCTGAAAGGTCTGTCCGACGGCATGACGGCAGTCGACCCGAGCATAAAAAAGGCGATGGGAACGGCTGGGTGGGGCCATACTGGTGCCTTTGCGCGGATGAAGCAGGACGGGATCGCCTGGGACCTCTCCGTCTGGCACATGTACGGGGAAGATCCTGAATGGGCTTTCCGCGAGATTTCCTCCTACGGAAAACCAATCTGGGTCACCGAATTCAACAACCCCTACGGAAGTCAACGCAGCGAGCGCCAGCAGGCTGACGGCGTCAAGCAGACAATGACACGGCTTCGGGAACTCCAAGACAAGTACAAAGTCGAAGCAGCGCATATCTACGAGCTGCTGGATGAGACCTACTGGGCTCCGAGCTTCGAAGCCAATATGGGACTGGTCAGACTTGCCGCAAACAACGGCAAATGGATAGCAGGTGAACCCAAACCTGCGTACATGGCTGTTCGCGACATCACCCGTGGCCCGCAGCCCCTGCCCAAACCACGCCGGGCGTGCGATGCGGGCGCCAAGTTTGCCGACGGGTTCACCTATATGCGTCAGGTAAATTTTGCTTATTGCCTCGTCCTCGGCCATAACGGCGACGCTGCGGGGTTGGATCGCTGGTCGGCGAGGCTTGAGAGCGGTGACGCCAAGCTCACCACCGTGATCATGGAAATGATCCGCTCCGAAGAATTCGAGGCTAGGTACGCCACGATCGGACTTACCGACCGCGCCTATGTCGCCTTTCTTTACCTGCTGTTGTTGGAACGCCCCGCGGACAACTACGGGATGGAGACCTATACCCGCCAGTTGCGCGGAGGATCAATGACACGCGATGCCATTGCCTTTGGCATCGTCAGCTCGAGCGAATTCAAATCCCGACATGCTGCCATGCGCGAAGCCTCGGATGTACCCGCGCCCGACTAAGCAGGGCAAAGACGCCGGTTATGAAGGTGGCAGGGCAAGTCCTTGATCCGCCTCTCGCCAAAGAGGTGAGGCCACCGCCGGCAGGTCCATCGCATTTCACGGTTGCCGGATCCGCACAAGCATGGCTGTTTCGCGCCGAGCATATGCGACCAGCCGATCGACGCGATCGACCATGCCAAGCCGCACCGACCTGCTCCTGCCAGGGACCCTGAAGGACGAGATCATCAGGCAGAGGCATCACCAGCTGGCCGGGCGCGGATTTGCCAGTCCCTTGTCGTGACATGGACCGCGCCCACGTCGGAGTTGCCGAGATGAAGGCCGTTCTTGCTGCGACGGCCACGGCACGCGCTTCGCGACTGTTGGAAGGACTGCGCAGCGCTCCTGAAGGGATTGGAGAGATCACGCGATCTGCACGCAAAGCCGGCGTGTCCGCCCCAAAGTTTTACGATCACCGAAGTTTGGCGCTTCACACTGTTGAGATGAAGGGAGACCGCTATCGCGCTTGGGCGCGAACGGGACGCCATAGGCAGCGGCTGCGAATGACAATGGCGCAGCAAGCTCAACAAAAATACGGCCCGCCGGGGCTAGTCCACGACGGGCCGCCTGAAACCGCCATCATTCTTGCGCGAGAGCGCCTTCGCCGAAAAGATCGTTCACTTTATAGGCGACCTCTGTCCTGTTGGTTGCCTTCAGTTTTTTCATGATGTTTCGGATGTGCACCTTCACGGTGCTTTCGCGCAGGTTCAGTTCGTAGGCTATGATCTTGTTCGCCTTACCTCGCCGAAGCGCCTGAGCCACTTCAGCTTGCCGGTGCGTGAACATAGCCGTCAACGGACGCGTGTCGCGGCTGCCTGAATCGATCAGATGCCGCATGGAAAGCACGCTGCTGGCCGGCACAAAGATGCCACCCGCCGCTGCAAGGTTGACGGCTTCGACACAGACATCAATACCGACGGAAGTCGGGATATATCCACGTGCCCCGCATTCAAGCGCCGATAGTATTTGTCCGAGATCTTCCGTATCAGATAAAATTATTACTGGGACGGAGCTGAACTCAGAAGAGATGGATCTGATCTCATCTGCAATTCCACGGTCGGTAAACTTACGTCCGCCAAGATTGAATAGGATGGCACCCAGAGGAGGATAAGCGCCCTTCCTTATGCGCCATTCTTCGATCACGCCCATGGCGGCAACGGCCATTCCTAGGTCGTGATCCTCAAGGGCCGATGCAAGACATTCGCGGTCCAAGGCCCTTCCGTCCAGAATAAGGAGGCATTCCCCATGTGCTTGTTCACCTCCCCTTACAATACTGCTCGACGGAGCCTCTGGTTGACTTGCCGAGCCGAGTTTATGCTGTCCGTTTACAGAAATCATGCTAGTACCCCAACCCTTGACTGACACGACGACCTTCTGGCGGCCGACAAAACCCCCTCGAATTCCCGGATTTTCTTGAAGTTTTCTACCCATCCCGCGAGGCCTAGCTGGACTTCTCCAGCTTACAGCGCTCCTCGTCTCCCAAACGCCACCTAGCATTGGATAGTTTATGCTTTACAAGTAGGTGCTAATCTGAGTTAATTTTTGGATAATTTTTTATCACGCCGAGCGAATGTCGCCGGTTGCGCGGGCAACAGTTCTTGAAACGCTGCCTGCAAGCAGTTCGAGATTGGCTGAGCCGTAATGCTCGTCCGATGGGTGGAAGCTGGGCAGACAGGTGCACTGTGGCGTCTTACTTCAAAAGGCTTCGAAATGCATTGCCCCGGACGACTGCCAGCGTCTGCCCGGGCTACGCGTTGTGACCGCGGATGGAGCGAGACAGGATAGGAGCCGTTCGCCCGCCCCGGTGCTTCTCTATCGCTCCGTGGGAGCAGCGCGCCAGGACAGCTTGATAGAAATGCTGCCAGCAGACATGCCGGTAATGGGCGGGGATTGACGCGTGGACCTCAGGCGTTTCCCTGGGGATCCGTGTCACTCAGCCACGGCCCACCCTTTTCATCGCCGCCGGTCACGGTTTCGAAGGCATCGATCAACTTCTTGGCGGCCTTGTTGGCAAGGTGGGATTCAGGATAGTGGGCGCTCACAGCGCGCGCTCGTTCGTAAATTTCTCTCAATTGCATCATCTGCTTGGGGCCAAATGCGCCATGGACAATAACCTGGGCGGTCATACCGCTTATCCTCCTAAACATGGACCTCTAGAGAACCCACCCCGTTGCCAAGAGCTCCCGATAGTCTCCAATTAACACGACCTATGTCGATTGTAAGCAGAACCGTGCTCGCAGACCTGTGTATAAGTGTGACATTCGCCGCCGTCGAGGCGTTCTTTAGTGTGCGGTTGCCAATTAGCCGTTTGCAGGAAGGAGTAGGCCGCAATCCGCACCGGCGGCGTCTCGAAATTTGCCGGAGCTGTTGGCCCACGCGGCGCTAGCGTCTTTTGCGCAAGCAAAAATAACTCGTGCCCGGCGTTTTGCCACCAACCCCTTTTCCAGGCTTGCTGGCACTATAACGGCGCGCGGGATCTGCCGCTGGCTCGGCGCCAGGACATTTGACACGGGACTACGTCGTTTGGCTCTCTTGCCCAAACCATGTGCCTGTCGAAAGATGCCTCATGACATAGCGTTATTCGTCAGCGTCAGCATGCCCAACCGAGAGTGAGGCTCGATCAGCAATGCAGGTTTCTTTACCGGGTCTGCTGGTGTGCGCGGCTATTCTGATCATTGCATACTATTCCCGGGGAGTGCTGATCGTCGGATTGATCGCTTCCCTGGCATTCGGCGCTACGGCGGTCATGACCCTGACTGCTTTGGGAGGGTCATCTCCGCTCATTTTCACCGTGTTCGAGGCTTTGCTCGTCGCTGCCGTCGCTGCCAGACGGCGTATATGGCTTGACTTGGGAAGCGTGTTTGGGAGCATCCGCCCGGTCTGGATCCTTGCGAGCCTCATGGTATACGCAATCATTGGAGCGTGGCTGTTTCCAAGGTTCTTTGCCGGCCAAACGGCGGTTTTCGTCCAGTCGAAAATCCGCGGCACCGTCGTGGAAGCGTCGCTGGCTCCGGTTTCAGGCAACATCTCTCAGACGGGCTATTTCATTCTTGGTGGACTCACGACCATTGCGCTTTGCACCCTGTTGCTGCACGCCGACAGGATAGGCCAGCTACGCCGTGGCTTCTTCTTGTGGTGCGCCCTGCACGCCGGTATGGGGCTGATTGATTTCGTCAGCAAGAATGCCGGCGTGGGCGACGTACTCGCCCCGCTCAGAACCGCCAACTACGCGATCATCAGCGACGCGTACGAGGCCGGTTTCGCACGCATCACGGGACCTTTTTCGGAGGCTTCTTCGTTCGCCGGCGCCTCACTGGCCTGCCTGGCTTTTTCCTATACATATTGGAGAATGACCGGGTCGCGCCTCGCCCAATGGCTCTCGGCAATCCTGATTTTTCTGACGATCCTTTCGACGTCCTCGACCGCCTATGTTGGGCTAAGTTTGCTGTGTATTCCGGTCGCCCTCTCAATGCTGGCATCAGTTCTGCGGGGAAGAGTCGAACGGGAGGAGATATTGATCACGGTGCTGATGGTGCTGGGCGTGGCCGTTGTTATGGGCGTCAGCCTCTACCGGGCCGAAGCGCTGGATCCCTTCGTCAGGCTCATCAACAGCACCATCATCAACAAAGCCGATTCCGCTTCGGGTCATGAGCGCGCTTATTGGAACCTCAAAAGCCTCCAGTCCTTCGTCGACACCAGTGGCCTTGGCGTCGGCTTCGGCAGCTCCAGGGCATCGAGCTGGCCAATCGCGGTGCTGTCCCAGCTTGGCTTGTTTGGCTCTCTGATGCTGGCAATGCTGCTGGGGGTGCTGACCAGGGGATTGGGCGGGGTCCAGCAATGGGTGGCGCCTGAAACGGCTGCAGTTGTAATGAGCATCAGGAACGCCGCTTTCGCGGGCATAATCGCTAACTCCGTGTCTGGTAGCAGCGCCGACCCCGGCGCGGTGTTCTTCATTGCTATCGCCGTCGTCTGCGCCACCAGGGTCAGCGCCTTACGCGCGGCGGCGGATTTTGAAAGTCGCAACAGCTATCCGGCGGCACAGCCCATGCCCGCTATCGATGCTGATCGGCCTTTTGGCGCGGAGACGGGCTGAAAGCGGGGCGTGTCGCGGCGGCGGGCAATTTGCCATTCTTTGATCTCGCGCCGCCCACTGTTTTTGGCCCCCCAATAGGCAAGATAGCCCACGCGCGCGATGTCCCCGGGTACGCTTTGTCATCCCAGCAGAAGGCTTCTCCAGCCCTGCAGGAAGCGTTGTTTAGACGCGCGGCCAGCAACGTCGCGCAGCTCCCGGCTGGCTTGCGCTTTTTCGGCAGGACTCCGTAAAAACGCGCATCGCATCGCCTGTCTGATCGCGACTGTGTCTTTCGGCGCCACTTGTGCGCACACGCCCTCCACGGCTTCCACCAAGGCGCTGTCTTCGGAGACGATGGGCAGCAGGCCCATATGGGCGGCTTCCAAGGCCGGCATGCCGAAGCCTTCCAAAAGGCTCGGCAGGACGAATGCTTCAGCGTGTGCGTATAGCCAGCGCAACTGGGTGTCGGGCACATACCCCGGCATCACAACCCCGGGGATGGAGTTCGCAAGAGCAATGATCTTGTCGCGACCGTCGCCTCGCGGACCGCAAAGCACGTATTTGATACCTTGCTCATAAAACCCGCCATCCCGATATGCCTCAAGCGCGGCGTTCTGGTTTTTGCGTGTTTCAAAGGCGCCGACCGTCAGGAAGAAGGGGCTGTCGATCCCAGGAAGGGCTTCCAGGGGTCCAGTAAATAGACCCGTTCGCACGTATAGCGGAATTGTTGTCAGGAAGCGGAACTGCAGCCCGAAGATCGACACGAAATTATCCTTCGACCAATCGCTGACGAAAACGATCCCGGGTCTGCACCTGCGAATTTTTTCATAGGCGACACGGTAATTCTCGACGGTTACAGCGTCGTAGAGAAAACTATGGCTCAAAGGGCCGACGTCATGGCAGAGCACGATATCTTTTTCAGCCAACTCCGATCTCAGCACAAAGAGCGGATCGAGAAAGACACGCGTGTTGGGGTCAGCGGCCTTGCTGCCGATCAAGCAGCATCGGCTGTCCTTGAGCCAGTTGATTTCCAGCATCATCAGCCGCGCCGCGATCTTGCGGGCCAAGCCTTCGGGAGCGATCGCACCGAGCCGCCAATAGCGAACCCGCGCGTGTTCGGGAACGAATTCTCGGCAAAGATCCTTGGCGATGTGCCAAGCGCCAGTCCGGTTCAATATCGATAGCGAGTTTTCAAGAACTGGACGGCCAACGGCTGCAGCCACGGGCGGCTCTGCACGACCCGATGCAAATCTTTCCGCCGCCCACCTTGGAGCTTGCTGTTTCTCGATATCCAACAACCGTTCACCTGAAGTCGAACCCTCGGCGGCTTTCATCCAATGCACAGTATTGGCAAAAAACCGTCGCAAGTTTCAGTTGATTGTCAAAAGCGTATCGGGTGGCAGCCTATTGTCAACGAAACCACTGGGGTAAGCGCTCCTCTAAAAGAGGAAGTCTGGCCCTAACCTTATTGGCTGATGGTGCGTCACCGGAGATGGAGCAACTGCCTGAAATTCGCGCTTTCTTACGCTTTCGCAATGCCTGCCGACGGCGTAGGCGCAGGCCGACCGCCGCTTGTCAGGCCGCGCGATCAGCTCTGCCTGGGTCCCGGCGCCAGCACCAGGTGTGGTGCAAGATCGTGATCGTCAAACCTCCGCAAGGGCAGGGAGCGGACACAAATTCGTCCACCCGCGCAGGGCTGTCCGGGGAAAGTATCTGGTGAATCGAAATGCCGCATGCGCATGCCCCGTGAGACGGTGGTTTTCCGTCTACCTTCTGGTTGTCGAGACTCAGAAAGGGAACGGAGCATGCGCTTCACGTCTAGCATTCTTGGCAA
>NZ_JAIUGU010000023.1:0-23081 GCF_020164775.1 Mesorhizobium sp. ES1-6
GACGGAAAACAACCGTCTCACGGGGCATGCGCATGCGGCATTTCGATTCACCAGATACTTTCCCCGGACAGCCCTGCACAAGGGGAGAAGGAAGAGGGCCAAGTTACCCAAACTTCCCAGTTCTCGGGAACCCTTTCGGCACCATGCGTCCCGCCGAGGCCCGCGCGCCGATCCATTCGGCCAATTCCTCGCGCGACCTCGTGAAGGTGCGGTCGGCCGAATCCTGCCAAGACAGGCCGGTCTCCAATGTGAACGGCTTGAGATCGAGCAGTCCGCCATCCTTGTATTTCTGCAGCCGCACGCCCTTGCCGCGACCCATCTCCGGAATCTCGGAGAGCGCGAACACCAGCATCTTGCGATTCTCGCCGACGATGGCCAGGTGATCCCCGATGAGCGGCACGCAGCGCTTGGCTTCGTCGGGTGCCTTGACGTTCATCACCTGCTTGCCCTTGCGGGTGTTGGCGACCACCTCTTCCTCCGGAACGATGAAGCCATTGGCGTCGAACGAGGCGAGCAGCAGCTTGCGTTTGGGATCGTGGACGAAGGCGGTGACGATGTCCTGGTCATTGTCCATGTCGACGATGATGCGGATCGGCTCGCCATGGCCGCGTCCGCCCGGCAGCCGGTCGGCGCCGATCGTGTAGAACTTGCCGCCGGTGGTGAAGACCAGCACCTTGTCGGTGGTCTGGGCATGGAAGGCGAGCTTGAGGCTGTCGCCCTCCTTGAAGGTCAGTGTCGAAAGATCGGCCAGATGCCCCTTCATTGCCCTGAGCCAGCCCTTTTCCGAAACAACGACGGTCACCGGCTCGCGCTCGATCATGGCGTGCGCGATATCGGTCAGGTCGTGCTCGGGCGCATCGGCAAACTGGGTGCGGCGCTTGCCGAGTTCGGTCTCAGGGCCGAACTTGTCGCGAACCTGGGTGACTTCCCACTTGATCGTCGCCCACTGCTTGGCATCGGACGCCAGCAGCGCCTCGATCTGCTTCTTCTCGGCGGTCAAGCCGTCGAATTCCTTGCGGATCTCGAACTCCTCCAGCTTGCGCAAAGCGCGCAGGCGCATGTTGAGGATGGCTTCGGCCTGGGTGTCGGTGAGCGACCAGCGGGCCATCATGACCTGCTTGGGCTCATCCTCCTCGCGGATGATCTTGATCACCTCGTCGATGTTGAGATAGGCGATCAGGTAGCCGGCGAGGATTTCCAGCCGCCTCTCGATCTCGCCGAGGCGATGTTTCGAGCGGCGGATGAGGACGTCGCGGCGGTGATCCAGCCATTCCTGCAGCACGCCTTTCAGCGAGAGCACGTTGGGCACCTTGCCGCGCGAGAGCACGTTCATGTTAAGCGGGAAACGACTTTCGAGTTCGGTGAGCTTGAACAGCGATTCCATCAGGATGCCCGGGTCGACGGAACGGCTCTTGGGCACCAGCACGACGCGAATGTCCTCGGCGCTTTCGTCCCTGATATCCTCGAGCAGCGGCAGCTTGCGGGCCATCAACAGCTCGGCGATCTTCTCGATCAGCCGCGCCTTCTGCACCCCATAGGGGATCTCGGTGACGACGATGCTCCAGGTGCCCCTGCCCTGGTCTTCCTGGCTCCATTTCGAGCGCACGCGAAAGCCGCCGCGACCGGTCTCGTAGGCTTCCAAGATGGAGGCGCGGCTGTCGACGATGATGCCGCCGGTCGGAAAATCCGGGCCTTGGACGAAATCCATCAGCTTGGCCACCGGCGCGTCGCGATGCTCGATCAGGTGAAGCGCGGCGTCGCAGAGTTCGGCCGCGTTGTGCGGCGGAATGGATGTCGCCATGCCGACCGCAATGCCGGACGAGCCGTTGGCCAGCAGATTGGGGAAGGCACCGGGGAGCACCACCGGCTCCTCGTCCTCTTCATTGTAGGTCGGCCGATAGTCGACGGCGTCCTCGGTGATGCCGGCAAGCAAGTCGGTCGCCACGTCGGTCATGCGCGCTTCGGTGTAGCGCATGGCGGCGGCGTTATCGCCGTCGATGTTGCCGAAATTGCCTTGGCCGTCGACCAGGGGGTAGCGCATCGAAAAATCCTGCGCCAGCCGCACCAGCGCATCATAGATCGACTGGTCGCCATGCGGGTGGAACTTGCCCATCACCTCGCCGACGATACGGGCGCATTTGGCGAAACCTTGGTCGGGATTGAGGCGCAGCAGGCGCATGGCGTGCATGATGCGGCGATGGACCGGCTTCAGCCCGTCACGCACGTCCGGCAGCGCCCGGTGCATGATGGTCGACAGCGCATAGGCGAGATAGCGCTCTTCCAGCGCCTTCTTCAGATCGACCGGTTCGATATGATCGCCGCCGCCATCGTCAGGCGGCAAAAGCCTTTTTCCCATGGGCTGGACCTAGCCGAGCGGGTGATTCGCGGCAAGAGGCGCGTGCCTGGCGATCGTTTCGATCCCATGGTTCTGCAACATCCAAGCGGAAGAGGAAGCTTGCCGGCCAACATCAATCTGTTACATGCCGTCTCTATTGCCAAGCGCGACAGTGCGGGACGGCCCGATCTTCATGGCGAATTTACCGGTATGGACAATGACGTCGGTTCGGGTTTGCCTTTCGCCTGGATTTTTGACCAATGTGGCGGGATGCGCCTTTTTCCCGTCCAGTTCGTCACGGAATGGTGACAGCGCAAAGAATTGAAAAACAATTTTCAGGACACACTCAGGGACCTCGCGATGACAATCAAACGCTCCACTCTCCAGAAACTGGCTTTTTCGACTTTCTTGCTCACGCTTCCGCTGAACGCGGCCCTTGCCCAGGATGCAGCGGTCGCCGACCGGCTCAAGGCGGCGCTCTCCGCACAGGGCGTCGACATCTCTTGGACCGGCGTGACAGGCGACAACACCAGCATGGTGCTGCAGGGCGTGTCGGTGAAACCGGCCGCGGAAAAGGAAGCGCTGGCGATCGGCGACGTCAAGCTCGAGAACATCACCGAAGCCAATGGCGGCTATGATATCGGCACAGTGTCGACCTCGGCCTTCGAACACAGCAAGGACGGCGTCACCCTCGATCTCAGCCCCTTCGTCATCCATGACATGACGGTGCCGGCCGAGGGCTCCACCAGCCCGCTTGGCTCGCTGATGATGTACAAATCCGCCGAACTGTCGAACATGACGGTCAAGGTCGCCGACAAGACCGCCTTCTCCATGGACGGCCTTGCCATCCAGATCACGCCGCCGGCCGACGGCAAGGCGATGGACTTCACCGCCAATACGGAGAAGTTCACGGCCGATCTCTCGCTGGTCGACGATCCCAAGTCCAAGGAAGTCATCAACGCGCTCGGCTACCAGAACATCTCCGGCAATCTCGAAATGGCGGGCACCTGGCAGCCATCGGACGGCAAGATGGAACTGTCGAAATACGACATCTCCGTTGAGAATGCCGGCACGCTCGGCATGACCTTCGACCTCGGCGGTTACACGATCGACTTCATCAAGTCGCTGCAGGAAATGCAGAAGAAGATGGCCGCGCAGCCGGAAGGCGCCGACAATTCGGCACAAGGCATGGCCATGCTCGGCCTGCTGCAGCAGCTGTCGTTCAACAGCGCCTCGATCCGCTTCGACGACGATTCGCTGACCGGCAAGGTGCTGGACTATGTCGGCAAGCAGCAGGGCATGTCGGCCAAGGACATCGCCAACCAGGCCAAGGCGATCGTGCCGTTCGGCATGGCGCAGCTCAACAATCCGGAACTGACGGCCCAGGTGACCGCGGCGGTCAGCAAGTATCTCGACGATCCGAAGAGCCTCGAAATCTCGGCCGAGCCGCCGGCATCGGTGCCCTTCGCGCTGATCATGGCCGGCGCCATGTCCAACCCGCTCGACCTGCCGAAGACGCTCGGCGTGACCGTCAAGGCGAACGAGGACTGATCGAAACGATCTCAGGACACGAAAAAAGCCCGGCAGCGATGCCGGGCTTTTTGATGGATCGCCGAATCGAAAGAACCGGTTCGAGCAAGTTCCTGAAGTGAAGCCCGAAGCTCCGTTCAGGCGTCCTTCTTGGTCGGCGCGACGCGCAGCGCCAGTTCGCGAAGCTGCTGCGGCGAAGCTTCCGAGGGAGCGTTCATCAACAAATCATAGGCCTGCTGGTTCATCGGGAACATGGTGATCTCGCGCAGGTTCTTGGCGCCGACCAGCAGCATGACGACGCGGTCGACGCCGGCGGCCATGCCGCCATGCGGCGGCGCGCCATACTGGAAGGCGCGGTAGAGGCCGCCGAAGCGCTCCTCGACCGTAGCGCGGTCGAGCCCGACCGTTTCGAACGCCTTGACCATGGTTTCGGGCAGGTGGTTGCGGATACCGCCCGAGGCGATCTCGAAACCGTTGCAGACCATGTCGTACTGGAACGCCTTGATGCCGAGCAGGTCTTCGCCGTTCAGCGCATCGATGCCACCTTGCGGCATCGAGAACGGGTTGTGGGCGAAGTCGATCTTCTTCTCCTCCTCGTTCCATTCGAAGAACGGGAAGTCGACGATCCAGCACAGTTCGAAGCGTTCGCGGTCGACAAGGTTCAGTTCCTCGCCCGCGCGTGTGCGCGCGGCGCCCGCGAAAGAAACGAATTTCTTCGGGTCACCGGCGACGAAGAAGGCAGCGTCACCGTCGGCAAGGCCGAGCTGCTGGCGGATCGCCTCGGTGCGCTCCTCGCCGATGTTCTTGGCAAGCGGGCCGGCGCCTTCGAGCTTGTCGCCTTCCTTGCGCCAGAAGATGTAGCCAAGCCCGGGCTGGCCCTCGCCCTGCGCCCACGAGTTCATGCGGTCGCAGAAAGCGCGGCTGCCGCCGGTCTTGGCGGGAATGCCCCACACCTCGGCCTTCGGATCGTTGGCCAGGATGTTGGCGAACACCTTGAAGCCGGAGTCGCGAAAATGGTCGGAGACGGCCTGCATCTCGATCGGGTTGCGCAGGTCCGGCTTGTCGGAACCGTATTTGCGCATGGCGACATCATAAGGGATGCGCTGGAATTTCTGCGTCACCGGCTTGCCGTTGGCGAAGGTCTCGAAGACGCCGCGCATCACCGGTTCCATGGTCGACAGCACGTCGTCCTGCTCGACGAAGCTCATTTCGAGGTCGAGCTGGTAGAATTCGCCGGGCAGACGGTCGGCGCGCGGATCCTCGTCGCGGAAACAGGGCGCGATCTGGAAATAGCGGTCGAAGCCCGACACCATGATCAGCTGCTTGTATTGCTGCGGCGCCTGCGGCAGCGCGTAGAAAGTGCCGGGGTGGATGCGCGACGGCACCAGGAAGTCGCGCGCGCCTTCCGGCGACGAGGCGGTCAGGATCGGGGTTGAGAATTCGGTGAAGCCGACCTCGCCCATGCGCTTGCGCATCTCCGCGATGATTTTCGTACGCGCCACGATGTTCTTGTGCAGCGTCTCGCGGCGCAGGTCGAGGAAGCGGTACTTCAGCCTGATGTCCTCGGGATAGTCCGGCTCGCCGAACACCGGCAGCGGCAGTTCCTTGGCCGCCGACAGCACCTCGATCTCGCGGGCGAAAATCTCGATCTCGCCGGTCGGCAAATTGGCGTTGGTGGTCTCGGGCAAGCGCGCCTTGACCTCGCCGTCGACGCGGATCACCCATTCGCCGCGCACGGTCTCGGCGACCTTGAACGCGGGCGAATCCGGATCGGCGACGATCTGGGTCAGGCCATAGTGATCGCGCAAGTCTATGAACAGCAGGCCGCCATGGTCGCGCACGCGATGCACCCAGCCCGACAGGCGGACGGAGTTGCCGACGTCGCTCTTTCTCAACTGGGCACAGGTATGGCTGCGGTAACGATGCATTGTCATGGTCAAAAGTCCGGGGTGCTAGGTGGCAGGCCGAAGCATTAAGGCCCAGCCTGAAAATTTGCGCGAAAAGCGCATGGGAGGCCGGGTTTGTCAAGGCAAGGAGGCTGGCGGCAAGGTCGTGCCAAGGATTTGCCGCTGGCATTGACCAGAGCAATGGTTCAAAAAGGCATCACCGATACGTGATCGCCTCTTCATGTCCTCAATCCGCCCGCTGATCCCGCTCCTTCTCGCCGCAGGCATCCTGCTCGGCGGCAATGGGCTGCAGAGCACGCTGATCGCGCTACGCGGCGCGCAGGAAGGGTTTTCGGCATCGGATATCGGATTGATGGGCACTTTCTATTTCGCCGGCTTCCTGCTTGGCTGCCTGGCCATCACCCGCGTCATGAAGGCGGTCGGCCATATCAGGGCGTTTTCGGCACTGGCCGCGATCGCCTCGGTCGGCACCTTGCTGCTCGTGCTGGTGCTCGATCCCGTGATGTGGTGCGCGGTGCGTTTTGCCGGCGGCTTCTGTTTCGCGGGGCTGTTCACCATCGTCGAGAGCTGGCTGAATTCCGGCGTCAGCAACCATGACCGCGCCCGCGTGCTGGCGATCTACCGGATGGTCGATACGGGTTCCGTGACCGGCGCTCAGTTCCTGATTCCCGTCTTCGGCGCCGGCGGCTTCACCATCTTCGCCATCATGTCGATCATGATCACGCTGTCGCTGGTGCCGGTCTCGCTTGGCGACCGCTCCAACCCGACGCCGCCGGAGGAGGTCAAGCTTGACCTGGCGCGCGTCTGGCGGATTTCGCCGCTTGGCTGCTTCGGCTGCATCGCCGTCGGCGTCACCAACAGCGCCTTTCGCACCTTGTCGCCGGTCTATGCCGAGCAGATCGGCATGTCGGTCGCCGATGTCGTTACTTTCGTCAGCGTCGGCATATTCGGCGGCGCCATCATCCAATATCCGCTCGGCTACCTCTCCGACCGCTGGGACCGGCGCCGGGTGCTGTTGCTGACGACCTGCTGCGCAATGCTTTCGGCCCTGGCGCTGGTGTTCGTGGCCGGCAGCAATCCGCTGCTCAACTTCATCATCATCTTCCTCTTCGGCTGTTTCGCCATGCCGCTCTATTCGCTGTCGGCCGCGCATTCCAACGACCGCGCGGATGCCGGCGAGTTCGTGCTGATCAACGCCGCCCTGATGCTGTTCTATTCCTTCGGCGCCATTGGCGGCCCTTTCGCGGCCTCGACAGCGATGCAGTATTTCGGGCCAAGCGCGCTGTTTGCCTTCAGCGCCGTGGTCTACGCGGTGTTCATCGCCGTCATCCTCTACCGCATGCGCGCCCGGTCCGGCGTGCCGGCCGGCAAGCGCAGCCGCTTCACCGCCCTGTTGCGCACCTCGACCATTTTCGCGCGGCTGGCCAGGAGAAATAGTGATCCAGACAGTCCGGAAGGGCCATGACGCTGGCACCACAGCTTGACGAAAGCCTTTCCGGCTGAAATCTAGGAAGACCCTACTCCTGCCAAAAGCGATTTGATGCACGTCATCACCACCCAGAAAGAACTCGAGACCGTTCTCGCCGCTTTCGAAAAGTCGGAATTCGTCACCGTCGACACCGAATTCATCCGCGAGACGACCTTCTGGCCAATCCTGTGCCTGATCCAGATGGCGGCGCCCGGCGTGACGGCGCTGATCGATCCTTTGTCACCCGACATCGACCTCGCTCCCTTCTTCAGGCTGATGGCCAACGAGGCGGTGGTCAAAGTCTTCCATGCCGCCAGGCAAGACATCGAAATCATCGTCCATCTCGGCGATCTCGTTCCGCACCCGGTATTCGACACCCAGGTTGCGGCGATGGTCTGCGGCTTCGGCGACAGTGTTTCCTACGACCAGCTCGTGCAGCGCATCACCGGCGCCCGACTCGACAAGTCGTCGCGCTTCACCGATTGGCGCCATCGGCCGCTATCCGACAAGCAGCTCGACTACGCGCTGGCCGACGTCACCCATCTGATCGAGGTCTATCAGCACCTCAACGCCGAGCTGGCGCGGGAAAACCGCGCCCATTGGCTGAATGAGGAAATGGATGTCCTGACCTCGCGCGAGACCTACGATCCGCACCCCGAGGACGCCTGGAAGCGGCTCAAGATGCGGCTTCGCAAACCGCAGGAGCTGGCGATCGTGCAGGCCGTGGCCGCATGGCGCGAACGTGAGGCGCGCGAGCGCGACGTGCCGCGTGGCCGCGTGCTCAAGGACGACGCGATCTACGAGATCGCGCAGCAAGGGCCGCGCGATGCGGCAGGCCTTGCCAAGCTGCGCACGACGCCCAAGGGCTGGGAACGCTCCTCGACGGCGACGGCGCTGCTCGGCGCGGTCAACACCGCGCTTGCCCTGCCAAAGGAGCAGATGCCGAAACTGCCGAAAAACTTCCAGCCCCCGGAGGGCTCGAATGCCGCTTCGGAACTCTTGAAAGTGCTGCTCAGGATCGTCGCCGAAAAGCAGGGCGTCGCCTCGAAGGTGCTCGCCTCCAGCGACGACATCGACCGCATCGCCGCCGAGGGCGAGGATGCCGATGTGCCGGCGCTGCAAGGCTGGCGCCGGGCCGTCTTCGGCGAACAGGCGCTGAAGCTTGTGCGCGGCGAGATCGGCATCAAGTTCGACAAGCGCAAGATCGCGGTGTTCGATCTGTAAGGGCCGGCCTTTTCCCTCTTCCTTTTGGAGAAGGGGATTTGGCGCAGTTCATACGATTGCGAGCAAGTGCAGGGCCAACCAAATCCAGCCCAGCGCCAGCACCACCGCGCCCAGCACGAAGGAGCGGTTGCGCAGCAGCAGGTTGTTGCTGGTCAGGTGAAACCAGGCGTGAAAATAGCGTGACGCGACAAAAATCCACATCAGTGCGAGGGTCGTGTAGTTGACGCCGTTGGTCATGTGCAGTGTCAGGCACAGCACGTAGAAAAGCACCGGCAGTTCGAACTGGTTGATCAAATTGTTCGCCACGGTGACAGTAGAGGCCGGCTCGGTCGAACGAACCTTGTACTGGCCGACCTTGGCTTCACCCGACTTGACAGCGATATAGCGGCGCCGGCCGATGACGACATAGACGATGTAGATCAGCAGCACGTGAGCCAGCACCGGCCAGAAGATCGTCGTCTGGTTCATTGAATGGCTCCTGCCCTTTACGGCATCAATCCTGACGTCTTTGGCCCGCCAGCCAGAAAGCGGCAATGACGATGAGCGGGACGGCAAGAAGCGCGAATTTGGTGACGATCAGCGCCGAGGCAAAAGACAGCGAGTCCGGGTTGGCATAGAGGAAATCGGACAGAAGGCGCGCCACGGCGATATTCTGGGCATAGTCGGCGAGCGTATACGGCAGCACCAGGACCAGCGCGAAGATCGACTGCACCTGCCCCGGCAGCACGCGGAAATTCTTCAGGCGCCGGGCTGTCGCCAGGATCAGGCTGACCAGCGTCAGCGACAACAGCGCCGGAAACAAAAGAGCGAAGGTCAGGTAATGCCAGACCAGGATGATCTCGCTGCCGCGTCGGCCAAGCGCCGTCAGCCAGGCCATGCCCTCATCGGGTGTGAATCCGAAATAACGCATGTCGAGCGAGGACAGGCCCCCGCTCAATTGACGGAAATAGAAGAACTCCATCCCCGTCATGGCGATGAAAACCGCCGCCGAGAGAAAGCAGAGCGCGCCGACATGGCGCGACAGGCGCAGCACCATGGCGGTCAAGTTGCGCCAAAGCCCGGAAGAATCAGGCTCCGCCGGGATAGTTGGGGCTTTCGCGGGTAATCGTGACGTCATGGGCGTGGCTTTCACGAAGTCCGGCGTTGGATATGCGCACAAAGGTGGCGCGTTCGCGGAAATCGGCAAGGTCGCGGCCACCGACATAACCCATAGCGGCTTTCAGCCCGCCTGCAAGCTGATGCAGCACGCCAGACACAGGTCCTTTGTAGGGAACCTGTCCTTCAATGCCTTCCGGCACCAGTTTCAGCGTGTCGCGCACCTCGGCCTGGAAGTAGCGATCGGCGGAGCCCCGCGCCATGGCGCCGACCGAGCCCATGCCGCGATAGGCCTTGAAGGAGCGGCCCTGGTGCAGATAGACCTCGCCCGGGCTCTCGTCGGTCCCGGCAAGCAACGAGCCGATCATGGCGGCACTGGCGCCGGCGGCGAGTGCCTTGGCCAGATCGCCGGAATATTTGATGCCGCCATCGGCGATCACCGAGGCGCCGGATTTGTGCGCCGTCTCGACCGCCGACATGATGGCCGAAAGCTGGGGAACGCCGACCCCGGCCACGATGCGGGTGGTGCAGATGGAGCCCGGACCGATGCCGACCTTGACTGCGTCGGCGCCGGCATCGATCAGCGCCCGCGTGCCTTCCGCGGTGGCGACATTGCCGGCCAGGATGCGCACGGAGTTGGAAAGCTTCTTCGCCCGCGTCACCGCGTCCAGCACGCGCTGCGAGTGGCCATGCGCGGTGTCGATCACCAAAAGGTCGACGCCGGCCTCGATGAGACGCTCGGCGCGTTCGAAGCCGTCATCGCCGACACTGGTGGCGGCCGCGGCGCGCAGGCGTCCCTGCGCGTCCTTGGTGGCGTGCGGGTTGAGCTGCGACTTCTCGATGTCCTTGACGGTGATCAACCCGACGCAATTGCCCGCCTTGTCGACGACGACCAGCTTCTCGATGCGGTGCTGGTGCAGCAGCCGCTTGGCCTCGTCCTGGTCGACATTCTCCTTGACCGTGATCAGGTTCTCACGGGTCATCAATTCATAGACCTTCTGCGCCGGATCGGAAGCGAAGCGCACGTCGCGATTGGTCAGGATGCCGACCAACCGGCCGGTCTTGTGGCCGCCGGCGCCGCCATTCTCGACCACCGGAATGCCCGAGATCGAATAGGTGCGCATCAGCGACAGCGCGTCGGCGAGCGTGGCGTCGGGTCCGATGGTGACCGGATTGACCACCATGCCGGATTCGAATTTCTTCACCTGTCGTACCTGCTCGGCCTGTTCGGCCGGCGAGAAATTGCGATGGATGACGCCGATGCCGCCTGCCTGCGCCATGGCGATGGCAAGCCTTGCCTCGGTGACCGTATCCATCGCCGCCGACAGGATAGGCACGTTGAGGTCGATGTCGCCGGCGATGCGGGTGCGGATATCGGTCTGGCCGGGCATGACTTCGGAATGACCGGGCTGCAAAAGCACGTCGTCAAAAGTCAGCGCCAGTGCGCCGGTGGACGTTTCGATGATTTTTGCCATGGCCAGCCCTTTGAATGCGAAAAAGCGCTGGACCGGAATGGACAGCGCCGACTCGTTATTCCCTTTCAGGATTGGCGCTGGCTGGTAACACGTCGCGATGACGTTGGAAAGACGATGATTGCGCCTTCTATTCGGATGGCTTGCCGAGGAAAGCATCCAGTAAGGCATGGCGCGGCGAGGCGAATGGACTGACGACGGTGACCCCACCCCATGTGAAGCCATCTTGCATGTCTTCCGACAGCAGCAGCCTGCAGCCGGCCCGCGAGGCAATGGAGAGAATGACCGCGTCCCAAATTCCCAGACGATGATCATTGGCCAGATCAGCGGCCATCATCATTATGTCTTGAGTGGTCGCGGCAACTGGAAACGCGTCACGCCAGCTCAGAAGGGCGTCACGGGCAGCCCCGGGCGTTCGTCCAGCCTTGCGGACCAGGACATTGTACAATTCACCAAGGACCTGAGCGGGAACAACTGCAGACTCCTGCGGGAGGTTGCGCAGCAGATCGAGAGCGATATCACGCTTCTCGGCACCGTTGATCCCTTCCGCGTAGGCAAGGATGTTGGTGTCAAGCGTAAACTTCACCGCTCGTCCTCATAGAGTTCGTCACGGGTCCAACGTTCGGTATTCACGACAGGTTGGCGTTCGAGTCGGGACAACAGCGCCGTGCGTGAGCGGGAAGCCACACCCTGCTGCTGATCCGCGGGCACGATCCGCGCGACGGGGCGGCCGTGACTGGTCACGACATAGCTCTGGCCCTCGCGCACGCCACGCAGGATAAGAGAAAACCTGCGGTTGGCATCGGCTGCCGAGACGGCTTCTTCCATGATAAAGCCTCCGTGGTAGTTATATTCACTACAATAATGAGAGCCGTCACCTTTCGCAAGCCGTTCCGTAGCTGGCCGTTGCCTTGCGGCATCCGAGATAAGGTCGTCCAAGAGACTGCCAACCTCCTTGCGGTCGCACAAACGTGACAGCAAATTAAGCGACATCAGGCCAAAGGCGTGATAACCGCCCTTTCGTATCGGCTTGCCCCAGTCGGCAACGCAGTTTTGGCCAATTCGGACGCGTTCCTTGAACCGCACAATCCCGCTCATCCTGGCGGTCGCTCTTTTCATGGAGAACATGGATTCGACCGTCATCGCGACATCGCTGCCGGCGATCGCCATCGACATCCATACCAGCCCGATCGCGCTCAAGCTTGCGCTGACGGCCTATCTTGTGTCCCTGGCGATCTTCATTCCAATCAGCGGCTGGATGGCCGACCGCTTCGGCGCCAAGAACATCTTTCGTGCCGCGATCGCCGTGTTCATTGCCGGTTCGGTCGCCTGCGCGCTGTCGGGTTCGCTGCCGGCCTTCGTTGTTGCGCGTTTCCTGCAAGGCATTGGCGGCGCCATGATGACGCCGGTCGGGCGCCTGGTTCTGGTGCGCGCCACGCCCAAGAGCGATTTGGTCGCCGCCATGTCCTGGCTCACCGTTCCAGCACTGGTCGGCCCGCTGGTCGGTCCGCCGATCGGCGGCTTCATCACCACCTATTTTACCTGGCACTGGATTTTCCTGATCAATGTTCCGATCGGCCTGATCGGCATCTGGCTGGCGACACGCTTCCTGCCGGAAACCGAAGCCACCGAGACGCCGCCGCTCGATTTCATCGGCTTCGTGCTGAGCGGGCTAGCGGCATCCGGTGTCGTGTTCGGGCTGTCGGTGGTCAGCCTGCCCTATCTGCCGCCGGCGACCGGCCTCATCACGGTGGCCGTCGGGCTGGTGTCGGGCGCGCTCTACCTGATGCATGCGCGCCGCGCCAAAAATCCGCTGCTGGCGCTCGAGCTGTTCCGCAACCAGGTGTTCCGCTCCTCGGTGCTCGGCGGCAGCCTGTTCCGGGTCGGCATCGGTGCCGTGCCATTTCTGTTGCCGCTGATGTTCCAGATCGGTTTCGGGCTGACACCGTTCCAGTCCGGCATGATCACCTTCGTCTCGGCGATCGGCGCCATAGGCATGAAATTCGTCACCGCGCTGATCTTCCGCGTTGCCGGCTTCCGGCGCGTGCTGATCGTCGGCTCGCTGGTCGCCGCCGCATCGATCGCCATATACGGCCTCTTCACCCCCGAAACGCCTTACGCGCTGATGCTGGCCATATTGCTGGTCGGCGGCTTCATCCGCTCGATGTTCTTCACCGGCGTCAACGCGCTCTCCTATGCCGAGGTGTCGGCCGAGGACACCAGCAAGGCGACGCCGATCACGGCGGTGTTCCAACAGCTCTCGATCGCGCTCGGCGTGGCCCTTGCCGGCGGTGTTCTGGAAGTCTCGACCTCGATCCATGGCGGCCCGCTGACGCTGGGCGATTTCCACACCGCCTTCTTCATCGTGGCGGCGGTATCGGCGGCGGCATCGCTGTCGTTCATGCGGCTGGCGCCCGACGCCGGCAACGCCGTGTCGGGCCATGGCCGGCTGACGACGCCGAAGACGCTGGAACCGGTGAGATCGCCGGGAGAGTGAGGCGGCCAATTCAGCCGTCGATGTCCCCCGGCCCTTCGCTATGGCTGCGGGCGCTCGAGTCCTTCGGAACGTCCACTGGACGTTCCGATCCGCCTGACGGCGGAGCGGTAGTTGGTGGGCCAGTCAGGCCTCAGCATCCCCCGGCCCTTCGCTATGGCTCCGGGCGCTCGAGTCCTTCGGAACGTCCACTGGACGTTCCGATCCGCCTGACGGCGGAGCGGTCTCTCGCCCTTTGAAGTCTTTCGCCAAGAGATAAAGCTCGACCGACTCGTCGCGCGATGCCGGCGGCTTGACGTGGTGGACGGAGCGGAAATTCTTCTTGAGCATAGAGAGAAGTTCGTTCTCGGCGCCGCCCTGGAAGGTCTTGGCCAGGAAATGGCCGCCGGGCTTCAGGACCGACAGCGCAAAATCGGCCGCCACCTCGCACAGATGCATGGTGCGGATGTGGTCGGTCCGCTTGTGGCCCGTTGTCGGCGCCGCCATGTCGGACAGGACGACGTCCGGGTCTCCGCCCAGCGCTTCGGCCAGCTTTTGCGGAGCCTGCGGATCGAGAAAATCCATCAGCAGCACCGGCGCACCGGGCACGGCGTCCATTTCCAGATAATCGATGCCGATGACATGCGGGTTTTCGGCCGTCGATTTCGTGCGCGCGGCCGCGACCTGACACCAGCCACCGGGGGCGGCACCCAGATCGATGACCTTCATGCCGGGCTTCAAGAGATGATGCTTGTCGTCGATCTCGATCAGCTTGTAGGCCGCACGCGAGCGATAACCATCGGCCTTGGAGCGCTGGACATAGGGATCGTTGATATGGCGCTGCAGCCAGCGGCGCGACGATTCCTTCAGGCCGCTCTTCTTCTTGATCCGCGTCTTCAGCACGCGAATGCTGGCCGAACCTGGTTTTTCCGGTTTCTTGGTCATTTAACGGCCACACCCATCATTGCGCCAGACGCCGTCATCGGCCATCAGCTCGCTCAATATGCCTTCGCGCAGGCCCCGATCGGCGACGCGCAGCCGTTCCGACGGCCACACCGCACGGATCGCTTCCAATATAGCACAGCCGGCCAGCACCAGATCGGCGCGGTCGGCGCCGATGCAAGGGTTGGCGCAACGCTGCTGAAAATCCCAGCCAACCAGCCTTTCGACCATGCGGTCGACGCTGTCGCGATCCATCCACAGGCCGTCGACCCGGCGGCGGTCGTAGCGTTCGAGATCGAGATGAACGCCGGCCAGTGTCGTCACCGTGCCAGAAGTGCCGAGCAGGTGGAAATTCGGGCTGGCCTTGAGGTGGCTCAGCCGGTCGCGGCCGTCGAAGGCGGCAAGCCGGCCTGCGACGTCGTCGACCATGGCGGTGAAGATCTCACGCGTCACGGTGCGGCCGCCAAAGCGTTCGGCCAAGGAGACGACGCCGACCGGCAGCGATGTCCACGACACGATGTGGTTGGCCAGCCGCGGCGAACGGCGGCCGGTGAGATCGATCAGCGCGATCTCCGAAGAGCCGCCGCCGATGTCGAACAGCACGACGCCCTGCGTGTCGCGCTCGACCAGCGAGCCGCAGCCGGAAACCGCAAGGCGGGCTTCGGTCTGGCGGTCGATGATCTCGAGCTTCAAGCCGGCCTCGCGTTCGACGCGTTCGAGGAATTCGACGCCATTCTCGGCCGAGCGGCAGGCTTCCGTGGCGATCAGCCTTGCCTTCCTGATCTTGCGGCCGCGCAATTTGTCGCCGCAGACCTTGAGCGCCTCGACGGCGCGGTCCATCGCCGGCTGGCCGAGCCGGCCATTGGCGGTGAGCCCCTCGCCCAGCCTGACGATGCGCGAAAAGGCATCGATGACGCGGAACTGGCCATGGCGGGTGGGAACGGCGACCAGGAGCCGGCAATTGTTGGTACCGAGGTCGAGTGCCGCGAAAACGGGAAGCTCGTGCAGCGGCGGCCGGCGGTTGCCTTGCTCGGGGCGTGGCAACGGAACGGCGGGCGCGATCGCCTGGACCGCCACCGGTTTCAAGTCCAATGCGGCGACGGCGGCCTTGCCTTGCACCGGCAACCGATTCTCGTCGGGGCGTGCCTCGTCGCGCGCGAAAACCTTGCGCCCACGCCTTCGCTTGCGCCGCTTCTTGGGCTTGCCTTTCTGGGTCGCGTCGCCCGCCTGCCCATTCACGGAGCGAGGCTCCGTCGGGCGGCGTTGCTGCCAACCGGCTGTCCCCGGGCCTGATGACCCCGGGGAAGCGCTGGACGCGCCCACCTCCGGCGCGCCTGCGCCGGTGTCGCGGTCTTCCACTGTCGTTCCTTCCGGCGCCGCGCGAACCGGTGACGGACGCAGCAGGCGCTTTGGCATGTTTCAAGTTGCCGTCAGACTAACAGTGCCGCGCCCGATCACCAAGAGCCGCCTGCCGAATTTTGCCGGCTGGCTGCGCGGGCCTGCTTTTCGCGCTGGCGCAATGTACCGGCAAGGCGTGGCTGGTAGCGCAACACCGTCGCGGGGCGCGGCAAATCGGGACAGCATCAGCCGCGACAAGTGTTCGCGGTTGAATAGCCGGCTTCAATGAGGCATTTCTGAAATTAATGGGGAATTCGGGGCGCTGGCCTCTCGACAGAAAAGGACGCGGACAGGAAACGCATGGCAGTCGGGCAATGAACTGGAAACGCTATTTCTGGCCGGTCGTCGGCATCGGCGCGGTGATCTTCTCGCTGCTGCTGCTCTGGCATGAATTGCGCGGCGTCTCGCTCGACGACGTCTGGGACGGGCTGGCGGCCATTCCGGCCCGCGGCTGGATGCTGGCTGGCTTGAGTTCGGTCGTCGCCTATGCCGCGCTCGCCGGCTATGATCACATTGCGCTGCTGCATATTGGCAAGAAGGTGTCGTGGCTGTTCGTGACGCTCTGCTCCTTCACCACCTATGCGCTGTCGCACAACATAGGCGGCTCGGTGTTTTCCGGCGCCGTCATCCGCTACCGCGCCTACGGCACCAGGGGCCTGACGGGCCAGGAAGTCGGCGTGCTGGTGGCGATCTGCTGGATAACCTTCGTGTTGTCGACGATTCTCGCCGCCGGCCTCGTGCTGGTGTTCGAGCCGCAGATTATCGACCGCTTTTCCGGCATCGCCCATCACGGACTGTCGAAGGCGGCTGGCATCGCCATGCTGATCCTCATCGCCGCCTATATATTCGGCAGCTGGCTGCATCTGCGTCCGCTGAAAATCGCCAGCTTCCAGCTTCACTATCCGGCGCTGCCGATTGTCATCAGGCAGCTGCTGATCGGCCCGATCGAACTCCTGGCGGCAGCCGCGATCATCTTCTTCGCCCTGCCGGGGGTGCACAATCCCGGCTATTTCGTCGTGCTCGGCGTCTTCCTCGTCTCCTTCTCGGTGGCCCAGATCTCGCACGCGCCGGGCGGCCTCGGTGTGTTCGAGGTGGTGTTTCTCGCCGGGCTTTCCGACATGGACCCTGTCGGCGTGCTGGCCGCGCTGCTGGTGTTCCGGCTGTTTTATCTCATCATCCCGCTGATTCTGGGCCTTGGCATCGTGCTGTTCTTCGAACGCTCGCAATTCAGCCGCAGGGAGAGCTGAGACGCGGATCGCACGCCAGTGGAAAACGCCGGCTTTCGGAGCCAGCGACAAAAGCTGGCAATTGAAGCGCAGAGCAGGCTTGACTATTTTCCGCTGGCGGCTACAAGGCAGCGCTCACAGCGGCTAGCCCGCTCGGCCCGCGCGGTTTCACGTTTATCGTGAAAATCACGCCTGCTGGGGAATAGGTTAACGGTAGACCCACGGACTCTGACTCCGTTAGTCCTGGTTCGAATCCAGGTTCCCCAGCCAAAATTCGATAGCACTCATCACTCCGATCCTCGGTATATGTGATGGCGGCTCGCGCGTTCACGGCTAAGCTTCTTGAGGATTCCCGCACGAGCCCGCCCGATGGTCACTGACACCGAATTCATCCGCGAAAGCATCAGCCAAGGCTGCGTGATGCTTGCCGATGGAGAATTCCTCATCGACAGGTTGGTGAAGTATGTCGGCAACGGAAGGGTGCGGTGGCACGTCGAGGTTCGTGGGCATCGCATCGAGTTCACGACCGGCCAGCTCAAGAAGCAACCTACCTTCCGAAGGAAGGTGCTCGAACAGGCCGGCGTGCTGCCGCCACAGCGTGCCGGGGCCAGCTACAGGCGATGGGCTATCGACCTGCGAAAGAATGCCGTCGAACTTCCCTGGCGGGATAGGCCGGTCGATGCCGGTTTCGCCGTCGACGGGCTTGTCAGCCATGGCGGCGACCGCTGGACTGTTGACTACCAAGGCAAGGCAATCAAGTTCACGACGACCAAACTCCGCCGGCAAACCAGTTTCCGCAAGAGGATGCTGCTCAAGGCCAAGGTGCTGCCGCCGCAGTTGGACGCGGTTGCCTATCGGAAGTGGATGGACTGGCTGATTCAGCACGCTGCGCAGGCTGCACCGCAGCCCGGCGATGAAGTGATGACCGAGAAAAGTTGGCTTGACGACCTGCCGGAGCTAGCTGGCTGGCAAAACGAAGCGGTGCCCGGAGGGACAAAATAAGGGCGGCGCGCCAGAATGGAATCTGGTCTGGATTGCAGTCGACAACAGTTGGAACGAGAATTCATGGACCGCTTCGACCTTGGCACCTACCGCCGCTCGATCTCCACCCGCTCCGCCGAGACCCAGCGCTGGTTCGATATCGGGCTCAACTGGTGCTACGGCTTCAACCACGAGGAAGGCATCAAGTGCTTTGAGAAGGCGCTGGAGACCGATCCGGATTGCCCGATGGTCCACTGGGGCATCGCCTACGCGGCCGGGCCTTTCTACAATCTCACCTGGAAGGAGCATGGCGAGGCAGAGGCCGAGAGTGCGACGAAGCGCTGTTTCGAGCACGTCCAGTCGGCGCGTGCCAGCGCGGCCGCCGCTGGCGACGTCGAAAGGCAACTGATCGAAGCGCTGGCTTGCCGCTTCCAGAAGCCGCACCGGGTGAGCCCGCGGGAATTCGAGCAATGGGATGATGCCTATGCCGCCGCGATGCGGCGGGTCTATCAGAACTTTCCCGACGATCATGACGTGATGGCGCTGTTCGTCGAGGCGATGATGATGCGGACCGTGCGGCGCCTGTGGGACCTCAAGACCGGTGAACCGGCGCCTAATTCCGATGTCGTCGAGGCGCTGGACGTCTGCGAGCGCTCGATCCGGCTCGCCGACGAGGCCGGCATCGCCCAGCATCCGGCGATCGTCCATTTGCACATCCATCTCCTGGAAATGTCCACCATGCCCGAACGCGGCATCCGCTCGGCCGACCTGCTCGGCGAGATGTGCCCCGATGCCGGGCACATGAACCACATGCCGGGGCATATCTATGTGCTGTGCGGAGATTATGAGAAGGCCAGGCTTGCCAGCGAGAAGGCGGTGCGCGCCAACGACCTTTATCTCGCCTATGCGGACGAGCCGACCTACTACCTGCTCGGCTGCTGCCACGATCTGCACCTGATGATGTTCACCTGCATGTTGTCAGGCCAATACCGCCCGGCACGGTGGGGCGCGAACGAGGTGCGCCGCCTGGTGACGCGCGATGTGGTCAGCATGCCCGACCGGCCAAAGCTCACCCAGACGGTCGAAGGCTATCACGCAATGAAATCGCATGTTGAGGTGCGCTTCGGCCGCTGGCGGGAGATCATCGACGAGCCGATGGCAGCGGAGCCGGGTCTCTATGTGCTGACCGCTGCCATGCAGCACTACGCCAAGGGCGTCGCGCATGCGACGCTGAGACAGTTCGCCGAAGCCGAGCGGGAGCGAGAACGGTTCCACCGGCATCTCGAAGGCATCCCAGCCGAGCGCCGTTTTCTCAGCAACCCGGCCCGCGCCTCGCTTGACGTCGGCGCGGCCTTGCTAGACGGTGAGCTTGCCTATCATCAGGGCCGGCACGAGGAGGCCTATGGTCATCTCAAGCGCGCGGTCGAGATGGACGACAATCTGTCCTACACCGAGCCGTGGGCCTGGATGCACCCGCCGCGCCATGCGCTGGCGGCGCTGCTTCTCGACCAGGGTCATGCAGCGGAAGCCGAGCAGGTCTATCGCGACGATCTGGGCCTGAGCGGCAAGGTGCAGCGCTGCGCCCAGCACCCGGACAATGTCTGGGCGCTGCACGGGCTGGTAGAATGTTTGAGCCGGCGCGGCGAGGCTGAAGAATTGCCGGCGATGCAGTCAAGGCTTGCCACGGCGCTGGCCAGGGCCGATGTGCCGATCACTTCGTCCTGCCTGTGCCGGACGAGCGTGCAATCAGGAGCAAGCTGCTGTCATTAAGGGCACCGACCCACCATTGGCAGGGTCGGCGCCTCTACCAGCGTCGGAATCAGGCCAGCCACTTCTCATAGTCGGCCACCAGAAGGTGGAGGGGAGCGACGTCCTCTTCGATGTTGGAGAAGCGGCCGATCGGCTCGCGGAAGACATTGTCGGTGAGATCGTCGTTGACGGTCGAGACCTCCCCGATCAGCACGTCCTTGCCCTCGGCCCAGAAGGCATGCCAGACGCCAGGCATCAGCGTGACGCTCTGGCCCGGATCGAGCTTCAGGAGCCCGCCCGCCGGCAGCCTGTGGATGGTGCCGTCGACAGGCACCGAAACCTCGGCCCTGGGGTCGATCCCGCCGTCGCGGTCATGCATGAACAGTTCCAGCACCAGCTTGCCGCCACCACGGTTGATGATGTCCTCGGCCTTGACGTTGTGGCGGTGCATCGGCGACAGCTGGTCCTTGCGCGAGATCATGATCTTCTCGGCGTAGAGCATGCCCATGCCCTTCTTCATGTCCTCGTAGCGGCCATTGCGGGTGGTGAACAGGAACAGGCCGAGTTCGTGGAACTTCTCCTGGCCGTAATCGGTGATATCCCAGCCCATCCGCGAGCTGTGAATGGCCGAGGAGTCGACCTGGCGCGCCTTCATTTCTTCCGGCGACCAGTAGGCGAAGGGCGGCATGACGTAGCCGAACGAGCGGATGAAAGCGTCGGCTTCGCGGATAATTTCGTTGATGGCGGAGCGTTTCATGATCGTGACCCTTCGTGTCGATTTTTTCCGACAATCGCATAGCCGAACGCCGCTGCGGTGTCGATCCATCTTGCCTGTTCGAGCCTTGCCTGTTCGACCCTTGACGTCCCGCGCATGGCCCACCGATCCAGCCTGCTGGCCGCGTGACATCGCCGGCTTTCAGGCTCATAACGCCTGCGGACTCCATGGGATATAGCCGATGCCGACCATCCATGATCTCGATACGCCGTCGATCCTCATCGACGTCGCGCGCGCCGAAGCCAACATAGCGCGCGCACAGGCCCATGCCGACAAGAACGGACTGAAGCTCAGGCCGCACATCAAGACGCACAAGCTGCCTTATTGGGCAAAGAAGCAAGTGGCGGCGGGTGCCGTCGGCATCACTTGCCAGAAGATCGGCGAGGCCGAGGTGATGGCCGATGCCGGGCTGACGGATATTTTTCTCCCCTACAACATCCTTGGCCGCGCCAAGCTCGAACGGCTGCAGGCGCTGCACGGCCGCGTCACGCTGTCGGTCACGGCCGACAGCGTGCAGACGCTGGAGGGGCTCGCCGCCACCTTCACCGATACCCGGCATCCGCTATCGGTCCTGGTCGAATGCGACACCGGCATGGGGCGCTGCGGCGTGCAGACGGCCGATGAGGCGGTTGCGCTGGCGAGGGTGATCGACCAGGCTGGCGGTCTCGCCTTTGGCGGGCTGATGACCTATCCGGCCGCCGGCCGCGCGGCCGAAGCCGAAGCCTGGCTCGCCGAAGCCAAGCAGGCGCTGGCCGCTTCAGGGATCGCCTGTGAGCGCATCTCCAGCGGCGGCACGCCTGATATGTGGCGTTCCGCCGATGCCTCCGTCGTCACCGAATACCGGCCCGGCACCTATATCTATCTCGACCGCTACCAGGTCGCCAAAGGCGTCGGCACGACAGACGATTGCGCGCTGACGGTGCTCGCGACCGTGGTCAGCCATCCGACAGCAACGCGCGCCATTCTCGATAGTGGCAGCAAGGCGCTGTCCAGCGATACGCTTGGGCTAAAGGATTTTGGAGAGTTGATGGGCGTGCCGGGGGCGCTGGTGACGGGCCTGAGCGAGGAGCACGGCACGGTCACGCTTTCGGGCGACGGCAAGCTGCGCATCGGCGAGCGGGTTCGCGTGGTGCCCGACCATTGCTGCGTCGTCACCAATCTGTTCAACGACGTAAACCTGATCGACGGTGAAAAGGTGCTGGAAACGCTGCCGGTGGCAGCGCGCGGACTGATGGGGTGAGCGGCCTTCCTTTTCCACCTGCTAAGCTAGCCACAGATCTTATGTGACTGGCGCGACTGATCGGCGCGGGGCTTGATTGCCACGTGGTGCCCCCAATCCGTCGCTGCTTCGCAGCGCCACCTTCCCCCCCTCCGGAGGGAAAGGAAGGGAGCTTTTCTGGACGAGCGTTGACGGCAAAAAGCCTGGTGCCTTTCCTCTACCCCGTCGATCGGGGGAGAGGTGTCGAGCGAAGCTCGACGGAGTGGGGGTCGACCAGGGCGGCATAAGAAAATGAATTCGCCAAGCTGCCATGCACGCCATGGCCGAAGACCAGCTGCTTGGAAATTCCGTAGCTTCCCTTGTGAGAGAAGCTTAAGTCCGCTCCGCCTGCCGTGCCGCCACACGCCGCATCGCGATGACCCGGCGACGGCGGATCTCCGTGCGCATGGCCATCAGGTGCAGCGTGAAGAACAGCACCGTGAAGCCGACGGCCATCACCAGCAGCGGCCAGAGCAGGCTGGGATCGATGGTCGGGCCGCCGAGACGGAACACCGAGGCCGGCTGGTGCAGCGTGTTCCACCAGTCGACCGAGAATTTGATGATCGGGATGTTGATGAAGCCGACCAGCGTTATGATGGCGGCGGCCCAGGCGGCGCGGCTGGCGTCATCCAGCGCGCGGGTCAGCGCGATGATGCCGAGATACATCAGGAACAGCACGAAGACGGAAGTCAGGCGGGCGTCCCAGACCCACCAGGTGCCCCACATCGGCTTGCCCCAGATCGAACCGGTGATCAGCGCCAGCGCGGTGAAGACCGCACCGATGGGGGCCGCCGATTTGAGCGCGACGTCGGCCAGCGGATGCCGCCAGACCAGCGTGCCAAGCGCGGAGACGGCCATCAGCGTGTAGCACATCATGGCGAGCCAGGCGAAAGGCACGTGGATGTACATGATGCGCACCGTGATGCCTTGCTGGAAATCCTCGGGCGCGGTGAAGCTCATATAGAGGCCAGCGGCGAGAACGAGCGCGGCGAACGCCGCCAGCCACGGCACAAGCCTATCCGCCAGCCCAACGAACCGGGTCGGATTGGCAAGATCGGTCCAGCCGGTCAGGCGTGAAGTCGTGTCACTCATGCGACTTTACATAGACCGCCGATGCGATTGGAGCAATCGAGCGGTGGTATCGCGGCAGCTCTTACCTTCTCCCACAAAGGGCAGGGCTGTCCGGGGAAAGTATCTGGTGAATCGAAATGCCGCATGCGCATGCCCCGTGAGACGGTTGTTTTCCGT
>NZ_JAIUGU010000024.1:0-22357 GCF_020164775.1 Mesorhizobium sp. ES1-6
ACTACGAGAGCCACAACGAGCTGCGCAGCCATCTCACCGATTTCGTCACCGCCTACAACTTCGCTAAGCGGCTCAAAACCCTCAAAGGCCTCACACCCTACGAGTTCATCTGTAGGGCCTGGACAAAAGAGCCGAACGATTCACCCTCAATCCGCTCCAGCAAATGCCGGGACTAAAAATCTAACAGAAAAGCTTCTGCCAAGCGGGCCGTCAGGTCACCTGCTCGCGATTGGCGCGCCACCATTCGACAAGGCGGGTAAGGCCCTCGTCCAGATCGATGGTCGTCTTGAAGCCCAGCATCCTCTCTGCCTTGTCGGTGTCGGCCAGACGTCGCGAGACGGGGTTCACCTTGCGCTCGGGCCCGTATTCCGGCTGGAGGTTAGAGCCCGTCACGCGCAGGAGTGAGGCGGCCAGGTCCTTGAGGCTGGTCTCCACGCCGCTCGCGACGTTGAATACGTCATCTTCCACGTCCGACAGCAGGGACAGGATGTTGGCTCGGGCGACGTCCTCGATGTACACAAAATCCATGGTGGTGGATCCATCGCCGAGGATCAGTGGCGGCTGGCGGGCGTCGATGCGGTCCATCCAGCGTATCAAAACCTCGGTATACTTTCCGTGCAGGTCCATGCGGGGGCCGTAAACGTTAAAATAGCGCAGCGCGACGTAGGGCAGGCCGTACATGTCGTTGAACGAGCGCAGCAGGCCCTCCAGCATGACCTTGCTGGCGCCGTACCAAGTGCGATTGTTGTAGGGGTGGTGGCTCTCTGCGGTCGGGAAGAGGTCGGCCAGTCCGTATACCGAGGCCGAGGAGGCTGCGCAGATCTTCTTCACGCCCTTTGCCTGGGCGGCCTCGATGACGTTGTAGCTGCCCTCGCACATGACGCCGAGAGCTTCGCGAGGCTCGGCGGCGCAGGCGATAACCCTCAGGGTTGCCATGTGGATGACGGCATCCATTCCGTCGGTGGCCTTGTGGACGGCCGCCGCGTCGCGAATGTCGCCTTCGACGAGTTCGACGCGCGGATCTTGAAGGGCGTCCTTGACATTTTGCAGGCTGCCGCGGACCAGATTGTCGAGGATAACGATCTTCTCGGGCGCGTGCTCCTTCAGCAGCAGGTCGATGGTCGTCGAGCCGATCAGACCGCAGCCGCCGGTCACGAGGATGCGAGAGCCTTCAAGTTTCATCGTATTTCCCTGTCATCGGTTTGGAGGCGACTTGGCAGGCCTGATTGCGGTCGAGCGGACACCCGCTCGTCAGACGCTTGCTTGCAATTCTTTGACTGCGGCCACGACCACGTCCTGCTGCTGCTCCGTAAACTCCGGGAACATGGGTAGCGACAGAACCTCGGCGGCGGCCTTTTCGGCATGCTGGAACTGGCCCTGCTTGTAGCCGAGGTCCGCGTAGGCGGGCAGCAGGTGCACCGGAATGGGATAGTGGATGCCCGACTGGATCCCCTGATCGTCCAGCGCCTGCTGCCAGCCCGTGCGGTTGGGCGTGCGGACGGCGTAGATGTGGTAGACGTGGCGGACATTCTCGCGCACGAAGGGGGTCGGTAGCCCGGTGCCGGCGAACATGGCGTCATAGCGGGCGGCCGTGGCGCGGCGCTGCTCGGTCCACCGTTCCAAATACTTGAGCTTCACGCGCAGGACGGCGCCCTGAAGGCCTTCCAGTCGGTAGTTATAGCCCTTGACTTCGTGGTGGTACTTCCGCTCGGCGCCCCAGTCGCGCAGCATGCGAACGGCGCGGTTGTAGTCCGCGTTGTCGGTCGTCAGCATCCCACCTTCGCCATAAGCGCCGAGGTTCTTGCCTGGGTAGAAGCTGAAAGCCGCCATATCGCCGATGGCGCCGACACGCCTGCCCTTGTATTCCGCGCCGTGCGCCTGGCAGGCGTCTTCCAGCACCATCAGGCCGTGCTTGCGTGCGATGACCATGATCGGGTCCATGTCGGCCGGCTGGCCGTAGAGGTGGATCGGGATGATCGCCTTGGTCGCTGGCGTGACCGCGGCCTCGATCTCGGCCGGGTCGATTGTGTAAGTCGAAGGATCGATATCGACGAACACGGGGGTCGCACCTGTGTAGTAGATGGCCGCCACCGTCGCCACGAAGGTGAAGGGGGAGGTGATCACCTCGTCGCCCGGGCCAATCCCGGCGGCCAGCAGGCCCAGGTGTAAGGCGCTGGTGCCGGTGTTGACGCCGACGCCGAAGGCCGCTTGCGAGTAGGCGGCGAATTCCTTCTCGAATTCAGCGACGTCGGCGCCCAGGATGAACTGACAGTTCTCCAGGGTGTGCTGGATGGCGGCATCTACCTCACACTTGATCGAGGCGTACTGGGTTTTCAGATCGACGAACGGAATCATATTATGCAGCGTCTTTGCGTCGCAGGTGAACGGTTTCGCCACGCCCGCGCATGGAACTGGTGGCGGCTTCGATGATCTCGACCACGCGCAGGCCGAGCTTGCCATCGGCGGTCGGAACCTTCTTTCCGATGATGCAGTCGATCCACTCCTGGCCGGCGATGCGCAGGGCCTCGGTGGAGTCGAGCTTGGGCGCCCACATATCGCCCGTCCGGTAACCGACGCGCATCTCGTGGATCTTGGCGGGGTCGTCGGTGAAGGACACGCCCTTGTCGTAAACCTTGACCTTCTCGGAGGGCTCCAGATCGTCGTAGGTAATCATTTTGTTGGAGCCGCCGACCAGGATGTTGCGCACCTTCACCGGCGCCAGCCAACTCACGTTGATGTGCGCCATCATGCCTGAGTCATAAAACAGCGAGATGTAGGCCAGGTTTTCCGGGGTGCCGGGGAAATGGTTGATGCCGCTCGCCGAAACCGCGTTCGGATGCTCTTCGAACAGACGGTCGATGATCGCGAAGTCGTGGACCGCCAGGTCGGAGACGACGTTGACGTCCTTCTGGAAGAGGCCCAGGTTCACCCGAGTGGCATCGTAATAATAAATCTGGCCCAGGTCGCCAGCGGTGACGATCTCGCGCATCTTCCGCACTGCACCGGTATAGATGAAGGTGTGGTCGACAATCAGGGTCAATCCGCGTTTATCGGCCTCGTTGACCAGCATCCTGGCCTGTAGCGAGGTTTCGGTCATGGGCTTTTCGAGCCAGAGATGCTTGCCGGCCTTTAGCGCCGACATGCCCAGTTCGAAGTGGCTGTTTACCGGCGTCGCCACCGCGATGGCGTCGATCTCGGGATCACGGAACAAGGCCTGGACGTCCCTGGTGGTCTGGACACCCGGATAACGGCGCTCCACCAACTCGCGCTTCTTGGAATCCAGGTCGGCGACTATGCGGACCCGGGCATCGGGAAGCTCCATGAAGTTGCGCAAGAGGTTAGGCCCCCAATAGCCGTAACCGATGATACCGATATTGATCATTTGACCTACCCTTCACTCCACCCCGCCCGCCGGAGTCTTGGAGGCCCGTTGGAGCTTGTCGCCGGTGAAGGAGGCCGCCAATTTGACCGTCCAATGCCGTGCCATCTCGACCTCTTCAACTCGTACTTTGAAGCGGCAAAGCCGTGCGGTCACTATGGCCGTTGGGTCATCAAGACCTAACCAGCATCATCCAGCCAGGCGAGGGCGGGCGCTGGAAGTACCTCAAACGATCTCTCCAAATCCCCCAAAGATCGCAATTCGGCGTACGGAAACCCTGCCGACAGGGAAGTCAGGCAGGCTTTGCGGTCCTTACGTCTCCGACCACGCGGGCTGGAACCCCGGTGGCGATGGCGAAGGCGGGGATGTCACGGGTGACGACAGCGCCGGCGCCGATCAGTGCTCGCTCTCCGATGGTCACGCCCGGGGTGATGGTGACGTTGGAGCCGATGGAGGCGCCCTTCTTGACCAGGGTCGGCTCGACCTTCCAGTCGGCTTCACTCTGGGCGCTCCCGTCCAGGTTGGTGGCTTGGGGAAGGCGATCGTTGGTGAACATCACCCCGTGCCCGATGAAGACCTCGTCCTCTATCGTCACGCCCTCGCAGATGAAGGTGTGCGAGGATATCTTGCAGCGCTCGCCGACGTAGGAATTCTTCTGAATCTCGACGAAAGCGCCGATGCGCGAGCCATTACCGACCTCGCAGCCGTATAGGTTCACCAGATTGGGGTGGTGGACGACGACCTCGCCCCGCAGCACCGCACTGTCCGAAATCGGCATCGCTTCCCCCTGGAGCTGTGTGTCTCGTGCCATCGCCTGCAAATCGGACGCGAGCCTTGGCGCGACGAAAAACCGGATTGGCAGCATCGGTGACCATTTTTATGTAACCTGCCTTGTCGCTTGGCAAGCCTTGGCCAGTGGGTATAACAAGTTTTCGGGCAGGCTGCGACCTTGGGGTAAGGATGCCGGAGACGATGCGATCTGAAACCGTACCCTGCGAGCCAGAGGTGGCGCGTATGCGTCACAACTACGAAGACTTTCAAAGCCTTCGGCGTGAGGCTGAGCGCTGTCTGGAAGCTGACGACCTCAACTCCGCAGCGGCCTATGTAGAGGCGGCCGTCACGCTTGCACGCAAGCGGCACTGCGGCTTTTATCGATCGGAGCCGCTTGAGCACGTATTGATCGAGATCGCGCGACGGGCACTTGCCGCGAAGGCCGAAGCTGCGCGACCGGCGCGGACGCAGATCAGCCGCGTGCTGCATGTGGCCACCGTTCTGAACGAGGTCGGCGGCTTGACGCGGATGATGCGCCGCTGGATCGCCGCCGACGAGGCGCGCCATCACTCTCTGGCTCTGTTGCGCCATCCCGGCGAGCCGCCGCACTCGGTGCGCGAGGCCGTGGAGGCTCGTGGCGGACACATCCATATGATTAGCGCGACGCGCGGCGGATCGGTAGAATGGGCCCGCGCGCTCCGCAAGTTGTCGCTCGATTTCGACCTGGTCGTCCTGCACGTCAGCAACGAGGACCCGACACCGGGCATAGCCTTTGCCGACGAGCGCAACCGACCTCCCGTGGTGCTGGTCAACCATGCCGACCACGCCTTCTGGCTCGGGCTCTCCGTCTGTGACCTCGTCGCCAGTTCGCGCGTGTCGGGCGAGCGGCTGGTGCTGGAACGGCGCGGGATCCCGGCGGAGCGTCACGCCATCCTGCCGATCCAGATTGATCCGCCGGTACGCAGGCACAGCCGGGCCCAGGCGCGGCAGAGGCTTGGCCTTCCGGCCGGCGGACCGCTTCTGGTGTCCGTGGCCCGCGGCGTGAAATACCGCACGATGGGCGGAGTTTCGTTCGCCGACATGCATGTCGAGGCGCTCCTGGCCCGCCCGGATGCGGGGTTGTTGGTCGTAGGGCCGGGGGAGCCGGCCGACTGGCAAGAGGCCATAGCGGCAACTGGCGGGCGGATCATGGGGCGGCCAGAGACGCCCGATCCGTCGCTCGCCTTCGAGGCGGCGGACATCTACCTTGACTCCTACCCCTTTGTATCGATTACCTCGATGCTGGAAGCCGGCGGGGTGGGCGCCCCCTGCGTGACGCTGTTTCCCTATCCGCCGGACGCGAACGTCATGAGCACCGATATGCCCGGGCTGGCGCCAACCATTGGCTTCGCCACCTCGATGGCGGACTACAACCGCATCCTGGCGGACTGGCTCGCTGATCCAGAGGCCCTGCGCCAGCGGGGCGAAGAGACGGCGTCCAACGTGAAGCGGCTGCATACCGCGCCCAATTGGCTCGAAAGCCTGGAGACGCTTTACGCGAAGGCCCTGGCCGTACCGCCAGTCACGCCGCTTCGGGAGCAGGGTGCGCCCGCGGAGGAGGAATTCTATGGCGGTTATCCCGACATCCTGCTCAATGGGGTGTTCGGCGAGTTCGACAGCGTCGAGGCGATCCTGAAACGGTCTGTGCGCCTGATGTCGCTGCCGGAACGGCTACGGGTATGGCGGCGCCTAGCGCGGACCAAGACCTTTGACGGACCCTGGGACGCGATCCGAAACCTGCTGCCGGAATGGCTGCCCCGGTTGGTGGCCGGCTAAGGAGCGGCAGTCAGTCGTGAGCCTTCAACAGCATGGTTTGCCGGCCGGCACCTCGTCGGCCCGCGTATGCGACGCCTGGACAAACCGTAGTTTACACTTTTGATTTAGCTGCCTGACCAAAATGTATCGAAGATACGCTTTTTGACTCTGGTCTGTGCAAGGTCTGCGTCTGCTACGCTCGGTGAGCAAAACAGTTTTCGAGCCTGTCAGAGCCTTGCTCTTTCCTCCTGATGAAGGGCGCCGTTCGACAAATTGGGTCTTTGGCGCCTCGCGTTCGCCAGAAGCCGCTATCGACATTGATAAACGAACAGAGGGCGAAAGTGGGTATGCTTGGGCCAGCGCCGAGGTTTCTGAAGCGCGCTGTGCGCGCGTTCGGTGTCGAAAGGCGACATCTGG
This sequence comes from Mesorhizobium sp. ES1-6, assembly GCF_020164775.1. Lineage (NCBI taxonomy): Bacteria > Pseudomonadati > Pseudomonadota > Alphaproteobacteria > Hyphomicrobiales > Phyllobacteriaceae > Mesorhizobium > Mesorhizobium sp. ES1-6. The sequence goes on from NZ_JAIUGU010000024.1 coordinate 6,362, forward strand.
TCGGCCCACGCATGGTCATCGAACGTGAAGGTTTGTCCGTCCTAGGCCGACGCGTCCCCCGTTCAGGGGGCCGGATCCTGGCCTACCACTCGGTCGGTCAGCCGTTGATGGAACATAACGACGTGCCGCCGAAGCTGTTCCGTCGCCAGTTGGAGTGGGCCGCCGCGCAGGGCTACCGGTTCGTCCCAGCCTCGCAGATCGCGCGGACGGGGGGCGACCCAATGGATCTCGCCATCACTTTCGATGACGGGCTGCGCAGCGTGATGACCATGGCCGCGCCGATCCTGAAAGAACTCGCGATACCGTGGAGCCTCTTCGTGGTCACCGACTGGAGCGAAGGTGGCTCGCCCTGGACGACCAACGAGGTTTTGGGCTGGCGCGATCTGGAGCGCCTCGTCGCCGACGGCGCCGAAATCGGCAGTCACTCCGCGACCCATCCAGATTTTGGACAGCTGGACGGCTCCGCCGCGCGCGAGGAATTGGAGCGCTCGCGCGCTGTGATCGAGGCCAGGCTCGGCTTTGCGCCGACGTCGTTCGCAATCCCGCTCGGCCAGTCGGCCAACTGGACGGCGGTTGCCATGCGGGAGGCCAAGGCAGCCGGCTATGATCTGGTCTACGCCCAGGCCGAGGAGACGCGTTCGGCCGGTACCATCGCGCGGACCTTCATCACGCGCTTCGACAACATCCGTGTATTTTCGGCGGCTCTATCGGGCGTCTTCGATCGATGGGAGGAGTGGGGGTGAATAATGGGCGCATCGTTTCGGTAATCGTCCCTACCCGCGACCGTCCGCAGTTCCTGGACCCGGCATTGGCGAGCATCCGCGCGCTGGAAGGCCCGGACCTGAGGTTCGAGATTCTGGTTGGCGACAACGGCTCCAACCACGACGCCACGGCCGCGGTAACGAAGGCCCACGGCGCGCAGCACCTCGTCGTGTCGACTGCTGGAGCCGGCGCCGCGCGTAACGCGGCGATGCGGGCGGCCACGGGCGAGTTCCTGGCCTTCCTGGACGACGACGACGTCTGGACCGAGCAACATGTTCGGTCGCACTTGCAAATCTTTGACCGCCACCCGGAGGTCGAGGCGGTGTTCGGTCAGGTCGTGATGACCGATCCTGATCTGCGACCCATAGCGGCCCCGATCCCCCATGATATCCGCCCTGACGGCGACCATCTGAAGATGATGCTCGACGGCTATTTCCCGCAGATCGGCGCAACGATGGCGCGTATCGGGGTACGCGACGCCTACGGTTATTTTGACGAGACACTGCTGGCAGACCAGGACTGGGACTGGCAATTGCGAGTAACCGGTGGAGGGCATATGGAGCATGTGGCCGTGCCTTGCGTCTTGTTCCGACAGCGCCCGTCGGGATCTTACGATGCCTTGGTCCTGAGCCGGATCCCCTATACGCGCAAGGTATTCATGCGGCACGCCATGCCGGTCTGGCGCAAGTGGCGCTCGCCGAAAGAGTGGCTGCATTCGTACTTCGCCACGCTATTGGGATTCTACACCTATTTCGCCGATGCGGCGGTAGAGCGGGCGGCCAAGGGGGATGCCAAGGGTGTGCGATTCGCAGTGCGTCATGCGCTACTGGTATTTCCGTTCCGGGCGGCAAGGCAGCTCGTGACGCCGACGCCGTTGCGAGCGGCGTTCTTCTGGTCGATCGGCCTGGGAGCACGCCCACCGGCCGCCCAGGACGCGGCGTTGGACTGAAAGGGCATGGGATTTATGGACCGGATTGCCATGCAGGACGCCAACGACGCGCCAAAGACCAGCGCCGGTGCCCCGGTCATCAGCATCGTCATCGCTACGCACAACCGCAGCCACGACGTCCTGGAGAACGTCAGTGCCCTGCTGCCGCAGTGCGTGGGCCAGCCGGTGGAGGTCATCGTCATCGACAGCGCCTCGGCGCCGGCGCATGCCGAGGTGCTGGAGGACCTAAAGGGTCGCGAGGGAGTGAGCCTTATCCGGCTCGACACGCCAGGCGTTGCCCGGGCCCGCAACGCGGGCTTCGAGGCCGGTAGGGGCGAATGGATTGCGCTGCTGGACGACGACGCTGTGCCGCGCCTCGGCTGGGTAGAGGGCGCGATCACCTGCGCGGCGCGCTGTGATGCCGAGACCGCCATCCTGGCTGGGCGGGTGATCCCGCGCTGGCCCGACAACGCCGCCAGCCTTGAAATGCCGCCGAGCAAGCTCGGGCCGCGGGCGCGCTTGTTGTTGTCGGTGGTCGATGAGGACGGCTTCGTGGACACGACCGATCATCCCATCGGCGTCGGGGCCAACATGTTGTTCCGCCGCAGCGTGTTAGAAGCGCATGGCGGGTTCGACGTCACGACGGGTCGCGTCGGCTCGAACCTGGCAAGCGGGGAAGAGGCTCAGATGATGACGGACCTGATTGGAGCCGGCCATCGCTGCTGGTACTCGGACGCCTTTGTGGTAGACCACAAGGTCCATGCAGGCCGTCTTACGCGCGCATGGCTCACGGAGCGCGCTCGCAAGGAAGGCGAGGTGGAACTGAGGGGCTTGAAAACCCGGAGCCAAAGAATCGCGCGCGCGATCAAGATGCTCATCGCCACCCCGCCATTGGCCGTGCTCCAGATCCGCGACGGACCCGAACGCGAATATTATCTTCGCCTGAACCACAATCTTGGCCTGCTGCGAAAGCTGCTCGGGCCGGCAATCTGGGGGGCTCAGGCAGCCGCCGGCGCGGCTTTCCGCGTCGGCCGATGGGCCCAAGCCATGATTGGTCGTTCAAAGTAACGCCAGGAGGCGGTCGCCAGGCTTATGGTCAACACAAGCTCGATAGGAGCCGAGATCCAATCCGGCGCTTCGAACACGACGCCGAACTTCCGGGCCGCTGCCTCAACGGTGTAGAAATGAATGAACTCGTGGAAAACATAACAGCCATAGCTGATGCGCCCCAGGTTGCGCAGGGGCCAAGTCTCCAAAATGGCGACGAAACGGGTGCCCTGGTTCCCTGCGATCTGGAGGACCAGAAGCGCGGCTGTAGCCGAGACTGCCGGCGCATAGACGCGCCAGACGATCTCGCCCTTCAGGACAGTGAGGGGCACGACGAGAAGGATAAGCGCCGCGATGGCCTGGGCCGGCGTGGAAACCAGCCATGCCGGCACCCGCTTGTCGAGGTTTAGTCCTACCAGACCGCCCAGGGCGAGATAACCAAAGCCGGTCATGGGATTGAGGCCGATGACCTTGGCCGACACTCCAGCCCATTCGAGGCCCGCCTGGGTGAGGAGCCCCAGAACCACGAATGCAACGCAGATATGTCCAGCGGCCTTGCTGTGGGTGAACAGAAGCAAGGGTGCAAACACCAGATAGAATTGCTCTTCGATCGCCAGCGTCCAGAAGTGGTTGAAATGGCCCACCCAGTGGCCGGTCGTGAACACATAGATGTTCGTGGCGTAGAGCAGCATGGCCAGGCGCGCGCCGCCATCGAAGCGATCGAAATGGACGACCAGCGACGCGAGCAGGAAGAAGCCGATCGTCGCGTAGTAGACGGGGAATATCCTGGCTGAACGCCGAAGGTAGAAGCGCCCCAGGCCTGCTAGCCTCGTCACCTCGCCCGCCTCGACCGCAACCCGCGACCGAGCCAGGATACGCGTGATCAAGAGGCCGCTGAGCGCGAAGAAGAGCATTACCCCGTCGCCCCCGAGGGATCCATATGTCCCTTGATGGAACTTGTGGCTTATGAATACGAAAATGAAGGCGATCGCGCGCAGGCCATCAAAACCCCTGATGCGGCGTTCGTCGTCGAGTCGCATCGGCCGGAGCTCCGCCAGCCTCTATCGCGTGGCCGCTTGCCGGCCCGGGGACAAGGCGGCGACCGCGCTGCTGGCCTCGGCGCCCTCGCGCGCGGTCAATCTGGCCCCCAGCCGCAGGAGCGGCCGTTCGAAGAAATGCCAGGAGAGCGTCGCCAGCGCGACAGTGATGCAAAGCTCCACGGCGAGTTGCACGACAGCCGGCCCGTCGATGTTCAGGTGCAGCCTATGGAACACCGCTTGGACCTCGTAGAAATGGACGAACTGGTGCAGGATGTAGAAGGCATAGCTCACCCGGCCGAGCGAGCGCAGAGGCCACAGGTTGAGGAAAGCCACGACTGGAGTGTGCTGGTTGCGGGCGATCTGGAACAGGAACAGGCCAGCAACCGTGCAGGTCAGCGGTCCCCAGACGTTCCATGTGTCGCGGTAATATCCGAACACCAGCGGGATCGCGATCAGCGTCAGGCCGGCCGCCGCCTGGGCTTGCGCACTCACCAGCCAATCGCGCGGTTTGAGGTTTTTCAAGGAGGCGACAAAGCCGCCGACACCGAGCATGCCGAAAGCGATCAGTGGATCGACGTGGATGGCGTTCGGGTGGGTCTTCACAGACACTAGCCAAGCCAGCATGGCCGCGCCAGCGAGCATAAAGCCGACGCAAATCCGAAGCAGGTATTTGCGCGGGGAGAACAGGAGGATCGGCGCGAAGAGCAGGTAGAACTGTTCTTCCGCCGAGAGCGACCAGAGGTGACCGAAATGGCCGTGGTCCCCAGTCGGCGTCATCGCTATATAGATGTTGGTACCATAGAGGGCGTAGATCGTCGCTTCCATGCGCGAGAATCCAACGAATGAGGTGAACAGCGAAGCCAGCGCGAAAACACCCAAACACGCATAGTAGAGCGGGAAAATGCGCAAGCTGCGGCGCAGATAGAAATCGCCCATCGAGCGCCACCTCGACTGGGTCCCCGCTTCGACCTTTCCGCGCATTTCCGACAGGATTGAGGTGATGAGCATGCCGCTGAGCACCAGAAAAAGCCAGACGCCGACGGAGCCATAGGAGTCGTGGTGGGGCAGGGTCGTCTTGTGGCTGATGAAGACCATCAGCACCGCGATCGCGCGCACGCCATCAAAGCCGGCGATGCGGTCTTCCGCGGGCCGCACAATGGTGCGGGACGCCTGGCCAGCGGAAATCGTACCCTGATAAGTCGTTGCCATAGGTAAATACTCGAGCCGATGCTCCGCAACCGAGCCATGCCTCCCGCTGGGGCGGTCGGTCTTTCCCGTTTATAAACGCTTAACTGTCCGTCACATCAATTCGACCAGAAGGCGTAGCCTCTGAGCGCGATTGTCCAGGCCATCAAGCCAACTCGAGATCGATGGTCTTCCTCAGGCAGTGGATCCTGATCGGGCCGACCTGTTGAGCCCTTCTGGCAGCGGACGATACGCCGGGCGCGTGTCGTCCAGGAGGCTTAGGCGCGCAGTAGAGCTATCCGAACGGACGCCATAGCAAGTGAAGGGGCAAACGAAAGCCCGCTGACGTCATAGCGGCTGCGCGTAGTTCGGGTTCGTCGACTTTGCATTCCGTCCCACAATGGAACAACAGGGCGGCTGCCGCGTTGCCGGCGCCTGGCGCTCACGGCAACTGTGCCAAGTCGCAACCGACACCTGTTTAACGATGGATGCCGATAGTCGTTGAACCGGCGCCTTTTCGGAAACAATAACGGGTGGGTTTCAATGGCTGATTCAATCGCCATAGGTCCATGTAAGTCGGGCCGTGGGCGGTATCCGCATCTGCAGACGATTCACCGCGTAGCAGCGTTAAGGATGCGGACTTCTTCATCGGTCAGTATTATCTCGTAGCGTTGTTTTGAGTTCTTCGTGTAAATATCGTCTGCCGTTATGGAGATTATGATATCTCCGTTTTCGTTGGTTTGCACATTCGTGACCTGAATCGGCTCGCAAAATATGCATTTCGATAAACCTGCCCTCCGGCTTGGCTGAGTGTTTACCCGCATTTGGAATATCCTCATTGGTGCCTTAAGTAAGCGGGTTCAAGCAGTATTCGTGCCAGAGCCCCATGGGCTCGACCACGGCGCCCCTGTTGCTGGATCGCTCAGTATTAACGTTAACGGATACTTTTCAAGGCAGCGATGGTCTGGCGATAGCGGCGGACCGACACATTGGGCTTCCCCCCCGAAGTGTTGGGTCCGCCATTGCTGCCACTTGCAATGGGTGCCGAACGCCAGAGATCCAAGCCGCTCTTATGTCGAGCCCGCGGCGTCTTTATCTCTTGTTTTGGGGAATCCAGAAGGACAACCCTTACACCTTTTGCTGGAGTTGCTACGCCTGTTGACGGCGCTTCCCACAGCTCTGCCTCGAGTTGATCAGGCCCGCCCTAGATCCTTCTCCGGGCGGTAGGCCGTCGTACCCCGCGGTCAGGCGTGCTCATGCCTGGCCCGTAGTCCGGAACGACGCGTCCTTATTGTTCCTGCGTTCCGCACAACAGATTTAAGCGGAGCTGTCACCTCGGCCAGAACGGTATCCTATCGGCGGTGACCTCACCTTATTCACTGACCCAATTCGCCTGCCGTCCTTACCGTATCCAACAATAGGAGAAGGTGAGCGACCCGCTTTATCGTGATACGACGACTGCAATTTCTCACGCCGAGAGACAACTTCGTTCAGCTGAGGACGCCGACATGATTCCGATCATCAAGCCCACGATGGATGGAGCCGAGGCCGAGGCGGCGCGCCGCGTCATCCTGTCCGGCTGGGTCACTCAAGGCCCCGAGGTCGCGGCCTTCGAGACGGAGTTCGCCTCCTTCACCGGCGCGCCGCACGCTGCGGCCGTTTCGAACTGCACCACGGCCCTGCATCTGGCCCTGCTGGCGGCCGGGGTGAAGCCCGGCCATGAGGTGGTCACGGTTAGCCATTCCTACATCGCCACCGCCAATTCGATTGCTTATTGCGGCGCGATCCCGGTCTTTGTCGACGTCGATCCGGCCACTTACAACATCGACCCGGCCCTGATCGAGCAGGCGCTTTCGGCCAAGACCACGGCAATATTGGTCGTCCACCAGATGGGCTTGCCCTGCGACATGGCCGCGGTGGTCGAGATCGCCAAGGCCAAGGGCTTGCCCGTGATCGAGGACGCGGCCTGCGCCAGCGGCAGCGAGATCTTCTGGAATGGACGGTGGGAGAAGGTTGGCAAAGTGCACGGCGACGTGGCCTGCTTCTCCTTCCATCCACGCAAGATCATGAGCACCGGCGACGGTGGTATGTTGACCACCAAGCACGCTGACTGGGCAGCCAAATTCAAGCTGTTGCGCCAGCACGGAATGAGCGTGCCCGACACCGTCCGCCACGGCTCGGCCCAGGTGATCTTCGAGACCCACCCAGTGCTCGGCTTCAATTACCGCATGACCGACATCCAGGCCGCTGTGGGCCGCGAGCAACTCAAGCGCCTGCCCGGCATCGTGGTCCGCCGCCGCGCGCTGGCCGCACGCTACGTCGAATTGCTCGGCGAGGCGCAATGGCTGGGCCTGGTGCGCGAACCGTCCTACGTGCGCACCAACTGGCAGAGCTTCTGCGTCCGTTTGCCGGAGTCCGCCGACCAGCGCACCGTCATGCAGGCGATGCTGGATGCCGGTATCGCCACACGACGCGGTATCATGTGTGCCCACCGCGAGGACGTCTATTCCTCCCAATCGCTGCGTATGTCCCTGCCTGAGTCGGAGGCAGCCCAGGATCATGCCATCGTCCTTCCACTTTATCCCCAGATGACCGACGAGGATCAACAGAAGGTCGCCTCGACCCTGATCGAGGCCACACGGCATTAAGGACACGATATGCTGGCGATCCTGCATCGAGCCCGTCTCATCGAAAGTGAGCGATAGGAAATGGCGAACGTTCGGCGCGCGGTGGTCGCGGTCTATTTCGAGAAGTACGCCACCCTCATCCTCAACTTCGCGACGCTCTACGTCTCGTCGCGGCTTTTGACTCCCAACGACATCGGTGCTGCCTTCCTTGGCGCCAGCATCCTCGCGCTCGCCGAGGGCCTTCGTGACTTCGGCGTGACCAACTACATCGTCAACGCCGAAAAGCTTTCGAAGGAGGAAATACGCACCTCCTTCACCATGATGCTGGTAGTGGCCATCGTCCTTACAACCGTCTTCGTCGCGACAGCGCGCTTCTACGCCGACTTCGCGCACGAGCCGCGTCTGGAGAACTTTGTTCGCACGGTTGCCTTCGGGTATCTGTTCTCCAGCATCGGGTCACCGATCGTGGCTCTGCTTCGCCGCGACCTGAAGTTCTGGAGCATCGCGGCCATCAATTTGGGGTCGGCGCTGGTCGGTAACATCACCACCACCGCCCTGGTGATGATGGGTGTCGGCTACATGAGCTTCGCCTGGGGCTCGCTCAGCTATCCACTCTCCACCTTCGTCTTCGCCATCCTCATACGACCGGACCTGTCCATCTTCCGGATCGAGTTCACCAAATGGCGCGACATACTGGCGTTCGGCGGCTTCAACACCGTTACCGGTCTCCTGACCGGGCTCGGCGAGGTCATCCCGACCTTCATGCTGGGGCGCGCCAGCGGCGCTACCGATGTCGGCCTCTACAGCCGAGGCCAGCAGGTCACGGAGATGCCCAGCCGCCTGGTCATATCGGCGATCTCGGCGGTGGCCCTGCCGGGGTTCGCCGCCCTTGCGCGCACGGGGCGTCCCCTCAAGGGTCCCTATCTCAGAGCCGCCGCCAGTCTGACGGCGTTCCACTGGCCGGGCCTGGCGATGGTCATCCTCTTCGCCTATCCCCTGGTGCACACCATATTGGGACCGCAATGGTACAGTTCTATCCCGCTGGTGCAGGTGATGGCGGCGGCCACAATGCTCTACTTCCCCGTCCCGCTGATGTTCCCGGCCTTGGTGGCTGCCGGCGGGATCCGCGAGACGGCCAAGGCCTGGATCATCTCCCTGCCAATCACCAGCTTGATCATGATCCTGGCGGCCCAGCATGGCCCCTTTGCCCTGGCGCTCTCGATCTTCGCCACCACGCCGATCCAGGTGGGGGTCGGCCTTTGGTTCCTGATGCGTCGGCTGGAATTGAGCGTAGGCGAGTATCTGTGGGCTCTGGTGCCCAGCGCCGCCGCCACCTTGGTCACGGCGCTGGGCCCGCTCGTCGTCATCGGGCTGAATGGCTTCGACATGAACTTATCGGTCGTGCAGGCGGTTCTGGGTGGCGGGCTTGGCGCAGTGTTCTGGTTCCTGGCGATGGGTTGGACCCGTCATCCCTTCGCCGCCGAACTGGTTTTTCTTCTGAGCAAGGCCCAGGTCTTGTTGCCTGGGCGCCTGCACTTCTCCTTAGTCCTGATCCGGCACTTCCTGGGCGAGGAAGCCGAACAGGGAAGGGCGGCCGCACCGGGCCCCGCGGTCAGGGAAACCTGATCGCGGGTCAGGTCCACAAGAGTAAATCGCGCCCGCTACAATTTTGGCGCACAATGGGACGGAACACGGAAATCGAGAATGAGCCACTCTGACGCCATAGATTCCGCCCGAGCGAACCACGCCGGCTCGGGTTTGAAGTGTGCGCTGGGCCATGTCGCGGCGCCCGCCGTGATCTCCATTGCTCGCGCCGTCACTCGCTTTACCACGCGCGGCGTTCACATCGCCTGGTTCGACGCCTGGAACTCGACCCTCGACCAGGCCCTGGGCGCCCTGCCGGCCATTCCTGGCTGCGACCGCGACGTTTATCGCGAGCTCACCCGGCCCACGAGCGCCCGCAAGCGCCACGCTCTGGCGGAGGAGGATGGAAAGCCGACCGCGCTCGTCTCCCTGCGTCGCCGCCGCCGATACTGGGAGCCCGTGACCTATCAAGCGCTTTCCGGCGTGATCGCGCCAGCGTCCTCTCCCGCCGCGCTTGGTCGGGCGCTGCACGCTTTGGGCGTCGAGGTGCGGGTCGAGGCGGGGCTCGACAAGAGCGTCGTGGACCTCCATCCGCGGTCCTACTGGTCCCCTGACAACTACAGCATCGATCTGCGGAGCGACTATGAGGCGCGCTGGAGCCGCAATCACCGTAAAAATGTGCGCAAGGCCCGCCAGCGCTGCGACGAATTCATGCGGCTTCGCATCGACGACGAGAGCGACCTGGAATGGTGCTGCGACCAATGGGGCCGCATGTGGGAAGGCAACGAAGCCGAGGAGACCGTAGCTGCCGCCGACCGCCTGCGGTTCTGGCGCGCCTTCATTAAGCGGCAGACCGCTAACAGCCCAATTCAGTTCCACACCTTACATCTGCTCGACGGCGACCGGCGCACGGCTGGCGTCGTCCTGATGTGTCAGGACGGCGTAGTACTCGGCCAATGCATTGTCCGTGACCCCGAATACGACCACCTTTGGGTCGGTATCCGCATAATGGAGGCCGCGGTCCAATGGGCAGCAAGCGCTGGATATCGCCGTTTCGATCTCGGCTCCGGACAAGACTACAAGCAGAGTTGGGGTGAGCCGGTGGCCGGTCGTTATGGTGCGATCTTTCGTCCGCGTGCGGTCAGCGCCCTCTATCGCTTCGGACTTCTGTGACTTCGCTGCGTGAATACATTTTTGTTCAGTAGGGCGGCGACTTTTGCCGATTGAGCACACCAGCTCGAACGCTGCAGGACCGCGACGACCGACCCACCGCAATGATCGCCCAGACGAGAAGCACGCACTTCATCGCTGAAGCACAAAGCCGGGGAAAACGGCTGTGGGACCTGTTAGTTCCAAGAAGCTAATATTAGCATTGCTTCCAGCCGGCAACGCCACCCACGGAGCCGGTCAGGCCCGACGGTCAGACAAATTGTACCCCAACAGGCTGTCGGGCCGCTTGCGAGACTTTCTTACCTGAACGGCGCGCGGCCCGGCGCCAGCGGGGTTGGGGCTAGCGGCGCCGGGCCTGACCGGCAGGATCCTGAAATTGCGCGCCGGCGACGTCGATATATATGCTATTGATTATATGAGGAGAATTCATCCAAACGAATAACGAAGGCGTAGAAGGGTGCAGCGTGATTGGCACCTGGCGTACCCGACTCGGAAGTTTGGGCATAAAGACAACATTCCCAGATGACCGGACCGACGGCGCTGTATGCCCTACCTCCTAGGCGTGCCCCCCAACAGCTCGCCCAAGCGGAGCGGCAAATGCGGAGAGGTTCGCAGTTCCGCGCAACTCTCTTTCCATCGCTGCAGATATTCACCAAGTGGAACTCCACTACGGCCAGGCCAACGGTTGAGCGCGCCGATTGCCTCAACACAATCCGGAACCCGATCGTATTCAGCGAGCATTGTCAGGCTCATCGCCTGCGCAAACGGATTAAGAGCGGGAATTTCGATCTTACTGCGGTGGTTGGCGAACCAAGTCGTGGCATCACGGGTGAGGCCTTGGCTCTCGGCGAGTCCCGCATAGCGGTGAAGAATGTTCTGACGATATTTGGCGATGGCATCGCCGAAGGCGTTGTCACCGGCGAACGGCGGAATGTCTTTCCAACCAGTCGCCAGGGGCCGAAGCCCGCGCAACGAGAATGCTTCGACCATGGCTTCCTCGAGCCATTGGCAAGGTGCCGCTGGCTTGGCGTTGGCTTGCCAACTGTTGGCGAGCACATGGCCGAGTTCATGGCCAAATTGATAGGCAAGCTTTGACCAGTCGCGTTCGCCGATGTCGACGATGACCCATGCCATATCGCTCTGGTCTGCATGTAGCCAAATAGCGGGAGGGCCGGATGTATGCTCTTCGATACGCAGGCGGGTCGGCTGGCGGTCCGAGACGAGTCGGACGCCGTCCAGGCATGCTTGCCGCATCCTTTCGATGACCTGCGCGGCCGCTCCCTCCAACATGCGGCCCCAGTTCCCTGCGAGTTCGATAGGCGCGGTCCGCAGGTGAGAGGGGAGACTGGGGGGCAAGACCATGTGGGCCCTTTCCCAACGGCTCGAATGTGTCGACGCTACCGGGACCACGGAGCTGGCACCTGACCATGCTAGCAAACCTAAGAAATCCCGTCGGCGCAATTTCGGATCCAGACGCTCTAACCTTTACCTTCTGTTTTGGGCCCAACGAATTTCGGCACGCCTACCCTGTCCTCCTGCCGCCATCTGAGAGCAGGCTTTTGGCCATTCCATGAAAAAGTAGGTTGCTCGGAAGCGGCCACAGGGGACAACGGTGGGCGAGGCGATCTTCTCCGAAGGTATGCAAAAGAGTCTTCTACGACTTCATGATTGGGATGCGGATGCGAGTTTATCGGCGGCGAATCGCGCATTGGCCACCACTCGCTTTAGCATGTCCCTTGGCACTTTGTCCGACGCCAACAACGTCAGGCAAGCATCGAGCGACTTCCGATATGCGCCGGCCCAATATGCGTTGACCGAGAACTCATCGAGCAACCCGTAGTCGTAGACCCAAGGCTGAACGAAAAGGCCCGCGGGCCTATCGACGCCTAGGCCGCGTTGCGCATACTCCTGTCCTTCCGCGTAGTGGCCGAGGTTGCGGCAGTAGCGGCTCGCCGCGTGCAACGCCTCCGTGCGAGCGGGTACCGTCTGGGTCGCGCGCTCGTAAACAGCGATGACTTCTTTGAAAGAGCGATCCAGAGCCGCCATCAGATTGCCTGCCTCGAGAAGGCTAACATAGACCTCTTCGTTCCAAAACTCCTGGTCGGCGCGCTTCAAATATTGCTCCAGCGCCTTCTGCCGTTCGCCGCAATCCCTGTAGCTTTGCGCTAGGTAGAATGTGTAGCGCGATCTCAGGAATGGGTCGGCTTCGGTTGCAAGCGCAATCTCCAAGACCGCCGCGTCATCCTGGTATTTCCGTGGATTCTGGCTGCGGGCTCCTCCGCGTCCCGTCGCGATGCGAAGTCCTTCGGCGTTCTGCCGTGTGATGGGATCGGCCGGGGCCTCGAGATATTCATGCAGAACAGCTTTGAACGAGAAAGGCAGTCGGTTGCGACAAATCTGAGGGCGATAGAACGAAATGTCACCATGAAACACTTCGACGTCGTACAGGTCGTGCTCCATCCGTGACTTGAATGCGATCGGATCGAAAGCCGGATCCATGATCAGGACATCGTCGGCATCTATGATCATTGCATAGTGAACCGCTTCGACGTCGCGCAGTCGCTCGAGCGCGAAGTTGCGATTGTATGCGAAGTTCCGCCAAGGCTCGTCGATGACGGTTCCCTGAAGGCTGTGCTTGGCGAGGAAACTTCGGATGAGCTCCTGTGTGCCGTCCTCGGAACCCGTGTCTACGATGAGCACGTAGTCAACGAGGGGAAGCGCGCTGGTGAGGCAATTCAGGATAACCTTTGCCTCGTTCTTGACGATCATGCACAGGCCAATAGTGCTCACGCGGATTCCCCAGTGGGCGGTTGCGGGATTTTTGCGAAATTGCGGCGATTATGTCGGAACATGCCCTCGATCGCAGCACTAGCCAACATTCGTCCTGGCGTAAAAGGATACTTTCTTCGGAGGAGGCTGCTCTCACCCGTTAATCATCCGCATCAAACATAAGGCGTATACGACCCTATAGAGGTCTCATGCGAAAATATCTAAGCCACAGATTTGCATTGATTTTTCTTAACATGCAACCTACTCCCTGAGGTTGCCATACGTAAATCGGTCCATTTACAACCATGAATATTTCAAATTTACTCAATACTTATATAGCGGGAGAGGAGCCATTGGTCAGTCGAATGCTATCTGGCCATGGAAGTCTGCAAAGCTAAAAAGTATCGAGAGCAAGACTGCCTTGCGTTTGAGATGCGCAGCGTGGTGATGTGCACTAAGGTGCTGTGTCGGTTGAGCAGATCGACATTTCGCTGAGATTGATGCTTTCTTGCAAGTAGTCGTCTCCCTCGCAAGTTGTCGCTGAAAATTGCGACACAGGTGAAGGGGGCTGGCTGGGTGATACCGCGCACGACACAATGCGACCGCGATATGGGCTTCGGCCTCTGCGCCGCAGAATATCATCCGCACGTATTCGGCAAAACAAATCCCCGAGAGCTTGAGCGGCAAAGGCCCGTTCATACTTCCGTCGGACCATACAACGTTTCTTGGCCGTACATCGAGAATTGCCGCCGCGACGACGTCCACGGCACCGCCGGCCAGGGCAGAGCAGCGCCGCTCACCGGGCAGAGTGCCTGCGTCGTCGTGTTCCGCCTGCCTCGCAACCTGCAGGCACGTCAAACCTAGTCACTTGGTGCGTAGTCGCCTGGCCCCTTCAGCTCAAACCGCAATCCGAATCGACAGGATCTTGTCATGGCCTCCGCAGTGATTTTCGCCGATCCCGCAATGGCTGCCGCCCAAGGTGCGCCGAACGATGATCACATCATCCTCTCATGGCGACTATCGGCGAAACCCAACAAATATCTGATTGTCGCGAACCTCGACGGCGCTAAGGCGACGATCGGGGAGTTTGTTGTCCCGAGGAGCCATTTTGCCGGCCGAATTCCTGTTCCGGTCAAGGCGCGTGGACCTTTCACCGTCGCCGATGGCGATGCCGCAATGATGGTCAATGGCAGGATCGCGCTCTTTTCGAAAACCAATCCCAATGCCGCCGCGACTTACGACGCGGCGACCTTGGAAATGCTGGGCGACGCCGGTTCCAAGGTGTCGGTCGTGACAAGATTCAAGGCGGGAGAATGACAATGGGCGGGAAACAGGGAAGGTCAGTTCCAATGATGAAGACCTCGGCGGAGAACCTCTTACGGACAAAAGAAATCGTCTTCATTGATATTGCGGTCACCGATATTCCAGTGCTCGTCGCGGGCATGCGGCCCGGCGTTCAACCGGTTCTTCTTAGCGGTGCTTTGCCAGCTTCTCAGGAGATCGCGCACGCGTTGCGCGGCCAAGACGGCCTGGATGCGATTCACATTGTCGTTCACGGCCGTCCTGGCAAACTCGACTTCGGCGCCGGATCGCTGTCGGTGTCCGATCTTGATCGGCACGGCGGCGATCTCGCTACTATCGGCGACGCGCTGGGGCCTGACGGCAGTCTCCTGCTGTGGAGCTGCCAGGCGGGCGAAGGCGCCCGCGGACGTGCTTTCGTGGATGCCCTTGCGCGTGTGACCGGCGCTCCAGTCGCGGCCGCATCGGGCTTGGTGGGTTCCGCGGCGAAAGGCGGAAGCTGGGAACTGGACGACGCTAGGGGCATGGCGCGCGTCCCGCTGACCAAGGCGGGCGTAACGAGTTATTCCGGCGTGATGGCATTGAATTACGTCACAGTAAAAATACCCGCAGACGCTGACAGCGGCGGGTTTTACTATATCGTATCACGTATAAATGGTCAGAGCGTCGTTATAGGTGAGTTTACGGTTAGTGAAAATCAAGGGACAGATTTCGCCACACAACTCTTTGTTCCCGTTAATTATACGGACTCTGAAACATTGCGCATTGAAACCGATACTGGATCAGGTATAGGCCCGAGTGGCTTCGATGACGACGGTGATGTTCAGATCTGGTCCACGTCGAATCCTTCGAGCAACATTACATTCAATCACGACGCTACTCTGTGGATAACTAGTACTGATGGCAGTAGTAATGACGGCGACCCCGTCCTTCTTACTGGTGGTGTGGGTGCGACCGGAGCGACCGGCTCTACTGGAGCGACCGGAGCGACAGGCGGAACAGGCGCGACCGGCTCTACTGGAGCGACCGGAGCGACAGGCGGAACAGGTGCGACCGGCTCTAACGGAGCGACCGGCGATACCGGAGCTGCCGGTGCGACTGGCGCAACGGGTGCGACCGGCACTATGGGTGACACTGGAGCGACTGGTGATCCTGGTGCAATGGGTGCCACAGGCACTACTGGAGCTACGGGTGCCACAGGTGACACCGGCGCTTCTGGTGCGACGGGCGATACCGGAGCTGCCGGTGCGACGGGCGATACCGGAGCTGCCGGTGCGACTGGCGCAACGGGTGCAACCGGCGCTATGGGTGACACTGGAGCGACTGGTGATCCTGGTGCAACGGGTGCCACAGGCACTACTGGAGCAACTGGAGCTACGGGTGCCACAGGTGACACCGGCGCTTCTGGTGCGACGGGCGATACCGGAGCTGCCGGTGCAACTGGCGATACCGGAGCTGCCGGTGCGACTGGCGCAACGGGTGCAACCGGCGCTATGGGTGACACTGGGGCGACTGGTGATCCTGGTGCAACGGGTGCCACAGGCACTACTGGAGCAACTGGAGCTACGGGTGCCACAGGTGACAC
>NZ_JAIUGU010000025.1:0-17539 GCF_020164775.1 Mesorhizobium sp. ES1-6
TTGGTGTAGGTGAAGACGTCGGTGGCTGTGGCACCTGCTGCCAGAGCCTGCACCGAGGCCAGGGCGTTGTTGAGCGTATAGGTGTAGGTACCATCGCTGTTGAGGTGCAGCGTGCCGTAAGTGCCGGCGAGGTTGTTGCCGACATTGGCGGCCGAACCGTTGACTGCGGTGACGCTGTGGGTATCGCCCGCGTCGACATCGGTGTCGTTGGTCAGCACATTGCCGCTGACCGGATTGGGTGCTGTGTCCTCTTTCACCGAATTGGTGTTAGCGACCGCGATTGGCGCATCATTGGTGCCGGTAATATTGACGACGATATTGTAGCTGGCGCTTCCGTCGGCCGACTTCACCGTCAGAGTGTCGGTGACATTCTGGCCCTGGGTCAGCGGGTCGGCGAGAGTCTGGTTGAGCGTATAGGCCCATACACCGGTTGTCGTATCGAAAGTGAAGGTGCCATAGGTGCCCTGCAGGCTGGGGGGAGCCTGGAAATGGTTCTGGCCGGCATCGGGGTCGGTGATGGACAGCTGTCCATGAGCGTTGGGATCGTTCAGCGTGCCATTGGCGACGCCGCCCGCTTCCACCACGGTGGTGTCCGCCCCCGGGATGGCCGTGATTATCGCGCCGTCATTGGTGCCCTGGATATTGACCGAGACGCTGGCCCAGCTCAGCGTTCCGTTGCCGAGTTTGATCGCATAGGTGAAAGTCTCATTGATCTGGTCGCCCGCCCCCATGGCTTGCAGGCTCGCGAAGCCATGCGCCGCCAGGTATCCACTAAGGTCCATCTCGACCTTCCCGTTGTTGATGCGGATGGAAACCCCGCCGCCGATGCTTTCCCAGGCTGAGATGCCAGTAGCTTGGACGTCCTGGGTTGTCAGGTCGACGGGGGCGTACTGTTTCGTGGCCGTCGATGCGGAAATCCCGTCATCGACCGAAAACAGGGACTTTGCGTTTCCACCCTGGTCGTTCGCCATCACGTCGAGAACTATGATGGTCTGGGACCCTGAAGCGAGGACTACGGTATCCTCAGTGCAGTTGAAAACGTCATCGTTCGCCTGCGGCGTGTTCGAAAACGACGCTGTGGTTCCACCTGCATCGGCGATTTTAGAAGCCATTTTCAACCCCCTGGTTATTAGAATGCAGACGCCCAACCATCTGCTTCATTGACAATCCTGAACGACCGGCTGCTTCCAGCCGTCATCCAAGGCACGCCGTCGCGCTTAGAACGGCCGCCTAAGCCGGCCATTCAGGGCGGATATTGAATCGATGCTGGTGGACAGGACGACACTTGTCGTCGCGTTGCGTTTCCTACCCAATCACATCATCCAACTCGTGCTTCTAGACCACGAATTTTAGATGCCCCTTATATTAGGAGATAATTAACTCTACTGGAGAGGAGCGTCAACGCCCAACTTGGCCGAACAGTTAATAGTTGAAAATAAGGGAGCCACAGCCGTCCGAATCGGGTCGTGAGATCGAACGAGCACACGCCGGAAATGCCGGCATACTCCCCGTGCAGGATGACAACTCTCTGGCCGATTAGGCCAGTTCGCTTGAACGCTCTGCGACCTCAACTGAAATCCCGCACCGAAGCGCCGACGTTCTTGATTCGGCGGCCACTCCTTCTTGCCCTCAAGGGTGCCGTCGTCGCTTACAACACCTGCAAGCTCGATGCTTTGAGGGAGCGTTTCCAGCTCTATGTCGACAAGGTTCTGGTTCCCACACTCGAACCCGGCGACATCGTCATCATGGACAACCTCGGTTCCCACAAGGGCAAGGCCGTGCGCCGCGCCATCCGCTCGGCCGGCGCCAGGCTGTTCTTGCTGCCGAAATACTCGCCCGACCTCAACCCGAGCGAGAAAATAGTGGAGGCTTGGCATTATAGGAGCGCTCTGGCCGTGACGTCAGAGCGCTCACCCAGCGATGGCGAAAGAACTGACGTCCACCGCTTCGCCCGATCGGGAAAGCCGCATGTTGGTCTCTAATCGACCCCGCTGCCAGGCAGATGCAACTCATATCCCGTGAAGACGGCAACGCCGTTATTGATCTCTATTTCAACGATCTCATTGATGAGAAAGTCCTCCGGTCCGAGATCGGCAAGAAGACCATCCAAGAGCTCCCTCTCTCACGAGGTCACACGCGTTTCGTATTGGTCAACTGCCGTGGGTCACCCTTCAAGATCACACGCTTCGAAGACTTTACTTTCACGCCCTGCTGGGAGAGCTTCTTGGGCCGCCCGCGCAGCGGGTGAGCGGCAACCCAGATCCTGGCGAGCTCGATCATCCGCGACGTTAGCCTGGGATATCCCTCGAGAACCTCCGCTTCGTCTGCGCCCTGCGCCAGCATCGCCGCGATCATTCGCGCAGGGATGCGGGTTCCTTTGAAGACCGGCTCTCCGCCCACAACTCCCTTGACGCGACCAATTGCAGCCTCCGCTTCGTCGAGATCGACGATGCGGGCTTTCAGCTGTTTACGCGCCTCGGCGATGTCGACTATCAACAGGTCATCAGCCCTTACGGTCATAGCAGTTGGGGCAGCTTTGATTTCCTCGAACAGTCGGCGACGGCGATCAGCGGTAAGTGTCGCACCCACGCCGTACCAGAGCTTGAGCCGCAGCAAATCCTCACCGGTCAATGCCCGTCGAACGATCCCGCCAGCGCGTTGGACAGCGCTTGGCACCGCATCGACAATGTGTTTGTCGATCGCATTGTGAACGGCCTTGATGCCTATCCCGCTTACGGCGGCCGCCTCTGCGGGGGTATAGACGCGAGTGGGTGCTCCCATAATTCTTCTCCTTGTGAAGAACAATATAGGCCTAGAGCGTCCCATCGTAAAGGCGCCTGCCGTTTAAGACCAAAGCGGTCGTTACAGGCATGGCCAGGCGCGAGCGTTCATACAAATGAACTTAGCGACCTATTTTGGATCCCTCCCGTTGGTTCCCCTGAGCGGTTTGTCCTGCTTGGCAGTGCGGCGACTTCTGTCGCCTCGACGTCTGGCAGATCGCACAACGTGTCGAGGGAAAAAATCAGAAGGAATTCCTTCGTCGTGACATAAGTGTGGGGGCGCGCTGGATCGCACGGACCGTGGTGATTATTTCTGGGAACGAAGCGAAGCGATCAAGCCACCGCAGACTTCGTTCCCAAAGCGCGCCGCCGGTGATCGGCGCGTTGCCGGAAGCGACCACGGGCCGACAATTGCTCCCAGCTACGATTCGACCAAGGATTGTCAGGCCGAGAGTGGTGGCTATGGTGCTCCATGTTGCCGCCGATTTACACGCCATTGCACGCCAATTCCCTAAGCACTCCCGATGGCGCTTTACATTCGCGGACCAGCGCGTTCAGATCAACAAGCTGCTTGGAAGGACACGAACCGACTACTAAGGCCGACCGGGGAATAGACGCGGACAGAGGGCGAGAACCCGACAAACCTGAGCTACCGTCGCCGTTTTCCCCCTACTCCCACTCGATTGTTTTCAACCCAGCTAGGTCATTGATCTAGCTGGGTTTTTCTTGCTTGCAGCACCGGAAGCCGACGCATGATCCGTCAGAAAGTTACGCTTTTGATTTTAAAGGGAAAATTGCCGTAAAATATTTTGAGGTTTCACCAACTATTGGGGCCAATCGGACAAATTTATTTCTCCTAGTCGCGCTCTAGCGTAACGTCACCGCCCGAAAAAAGTACCGTCACTTCTCCAGATAGCAGCATTTTTTCGGAGCGAAATCAACAGCCCTGGCAGGCCCGGAGGATGTAATGAAATCGTTGATTTCACTACATTTTTCGCGGGCCAAATCTACGACGCTTCCCGTATGGTTCCGTATAGGCCCGCGAACCCTTCAGTCGACTTTCGCCAAACCCGCCTGCTTGCCGAACATGAGCGGCCCTTGGGCCATGTTCCGGAATGGCCGAAATGGGGCGGAAGTGGCAGGTATGCTCCTCCGATGATAAGCTATCGTGCGAATTTGGTTGTCGACAGAGTGAAAGGCTCGGTCGGTGGTCTCGCTGCCTGGACGCGGCGCGTGTGTCAGATCGCTGCGGTAAACTGAATTTCGACTCGTATCTCCGGTAGCGCGAAACTCGCTCCCACCGTGGCACGCGCTGGCGGCTCGGCGCCATCGAGCCACTTGACCCATGTCTTGTTCATCTCATCGAAGTCCTTGACATCCCGCAACCAGATCTGCGCGAGCAGCAGGCTCGATCTGTCCGCACCGACGCTGCGCAGAAGAGCATCCGCTTTTTCCAGGATCTGCTGCGTCTGGCCGGCCGTGTCGGTGTTCTTGTCGTCGGCCGTTAGGCCCGAGAGATAAACCGTTCCGTTGTGAACGACGATCCGGCTAAGCCGATCGTTTTTCTCGAATCGTTCAATCTTTGCCATGGAGCAGGATCCTGAATGTCATGGATGGAAACGCAGACCGCATGATCGCGCTGACTTGCGTATAGTGAGGTCAGGCGCGCGCGACGGTGGAGCGTTGAGGGTTCGCTTGGAAGAACCGATGCGGGCGGAATGTTTCCATTTCGTCGTGTATCTTGCCGCGCACGACCTCGTCGGCGACCACCCTGCCCAACTGCGGCCCGATCGTCACGCCACTGTGCGTCACCGCCATATAGTGACCGGCGATGTCAGGCATCGCGCCAGCGCAAGTAAAGCCATCCTGTGGGAATGGCCGGACGGTCGTGCGAATGGCTTCCACGCCAGCGGACTGGAGCGCCGGCAGGACCTTGCTAGCCGCTTCCAACAACGCTGCCGCCTCATCACCGGTGGGGCTAAGCGCTTCCGGTTTCTTGAGGGTCAGGTCCACCGAGACCTTGTGGATCATGATCCGGCCAGCACCATCAGGACGGATATCCAGATCATCGGCATGTAACTGGCTCCTAAGCGTCAAGGCCACCGGTGGGGTGAAGGCGAGCACGCCAATCGTCGAAGACAGCGGGATACCCTGCGCGTCGCCGAGTCTCTGGCTGGACCAGCCGCCCGTGCAGTTCACGACAGCGTCTGCGGAATATCGCTCGCCATTTGCCGTGCGGACCGCCTGGACACGGCCGCCTTCGGTTTCGACCTGGGTCACGCGCGAATTGACGTTCAACTGCGCTCCCCAGCGCTCCTTCGCTGCCCTGAGAAGCCAGGCCGAGTAAAGGACTGGGTCTACCCAGCCTTCTTCCGGGTAGTACGAGATTGGATAGTCGCCCATGGCCGATACATCGATATCGGGCTCCATCTCGCCGACGAGCTTCTTGTCGATCCACTCAACGCCGTAGCCCCATTCCTTCATCTGCCGGAAGTTCTCGAAATAGTCGTCCATGGATTCCGGAGCCGTCCGCCAATCGAAACTGCCGGTCTGGGTGAACCAGGGCGCAACGCCGAAGTCGCGCTTGAGCTCCAGATGGGCGCGCATGCCCGCGACATTCAGATCAAAATAGGGCCGGGGCCGCTTCGTCGTCGCATTTGTCCAGGCAAAGCTTACCCCCGACGTTCCTCCCGCGATCCTCCCGGCCTCCAGCACGACCACGTTTGCGCCCGCCTTTGCGCATTCATAAGCGGCAGAGCTGCCGACGATGCCGGAACCGATGACGACGACGCGCATATAGAAAACCTCCAATGAACTCGCATTGCTCACGCCAATCGGTGTGTTGATATTGGCGAGCCAAAATCCTCCATGCCGCCGTTTGCAGAGCGACGACCGGGATGGATATGCGTTCTGACACTGCCAGATGCGGCGATAATACTTTTGCGTTGGCGGACACATCACGGCTGTTAACAAGCGCGGCATCCGATTCTGCGTGAAAACATTGCGACGGGTGGCAATCGCGGTCAATTGAACTGACCACTGCCGTTAATGGCCAAAAGTTATGAACCGCGCTCGCTTCGAGCAGATCGATGCGGTGCATGATCGGACATCGTCAACTTCTCGTTCGAAGTTATGAATTCCGCTGTCATCGGCGTGCCGAGGCAATGCTAGGCTTTTCAAACGTCTGGTGCACACGAGGGCGTCGAATGGAAGAGACTGCAAAGGTGAATGCCGAGACGGGCTTCCTGCTGATCGACAAGAACGCGATCCGGCAGGCGTTGTCTTTCCCTCAGGTGCTTGAGGCGACCGAGGCGGCGCTGCTCAAGACTTCGAACGGCGTCGCCCGTCAGCAGATCAGGCGCACGCTCGAGCTGCCGGGGGCGGCGGGAAGCTGCCTGTCTTTGATGTACGCGGCCTTGGACGACCGGCCGCTGTTCGGGGCGAAGGTGCTGTCGGTATTTCCCGACAATTTTTCACACCGGCTCGCGTCCCACCGTGGTGGGGTGTTTCTGTTCGACAAAGAACACGGGCGCCCTGTTGCCCTGATCGACGGGGGCGAGATCACGGCATGGCGGACAGCCGCGGCCAGTGCTGTCGCCACTAGGGCGCTTTCGCGCCCCGACAGCTCCATACTGACCGTGTTCGGCTATGGCGAGCAGGCGCGCCGGCATGTCGAGGCGATCGCTCATGTGCGTCCAGTCCGCGTGATCCACGTCTGGGGTCGTGATTTTGCAAAGGCACAGCGCTTCGCCGAGGATATTACGACATCCGGCTTCGAGGCGCAGGCGCATCACGACGCTGCCGAAGCCGTTCGCGAAGCTGACGTCATCTGCACGACGACATCTTCCCAAGAGCCGGTGCTGTTCGGCGAATGGTTGCCGCAAGGCGTCCACATCAATGCTGTCGGGGCAAGCGTGGCTGCATGCCGCGAGATCGACTTGGAGTGCGTGCGCAGATCGCTGATCTGGGTGGACTACCTGCCCATGGCGTTCGCAGCCGCAGGAGAGCTGATCGAAGCAGTCGAGAGTGGCATGATTGGCCGCGATCATGTTCGCGGCGAAATCGGCGAGGTCCTCGCCGGCGCACAGCCTGGCCGCACTAGCGACGCGGACATCACCCTTTATCGATCTCTTGGCGTTCCCGCCCAGGACATCGAGCTCGCCAACCTTGTCTACTTCTCCGCCCGGAATGCCGGGCTGGGCACTCCAATTGATTTCAGGTTGTGATGCCATGTTGAGCTGCCAGCGCGATCTCTTCACGCTTACTCGCGACACTGCTTATCTTGACGCCGCCTACATGTCCCCGATTCCGATAGCCGCCATCGCGGCCGGAGAGGCTGGCGTCAGGGTTAAGGCCGAGCCCTGGAAGATGACCATCGCATCCTACTATGACGAAGTGGAGCAGGCGCGGCAGCTTGCCGCCTCGATGGTGGGGGCCAATGCCGACGACATCGCCATTGTCGCCGCCACCAGCTATGGCATGGCGATCGCTGCTGCCAATGTCCCGGTCCCGGCCGGTTCGGCGATCCTTCTCATGGAGAACGAGCACACCTCGCATCGCTATGTCTGGTACGACCTTGCAGATCGCGCCGGAGCTTTCGTGGACATCGTTCCGCAACCTGCCGACGGCGATTGGACTGGCGCGATCGTATCGGCGATCCGGAGCTCGGATCGACCCATCGCGGTTGTCGCGGGCACCTTGGTCCACTGGTTCGAAGGGATGGCGATCGACCTGGAGGCCGTGGCGGTCGCGGCGCGGACAGCAGGAGCAGCCCTTGTCGTCGACGGCACCCAGTGGGTTGGCGCCGTGCCCTTCGATGTCAGTCGCGTTCGACCGGATTTTCTGGCCTTTGCCACCTACAAATTCCTGCTCGGCCCCTATCGCCTTGCATTCCTCTACGCCGCCCCACGCTGGCACGAAGAGGGACGTACGCTGGAGCATCATTCATGGAACCGGCTGGGTGGCGACAAGTCTGATTTCTATAAGGTGCCGGTGGCGAAGTTTCTTCCTGGCGCTCGGCGCTTTGACATGGGGGAACGTTCCGATTTCGCTGTCCTGCCTATCGCAATCGCCGCCATGAAACTTATCGAGGAGTGGTCAGTCGAACGCGTGTTTGAACGCCTGCGTTACCTCAATGACTTCGTCTGGGCTCAGGCGGAAAGCAGAGGGCTGGAGGTGGAGCGTCCACGACTGCCGGCGCCTCATATCTCAATCCTCGATATTGGCGACCGGTTGGCGCCGAACGCGGCGCAGGATTTGAAGCAGGCAAATGTTCACGTCACGCTGCGCGGCACAAAGATGCGGGTTTCACCGCATGTCTACAATGACGAAGAAGACATCGATCGCCTCTTTCAGAACCTGCCTCTTCGCTAGCGAAGACATGCGTTCGAAGGTGGCGCTGGCCATCTCAGCGGCGTTGCACGGCACCATCGCCTCCCTGCCCTGCCAAGGCCTGATCCTACCTTGTTCCCAAAGCGGTTATTCCGGCGTCGACACCGTTCATGAAGCTTCGCGTGGTCTGGATGAGATGCTCTGTAAAGGCGTCCGCCGCCGTCGATGCGATGACACCCCAGGGCCGATAGACGCTGAGGTTCAGATCGAGATGCGGCCGAAAGTCCCTGATCTCGATCGGCAGGTCGCGCGCCATCCAGGCGGAGAGCCGGTCGACGACCGTCACGCCGGCGCCGGAGGCAGCAAGCGCGATGCAGGCGCCGGACAGGCTGGCCTCCACCTTGAGTACGCGGCTGACCCCCCGTTTGTCGCAAAGCGCATCAAGTTGCCGCCGCATCGGATCGGCGGAGCCCATCGATATGAAATCGAGACCATCAAGGTCATCCGCCTGGATCACTTCAAGCTGCGACAGCGGATGCCCCGCCGGCATAACACATACTGGCGGCGTCGCGGTCAGCGCGCGCCTGACGATCGAGGGATTCTCTTCCGATGCCGTGACGCCGATGCCGATGTCGAGCTGATTTCGGCTGGCTCTTTGCACCACGGTCGCGGAGCTGCGGATATCGAGCGAAATGGACACGGATGGGTGCTGTTTTGAAAAGCTCGTTATGATCGAAGGCAGTATCGTTGAACCAAAGGCGGGGAGCGCGCAGATGTTCAGCCTGCCACTGCGCAGTTCGCGGATCTCCCTCGCGGCCCGCGAGATGCCGCGTGCGGACTCGAATACGCGCTGCACCTCTGCATAGAGCATGTGCGCTTCAGGCGTAGGGATCAATCGCTGCCGGCTTTTTCGGAAGAGCTGGAAATCCGCCTTCTCGGTGAGGTGCTGGAGCATTTTGCTGACAGCGGGCTGCGTGATGTCGAGCGCGTCGGCCGCCTTGGTCGTCGTTCCATGCAGCATCACGGACGCGAAAACCTCGATCTCGCGAGGTGTAAACTCTGCTTCCTTCGCAGCCGCGTCCCGTTCACCGACCTTCATGGGCGCTTTTCTCGCCTCCTCGTTCCCCGCGCCGTCAAAGCTGTGCGGCGCGGCCAATGTTAGCGGGACACACCCAATGTTCCAATAAGGAAAGGAATGAAGTTTATTCTCAAAGGTTATGACCTGAGGGAGCGCGTCAACGGCTCGTCAGCATATCGGCGAAGTCGAGCAAGGCGGCATCGTGGCCGGGGAGAGCAGCAAGCTGCACTGAGACCGGGAGATCGTTGGGCACTTGCAGCGGGATCGCCAAAGCCGGCACACCGAGCATATTTGCCCAGCGACGAAATCGACCGCCGGCCAGTCCCCACGGCACCATCTCTCCGTTCACGTGTGTCAGTTCGTCGGACAAGTGGGGCGCCGATCCGGGAGCTGTCGGGATAGCCAGAACATCCACGCCTGCCATTTTCTTGAGAAATTGTCTGCTGACATCGTTCCGCATCTCGACAGCTTCATCATAGGCGTCCGCACTGATGCGGATGCTGTCCTGAAGAAACGCGCGAACGGCATCGCCGACCAGATCCGGGTTCCGCTCGATAAGATCACGGTACGTTTTTGCAAACTCGCATTGCAGGATCGTCATTCCGGCGGCGACGAATGTCTCTGTGTCATCAAAGGGTATTTCTATCACACGTACCATCGGATGATCGAGCATCGCTGCCAATGCGGTCTCCACGGCGCTGTCGACAGGAGCGCCAACGAGTTCAGAGCAGACCCCGATCGTAATGTTCCCCAATCTGCCATATCTGTGGGCATTCCCTGGCGGGCTGAGCCGCTTTCCGGCCAGCGCTTCAGTCACAACGCGAACGTCGCTCACCGAGCGCGCGAGAACACCGACGCAGTCCAGCGAGGGTGCCGTGCTCATAACGCCGTTCGTGTCGATCAGACCATTCGTCGGCTTATAGCCAAACAATCCCGTTGCAGCGGCCGGAGAGCGGTTTGAACCGCCAGTGTCGGTGCCAATAGCAGCCGCGCAAAAGCCGGCTGCGACCGCGGCAGCCGATCCACTGCTCGTGCCGCCAGTCCCCCGGCTTTCGTCAAGCGGATTGACGACCTTGCCGAACCAGGGGTTGTCATGCCCGCCGACGCAAAGTTCATGAAGATTGGTCTTGCCGATGATGATCGCGCCTGCCGCCTGAAGGGCGGCCACGCAGGCGGCGGTATTCTGGGCGATGCGGTCGCCAAACAGACGAGATCCGGCTGTCGTCGGCCAATTCTCGACATCGAGAACATCCTTGATGGCCATGGGCACGCCATGCAGCGGGCCACGCCTGTGACCCGATCGAAGTTCGTCTCTGGCGCGCAGTGCCGCATCGAGTGCTCCAGCCTCGTCAATGAAGATCATCGCCCTGATCTGCCCGTTCAACTGGTGGATTCGTTCGAGGCAGCCTTCGACGATGTTGACCGGCGACAAGCCGGCGGTGATCCTAGCACTCGTCTCAGCGACAGAACCGCAAGCACTGCTTTTCATCAGGCAACCTCAGGCAACAGCATAAGACCGACGATGACACAGCCACGGATTGATCGACAGGCCTGGGCCTATGTCTCCGCCCGTGGGACTGGCACCGAAAACTCATAGTTTCGCTCAACCGGTGCGACGGTCATCGATACGCTTTGGGGTCGAGGCAAAGGGTCAACTGCTTTGTGCGAGGTTTTGACTCTCATAACTATTGGTGATGAACCGCGCTGGAGAGAGCATTAGATCGGCTCGATTTGAACTGCTAGCGTTTCCGCACACTGCGCTGGGAAGCCTCACCTGATTGGGCGGACTATCCGCTCGAAAAGGGGAGTACCCAAGCGGTCATGGCATCAATGCGCAATCAAAAAGTGCACACGCAAAAAAAGGGGAACAACCATGAAAAAGCTTGCAGTCGTCGTCTCATTGATCGCGGCGGTCTTTGGCGCCGCCGGCCCTGTCTCGGCGGCCGATGACGTCATCCGCTTCGGGGTTGCCGCCGAGCCGTACGCCCCCTTCTCGGTCAAGGATGCCAGCGGCAAATGGCAGGGCTGGGAGATCGACATGATGAACGCCGTTTGCACCGAGATGAAGGCGAAGTGCGAGATCGTCGACATCGCCTGGGACGGTATCATTCCCGCGCTGCTGGCCAAGAAGTTCGACGTCATCTGGAGCTCCATGTCGATCACCGACAAGCGCAAGGAGGTAATCGACTTCACCGACAAGTACTATTACTCGCCCAACGTCCTTGTCGGCGCCAAGGCAGACACGCGGCAATTCGATGTGACCGAGCCGGACACGTTCAAGGGCGTCACCGTGGCGGCACAAAGTGCGAGCCTGCAGGCAACCTACATGCAGGAAAAGTTCAACGGCATCGCCGAGGTGAAAGTGTATCCGACACTCGACGACGAGATCGCCGACATGCAGGCAGGGCGGGTGGACCTCATGGCGGCAGCAGGGATCCAGATCCAGGACTTCCTCAAGAAGCCCGAAGGCCAGGTCTATGAAATCAAGGTAACGCTGCCGCATGAGAAGATGTTCGGTTATGGCGACGGCGGCGGCGTGCGCAAGGAAGACACGGCACTCAGGGACCGCCTCAATGCCGCGCTCAAGGCTGTAAAGGCCAGCGGCGAGTACGACACGATCACCAAGCGGTATTTCGACTTCGATATCTACGGCGATTGATCATCTGGTTCACGCCTGGTGCCGGCTTCTCGATCGCGGCCGGCACCATCGAACTGAACTGGAGCCCGCCTTATGAACCCGACAGTGTCTTGGCTGACCCTGCTCAGCTTCGGAGACAAAGGCTGGGGCGACGAATTGCTCTTCGGCGCGTGCCTGAGCCTTGGCATTGCGATAAGCGCATATCTCGTCGGCCTGGCGCTCGGGCTTGTCGGTGCCGTGGCCAAGATCTCGAAGAACCGCGTGGCTCGCGCAACAGCCGGTGCATATACGACGATCATCCGGTCCGTTCCTGACATCCTCATCATTTTTCTCGTCTACTATACCGCGACCGACGCGCTGCGCTGGGTCGTGAGCCTGACGGGACTGACTTCGGAATTTCAGCTCAACGGATTTGTCGCCGCGACGCTGTCGCTCGGCATCGTGCAGGGCGGGTACAGCACCGAGGTCCTGCGCGGTGCGATCATCGCTATCCCGAAAGGTCAGTTGGAGGCAGCCCATGCACTCGGCCTGACACGTCGCCAGACATTCTTCCTGGTGACCTTGCCTCAGATGATCCCGCTGGCGCTTCCTGGCCTTGGCAATTTGTGGCTTGTCGTTCTCAAGGAAAGCTCGCTGGTCAGTCTCATCGGCTTCACGGAGCTTGTCCTGGCGGGCAAAATGGCCGCCGGCGCAACGCACGATTATTTCGTGTTCTATTGCGCGATCGCATTCGTTTTTCTCGTGATGTCAGGTGTGTCGGCGATGCTTTTTCAGGGCTTGGAAGCCGCCACCGCCAATCCAGGAAGGCGAAAATAGCGTGACAGAGTTCGAGGGATATCTCGCCAGCCAACTCCTGGCAGGCGTTCAGACAACCATCGTCCTGTTTGCCGGCTGCGCGGTGGTCGGCAATCTCCTTGCGATACCGATCGCCTTGGCTCGTCTGTCCAGCAGGCGATGGGTACGCTATCCAGCAGATGCCTTCGCTCTGGCATTTCGAGGCACTCCGCTCCTCGTCCAGCTTTACCTCTGCTACTACGGCGTAGGCCAGATCCTCGCCGGAATCCCTGCCATACGATACAGCGTGATGTGGCCCCTTTTGCGAGGTGCCTCCTGCTATGCGTTTTTCGTGCTGTCCCTGAACACGGCGGCTTACTGCAGCGAAATTTGGAAAGGCGCGATACGGTCAATCCCGGAGGGACAGCGCGAGGCCGGCCAGTCGCTTGGCCTGTCGAAAACACGGATCATGATTTCCGTGCTGCTCCCTCAGGCTTTCAGGTTGGCGCTGCCGGCGATCGGCGGCCAGAATATCCTGCTGTTGAAGGGCACCGCGCTGGCCTCGACGATCACCGTCTTCGAATTGATGGGAGCCGCGAACCTCGTTCGTGCTCAGACTTTTCGGGTTTACGAGCCACTGTTCGCCGCGGCGCTGGGATATTTCATGCTAGCCGCATTGGTGACGACCGGCTTCGGTTTCTTCGAGAGAAGGCTAGCGCCGCGGTATTGACGACGCCGATATATTGTCACCTAGGCTTCGACAAGACCTGTCGCAGCACGCTTTCGAGCTGGCCCGGCACTTCTTACGGGATACACGCTACGCCGCCTTTTGCACGCCGTTCTACGCTATTGCTCTCTCCCTTTCCTAAAGGTCTTTACTCGATCAGGAGCGTAGTTCAGATGGAGTGGCTAGATCGGAGATGGCGCATGCCTATTGGAAGTGAGACACGGACGCGAAAAGCTTCTTATGGCTGCGAAAGTCGCCGCCGAAACTACGCTATTGCCGCCGTTTGTACCCGTCACTCCCACTCGATTGTTCGGGATCATAACAACCATTTGAATTTATTGCAGAAAATATTTTTCGTCCAAATACTACCGACCTAGGACCCATCAGAAAGCTACGCTGTTGATATCGTTGAGGAATTTCCACCGACCTCTTCAAGCCATCTATCGACTACTATCGATTTTCGGCGCGAGCAGCGCCGCCAGACTTATCTCGAAGGTCGGGCGAAGATCGCACCCGGACCGGATGTCCATCAGCGCAAAACCCGACCCGTAAAGCGGACAGACGGCCCGGCGAGCTGAAACGGAGACCGCCGCATTAGGCGGGGTGCGGTGGTCCCACCCGTTTCTACTCGAGAGTCGGCCACGACGTTGTTGCACGTCCAGCGACTTTCTGGATCTCGCCGAGCGCCCTGCTGTCGATTAGGCGCTCTCCCACCTCGCGAACAGCGGCAAGCTCCGCCGTTTGGCGCGAGACCTCTATGATCTGCCTAAGCTCCATAGCGGACGTGCGCTACTTTCCCCTGCCCCACATCACGTTGCACGGGCGTTGGCGCGGGATCTAAGGTGCTGATCACCGGCGCCCGTGCTGCCGATCTGCTCGGGTTGACGAAAAAGGTGCCGGCTCAGAGCATTTATCTGACCGACGGACCGTCCCGGCGGGCGATCGTGGGGAAGAGTATGATCGATCTGCGCCATCATCATCCAGCATCTGATCCTGCCAGAGAGCGCTTCCGGCACCGTTGTTCAGGCCCTTCGTCATCTCGGTCCGACACGAGCCGATGATGTCGCTCGCATTGCCACTCGATCATTTTCTGCAACCGACAAGAAGAAGCTTGCCGCGTCCAGGCGCCGTTCTAGATGCATCAACGCTGCTCGAGATCACGGCTATCGAACTTGAGGATGAGCAGAAATCGACTTCGGGAAACGCGACGGGCGGAGGCTCGGGAATGTTGCACTCGGTGCGGAGGTCGAGTGCAACACTACAGAAGCTATGCTGCGCTCTCGGCCTGTTTCAGGTGGCTCAGACTTTCGAGAATGGCAGCGTGAACCGCCACCGCCCGGGAGTCGCCCCCGCTAAGACCTTTCACGATCTCGCCCAGCAACGCCATATCGAAGCGACGTAACGTCGGTATGAGGTCGTCAGGATCAAAACCTTTAGGCGGGTTTGCGAAGAGTTTGATCAGGGCGCCGAATATCGACGCTCCGTAGGTAAGAGGGCGAGCCTCATACGCCTCGGCTATGCTGGTCAATGCCGCAGAGACGATCGCCGGACCATGCCGTCGCAACGCTGTAGCAATCGAGGACGTGAAAGCGACCTCCCCAGCCTTCCACGCGGTGGATGAGGTATTACGAGCCATCCTCAAACCGGCCTCGGTTACCAGCCGCTGGATCTCTATCGCATCCTCATCTGCCGCTGCCAATGCAGCATGGAAATCATCCAGACGGTTCATCGGTTTGCGTGCTCGGTTGGCAACGATGAACATACGCGCTTCATCTTCAGGGCTGTCATAGGTGAAAAGGCAGCATGGCAAATGCGGCAGGTCGCCTCTTCGCACAGCTGCCGCCCAGCGGTGTTGCCCGTCTATGATCACCTTCAATCCTTCCGGTCGTCGCGAGACGACTAGCGGAGCGCAGAGACGCCAGTCGAAATTGGCGGCTATGCTTGCAATCAGACGTCGGGAGCCCTCATTGTCGATCGACCGCTGATAGGACTGGTCGACAGTGAGTTCGGTCGTATGCAGCCATTCGATGCTCGGCGGCTTTCCTATGGGGGACCGAAATCCGGTCTTGCGCTCGCCTCCGCGCCATCTTCCCTTTCTGGCTTTGCTCTTCGTACCGAACTGGGCATCCTTGCCAGGTCCAATGGCGGCGATCGGCATTGCCGCTTCCGCTCCAAATCCATTGACCAGCTGCGGAATTTCATCCGGTGAGCGCGACCAGAGTTGTCCTTGGTGCTCAACTACGATGTCGCCAGGGTGCACCCTTGTGGTGCCGACAGGTGTGGCAATGAGAAACGTACCGTTGGATGCGAGATCGCCCGACATTTGCGTCCGCACCCAATCCGGGATCGAAGATCCGTCGTTGATCCAATTTCGCACGTCTCTGAGTTCGTTGGAAGCGTGTTGGAGTATCATTTCTAGGTCTCCTGAAAGGCTCGCAAGCTTCGTGCTGACGAGCGACCAGGAAGTGCGCTCCGAACGTGCAACCTGGATGACTCGCGACACCGACGTGGAAAGGCGGCGCTGGAATTCTGAAGCCCAATGCGCTATATGACCATCTATATGGTCAGGAGCGAGACATGGGTGCGATCAATCTGGCGGACGCCAAAGCCCATCTGAGCGAGTTGGTCGACCGGGTCGAGGCGGGCGATTCGGTCGACATCACCCGTCGCGGCAAGCCGGTCGCACGGCTTACCGCCGTGGCCAGGCCGCGCAAGCCGATCGATGCCGCGGTGCTCCAGTCGCTCACGGGAGCGACACCGCCCCAGTCCCAGAGCGCCGCTGATCTCGTGCGGTCGATGCGGGACGGCGATCGCTACTGAATGCTCTATCTCGATACGTCGCTGATCGTCGCGGCGCTCTCAAACGAAGCGATGACGCCGCGTGTTCAGGCCTGGCTGGCAGAGCAGGATCCGGAGCAGCTTCTGATCAGCGATTGGACAGTCACCGAAATGTCGTCCGCCATGGCGATCAAGCTGCGGACCGGGCAGATCGGCCTGGAGGAGCGCGCGGCAGCACTTGCCATGTTCAACAAGCTGGTCGCCGAGAGCTTCACCTTGCTGCCAGTGACCGGCGGGCAGTTTCGGGCGGCCGCAAGGTTCGCCGATCAGCATGCCCTGGGGCTTCGTGCGGGTGACGCGCTGCACCTCGCAATAGCGTCGGAGCATGGCGCCACGGTACATACGCTCGACCAGCGGCTGGCCGACGCCGGGCCGGCACTCGGTGTGCCGGCACAGTTGCTGGCATGATCCGAGCCTTCTCCAGATTGACTGATCAACTCTGGTGCCGGTCATGGCTGGTGACTGGTCCGATGAGCAGAACGATGCAATCGTGGCGGATTATTTCGCGATGCTCGCGGACGACATCGCCGGGCAGTCTTACAGCAAGGCCGAGCATAACCACTTGTTGCAGGCGGTGATCGATCGGCCGCGCGGCTCGATCGAATACAAGCATCAGAACATCCGCGCTGTGCTCAAGGGGTCGGTGAGGACTGGATCCCAAGCTACAGGCCAGCCTTCAATTTCCAGGCGTCGCTCATCGATGCGGTGGTGCGCTGGCTCGATCATCATCCGAGTTGGCTCGCATCCACCGCCCGGATGGCAATGGAGCCTTCGCCATCGGCGCTTCGGGAAGAAGCAATGCTGTGGATCGGCCCGCCGCCGACGCACAGCAACGCGCCACCGCCTGACGAGCTCGAGCAGATAACCGCCATCGCGGCAAATACGATGTGGCCGGGCGTGATGCCCGCAATCGCACGCTGGGGCGCGCCGGCGAGCAACTTATCCTCGCGCATGAGCTGCCAGCCTGCTTGCCGCCGGCCGAACCGATCTCGCTGAACGCATTCGCTTGGTGTCGCATGTCGACGGCGATGGTGCCGGCTATGATATCCTGAGCTTCGAAACCGACGGCAGCGATCGGCTGATCGAGGTGAAGACCACCAATGGCTGGGAGCGCACGCCGTTTCACATCACGCGCAATGAACTGGCCGTTGCCGAGGAGCGTCGTGATGACTGGCGGCTGGTGATGTTGTGGAATTTTGCGCGGGAGCCGAAGGCGTTCGAGTTACGTTCGCCACTGGAGGCGCATGTATCATTGATGGCATCAAGTTTTCAGGCGAACTTCTTATAGGGGGCCATTAGATGTTTAGTCCCGGCATTTGCTGGAGCGGATTGAGGGTGAATCGTTCGGGCTCTTTTGTCCAGGCCCTACAGAT
>NZ_JAIUGU010000026.1:0-17410 GCF_020164775.1 Mesorhizobium sp. ES1-6
CGGCGGCGATCACACCGCCCGCGGCATTGGTGGTATTGCAGACCGTGCCGGTGCCTTCGAGGCGCCCGCCGGAAAGTACGTTGACGTCGCCGCACAGGCTGCCCGAGACGTTGACCGTGCCGCCGCCGATCGCCGTGGTGCCGGTGAAGCCGGACGAGTCGGCCGTCAGCGCCAGCGTGCCGGCTCCGCTCTTGGTCAATGCACCGGCGCCGGAGAGCGCCCCGTTGAGGGTCAGCGTGGTGCCGGCATCGGTCGCAAGCGTGCCTTGGCCGAGAACGCCAACGTCACGGCCGCTGGCGAAGCTGGCGCTGGTGTTGAGCGTGCCGCCGTTGAAGGAGAGCCCGCCCGCCGCATCGCCGAGATTGGCATCGGCCGAGACCCGCAGCGTGCCGCCATTGACCGCCGTACCGCCGGTGTAGCTGTTGGTGCCGGTCAGCACCAGCGTTCCGGCATCGGTCTTGACGATCTGAGTGTCGCCACTGAGCGCCGAGGCGATCGTCGCCGTGAAGCCTGCGCCGGCGCTGGTGCCGTCACCCACCCGGATCGTCGACTGTGGCCCGATGAGGCCGATGCCGCCGCCCTGGATGAGATAGCGGTCGGTAGCGAACTGCATGCCGGCTGCCGTCACCTGGCCGAGCCCGTTGTCCACCGTCACCGTGCCGGAGGTGCCTGCGAAGATGGCCAAGGCGCCGTCCGAATAAGCGGCGTTGATCAGGCCTGTCTGTTCGGTCCAGTTGTCATTGCCCGAGGAACTCTGCCAGGTGCCGTTGCCGCCATTGATGGTGCCGTCGAACTTCGGACCGGCGTCACCATCCCAGTAGTTCAGGTTGAGCCCAGCCGTGTTGACGAGATTGACCTGGTGATCGACCGAGGTCTGGACGAAGTAGTCCGTCGACGGAATGGAACCGATCGCAAGCCCGTTGTTGGTCAGCGTGCCGCTATAATCGAACACGCGGTAGATGCCGGGACCGAAGGTTCCGCCGGCCGACACGGAAACGTTGAGCGTGCCGTCGAGAACGAGATTGCCCCCGACCGTGGTGAGGTCATTGAGCGAACCGCCGGGAACATTGGCCTGACCGAAGGAATAGTTCAGGATCGAGCCGCCAGAGAGTGAGAGGTCGCCCGCTATGGCGAGCGTGCCTGGCGTGCCGTCGGCGGAGCCCGGCGATAGCGTGGCGCCGTCGGCGACCGTGACGTTGCCGCCGATCTTGCCCTTGCCGCCAAGCGTGGCGCCGATCTGCACCGAGGTCAGCCCGGTTGCAGCACTCTGGTCGCCATCGACATAGAGGCCACCCGCCGCAACCGTGGTCGGCCCGGCATAGCTGTTGGCGCCCGTCAGCGTCAGCGCCGCGCTGCCCGTCTTGGTGAAGCCGCCGGCCCCGGCGATCAGGCCCGACAGCGTGAGGTCGGCATCGGTCTGGAATGTGCCGTTACCCGCATTGAGGGTGACGTCGCGGGCCGAGCTGAAGGCACCGGTGTTTTGCAGCGTAGCGCCATTGTCGAGCGACAGCGCGCCCGCCGCATCGCCAAGATTGGCGTCGGCCGAGACCTGCAGCGTGCCGCCCTCGATGGCGGTACCGCCACCATAAGTATTGGTGCCACTCAGCACCAGCGTGCCGAGATCGGTCTTGACCAGTTGCGAGCTGCCCTGGAGCACGGAGGCGATCGTCGCAGTGTAGCCCGCACCCGGCAAGGTTCCGTCTCCGACCCGGATCGTCGATTGCGGCCCGAGCAGTTCGATGTTCTGGCCTTGGATGAGATAGCCGTCGGTGGCGAACTGCATGCCCGCGGCCTGCACCTGGCCGTTGATGTTGTCGACGCTGACCGTACCGGCAGTGCCGGCGAAGATGGCAAAACTGCCGTTCGAGAAGGCGGCATTGATGTCGCCGTCCGGCCCGGTCCAGTTGTCATCGCCGGCCGCCCGCCAGATGCCGTTGCCGCCGTTGACTGCGTCGTTGCTCTTGGGACCGGCATCGCCATCCCAGAAATTGAGCGTCATGGCGCTGATGTCGACGAGGTTGACCTGGCCGGCGACCGAGGTCTGGACGATGTGACTGGGCGAGTTGCTGTCCAGCCCGTTGTCGGTCAGCGTGCCGTCATAGCTGATCACGCGATAGATGCCGGGACCAAAATTGCCGCCGGGGGACTGGGTGACATTGATGGCGCCGTTGAGCGTCAGGTCGCCATGCACGACGGTGAGGTCGTTGTAGGCACCGCCGACCACGCCGGCCTTACCGAAGGCGTAGTCGAGGTTGGAGCCACTGAACAGTCGAAGACGGCCATTGATGGTAAGCGTGCCGGGCGTGGTGCCGACGTCGCCGGGCGCCAGAGTAGCGCCCGGAAAGACGTCTACATCGCCGCCGATTATACCATTGCCGCCCAGCGTGCCGGCGAAGACCGAGGTTGCGCCGGTTGCGGCGCTCTGGTCGCCATTGATGAAGAGGGCGCCGCTCATTAGCGTTGTCGAGCCGCTATAGCTGTTGTCGGCCGTAAGCACCGTGGTGCCCGTTCCAGCCTGTGTGAGTTGACCGCTGCCGGAGATCAGGCCGTCAAAGCTATAGGTGTCGGAGCGATCGAAGCCGAGATTGCCGTTATCGACGACATCGCCCAGGATCGAGCCCGTGGTGCCTCCATTGCCAAGTTGCAGAACCCCGCTCGCAATGGTGGTGCCGCCGGTATAAGTGTTGTCGCCGCTGAGGGCCAGAAATCCGGGACCGCCCGCGGTGAGTGCGCCGCTCCCGCCGATCGTGCCGGACCATTCCAGAAAACCGTCGGCGGCGATTGTGCCGCCGCCGGCGTTGAGCGTTGCGTTTCGTGCGGACGCCATGTTCGATCCGGTCTGGTGCAGAGTTCCGCCATCGAACGTCACAGCGCCGGCTGCATTGCCGAGATTGGCATCGGCGCTGACCTGGACAGTGCCGCCATTGATCGCGGTGCCGCCCTGATAGCTGTTGGCGCCGCTGAGCACCAGCGTGCCGCCGCCCGTCTTGGTCAGGGTCCCTGCCCCTGCAACGACGCCGTTCAGCGCCAGGCTGGTCGCGGCGTCGGTGTTGAAAGTGCCGCCGCCCACATTGAGCGTCACTGCGCGCGCCGAATTGATGGTGGCGGTGGTGTGCAGCGTGCCGCCGTCGAGCGACAGGCCGCCGGAAGCGTTGCCGAGATTGCCGTCCGCCGAAATCTGAACCGTGCCGCCATTGATGGCGATGCCACCGCTGTAGCTGTTGGTGCCCGACAGCACCAGCGTGCCGGCATCGGTCTTCACCAGCTGGCTGCTGCCCGTCAGGTTGGCAGCGACCGTGGCGACATAGGCAGCGCCCGCCAGCGTGCCGTCGCCGACGCGGATGATCGACTGCGGGCCGACCAGCCCGATATCCGCGCCCTGCACCAGATA
Source organism: Mesorhizobium sp. ES1-6 (assembly GCF_020164775.1). Taxonomy (NCBI): domain Bacteria; kingdom Pseudomonadati; phylum Pseudomonadota; class Alphaproteobacteria; order Hyphomicrobiales; family Phyllobacteriaceae; genus Mesorhizobium; species Mesorhizobium sp. ES1-6. The sequence continues at coordinate 3,392 of NZ_JAIUGU010000026.1, forward strand.
GCCGTCTGTCGCGAACTGCATGCCGACGGCCTGCACCGCGCCATTTGTGTTGTCCACCGTCACGGTGCCCGCGGCACCCTGGAAGATGGCGAAGCTCGCATTGGCGAAGGGCGCGGCGAAGAGGCCGGCCGAGTCCGTCCAGTTCTGGTCGCCGGCAGCGCGCCAGGTGCCGTTGCCGCCATTCACGGCGCCGTTGGAATGGGGACCTGCATCCCCGTCCCAATAGCTCAACGCCAGACCCGCCGAATTGACCAGGTTGACCTGGTTGCCCACTGAGGTCTGCACGAAATAGTTCGGATCGGTGACGTTGAGCCCGTTGTCGGTCAGCGCGCCGTTGTAGTTCATGATACGGTAGACGCCCGGCCCGAAATTGCCCCCCGCCGTCTGTGTGACGTTGAGCGTGCCGTCCAGTGTCAGGTTGCCGCCGACATTGATAAGGTCGTTGAGTGCTCCGCCAGGCACACCCGCCTGGCCGAAATTGACATTGATCGCCGAGGCGTTGTTGAGGTTGAGCCCGCCATTGATGGTCAGCACTCCCGGCGCATTGCCCGCGTCGCCGGGGCTCAGCGTGCCGCCGTCGGCGACCGTTACGCTGCCGCCTATGATGCCGCTGCCGCCCAGCGTTGCGCCGCTGGCGACGTTGGTCGGGCCGGACGCGGCGGACTGGTTGCCGTCGATCAGCAATGTGCCGGCGTTGACGTTGGTCTGGCCAGTAAATGTATTGGTGCCGGTCAGCGTCGTTGTGCCAGTGCCGAGCTTGTTCACCCCGCCGGTGCCGGAGATCGCGCTCCCGAAGCTGTAATTGCTGTTCAGATTGAATGCCAGTGTGCCGTTGTTCGTCACGGTCGGCGTCGCCAGCGAACCGGCGACCGCGCCATTGCCGACCTGGAGCGTCCCGCCCGAAATCGTCGTGCCGGCGCTATAACCATGATTGCCGGTCAGCGTCAGCGTGGCCGGGCCCTGCTTCTCGAGCGTCTCGAACCCGCCGACACTGGCGCCGTCGAGTGTGCGCCCGGCTGATGTGACCACCTGCAGCGTGTCGCCCGCACCCGTCTCGCCGCCGGTGCCCGCATTGACGGTTCCAGTGATCGCACCGCCGTCATTGAGCGCCAGCGTGTCGTTGCCGGCGCCCAGATTGAGCGCTCCGGCGCCGGTGTTCAACGTCCCGCTCACATTGACGACGTCGCTGCCGCCACCGAGATCGCCATTGCCGCGCAACGTGCCGCCAGTGTTGATTGTGATCGTGCTCGCTCCCGCGTCACCGATGATCGCCGACGTGCCGCCGGCGGTCGCCCCGACCGTGCCGTTGACGGTCAGCGTTGAGCCCGCATTCATCGCAAGCGTCGGCGTCGTCAGCGTCTTGCCAGCGTCGACCTGCAGCGCGCCCGCGTTCACCACGGTGCCGGCGTTCGTCAGGTTGCTCGCAAGCTCGAGCATGCCGGCATCGACCCGTGTCGTGCCGCCGATGCTGCTGTCGATAGCAGAGGTCAGCCTGGTCGTTCCGGTGCCGATCTGGGCAATGTTGCCCGCGCCGCTCAGATTGCCCGCGAAAGCGAACGTATCGCTGCGGTTGAATGACAATGTCGAAGTCGCGTTGGCGACGATGACATTGCCGGCGCCGGCATTGCCCGATGTGCCGCCATTGCCGATCATCAGGTTACCGTCATTGATGACGGTGTTGCCGGTGAAGCTGTTGTTGCCGGTAAGCACCCATGTGCCGGTGTCATTCTTGGCGACCGTGGTCGTACCGCCGGGACCATCGATGATGGTACCGCCCATCGTATTGAGGCCGGTGTTGGTGCCGCCCAGCGCGAGCGTGCGGTTGCCAACTCCGGTGTAGGCGGCCGACCCTGTATTGCTGAAAACGACCGCGCCGGTACCGGACGATTCGATGAAGCTGACGCCGGTCTGCAAGGTGAAGAGGCGGTCAGTCGTGTCGCCGGCGCCGGTATAGCGCAGCGTCGAGCCGCTGCCGATCACGAGATTGGAGGCTAAGTTCGTCGACTGGCCGATCGAACTCGCATGGCCGCCATCGGCCAGCTTATCGACGGCGAGCACGCCGCCACTGATTGTCGTGACGCCTGTATAGGTGCTCGCCCCGTTCTTCAGCACCCAGGTGCCGGTGCCGGTCTTGGTCAGCGCAGTGGTGGCGCCGGCCGGGTTGTCGATGCGGGCCGAAAGCGTGTTGTTGGCCGTATTGGTGCCGGTCAGCGTCAGCGTGCGATTGCCAGCGCCCGAGAGGGTGACGGCCGCCGTGCTGGTGAAATTGATCGCGCCGCTGCCCGAAGCGTCAAGGCTGCCACCGCCGCTGCCCAGCGTGAACTGCCGGTTCGTGCTGCCGACCGCCCCGATATATTGCAGGGTGCCGCCGTCGAGCACCAAGTTGGTTGCGGCAGCGCTTGAATCACCGATTGAGCTCGCGACGCCGCCATTGTTCAGGCAGGTGACCGCAAGCACGCCGCCGGTGATCGTTGTACTGCCGTCATAGCTGCTGCTACAGCCCGACAACGTCTGCGTGCCAAGCCCGCTCTTGACCAAACCGCCACCGCCAGCGATCGAGCCGCTGAAGCTCAAGCCATTGCTAAGGGTGAGCGTGCCAGACCCAAGAGCCACGCTGCCGGCACCCGCGAGGCCGCCAACGGTATTGCTCTGGTCATTAAGATCCAGAGTTGCGCCGGCGTTAACAGTCATGCCGCCCGAGCCAAATGCGCTGGTCGAGCCGGCGCGCAGGGCGCCCGCGGTCACGATTGTTCCACCGGTATAGATATTGTTGCCGGACAGAATCAACGTTCCCGCACCATCCTTTCGCAGGACGCCGCCCCCGACGACCTGGCCGCCAAACGTCAACGTCGTCGCCGCATTCGCCACGCCGACGGCCCCGGTACCGCCCAAAAGCTGGAATCCGCGATCGGTCGTCACGGTGCCGCCAGTATAGTTCAGTGCGCCGGTGTTAAAGACAAGGTTGGTGGAGGCGTTGTTTGAGGTGCCGATGTCGCTTGGCTGCCCGCCATTGGCCAGGCAACCGACGTTCAATACGCTGCTGCCTTGCAGGACTGTGGATCCACTGTAGGTGTTGTTGCATCCGCTGAACGTCTGCGTCCCCGCGGTCAACGTCACGCCGCCTGTAGAGGCGCCGCTGATTATACCGCTAAACGTGGCGCCATTGCCGATGATCGTAAGCCGCGCCGTGCCCAAGGTCACACTGCCCGTGCCACCGAGCGCGCCGACGGTGTTGCCCAAGTTGTTAAGGTCGAGCGTTGCGCCGGTGGCCACGTCCACAGGGCCGGAGCCGAAAGCGCTGGTGGAGCCCGCCCGCAGGATGCCAGCGGTAACGGAGTTGCCGCCGGTGTAGTCGTTGGTGCCTGCAAGGACCAGCGCTCCTACACCCGTCTTCGTAAGACGGCCGGGACCTGTAGCCGCGCCCCCTAGCGTCAGCGTGGTGGAGGCGTTGCTTACCCCGATCTCCCCCGCAGAAGCCAGCGTGAAGCCTCGATTGCTTGTCGCTGTCGCACCGAGATAATCCAACTTGCCGCCGTTCTGCAGGACAAGGTTCGCGGAGGCGCTGGTGGAGGCGCCGATGGAGCTGTTGACGCCGCCGTTGGCGAGCGAGGTGACGCCAAGTGTGCCACCGTTGACCGTGGTGGTGCCGGTATAGCTGCTGTTGGTTCCAGCAAGCGTCAGTGTGCCCGCCCCGTCCTTGACGAAGTTGGCGCCGTCGGGGCTCACCACCTGTCCGGAGAAGGTCAAGTTGCTGGCAGCGTTGGTGACCGAGATCGTGCCCGAGGTAGCAGCGCCCGAACGGGCGATAGTGAAGCCGCGGTCGGTGGAGGTCGTCCCGCCGGTATATTCCAGCGTCGCGCCCTGGATTACCAGGTTGGACGAATTTGCCGAGGCAGCGCCGATCGCGCTGGCAGATCCGGCATTGGCAACCGAATTAATCGAGAGTGTGCCCTGACTAACGGTGGTGGCGCCGGTATAGGTGTTGCTGCCGGTGAGCACCACTTTGCCGGTGCCAGCCTTGCTGAAGCCGACAGCACCCGTGTTGTCGACAATGGTCGAGGCGATGGTGAATGTGCCACCACCGTTTTGCTGGATACCCAGCACGCCGCCGCCGAGCGTGCCTGTCATCGATCCGCCGGTGATCGTCTGGCTTCCCCCGGTTACAGAAGGGGCGACGATTATCGTGCCGTCTACCCCAAGGGTCTGGCCGGCCGCTACGGTGACCGTGGAATTGGCCGCTGCCGTATATTGCAGGCCGCCGATCTGGATGCTGGACCCTACGGTGTTGAAGAAGGGCGTGTCTGCGCCGTCGGCATCGCTCAGTATCTGATTGGCCTGCCATTGGCTCGCATCATCCTGATTGACATAGTCGCCGACCGTGAACGCAACGACGTTGCCGCCGACCACCTTGGCGTAATCCGACCCGTTGACGGTGGCCCAGCCGCCGAGCGCCCGATCCGGTCCGGCCGCGGTAATCGTACCGGCATTGGGCAGCACGAAATTGGCAAGGCCGCCCGTGCGGGTGATGGCACCGAGATTGACGGTCATGCTGCCGCCGATTCCGGAAGTGGCGCTCACCGTGTTGTTGCCCGTCGTAACCGTGAGGCCATTGAAACTCTGGACGTTGTTTTCACCCGCGGCGCCGGTGACCTTGACCGTTCCGCCGTTCATGACCAGGGCTGAAGAAGCCGAGATGATGTTGCTGGTCGGCCCTGCCGCCGGTGAGAAGTCGAGAGCCAGCGTGCCACCGCCGACTGTCGTCGTGCCCGTATAGCTGCTGGCTCCGGTCAGGGTTAGTGTGCCGGCGCCCAGTTTGGTCAGACTGGCGCCGGCCCCAGCGATGCTGCCGCCGTAGCTGTTGCTGACGCCCGAGCCCAGATTGAGGGTGAGATTGGCGTTCCCCATCGCCACCGTGCCGCCGGTGCCGCCGAGCGAGACGGGCGCCAGGTTGTTTCCGTTGAGATCCAAAGTGCCGCCGTTGACCGTGACGTTAGTCACTGTGCCGAAAGCCGAAGCACTGCCCGCGCGCAGCGTGCCGCCATTCACGGTGATGGCGCCGCTGCGCGTGTTCGCGCCGGTCAGCACCCAGGTGGCATCGCCGCTGCTGACCAAGGTGCCGCTGCCGGAGACAATTCCGGAGATCGTGTTGTCCGCACCGGTATAGCTGCCACCGAGCGTCAGGGTGCCCGCGAGGGACGTAGCTCCGCTGAACGTCAGTGCTCCGGAGCCGTCGTTCCGGATCGTGCTTGTCGTGCCGCCGATCGACAAAGTGCGATTGCTGGTTGCGCCCGTACCTGTATAGCTGAGGGTTCCGTTCGTGAACGCAATGCTGGTACCCGCGCCAAGGGAACTATTCACCCCTCCAGCGGCCAATGTCCCGACCTTCACGATGCCGCTTTCGATCGAAACAGCACCGGCAAAGCTGTTGGCATCGCCGAGCGTTATCGTGCCATTGCTGCTCGCGATGAACCTGAACGTGTTGGCCGTCGAACTGCTGAGGACACCCAGCGCCTGCAAATCAGCGTTGGCGGCCGACAATGCGACAGCAACATTACCCGTCGCGGCCATATTGCCGGTCAGCGTCAAAGTCCCGCTGCCGAGATTCTGGATCAAGGCAGTCGGCGATCCGACACCCGTGGTGATCTGCCAGTTCCGGTTGGAAGTATCCCCGGTTCCGGTGTAATTGAGCGCCGATACACCCGTGTTGGCCTGGAGGCTGATCGTGTTCCCGGCACCCAGCGCGCTGGCTTCTCCAATGTTGCCTACCGAAGTGAAAGAGGCCGCCGCTGCATTATTTACTGCAAAGCTTACAGCACCGGTAAAATTATTGGTGTTGTCGCTCAGAGTGATTGAGCCGGTGCTGCCCACGGCGGCGACGCTAAGGCCGCCGCTTCCGGTGAAGTGGGCGGAGCCCGTGCCGGCAACACTGACAGCTCCTTGACCGCTAGTGAGATTGACCGTTCGTCCGGTCAGCGATCCGCTGGAACTCAGGGTTGTTCCGTTGGCCAGATTGACGATGTTGCTCGTATTGCCCAGCGCCGCATTCGCGTTGACGAACAGCGCTCCAGAATTGATATTAACGTTGCCAGTGAAGGTGTTGCTGCCCGACAGGGTCAATGTACCTCCACCAGCCTTGGTGAGGCCCGCCGTGCCGGCGATGACCGCGCTGATCGTGGCAGCGCCGGTAATGGTGGGAGACGCACCGGCCAGGGTGAGCGTGTTACCGCCGGTTCCAGCAATGGTGTAGGTGGCGGTATTAAAGGTGAGGTTGTGCACCGTGATCGGCGCACCGAGTGTCACCGTGCCAACTGTTCCCTGGAAGATGGCATCGTCTAGTGCCGCGTTGTTCCAGATCGTGAATGGCCCGGCCACGCCATTGCCGGTCGTATTCCACGTGGAAGAAGTCGTGTCCCACGTTCCGGCCCCGCCGAGGCCGACGCCGGTATTGTTGGCGTCCCAATAAAGGTCCGCGGCCGACGCTGGACCAGAAGCCACCCCCAGAAGCACGGTAGACAAGAGCGCTGTGGCAGAGACGAGGTGCACCAGATTTGGTGCAAAGCTCGCCGCTTGGCCCTTCCACTTAGTCATGCGGCCGCCCCGCAGGAAATGCGAGAAGGCGGCCGCCGGCCGACAGCCTGACGCCTTGCCTTCACCTACACTTTCCTTCGACTGGCGCTGGGTTCCGCTTGGGAGTTGCTGCGTGACCGCCCGTCCCGCTCGAAAGGCAGATTCAACCTGTCGCATCAGCCCCCCGATTCACCGCTAACCCTTAGCGTTACCTCATGAGGATTAAAGTTCAACGAAAAAAGAGAGCCGGCAGTCGATGTGTTTAGTAACCGTATCCGTAACGCCACAGTATCGCTTTTAGCTAACGCACCTCCTTTCCCCTAAGGAGCACCGAAAGCTGATACACCCGAATCGCTGGGCAAAGCACTTTCGAACTGATCTGATTATTTAGAGTAACTAATATAACAGGCCGCCTCTTGCCGGGAACGCCCGAAGTTAGCGCGCGCGACGATGTAAAAGTTCGGCAGGGGGGTTGACGAACAGGTTGCGTTGGACCCGGGGCGACAAAGACTAAGAAGGTGACGCGACGTTGCGACAGTCCGATCTGCGCCCAGCCAATTTCCACGGAACAGCAGCAACATCAGAAGCTTCAATCAAAGCAGCCGGACGATCAGGGAGAATGCACGGTCGAAGCTGGATCCTGCAACAGCGTCTTGCTGACGCCCGTCTACTCCGGGAGGAAATCGCGCGGCTGCAACAGGAACTGCTGGTTGTGAGGACGGCCTCGAAGCGACGAAGGCTCATTGAGGTCGGCTGTCGACTGCAGAACTATAAGGCGCGGCTGGAGCGGCTGGAGCGCTGCATTTCTGCGCTGCAATCCCCCAATCAACGTCAACAACAACAGCACTGGACCGGTCAGTCCTGATCGACGGTCCGTCTGCCGGGGAGCTCGACGTCGAATGTCCACCACCGAGGCAATTTCGACCTGACCTTTGCAACTCGGAATGTCCGCTTTGAACCACGACGGATCCTCGATCGCAGACATAAAGCAGAGCGCCCTCAGCGGTCGGACGCCGAGGATCGCCGGCATGATTCGCTCTTCGCGACGATCCGGGTGACCCAGGCACCGGTTCCATCACGCTCGCCGGCCTGCCCGAGGGTTCATCATGTCGATCAACGGCGTGGCGCATATCCGTGAGTTGTTCGGCCGCTTCGACATCGAGCCGGTCGACCTTGTCTACGGCGTCGGCGGTGGCGCTCGGCCGGCGAAGGAGCTGGGTCATTGCCACCAAGGGGTGTGGCCGCCAGCAAGATCAAAAGATCGCGTTTGGTGACATTGCGCATCTGATCTTCATTATGTCTGGCTAATAAGTTGCTCATCGCGAGAGTCCACAATTCATTAAGTATATCAGCGGTTTGTCGCGCCGGTTTATTGCTGTTTAGCAGATCGACTATACGATCGTAAATTGTGGCGTGCGGTTTCACAGCAAAGGGTGAGGCTGCACCTAAATGGGGCGTGCCCGATGTTAATTGCGTGGTCGGGCGCACTGATCAGGGCAAAAGAGAATGAAAGCATTTAACGAGCACACTCCGGATTCCCATTGTGTGATCCGGCGGCGCAAACTCGCGCTTCTGGCGGCGGCAGCGGCTGGCGCGCTTGTCATTGGTCATGGTGAGGCCCTGGCCGCGTGCGCCACGGGTCCGAATGTGGTCAATACAGATACAGGCCCGGTGAGCAATTCCGGAGCGGCCGACTGCATCAATGTCGAGAACAGTGACGTCAGCGGCGATGTCACCAATACGCCAACGGGTGTGCTGACCGCGCCCGGCCAGGCCATCAGCATCATCGACAACGATCCGGTGCTGACCACCATCATCTCGGGCAATGTCCAGAATCAGGGGACAGCAACCGGCGTCGAGGGCATTTTTGTTGGTGGCGCCACCGTTCAGGGCGCCGTCAGCAACAGCGGCACGCTTAGCGGTGGCTTTTACGGCATCCGCCTGGCCAACGGAGCCTCAGCCGGCAGCATAAGCAACTCCAACAGCCTCAGTGGTGGCGCTACCGGCATTATCCTTGATGGCTCGACTGTCATCGGCGCAATCACCAATCAGGCGCCTGCGACCATAACGTCGAACGGCACCGGGATTAATTTGACCAATGGCTCCTCGGCCGGCAGCATCGCCAACGCCGGAACTATCGATGTTGGTGGCGAAGGCATCCTCGTCGTTGGATCGACTGTCGCTGGCGCTATCACCAACGAAGCCGACGCAACCATTACTGCCGGTTTCAACGGCATTCGTCTGGTGACGGGCTCCTCAGCTGGCAGCATCGCCAACGCCGGCACGCTCGACGTCAATGGCGAAGCTATTGTCGTACAGTCTTCGGCGGTCACGGGCGCTATCAGCAACACCGGCGCGATCGATGCCGGCGCTTACGGCATCCACCTCTCGGGAGGCGCTTCAGCCGCAAGCATAACTAACGCCAACACTCTCGCCGGCGGCGTGGAGGGCATCCTCATCGAGGGCTCTACTGTCGCTGGCGCGGTCACCAACGAGACAAATGCCACGCTAACGGGTGGCATCAACGGCATTCGTCTTGCCGCAGGTTCTTCGGCCACCGGCATCATCAACGCCGGAACCCTCAACGTTGGCGGCGAAGGCATCCTTGTACAGGCCTCGACAGTAACCGGTGCGGTCGATAATAGCGGCACCATTTCATCGACTGGGCACGGCATGCGTGCCATTGAGGGAGCGACTGTCGGAAGCTTATCCAATGGGGGGACAATAACTGTCGCCGGTGTGGGGATGGGCGTTTATTCAGGTGCGACGGTGCAGAACGGCATCACCAACGCCGAGGGAGCCTCGGTCAGCGGCTTCATCGGCGCCCATGTTACCGGAGCCGGCTCTGTCGTGAATGGTGGAATTGTGAACGCAGGAACGCTGAACGGCGCTTCTGGGGCCGTATCGATTGATTCCGGTGGTAGTTTAAATGGTGGCATCCACAATACAGGATTTATGACAACTGGCGCCGGTTCTTGGGCCATCTCTATTGGAAATGCGACCGTAACGGGCGGCATTAATAATGATGGCGGAACGATAGGCGGCGGGCAGCGGGCTGTCTCGATCGTTGACTCCAACTTCAGCGGTGGGGTTGCCAACAGCGGGAACATGAGTTCGTCCGTCAGCAGAACTGTTCACGTTAGTGGAGGCACATTCAGTGGCGGAATCACCAATTCTGGGACGATAACCAGCGCGTCGAACTATGGAATTGGCATCGACTTCCTGACCACCTTCTCTGGTGACATCAACAATAGCGGCACCGTTCAGGGTGCGAGCGCAATCGCTATCGAAAATGTCGGGACTGTCGCTGGTCAAATCTTGAATAGCAACACGATGACCGGGGCAGTCTTCGGACTATCTCTCTTAAACGTTGACACCGTAACCGGAGGCATTGTTAACGAGGCGTCCGGACGGATTACCGGCGATGTCACCGCAATTTCTATAAGCGGTGCCCCAGGCACCGCACTCACGCTGACCAACGATGGTCTTATCCAAGGCACGACAGAAGCGATAAACTCCACAAAAGGCCTCATCATCAATCAGCAGGCCGGCTCGATTGTCGGGAACGTCGTGTTGTCCAACGGGACCACAACGGTCGATCAGTTGAACCTCAGCGCCGGCACGATGACAGGGACGACCAGCTTCGGCGCCGGCGCCGATGGCATGCTTTGGACCGGTGGCACGATATTCGCCACCGACTTCGGTGCTGACGACGACAGCGCGATCCTGCGCGGTCTCACGCAAGCGACCGTCGGGACCACCGTAATGAATGGCGGACTCGGTACCGATGCTCTCACTTTTGATGCCACAACAGCAGTAGGGGCGGCACAGTACCAGAATTGGGAAACGGCCCAGCTCATCAATGGCTCAGAACTCACGCTGAACGGCAATTTCGTCCTGGGCGACACAGGAACGGGCACCGGCGACTTCACCATCGATTCAAGCTCGGCCCTTTTGGCCGGAGGCGGTAACTTTGGCGTGGTGCCATTCACCCAGGGCCAGCACGGCACATTCAGCAATGCCGGCCTAGTTGACCTTACCAATGGCGGAACCGGCGCCGGCGACACCTTTACGGTCGGGGGCAATTACCTGGGCTCCAATGGGGTGCTGCACCTGCAGACGGTGCTGGGCGGTGATGGCTCCGACACCGATCTCCTGCAGATCGACGGCGACAGCACCGGCAACACGTCGGTAATGGTGACCAACCTTGGCGGCCTCGGTGCGCAAACTCAGGAAGGCATCAAGATCGTCAATGTCGATGGCACGGACTCCTCGGGCAGCTTCCATCTGCTCGGCGACTACGTCTTCCAGGGCGACCAGGCCGTGATCGGCGGCGCCTATGCCTACCGGCTTTACCAGAATGGCGTGAGTACGCCCGATGACGGCGACTGGTACCTGCGTTCCGCGCTTACCACACCCGGCAACCCGCCAGGCCCGCTCTACGCGCCGAGTGCGCCGCTCTACGAGGCCTATGAAGGCGTGCTGCAGACTTTCAATGAACTCGGGACTTTGCAGCAGCGCGTCGGCAACCGCTCATGGGGCGAGGGTGCGACGCCGGAAGGGGCCGATGTCCCCGGCCAGGGTCCGGTCGACGGTAAGGCCATCTGGGCGCGCATCGAGGCGGCACACGCCAAGCTCGATCCGAAGACCTCGACCACCGGCACCGACTACGACGTGACCACCTGGAGGCTCCAGGCCGGTGTCGACGGCCAGCTGCATGAAAACGAGGCCGGCGTGCTGATCGGCGGGATCACCGCCCACTACGGCACGGCTTCTTCGGACATCTCGTCGATCTATGGGGTGGGCTCGATCGCAGCCACCGGCTACGGCGTTGGCGGCACGCTGACCTGGTACGGCAACAGCGGCTTCTATGTCGATACCCAAGCTCAGGCGACATGGTACGACAGCGACATCCGCTCGGCCACACTAGGCACCACGCTCGCCGATGGCAACAACGGCTTCGGCTATGCGCTGAGCATCGAGAGTGGCCAGAAGATCGCGCTGTCCAGCAAATGGTCGCTGACCCCGCAGGCGCAGCTTGCTTATTCCGACGTCCGTTTCGACGCATTTACCGACAAGTTCGGCACGGTCGTGTCGCCCGGCAGCGGCGATAGCCTGGTCGGGCGGCTCGGCCTGTCGGCGGACTACGAGGATCAGTGGGCGGATGCCGCGGGCCAGTACAGCCGCGCACACCTCTATGGCATCGCCAACCTTTACAACGACTTCCTCGACGGCACCGATGTCGATGTCTCAGGTGTGAAGCTGGTCAGCCAGAACCAGGCTCTATGGGGTGGTGTCGGCATCGGCGGCACCTACAGCTGGGCCGACGACAAGTATTCGCTCTATGGGGAGGCGCTGGCCAAGACCGGCCTGGAGAACTTCGGCAATAGCCATGTGCTATACGGCACAGTGGGCTTCCGCATGTCGTGGTGAGGGCCAAGTCTGATAAAAGACGACCCGCTGCTGGTGCAGCGGGTCTTCTTGTTTGAATTCCAGGATCTGCCTGCCACGGCGTCGGCTCCTTTGCGGGTCGCCACGCCAAAGAGACCAGGGGATCGCGAGAATTCGCCGTATGAAGTGCTGGCAGGCGTTGTGATTCGAGGACCAAAGATATGCCCCTCGTCCGGGTGCCGATCGGCGGCAGATCTAGTCAACGGTAGCCGCCTCAACGATAAGGTCGCCAATGTCGAGTGCGAAGCCTCGACCGCCAAGCTGATCGACGTGCTCCCGCACGTAGGCTGTGAACTCCACACGCGTCATCACCTTGCGGGCGTCACACAGGCATCTAAACGCATGCCTGACGGCCGTCTGTGCCTGGCAGTTGTCGGGCGCCGCCAAGCGTCGTTCACGAGAACCACCACGAAAGCGGGATCAACAGGAGGGTGAACACGATGCTTGGCCAGAAGCAGGCAAGAAATTCCAATACGGTTTCCCGGGCGTTGCTGATGCGGTCTCGCTTGTACATTTCGCGATGTTCCTTGCGGTAGAATGACGAGGGCAAGCTTTCGTTTAGCCCCGACAGCTTACCCGCTGACCCGCCCATGGCTACTTCAGCAGCGCGGCTGTCCTGTCGAGCGCGCTGGGAAAGCCCTTGAGCGACAAGGCGAGGTTGGTCTCTTTGCCGCCGTCGGCGACGACCTTGACCTTGAGGCTGGTTCCGTTGCGCAGAGCCGCCAAGGTGTCTCCCCTCGAAGCTCAGGTCGACGATACAGCCTCCGGGGAGGCAGGTGCGGAAGCGGAGCGGCGGCAGCGTGGCGCCGTCGTCGATCTGCAGCGTCACACCCTGGTCCAGCGCGAGGCCGAACGGCAGCACCAGCGTTCCTTGGGCAGTCTCGCCGTTGGGACGCAATTCGATAGCCAGCACCCGCTGGCGCGACTGCGCGTCCGTCTGTTCCTGCGACAGCGCACAGGCCTTTGCCGCCGCGCCGTTCTGCGTCGTGATGTTGCAAGACACCGTCCAGTCGCCGTGCCCCTCCCTCAGCGAAGTTGCTCCCCCTGGCAGCCCAGCCTCCTGCGCGAACGCCGAGATGGCAAAGCCCATGACCAGCAGCGCGGTGGCCACCAGCAGGACGCCTCTACCCCAATTCTTCCGATTCATGTTTTTGTCCGTTCTATCAAACACTGATCCGCGGGCGTGAATCGCCGCTGCATTGTGGCCATCCCAGATGCAGCTTGCCGCAATCTCTCACCTACCAGCGCACGCTGAAGCCCAGCTTGGCGCCGATGGAGTTGCTGTCGCCGAACTTCTCCAGACTGGTCTTGGCGATCGCCTCGCCGAAGACCGCGTATTTGCCGTCGGCGAAATCCAGCGAGCCGCCGAGGCCGATACCACCCCACAGCGCTTGGTTCTGGCTGACGAGCTTCACGCCAGAGACATCGACATCGGTTCCGTTGAGGAAGTCGTAATAGAGGTTGGCGATGCCGTAGAGGTGTGTACGGCTGACCTGCCCCGCGGCATCCGTCCATTGATCCTCGTAGTCCGCCGACAGGCCGAGACGGCCGACCAGGCTGTCACCGCTGCCGGGCGACACCCTGGTGCCAAACTGGTCGGTGAACGTGTCGAAGCGGACATCGGAATAAGCAAGCTGCGCCTGCGGGGTCAGCGACCACTTGCTGGAGAGCGCGATCTTCTGCCCGCTCTCGATGCTCAGCGCATAACCGAAGCCGTTGTTGCCGTCGGCCAGCGTGGTGCCCAGCGTGGCGGAACGGATGTCGCTGTCATACCAGGTCGCCTGCGCCTGGGTGTCGACATAGAAGCCGTTGCTGCCGTACCAGGTCAGCGTGCCGCCGACGCCGTAGCCGGTGGCTGCGATCGAGCCCACGCCGTAGATTGACGAGATGTCCGACGAAGCTGTTCCGTAATGGGCGGTGATCTCACCGATCAGAACGCCGGCCTCGCTCTCGTGCAGAAGACCGTCGACGCCGGCCACGAGCTTCCATGTCGTCACGTCG
>NZ_JAIUGU010000027.1:2500-5663 GCF_020164775.1 Mesorhizobium sp. ES1-6
GCGAGCTTCTTGGCTCTCCGCCTGTTCTGTTTGACATCGTAAAGAGAAGATTTGTTCGAACTTCATGAGCCGAAAGGTTCCATGATTTGTCGCCGGGGACGCTCAATCCCTTGCATATGATGGGTTTGCCTAACCGCGCCCTCGAACCGATCTCGAGAAGCTGGTCTTTTTGTGCCAATGACATCGAATTGGATCCCGCACAGGATCTGGTTCAGGCGACAATTCCTTTGGAATTGCGCGGACGCTGACCTCGTGAGGGGAAGGCTGAAGCGACAATCCCTGGGATTGCGCAGGTGGGCATTGGCAATGAGAACGATCAAGTGTCTTAAGGGCAATTGGTGGATGCCTTGGCATGCACAGGCGATGAAGGACGTGATACGCTGCGATAAGCTACGGGGAGGTGCGAATACCCTTTGATCCGTAGATTTCCGAATGGGGAAACCCACCTAAGGTGCTTGGAAAATCAGAGTAGCCAGAAGGTCGCGAGGCCGACTTGCTGCTGTGGTTTCCAAGTATCAGATATAGGTAACTTATCCTGAATACATAGGGATAAAGTGGCGAACGCGGGGAACTGAAACATCTAAGTACCCGTAGGAAAGGACATCAACCGAGACTCCGGAAGTAGTGGCGAGCGAACCCGGACCAGGCCAGTGGCGATTGAGAGACAAGCGGAACCTTCTGGAAAGTAGGGCCATAGTGGGTGACAGCCCCGTACGCGTAATGCAATCAATCGTCCTCGAGTAAGGCGGGACACGTGAAATCCTGTCTGAAATTGGGGGGACCACCCTCCAAGCCTAAGTACTCGTGCATGACCGATAGCGAACTAGTACCGTGAGGGAAAGGTGAAAAGCACCCCGACAAGGGGAGTGAAAGAGTACCTGAAACCGATTGCCTACAAACAGTGGGAGCCCGCAAGGGTGACCACGTACCTTTTGTATAATGGGTCAGCGACTTAGTGTGACGAGCAAGCTTAAACCGCTAGGTGTAGGCGCAGCGAAAGCGAGTCTGAACAGGGCGTTCAGTTCGTCGCATTAGACCCGAAACCGAGTGATCTAGCCATGAGCAGGTTGAAGGTAAGGTAACACTTACTGGAGGACCGAACCCATAACTGTTGCAATAGTTCGGGATGACTTGTGGCTAGGGGTGAAAGGCCAATCAAACTCGGAAATAGCTGGTTCTCCGCGAAATCTATTTAGGTAGAGCGTCGACCGAATACCCCAGGGGGTAGAGCACTGGATGGGCTAGGGGTCCTCACCGGATTACCAAACCTAACCAAACTCCGAATACCTGGGAGTACTAGTCGGCAGACACACGGCGGGTGCTAACGTCCGTCGTGAAAAGGGAAACAACCCTGACCTACAGCTAAGGTCCCCAAGTTATGGCTAAGTGGGAAAGGATGTGAGGATCCCAAAACAACCAGGATGTTGGCTTAGAAGCAGCCATCATTTAAAGAAAGCGTAACAGCTCACTGGTCTAAATAAGGGTCTTTGCGCCGAAAATGTAACGGGGCTAAAGCCATACACCGAAGCTTAGGGTTCGTAGCAATACGAGCGGTAGCGGAGCGTTCTGTAAGCTGATGAAGCCATACCCGTGAGGGGTGGTGGAGGTATCAGAAGTGCGAATGCTGACATGAGTAACGTAAGGGGAGTGAGAGACTCCCCCGCCGAAAGACCAAGGGTTCCTGCTTAAAGCTAATCTGAGCAGGGTTAGCCGGCCCCTAAGACGAGGCGGAAACGCGTAGTCGATGGGAACCACGTTAATATTCGTGGGCTTGGAGGTAGTGACGGATCATTGAGGTAGTCCAATCTTATCGGATTGAACGGGCTGCTGCGTGGTTCCAGGAAATAGCTCCTCCTTATAAACCGTACCCGAAACCGACACTGGTGGTCTGGTAGAGTATACCAAGGCGCTTGAGAGAACTATGCTGAAGGAACTCGGCAAATTGCACGCGTAACTTCGGAAGAAGCGTGACCCTTTTCTGCGCAAGCAGAGGAGGGTGGCACAGACCAGGGGGTAGCGACTGTTTATCAAAAACACAGGGCTCTGCGAAGTCGCAAGACGACGTATAGGGTCTGACGCCTGCCCGGTGCTGGAAGGTTAAGAGGAGGGGTGCAAGCTCTGAATCGAAGCCCCAGTAAACGGCGGCCGTAACTATAACGGTCCTAAGGTAGCGAAATTCCTTGTCGGGTAAGTTCCGACCTGCACGAATGGCGTAACGACTTCCCCGCTGTCTCCAGCATAGACTCAGTGAAATTGAATTCCCCGTGAAGATGCGGGGTTCCTGCGGTTAGACGGAAAGACCCCGTGCACCTTTACTATAGCTTTACATTGGCATTCGTAGTGGCATGTGTAGGATAGGTGGTAGGCTTTGAAACCTGGGCGCCAGCTCAGGTGGAGCCACCCTTGAAATACCACCCTTATTACTATGGATGTCTAACCGCGGCCCGTTATCCGGGTCCGGGACAATGTATGGTGGGTAGTTTGACTGGGGCGGTCGCCTCCTAAAGAGTAACGGAGGCGCGCGATGGTGGGCTCAGAACGGTCGGAAATCGTTCGCTGAGTGCAATGGCATAAGCCTGCCTGACTGCGAGACTGACAAGTCGAGCAGAGACGAAAGTCGGTCATAGTGATCCGGTGGTCCCGCGTGGAAGGGCCATCGCTCAACGGATAAAAGGTACGCCGGGGATAACAGGCTGATGACCCCCAAGAGTCCATATCGACGGGGTTGTTTGGCACCTCGATGTCGACTCATCGCATCCTGGGGCTGGAGCAGGTCCCAAGGGTATGGCTGTTCGCCATTTAAAGCGGTACGTGAGTTGGGTTCAGAACGTCGTGAGACAGTTCGGTCCCTATCTGCCGTGGGTGTAGGAATATTGAAAGGATCTGTCCCTAGTACGAGAGGACCGGGATGGACGGATCTCTGGTGGACCTGTTGTGGCGCCAGCCGCATAGCAGGGTAGCTATATCCGGACGGGATAACCGCTGAAGGCATCTAAGCGGGAAACCCACCTTAAAACGAGTATTCCCTGAGAACCGTGGAAGACGACCACGTTGATAGGCCGGGTGTGGAAGAGCGGCAACGCTTGAAGCTTACCGGTACTAATAGTTCGATCGGCTTGATCGTTCTCATTCCTTATGCCCATCTGACAAAGTCAGATGGTCT
>NZ_JAIUGU010000028.1:0-1668 GCF_020164775.1 Mesorhizobium sp. ES1-6
CTTCTTCGTCGCCAGCGGCGCACCGCCCTCGTTCGTGAGGCGTATATAGTCGCCACCTACCAAAACTGTCAACACCGATCTGCGATGTTTTTTCGATTTCTCGTGGAGATATCCACGGCGCCTAAATTCGTGAGTTGGCTAGGCTGAGTTTCCACGCCGCTTCCCGCGGTTAGTCACGCCTGGGATGCGCACTTCGGCCCCCATGGTGAGCACGGCTTCGCTTTGAAAAACGGCTGCCCGCCGGCATGCCCACGGACCTCGCCTGAGCGGCTTTCAGCGCCGATCCTCCAGCAATTCCGGTGTGATGTTTCGGCCGGCGTAAAAGATGCCCAGGATCAGCACCTGCTCGTCCTCGACCGCAAAGGCGATGCTGACCGCCCGCCGGTAGCCAACAATCCGCAGCCAGGCATGATCTCGAGCCGCTCCGTACCGCGCTGTGGAAAAGTCGATAGGCCGAGACAATGCTCCTTGATGCCCACGACAAAATTCCAGGCGATCGCCGGCGACGCCCGTTCGGCTATGTCGTCGTAGAGCTGTTCGAGTTCTGCCTGGGCGGCGGGATGAAAGACAATCCGATACTCCATTGCCTACTTGGCTTTCGCCTGCTTCGCGCGATGGCGCGCCTCAAGCGTGGAAAAGACCGTTTCGGCTGGAATGCCCTTCGTCGGATCCTGCCGGAGCTCGGTCAGACGGCCCGGAATTTCCTCGCGCAGCCACTTTTCCCGCTCCGCCTCGAAATCCTCGAGCATGCGCAGGCCGGCGCGGACGACCTCGCTGGCATTGTTGTAGCGGCCTGATTCGAGCTGTTTCCGGATGAAGCTCTCATAATGGTCGTTCAGAGCGTAATTGGGCATGGCAACCTCCTGGGGAAATATGGCGCCGCGCGACAGGTGTAGCAATAGATGGCAATCATTGGCAACCTCGGCTGATCCGGCAGGCGGTTTCGGCCTTGCGATTCGCCGAGAGAATCAGCCCTCGCCCATTCGGTAGCGATAAAGCGCATGGAGACACTGCATGCCCGGTCCGGGATTGGCCGTGTGAGGCGACCCAAGACCTGCGCGCACGCGATTCGGGAGAAGCCGGCTGAATTAAAACCCAACCGGCTAAATTCATCTCGCGTTTGGTTTCGAACGGTTCGCAAGACGCGTCGCGCGCTCTTTGGCGCCCTCATCGGCTGCGATCGATGAATTTCATCAACGCGATTATCGCGCCAGGCGCAGATTGGGATGAATGATTCGGTTCGGGTTGCAGATTTTGGCGCCGGCGCCACGGGTCAGGCGCCTACGCAAAACGCCCGCGGGGTGGATCCATGCGACGTTTTGATTTGGTTGGCGTGAGAAGCTTGGCATTCTCGTCCGGGCTGGGTCGGCTTTTGGTGCTCGGGGCCGACGATACTCGCGGGCCTGCGCTCGGTGAGCGGGCATGAGCTGAGCGGATCCACCTACGCAAAACAGTCCGCTGGCCGGAGCCATGCGGACTGTTTTTGAGATGTTGGAATGCTTGGTCTTTGGGGACGGGATTTGAGTTATGTGTCCTGCGGTGTGGGCTTTGGCTGCTTGCGGGGTGCTGATGACCGGTTAGAATCGGCGGTCCACCAGAGCCAAATACAAAAGAGCCCGCACGATGGCGGGCTCTTTTGTATTTGGTTGCGGGGACAGGATTTGAACC
>NZ_JAIUGU010000029.1:0-1122 GCF_020164775.1 Mesorhizobium sp. ES1-6
ATGGCAACTGTGTTCATGCGAATGCTTTTTTATCACGGATGATGGCGTTGAGGACGACGAGGAGCTTCCTTGCAACGGCAATGATGGCGAGCTTCTTTGACCCTGATCGGGCTGCGATGGCACTGTAGAAAACTCGGAAGCGATCACAGGCTCGGATGGCGCCCAGCGCAGCCATGTAGAGGGCACGGCGCACGCGCGCTCGGCCACCCTGGATCTGGCTCCTGCGATTGAGCTTGCCGCTCTTGTTGTCGAAAGGGGCAAGGCCGGCGAGTGCCGCGATCGACTTGGGTGAACGCTGGCCGAGTTCGGGCAGGTGCGCCAGCAGAGATAACGCGGTGATCTTGGAGACACCAGGCACGGAGACCATCAGCGCGTTGTCGCGAGCAGTATCCTCGACTTGATGAATGGTTTCGGCGATCAGGCTCTCGAGCGCCTTAATGCGTGTGTTGAAGCTGGCGATCAGCTCTTCGAGTTCGGCGATGACAATCTCATCGAAGGCCTCGCTGCGAAGCTTCTTCAATCTTGCCCTGATATCGACCAGTTGGTCGCGGTGGCGGGCAAGCGATTGAAGATGTTCACTTTCTTCGTGCGGCGCCGGCTCGGCTTCAGGGTGATAGCGACGGCCGTAGCCGCTCAACATCCTGGCGTCGAGAGGATCGGTCTTGGCGCGCCGTGCCGTCGACTTCGCATAGTGGTGAGTGTGTGTCGGATTGTGCCGCGAGAACGCCACGCCTGCCTTGGCCAGCGCATGTCGCAGCAGCCGGTCATGGACCCCTGTTGCCTCCATGACGACAAAATCTCGGCCGGGGTGAAGGCCTGCCACATAGGCAGCGATCGCATCGGCTTGGTTGTCGATGCGCTGGCAACGGCTGCTTGCCTCATCAAAAAAATCGAGCCACTGCTTGGAGATGTCGCAGCCGACATAGTTCTGCATTATCATGTCCACGCCTCTTCCTGTGGTGCGAGGTCTGCTGCTAACAGCCCCGTGCAACTGTTCAGGTTGATGGTTCACCGGTGGGAAGGGACCGAGCCATGCCACGGCCTGTCCTCCAAAGGACGACCAGGATCCTGTCGGTCTCCTTCCCACCTCAACTATAGCATGGCAAAAACACACAGGATCCT
>NZ_JAIUGU010000003.1:0-652126 GCF_020164775.1 Mesorhizobium sp. ES1-6
TTGCCAAGAATGCTAGACGTGAAGCGCATGCTCCGTTCCCTTTCTGAGTCTCGACAACCAGAAGGTAGACGGAAAACAACCGTCTCACGGGGCATGCGCATGCGGCATTTCGATTCACCAGATACTTTCCCCGGACAGCCCTGCCGTAAACGGGGAGAAGGCAAAACTGACCTCAGTTGCTCGCCGACAGCACCAGCACCGGCTTCTCGCTGTAAAGCGCCGGGAACAACTGCTTCAAATTCGCGACCTTGGGCAGGTCGTTGTAGACGATGTAGGGGTAGGTCGGGTTCAGCGTCAGGAAATCCTGGTGGTAGTTCTCGGCCGGGTAGAAGGTCTTGCCGGTCTCGATCGTGGTGACGATCGGCGCGCCGAACAGCTTGGCCTTGTCGAGCTGGGCGATGTAGCCCTGCGCGATGTTCTTCTGGGCATCGTTCTCGGCGAAGATCGTCGAGCGGTACTGGGTGCCCGAGTCCGGACCCTGGTAGTTGAGCTGGGTCGGGTTGTGGGCGACCGAGAAATAGACCTGCAGCAGCTGGCCATAGGTCACCTTGGACGGATCATAGGTGATCTCGACGGATTCGGCGTGGCCGGTGCGGCCGGTGCCGACCGTCTCGTAGACGGCGTCGTCCTTGGCGCCGCCGGTATAGCCTGAAACGGCCTTGCTGACGCCCTTGACGTGCTGGAACACGCCCTGCACGCCCCAGAAGCAGCCGCCGGCGAAGATGGCCTTTTCACTGCCCGTTGCGGCCTTTTCGTCCATCGCGGGCGGCGGGATCACCACCGCGTCCTCGGCTGAGCGCGCCGGGGTCTGCCAGAAGGCCGCCGCCGCCACCGCTGCAAAACCGAGCACGGCCAGCGCGCCGCGGGTAAAGAACGGTCGTGTCTTTTCGGTACCGGTCATGTCCTGATCTCCTGTTGTTGTTCCAGTATATACGAGGCAGGCCGCCAAGAGGTTCTCAATTTGCCGTGCGGCGGCTCCTGTCGGCGGCGCTCCCTCATCCGGCCCTTCGGGCCACCTTCTCCCCGAGGGGAGAAGAGGCGGCGCCGGCGCTAACAGTCTCCTCTCCCCAGCAGGGAGAGGTCAGTCGAGCGAGGCTGGGGCGGCCGGCCCGGTTTACTGCGCCGGCTTCATCGCATCCGCCGCGGGCTTCATCGCATTGGTGGCCATCGGGTCGGCGGGCTTCATCGCGTCGGTCGCGGGCTTCATGGCATCCGCCGGCTTCATCGCATCCGTCGCGGGCTTCATGGCGTCGGTCGCCATCGCATTGGCCGGCTTCATGGCATTGGCCGTGTCGTCGGCGCGGGCGCCGGCGACGAATATGGCGGCCGAAAGGGCGAAGGCGAGCGCCGGCAGGGTCAGATATCTGGTCATGGAAGTCTCCTTGGGTTTTGGCGCGCGCAAGCGGGCCGGGTGATGCGTTGCCGCGTTGCGCGGCCCCGTGCGGTAAAAGGGATGATCAGTCGGTCGCGGCGGCCATGATCGGCCCGCCGCCGGGCGACTGGACCAGCACGGCGGTGCTGAGGCCGCCCGAGGCCGCCGGCAGATCGAGCGTCTTGGCCGCGCCGGTCCAGCCGCCGAGTTTCGTCAGCGCGTGCACGACATTGGCATGCGGCAAGGTGCGGCCGGTGTTTTCGCCGCGCGCCACCGGCACTTCGACGACACCCTTGGTATAGCGCACCAGCCAGACGTCGGCGTGGCCGCCCGGTGCCGCGCCGGCGCCGATCGCGATCTTGCCGCCGCCGAGCGACAGCGACGGGCCGCCGGTCCCGGCCGTGGCCGCGATCAGATGTTCGATCTCGCCGGGGGCCGCTCCGACGACATCGGCATGGCCGTTGACCACCACTTGCGGCGTGAACGGCCCGTCATGGCCGAGCGGCGGCTCGTAGGAAACCTGGCGCCGGGTGAATTCCTGTTTGCCGAACGTGTCCTTCCAGCCGAGATAGTCCCAGTAGGTGACGTTGAAGGATAGCGCCAGCACGCCGGGCCGGTCCTTGACCTTGATGAGGTTGGCATTGGCCGGCGGGCAGGACGAACAGCCCTGGCTGGTGAACAGTTCGACCACGGTGAGCGGCTGGGCGCTGGCCGCACCAAGCGCGGCGGCGAGCGCCAGCGTGGCGAGGCCGGACAATGCGAGGATCTTGCATGACATGACTGGCGACATCGGCTTGCTCCGTGGGAGGGCGCCACGATGCGCCGCTCATATCCCCACTTCGCCGCCGCCACCGGCTTCGTTACAACGCTCACCGGTTTGTGATTGAAGATGTGGCGCCTCTTCCTTCTCTCCTTGTGGGAGAAGGTGGCCTCGCGAAGCGAGGTCGGATGAGGGGTGCTCCAGCTTGGCACTGAAGAACCGCCGGCGCTAACGCCAAGGCCGCAGGTTCGTGTCCCGTACATAGGCTATGATCGTGTCGCAGGCGGCGTTCATATCTCTCAGAACGTCGTCATTCCAAAGGCGCAAAACACGAAAGCCCCTCGCCTTCAGTTCGGCGTCACGGTCCGAAGGACGGGGCCTGGGGCGATGGATCGGCGCGTGGCGCCGAGACGGATGAGGGGTGTTCCAGCGGAGTGCGGCGTTGGCGTTCCCTGGAACACCCCTCATCCGTCGCCTTCGGCGACACCTTCTCCCACAAGGGGAGAAGGAAGAAGAGGCAGCGTCACTGCGTCAGTGCGGTCTCCGAGGGCCGCTTGTTGTAGTCGCATTTGCCGGTGACGTTGTAGAAGAAGTCGGCGTTGCCGACGGGCGCTGGAACCGCGCTGCCGCCATCTTCCCAGGCCTGATAACCTGTCGTGCCGCAAGGCACGATGCTGAAGATGTCGACGATCTGGCCGGTCGCGGTCTCCGTGTAGTCCACCTTGTTGGTCAGCGGATTCATGACGCCGGTATAGAGCCGGTCGGAGGTGGCCGCATCATTCGTCGCGAGGTTCTTCGGGTTGCCTGATGGCACATTCATCTGCAGATAGAGGCCACCCATCTGGCTGACGTCAATGGACGCGCCGGTGCCATCGGCGGGGTACATCGTGTCGACACAGTAATACTTCGTCTGGAATGTGTCGGTTTGGATCACCGCACCGGCGGGCGTGTTGGCGTCGACGAGTTGGCAGACCTGCTTCTGGACCACTGTTGAGACGGGCCTGTTGCGTGAATCGGTGGTGATGACGCTGACGGTGGTGGTGCCGTAGCCCTTCCGGTCCCCGGTGCCGCCATAGACATAGTCGATCGTCATCAGCGACTTGGCCTGCGTTGCGCCGAATTGCGTGCCGTAGAGCGTCATCGTCTTGTTCCAGTAACCCGACACGCCGGTGACCTTGAAGGTCGCATTGACCAGCGCCGGCGGCTTGCTGACCGCCGAGGCGACGGCGATCGGTACCGTGCTGATCCTGGCAATGCTCATGAAAACAGTCGGCATGGCGAAGCTTGCCGTGGCCTGCGCGGTGGTGGCGGTGGTGGCGGTGCCAGCCACGAAGTTGGTCAGCGTCGCGGCGCCTTGTCCGCCATTGGCGGCGAAGGAATCCTGCAACAGCCCCTGGCGTTGCGCCAGCGTCGACGTGGTGTCCATGGTGGTGATCGTCAAGATCGCGGCATCGAGCGCCTGCTGCTGGTTGGACTTGGTCTGGACCGCGCCGGTATAGTCGACCGAGAAGCCGATGACCGCGATCAGCGGCATCAGGCTCACCAGGAAGAGCGGCATCATCGACCCGCTGCGGGAGCGGGCAAAGCCGCGCAAAACCCTGAACATTCCAAACCCCCGACGGACATTAGCGAGCGTGCACTTACCACGCAGCCGGCAAACCAAGCTCTAATGTGATCGATCAAAGTTTACGCATTCTTGGCCTGCGTGCCGGTTTTTTCGATTCTTTTGCCGATTTCACCGCTTTGCGAGCGGCAAGGCGGCCCTTGGGCCCCAAGCCTTGCCGCCGCTTGCCGCCCCTGCTAAAGCGCGCGGCATGAGCACGCCCCTCGACCACATCCGCAATTTCTCCATCGTCGCCCATATCGACCATGGCAAATCCACGCTTGCCGACCGCCTGATCCAATCGACCGGCGGGCTGGAGCTGCGCGACATGAAGGAGCAGGTGCTGGACTCGATGGATATCGAGCGCGAGCGCGGCATCACCATCAAGGCGCAGACG
Organism: Mesorhizobium sp. ES1-6; assembly: GCF_020164775.1. NCBI lineage: Bacteria > Pseudomonadati > Pseudomonadota > Alphaproteobacteria > Hyphomicrobiales > Phyllobacteriaceae > Mesorhizobium > Mesorhizobium sp. ES1-6. The sequence continues at coordinate 4,133 of NZ_JAIUGU010000003.1, forward strand.
GTACGGCTGAAATACCGCGCCTTGAATGGCGAGGACTATATCCTCAACCTCATAGACACGCCCGGCCATGTCGACTTCGCCTATGAAGTGTCGCGGTCGCTCGCCGCCTGCGAGGGTTCGCTGCTGGTGGTCGACGCCTCGCAAGGGGTCGAGGCGCAGACGCTGGCCAATGTCTACCAGGCGATCGACAACAACCACGAGATCGTCGTGGTGCTGAACAAGGTCGACCTTCCGGCCGCCGAGCCCGAGCGCATCCGCGAGCAGGTCGAGGAGGTGATCGGCATCGACGCTTCCAACGCCGTGCTGATCTCGGCCAAGACAGGCCTTGGCATTCCAGACGTGCTCGAGGCAATCGTCCACCAATTGCCGCCGCCGCGCGAGGGCGATGCCACGGCGCCGCTGAAGGCGATGCTGGTCGACAGCTGGTACGACGCCTATCTCGGCGTCATCGTCCTGGTGCGCATCATCGACGGCGTGCTGAAGAAGGGCCAGACCATCCGCATGATGGGCACCGGCGCCAAATACCTGGTCGAGCGCACCGGCGTGTTCACGCCCGCCCGCATCAATGTCGAGGAGCTCGGCCCTGGCGAGTTCGGCTTCTTCACCGGCTCGATCAAGGAAGTGGCCGACACCCGCGTCGGCGACACCATCACCGAGGATAAACGCCAGACGGCAAAGGCCCTGCCCGGCTTCAAGCCGGCGCAGCCGGTGGTGTTCTGCGGCCTGTTCCCGGTCGACGCCGCCGATTTCGAGGATCTGCGCGCCGCCGTCGGCAAGCTGCGCCTCAACGACGCTTCTTTCTCCTATGAAATGGAAACCTCAGCCGCGCTCGGCTTCGGCTATCGCTGCGGCTTCCTCGGCCTGCTGCATCTCGAAATCATCCAGGAGCGGCTTGAGCGCGAGTTCAACCTCGACCTGATCGCCACCGCGCCTTCGGTGGTCTACCGGCTGCAGCTCAATGACGGCACGATGAAGGAATTGCACAATCCGGCCGACATGCCCGACGTGGTGAAGATCGCGTCGATCGAGGAGCCGTGGATCCGCGCCACGATCCTGACCCCCGACGACTATCTTGGCGGCATATTGAAACTCTGCCAGGACCGGCGCGGCATCCAGGCCGACCTCTCCTATGTCGGCAAACGCGCCATGCTGACCTACGATTTGCCGCTCAACGAAGTCGTCTTCGATTTCTACGACCGGCTGAAGTCGATCTCAAAGGGCTACGCCTCCTTCGACTATCATTTGACCGACTACCGCGAGGGCGACTTGGTGAAGATGTCGATCCTGGTCAATGAGGAGCCTGTCGACGCGCTCTCCATGCTGGTGCACCGCACGGCGGCGGAAAAGCGCGGCCGCCAGATGGTGGAGAAGCTGAAGGAGCTGATCCCCAACCATCTGTTCAAAATCCCGGTCCAGGCCGCGATCGGCGGCAAGGTCATCGCCCGTGAAACCATCTCGGCGCTCCGCAAGGACGTGACGGCCAAGTGCTACGGCGGCGACGTGTCCCGCAAACGCAAGCTGCTCGACAAGCAGAAAGAGGGCAAGAAGCGGATGCGCCAGTTCGGGAAGGTCGATATCCCGCAGGAGGCGTTTATCCAGGCGCTGAAGATGGGGGATTGAGGGGTCCGGTCTCCGGCCGGACGCATCGATCCGGTGGATCGATGCGAGCGCAAGTCCGGGTGGGAGCTGCCGAAGGCAGCGGGTCCCACCCCGGGGTTGTGGCAGTGCGTTCGGATGACCTCATACCATGGGCGGCGCTAAAGCTACCTCTTTGGTGATACGAGCATGGCAGGAAAAAATGACTCGTTTTCAATGACTTACTGGTGTTTCACGGCAAATAGCTACTGTAACAGTTTGATTTGGCTCTATTTTCTCGTGAAAACATCTTGAAACAAAATGGGAACAATGTCATATTGTGGATGGCAGGCAAGCGCCGGAAATCACCCCGAGTTGTCTTTACGGCAGCAGCATCCTTCGCGATGTGCATCAGGGGTCCGGGGGCCTGTCACCTACTGTTTAGCTGACTAACGAACGCTGCCTGCTCATCACTGAGGGGGCAGCGTCCTATTGGCGGTATCAGCGTCAGACCGCAATTTAGGATGCGGCTGCGCTCCATGAGATAACGCTTTTTGAGCGACAGGGCGTAGCGGGATTCGACGTTTCCATATTCATTCGGCTCAAGCCCGCAACACGTGGCGCTGGTCACGACATCGGCAATCTGAAGCCCGGCCCGGACAGCATGGTTTTCCACCCTCAAGTTTGCGGGATCGAACACCGTCCAATTGATCGTACGGACCGGCTTCAACACCTCTCGCCCGTCCCGCATCAATTCGAAATAGGCGCGCATCTGTTGGTAGTCGGTGCCAGCGCGGCGGGAGAATGTAACGAACAGGCTGGCTGTGTCGTTTTGGATCTTCGCTTTCGAAGCGCAAGCCGCCGTGAGACGCTCCATGAGGAAGCGAACGAGATAGTTGTAAAGATGCTGCTTTCGTTTGAAGACGTCGACTTCCTCACTATCCAGGATCGTCTCTTTGTTCGAGGCAATGACGCAAATGCCGACCGGCTTCTCGCGAAGGGTGTTGCAGGCGGCAACACGTTGATTGTGGTTGAGGTATCGGAAGTGCAGGTCGCGCCGGTTCTTCTTCTTGTCGAACAGTGCTACAATCTCATCACGCCACACCGGCATGAAGCGGTCGTTTTCCTCAGTGACAAGCGCCGCTCCAAGGCCAAGCCATCGTGATTGGCCGGACTTTGTTGGACTGCGCAACTTGCCGAAGCCTTCGTCGCCCGCTTCGTCCACATAGGCATAGAATTTGAGAGGCATTTGACTGATGGGAATCTCGGAAGACCGAAAGAGTCAAGTAAAGTTCAAAGAAGCCGCCCGCGAACTGGAAAAGCGACCAGTCGGAAGAAGCTTTTGACCTCCCATTAAAGAAGGTGGCGAAAGCGCCGCCGCCTAAGGACAAGCCGAAGGCGGCAAATAAGTAGGGCCTACTTTCTGCCGCCAATCTTCTTCGGTTCGTACAGAGCCGCTATCTCCTCTGCGTGGTCCATACCGCCCGACAAAACGTTAGCCTTTCTCAAGATATAGGCCGGGTATTTGGTCGGCAAATATACATGCCTAAACCACCGCCTGAATTCACCCAGCGCGCTATCGGGATAAGCCCAAGGCAATTGCGGGTTGCTCGCCGACTGAGGGTAGTACCTTGGATAATTATGCTCGAACTTGATCCGGTCGGCGTGGTTGTCGCTAAGGCCGCTGTCTTCCCAATGTTTGCTCCAGCACTTGCCCACGCTAATGTCAGGAATCGTCTTGTCGTTGACTGGCAGGCCGGCCCGAATGAGGTCAACCACCATACCGGTGGTTTCCTTGAAGACGATGAAATAGCCATCGGGGGAGCTGTCTTGAAGGATCGACACGCGGTCATTGAAATGGACCCACTTATCGGTCGGTGAATACCCAAGGGCATCATAGATGAACTGATTGAGGCCGTACCTGGCCAGCTTGCGGAAGTTCAGAAGGGCGGTGTCATTCGTCCTTTGGGCCTCGAAGGCGAAGAACTCAATGAAGGCCATGCAAACGAGTTCGGGATAGGCATAATGGGTAGATCCATTGTGCTGTATCTCCATATAGAGTGTCGGCTCGTCGTAACCGGCTTGCCTGAGGTAGTCGGAAAAATAGAGCGAGCGCCCGCGCTGGAGATCGAGGCCGAAGTTGTCTTCCCATTCCTTAGTGATTTCTTGGATAGTAGATCGGGCCGCGCCGCAGATTGCGGAAAGGCCGCGCTGCGTGAGATAGGCCATGCCATTTTCAAGCACGCCCATTTCAATGCCGTTTACGTCCTTTTCAACCTCAATTCCAAGGTCAAGCGGCAGCTGTTTCGATGTGGCCGGAAGTCGGGGTGAATTTGCCATTAACCCATTGATCCTTATAGCAAATAGAGTGGCCGGTTTACTGTGTCGGCTGCAACCCATGATTCGGGTGCCGCAAAGCAACGCAACCTAAGCGATTTCTAATACGTCTGGCGAGTGATTCCTCCGTGATACCCGGTTTTCACAGGCAAACAGGGCACAAACCGGCGTAGGAAACACTCTCGCGTGTTGATCTCGTTTCTCAAGTGTAGGACGATAATCCTAGGTGGGGCGATTCTCGCATGAGATCGCAGATGGCTAAGTCGAAACCGTCACAGCAAATTATCGCAGGCTGAAATCAAGCGCTTTCTGGTGGCAGCGGAAGCGCTGCACTTAAGCATCGTCAAGCTGTTCATATCGCTGCATTGCGACCACTATCGCCAGACGCGCGTCTTGCATGAGGTGCTGTTGAACGTGGTGCGGGAAGTGACCGGGAAGGGCGTCGAGTTCATCCGGTGGAACGGGACAGGTCCGGCGAATTAGGCGCCGGCACTTCAGGCTAGGCGGCCATCCAACTGTAGTTGTCGTATGCCAGATTGCTGCACTTTAAGCATTTGGCGGACACCTGATGCGTGATGATGTTGTCGTCAACACCACGCCAAGTCGCATCTGACGTTTCAGCGTACCTCATCGCCCCACATGAGCCTTTGCATAGAATCTGCACTAGCCTATGTGTCGGGACGTGCTGAGCGTACTTTGGGATAGGCATAGCCTATTCAGCAGCCTGTGTGTGCCGGGCGGATCGTTCCCGTGAAAGCGGTATCGTCTTCGACACCTTCTCGGCCACCGCCTTCACGGTCTTGGCGCTCACGTTCTGTTTGAAGGTCTCTTTCAAAACCTTCTCGACAAACTGCTCTGCCTTTAATTGCCGTGCTTCTTTCTCGGTCATTTTTGTTCTCCTTTTATGGGGTGGTTATCGCAGCCCAAGCCCTGTCAATTATCAGATCCGCGAAATAGGAAATCCAATACTTCTGCGTCAATCTCTTCACGTTGAGATGAGCATTCAAAATTTCGTTGACTTCCAAGACTGGCTTAATCGCCTTGGCGACATCATCTGGTCGGACTGCAGCTCCATTTGGGAATCCGGCTTTGATGTAAACATACGCCTGTCGCGCGGCATCGTTCCAAACGAGACTATGTTGATTATAAATACCTACGAGACCGACTGCGGCCAGTTTCTGTTCGGCGTCCAATGTGAGTGCCATCAGCTCACGTCCGAGTAGGCTTGCCACGCTGCGGTAGCCACAAGAATCACACTGATGGCTAAAGCAATTGCTGATGCAATCAACCATCCACCGACCGCTAGCCATTGCCCTGCCAGCGCAAGCCCCGCCGATAGTAGTGATAGAACGAAGCCGAAGAAGGCGAAGGCGGCCCTTCTCCTGTACCGCGCAACAACAGTCCCCTGCTGAGTTGCATTGTAGCCATCGTAGGCGGCGACGGTCGCGCCGAGGAAAACCAAAATCAGACCAGCCAAGGCGGCCGCGGCTCCAGAAAGATCACTGGCGAGCGAAACATTCATTGCCGTTCCCTCCCTTGGCAATGGCATTGAATCACGATTTGCGAAAAGCTCCAAGCTGGGTTTGTATATAATCACCTTGCGTCGCGGCAGGTTTCCCGACCTTCCTGGCCGGCGAGAGCCTGCTTTTATCAGGCAATGCGGCGGGGTTACAGGCCAGCGTGCCTTCCTATGTCGGCGGCATTTCGATGTGGGCGGCGGCGCTGATCCTGATCAGCGTGCCTAACACTTTCGCGCCGTGGATACGGATCACCGGGGTGATTGCCGCCGTGCTGTTCCTGGTGTCGGTGGGCATGGTGCTGTGGGGCACGCCCCTGCTGCCGACATCGGCGCCGCTGCCGGCGGCAGGCTATCCGTTCCTGGTGCTGACTTTTGCTGGGTGGATCTGGACGTTGGTGAAGGATGGGCGGTGAGGAATGAACGCTGCTGTCGGAATCCGTGACGGGAAGATCGGCGTTGGCGCTACCCCTCATCTGCCTGCCGGCATCCGGCCCTTCGCTATCGCTTCGGGCGTTCGTCATTCGAAAAGCCAAGCGATCGGCTTTTCGTCCGCTACGCGGATCATTCCTCATCCCCGTAAACGGGGCGAAGGGGCTGGCATCGCCGCTTTCGCCAATCGCAGACGTTGCAGGAAGGGCGCCGGGTTTGCGGCCAGCCCTCTCGCCCCGTTTACGGGGAGAGATGTCCTGCAAGACAGTGAGGGGCGGCGCCGACGGTGAAGGTGAAGCGCGGGGCGCGGCGCTGCTTCCCCGCTCCCCTTGTGGGAGAAGGTGGATCGGCGCGCCAGCGCCGAGACGGATGAGGGGTGTTCCAGCGGAGTGAGGCGGTGGAAAGGATTGGGCGCACAGCGCTTAGTTCTGCAAGGCAGCGATCCGTCACGCACCCCTCATCCGTCTTGCCGCTTCGCGGCAATCCACCTTTCCCACAGGGGGAGAAGGAAGAACGTGCCGCGCCAAACCTCAACTTTCAATCCAAACCTTCTCAAAGTGCTGTTCCAGCGCCTGGTGCTGCTCGCAGCCTTCGATGCCCTTGCGATATGTCCGGTAGACCGAGCGCCAGTAGGGTTGGATGATGATGCCTGAGTCACGCAAATTCCGCTCGATCTCGGCCATGATCTCCTTGCGGGCCTTGGGGTCGGGCATGGCCAGCGCCTTGTCGAGCAGCGCGTCGAATTCCTTCGAGGCGTAGGCGCTTTCGTTCCAGGCAGCGCCCGATTTATACGCCAGCGCCAGCACCTGGACGCCGAGCGGGCGGCCGAGCCATTCGGTGCAGGAATAGGGGAACTTGCTCCAGTCGTTCCAGAAGGTGGCGGCGGGCAGGACGGTGCGCTTGATTTTCAGGCCGGCCTCGCGGATCTGCGCGGCGATGGCATCGGCCGTGTTCTTCTGCCATTCGACGTCGACCGAGATCAGCTCATATTCGTGGTCCGCCTTGCCGGATTCGGCGAGCAGCTTCTTCGCCTGCTCGACATCGCGCTTGGCCGGGCCGATATCGGCAAACTCAGGATGCATGGGGCCGACATGGTGGTTGTCGGCGGGTTTGCCGCGGCCATCGAGGCCGAGCTTCAGCACGGCCGAATTGTCGACGGCGAGTTGCGCGGCGCGGCGCAGCTTGACGTCGTCATAGGGCGCGTTGGCGACATTGAAGCGGGCGACGATGGTGGAGCCGGTGGCGATCTCGGAATTCTTCAGCCCCATCTTGTCGGTCTGCGAGACGGCATCGGAGGCGGTTTCGTGGTCGGTGTCGATCTCGCCGGATTCGAAAGCCGACAGCATGGCGTTGGGGTCGGAGCCGTAGTCGATCCACCTGATACCATCCAGGTAGAACTCGCCCTTCCACCAGGGCTTGTCCTTGCGCTTGACCTCCGCACCCGTCTCGGCGTCCCATTTGACCAGTTCGCAAGGGCCGGTGGTGATGGCGAGCGCCTTCATGGGGTCGCCGTCGCCATCATAGGAGCGGTGCATGATCAGCGCGGGATAGTCGGCCATGCCGGCGATCAGCGAAATGTCGGGTTTCGGCAGGTTGAGCTTGATGGTGAAGTCGTCGACCTTCTCGATGCCGCCATCGACCGCTTTCTTGGTGTCGGCATCGACCAGCGCGCCCATGCGCGCGGCGACCGAATTGCCGGCGACGCCGGCCTCGCACCAGCGGGTGAGGTTGTGGACGACATCATCGGCGTTGAAGGCGTCGCCATTCGACCACGAAATGCCCTTGCGCACATGCAGCGTCAGCGTCCTGGCGTCGTCGCTCATCTCCCATTTTTCCAGGAGCCACGGCTCGAACGAGAAATCGGTGTTCCAGCGCACCAGATATTCGTTGCAATGGCGCGCGACGTTGGACATTTCGACGCCGTCGAAGGTGCGCGGGTCCTTGAAGCCCTTGACGTTCATGGCGACGCGCAAGGTTCCGCCCTTCTTGGGCTCGGCGGCGCGGGCCGGGGTCGCGGTCAGGCCACCCAGCGCAAGCGCGCCGGCGGCGCTGACGCCGAGGCCGGCCATCAGCGCCAGATATTCGCGGCGGCTGATGCCGCCCTTCTTGAAATCGTCGGCGACGGGTCTGGCGCGCGGGTGGAGTTTCCTGTCGGTCAGCATGAATCTCATCGTCGTTCCCTCTTTTGTTGGTGCATGCCGGCCGGACTGCGCAGGGAATGCACGAAAACAGGCTCGCCCCGGCGAAATCGCCAACGCGAGGCGGTCGCGACCGCCGGGGCGTCATTGCCTGAGAGGGAATGATAGGGCGAGGGGACGGAGCGGAGTGTTCGGGAATCCGCAGGAGTTATGCGGTGTTCCGCAGGGGGCGGGCACCCGCTCTCGCGGCTTCGTCATCCACGGGCGGAGCAAGGAGCGTAGCGACGCGGCGCAGACCCGAGGATCCATGCCGCGACCTTGCTGACGGGTGCAGCGGTGCAGAATTCTGGACCCGTGGCGACGCATCGGAGTCCCGGCATGGATCCTATGGTCTGCGCCGCGTCGCTTCGCTCCTTGCTCCGCCATAGGATGACGAAGGCATGGGGTGGCCTGTGCGGGGCGCGCCAACAAAAAACCCGGCGCGAGGCCGGGTTCTTCGACGAAAACCGTTCAGGCCGAGCTCAGCTCACCTGGACCTTCGACGCAGCCTGGTCCTCGGCGATCTTCTGCTGGAACATCTGCGCGAAGTCGATCGGGTCGAGCATCAGCGGCGGGAAGCCGCCGTTGCGCGTCGCCTCGGCGATAATCTGGCGGGCGAAGGGGAACAGAAGGCGCGGGCATTCGATGAACAGGATCGGCAGCATGTGCTCCTGCGGGAAGCCCGAAATGGCGAAGACGCCGCCATAGACCAGCTCGACGTTGAACAGCACTTCCTGGTCGAAGGAGGCCTTGGCGTTCAGCGTCAGATTGACGTCGAACTGCTTGTCGGAGAGCGGATTGGCGTTGACGTTGACGTTGATGGCGATGCCGGGGGCCTTGTCGCGGCCGCGCAGCGAGTTCGGCGCGCCGGGGCTTTCGAAGGACAGGTCCTTCACATACTGGGCGAGCACGTTGAGCGAGGGCTGCGTCGCGTTGCCGTTTCCGTTGCCGTTGGCGCCGACCGGCGCGTCATCATTGCTGGCCATGAGCCGTTTCCTTTTCCCCTGGGCAGCTTTGCTGACCGAATTGAAATCGGGCGTTGGCTAGCATGGCCGACATGACAAGACAAGGTTTGCCGCCTTGTGGTGGCGAGGGCATTTGCTTGAGGCTGCTTGTGCGTTCGAGAAGTCAATTGTCGAGGGCAGTGCTGCCCCTCACCTGCCTGCCGGCATCCTCTCCCCGTATAGGGACGGGGAGAGGGGTGCTGTCATCAATGGTTTCGCCAATCGCCAACGCTGCACCGCTCCAGCGGCGCATTCAGCCCTTTCTCCCCGTCACTATACGGGGAGAAATGTCCGGCAGGACAATGAGGGGCAGCGCCGGCCTCTCGGAACAGATCAGAACTCTAATCGTCCTTGAGCCGCCGCCACGGCGAATTGTGGTCGGGGCCGCGCTTGAGATCGTCCTCGCGCGAATAGTCGCCGTCCTCGAGGTCGATGACCTTGTCGCGCTGGCGGCGGAAGCCGCCGGTGGAGAAATTGGTGGCGACCACGATGCGGCCCTTCAGCCTCTGCCAGGCGAAATCGCGCACCGGCGGCAGGAACAGCAGCAGGCCGATGATGTCGGTGATGAAGCCGGGGATAATCAGAAGGATCGCCGCGACCACGATCATGGCGCCATGGGCGAGCTGGCGGCTGGGATCATGGCCGGCACCCATTTCGGCGCGGATGCGGGTCATGACGCCGAAACCTTGGTGGCGCAGCAAAAGCACACCGGCGATGCTCGAGGCCAGCACCAGGCCAACCGTCGCCAGGGCGCCGACCTGACGGCCGACGACGACGAAACCGGCGATTTCCAGCAGGGGAAGTGCGAGGATGAGGAGGGGAAGGAAGGAAATGCGCAAGTCTTGCCTTCTCGATCGGATGTTTTTGCCGGTTGGCGACCAATCGCCGCTGGCACGGAGGCTGTTAGATAGGTATGCCTGCCTTTGATTTGAATGATTGCGCCTTGCGTTCTATATGCTTTGAATGGTGAACGCTATGCGACCGCAGCCTGTCGGCTGGATGGTCCGGCCTAGAGGCAGTGATTGATTGGCGGAAAATATGGGCTTCTTCGACTTCGGCACGATTTTCTTCCTGATCGCGGCGGTGGTGATCTTCTTCCAGCTGCGCAATGTGCTGGGCCGTCGGACCGGTAGCGAACGGCCGCCCTTCGACCCCTATACGGCGGCGCGCACCGACAAGGACGCCACGCAGAAGCCCGAGAACGTTGTTTCGCTGCCGCGCAAGCGGGCGCCCGGCGAGCCGGCGCCGGCCGACGCCTATACGGCGATCGACGCCTTCGCCAAGCCCGACACAGATCTCAACAAGGGCCTGCGCGCGATCAAGGACAACGACCCGTCCTTCGACCCCAAGGGGTTCGTCGACGGCGCCAAGATGGCCTATGAGATGATCGTCATGGCCTATGCCGACGGCGACCGCAAAACGCTGAAGAACCTGTTGTCGCGCGAGGTCTATGACGGCTTCGTCGCCGCGATCGGCGAGCGCGAGGCCAAGTCGGAAAAGATCCAGTCCTCCTTCGTCGGCATCGACAAGGCCGATATCGTCTCGGCCGAGATGAAGGGCGGCGAGGCGCATGTGACGCTGCGCATCATCAGCGAGCTGATTTCGGCGACGCGCGACCAGGCCGGCACGGTCATCGACGGCGACCCCGAGACGGTGGCCGAGGTCAAGGATGTCTGGACCTTCGCCCGCGACACGCGCTCGCGCGACCCGAACTGGAAGCTCGTCGCCACCGAAGAAGAAGACTGAGTCCGGAATAGGCGGGGGCTCCGGTGTCGCTGTCGCCTCTCCTTGTTGAAAGGTCCTTTGGCGACCTGCCCGGCTGGGGCGACGACGACCATCTGCCGGCCTTCGCCGCCTTTGCCCGCTCCGCCTTCCACGTCCTGGTAAAACCCTATCGCAGCGGTGCGCTGGGCGTCGATTTCGGCGCCTTCGCCGGGGCCTATGCGCAGGCGCGCGAAGCGCCCGCCACCAGTTCGTCCGAGGCCCGCGCCTTCTTCGAGCGCTTTTTTGTCCCGATGCTGGTGCGGCCGGAGACCGGCGTCGGGCTCGTCACCGGTTTCTACGAGCCTGTAGTCGAGGCCTCGCCGGTGCGGACGCAGCATTTTGCCGTGCCGTTGCTGTCGCGGCCGGCCGATCTCATTGACGTGGATGACGCCAACCGGCCCGCCGGGATGGATTCCTATCTGGCATTCGCGCGCCGGACGCCGGATGGACTTGCCGAATATTTCGACCGTGGCGCCATCGAGCGCGGGGCGCTCGCCGGCCAGGGATTGGGGATCGCCTGGCTGGCCGATAAGGTCGATGCCTTCTTCATCCATGTGCAGGGCGCGGCGCGGCTCGCCATGACCGACGGCCGGCTCTGCCGCGTCACCTACGCCGCCAAGTCGGGCCAGCGCTTTACCGGCCCCGGCAAAATTCTGAGCGAGCTGGGCGAAATCCCGCTGGCGCAGGTGACGATGCAGTCGATCCGCGCCTGGTTCAAGGCGCATCCCGACCGGATCGACGAGATCCTGTGGCAGAACCGCTCCTACATCTTCTTCCGCGAGGCCGCCGTGGAAGACGCCGCGCTGGGGCCGATCGCGGCCGCCAAGGTGCCGCTGACGCCGGGCCGCTCGATGGCGGTCGACCGGCTGCTGCACACATTCGGCACGCCCTTTCACATCGACGCGCCGACGCTCACCGCCTTCGACGAAACACCGTTCCGGCGACTGATGATCGCGCAGGACACCGGCTCGGCCATCACCGGACCGGCGCGCGGCGACCTGTTCGCCGGCTCGTGCGACGCCGCCGGCGAGATCGCCGGCGTGGTGCGCAACGCCGCCGATTTCTACGCGCTGGTGCCGCGCGCCCTGGCCGAGGGCGCAAGATGAGCAAGCGTCCGGACAAGCTCAGCGAGGACGACCGGGTGCTGTGGAACCTGGTGGCGCGCACCGCCAGGCCGCTGAAGGGCCGCGCCGCCGTCGACATTCCAGACATGGCTGCCGATGCCAGGCCGACGCCGGCACAGCCGGCACAGCCGGCACAGCCCGCCGCCAACGCGCCCGGCGCGGCAAAGCCCAGGGTGCAGCATGTCACGCAGCGGCTCGACGAGCCGACGCTGGACAAGCTGCAAAAAGGCCGGCTGCCGATCGAGGGCCGCGTCGACCTGCATGGCATGACGCAGGACGAGGCCTATTCGCTGCTGTTCTCGTTCCTGCATCGGGCGCATGCCGGCGGCGTCCGCTATGTGCTGGTCATCACCGGCAAGGGGTCGTCCTCGGGCGGCGACGGTGTGCTGCGGCGCGCCGTGCCGGCCTGGCTGTCGACGCCGGCGTTCCGGCCGCTGGTCTCCAGCCACGACCATGCCGCCCGCAACCATGGCGGTTCGGGCGCGCTCTATATCAGGCTGCGGCGGATCAGGGCATGAGGCCGGGCGCATGACGCCGTTCGGCGAGAGGTTGCGGGCGCTGCGGGCCGAGCGCGGCGTCAGCCAGAAGGACATGGCGGCGGCGATCGGCGTCAGCGCCGCCTATCTCTCGGCGCTCGAGCATGGCCGGCGCGGCGCGCCGACCTGGACGCTGATCCAGAAGATCATCGGCTATTTCAACATCATCTGGGACGATGCCGAGGAGCTGGCGCGGCTGGCCGAAACCTCGCATCCGCGCGTGAAACTCGACACGTCGGGTCTGTCGCCCGCCGCCACCGAGCTTGCCAATCTCCTGGCCGAGACCATCGAGAAACTCGACGAGGCGGAGCTGCGCCGCATCACCGCCTCGATCCGAACGGCATTGGGCCGGCTGAAGTAGCCGGAGTTTCATGACAACCGCGTCCCGAGCGCAAAACGGTGCCCGCCGGCGAACAGCCAGCGGGCAGCCGTGGTGAGATCAGTTCTTGCCGGCCGTGCTGCCGCCATTGCCGCCACGGCCATGGTCGCCATGGTCGTGCCCGCCATTGCCACCGCCCAGACAGTCCGACGCGCCGGCCTCGCCGCAACAGCGGCCGGCCCACAGGTCGTTGAGGTTGGTGTTGGAACAGCTTGGAATGGTCTGGCCGGCCAGAGCCGATCCGGTCAGGGCCGAGACGGCAGCGGCGGCGAGAAGGGTATTGCGCAGAAAAGCAGTCATTTGAAGTCTCCATGGTTTGGGTTTGTTCGGTTCACGGCTGTGTGTCGCCGGGCGAACGGAAATGGTTCATGGAGGGATGAAAGATTTTCGGAATGGGTATGCGAGACGCGCGATCGGCGATGTCAGCGCCGCCCCTCATCTGCCTGCCGGCATCTTCTCCCCGTAGAACGGGGAGAAAGGTCGCTGTGGCAACCTCGCCACCCTTCCTGTACCGCTAACAATTGGCGAGATCGGCGATGACGGCTCTTTCTCCCCGTCACTATACGGGGAGAAATGCCCGGCAGGGCAATGAGGGGCGGCGCTGCCCTTTGTGGATAAGGTGAAGACAGGGTGATGCGCACGAGAGCTGCCGCGATCCGAACGGCAGCGCTCTCTGCTACTGCACCGATCCCACCAGAACCTGCTGGCCACCGCGGATCGAGACCCAGCGGCCGGTGTTGTCGATCGCCTGGCGCTTGAGGAAGCGGTAGCCGGTCTGGTCCCAGGCCTTGACCTTGTCGGTCAAATTGTCGAGCACGTAGTCGCCGCCATCGGTGCGCACCGTCAGCACCGCGTGGCCTTCGCCGTCGGGCTTGCGCACCACGGTGATCAGGAGATCGGCGAGCGACACGCCCATGCGCGACAGCTGGCGACGCTTCTCCAGCACATAATCCTCGCAGTCGCCGACGCCCCTGTCGGGATAGGCCCAGACCTCGTCCTTGCCGTAGATGTCCATGTCGCTCATCGGCTTGACCGATGCATTGACCCTGGCGGTGACGTTGGCGAGCTTGCGCATCAAGCCGTCGGTGAGGGCCGCCGGCGCGAGGTTGGCCGGACGGATCGAGCATTCGCCCGGATGCTGCTTGCAGAAATCATAGTGGCCGATCGGCTGCGAAGTGAGGCCTCCGGTCGCCATGGCGCCCGACGCCCAGGCCGGTGCCATCCAGCCCCCCGTTAACGCAAGCCCGGCTGCCACGCATACGCGCAGCCTTTGCATGGTTGAGGAATTCATTGTCCCCGCTCGCCCTGTTGTTAACGAAACGTTAAGGGCGATTTACACTCCGTGTCAATTACGACGACGGCCTGATTTGCAGCATGGTTACCCGCAGGGGAGAACAGCGTCTATTGTGCAACAGAATCGGGCCACCGGCCCGGTTCCGTTTCACAATTGCTACCGCTTTGCGGTGCGGACCAGCTTCGGCTTCACCGCGACGCGGTTCTGGCGGCCATAGCTGGTGATGAAGTCGACGATGCGCGGTACGATCTCGGAGCGGAAGCGCGAGCCGTTGAAGACGCCGTAATGGCCGACCGCCGGCTGCATGTAATGCGCCTTCCGATCGGCGGGGATGTTGACGCAGAGATCCTGCGCCGCCTTGGTCTGGCCAAGGCCCGAAATATCGTCGTTCTCGCCCTCGACCGTGAACAGGGCGACGTTGCGGATGGCTGACGTGTCGATCCTAGTGCCGCGATGCGTCATCTCGCCCTTGGGCAGCGCATGGCGCACGAAGACGGTGTCGACCGTCTGCAGGTAGAACTCGGCCGTCAGATCCATCACTGCCAGATATTCGTCATAGAAGTCGCGGTGCTTTTCGGCATTGTCGCCATCATGCTTCACGAGGTTCATGAAGAAGTCCTTGTGGGCGATGATGTGGCGGTCGAGGTTCATGCTCATGAAGCCGGAAAGCTGCAGGAAGCCGGGATAGACCTCGCGGCCGAAGCCCGGCACTGGCCAGGGCGCGCGCATGACGACATTGTCGCGGAACCAGTCGATGCCCTTTTCCTTGGCCAGAAGATTGACCGCGGTCGGGTTGCGGCGGGTGTCGATCGGCCCGCCCATCAAGGTCATCGTCGACGGGACGAAGGGGTCGCCCTTCGTCTCCATCAGCGCCACCGCCGCCAGCACCGGCACGGAAGGCTGGCACACCGCCATCACATGGGTGTCGGGACCCAGCGTGTGCAGCATGTCGATGATGTAGTCGATATAGTCGTCGAGATCGAATTGGCCGTCGGCCAGCGGCACCATGCGCGCGTCGACCCAGTCGGTGATGTGGACATCGGCATAGGGCAGCATCGCCTCGACCGTGCCGCGCAGCAGCGTCGCGTAATGGCCCGACATCGGCGCCACGATCAAAAGCTTCGGGTCGGCCTTGCGGCCAGCGGGAACGTCGCGCTCGAAGCGGACGAGATTGCAGAACGGCTTCGACCAGACCGTCTTCTCGGTGACCGCGACGCTCTTCCAGTCGACCACGGTCTTGGCGAGGCCGAATTGCGGCTTGCCGTAGCGGCGCGTGGTGCGCTCGAAGAGTTCGGCGCCCGCCGCGATCGAACGGCCCCAGGGCGTGTGCGAAACCGGGTTGAGCGGGTTGGAATAGAAGAGCCGGACCGCGTCGGCATAGAGCCGCGCCGGCTGCAGGGCGGCGTGGTTCATTTCGTAGAGCTGGTAGAACATCAAGAACCCCGCTGCTGCCTCGACCGAAGGGACGACGAGCAGCGCCGAGCCTTGAATGTCTCGCGGGGAAGTTAACAACTAATTGCTGCGATGCAATACGTCACGTGGCGTGACCAATGCTTCTTTCGTCCGAAGCCTTGGTGCAGCCGCCTTCGGGGGCGCAGCCGGCTCAATGTGCACCGCCGAAATGTGAAGGATATGTGTCCGGCCCCTCATGCCGGACACCGAACCGTCAGACGCGCGCCATGCAGATCGCGGTCTGACCGGAGCTGACAAAGCCGAGCTGGCTGGCGGCACCCCTGGAGAGGTCGAGCACGCGGCCCTTGATGAACGGGCCGCGATCGTTGATGCGCACGATGACGCTGCGGCCGTTGTTCTTGTTGGTCACCCGCAGTTTGGTGCCGAAAGGCAGCGTGCGGTGGGCGGCGGTCATCGCCGAGGGGTTCATGCGCTCGCCGGACGCGGTCTTGGAGTGCAGCGCGTACCAGGAGGCGCGGCCACACTGGCCGGCGGCGGCGGTTGCCGAAGTGGCGGAAGCACCGACCATCAGGCCAGCAGCGATCGTTACCGCGACAAGCGCGGTCTGTTTCGTGGTCTTCATATTTGGGGGATGGCTCCGTTTTTGACAGACCCAGCCGTTAGGTCGAGAATAAGGCAGGAAATGCGGCAGTGATCTGGCGGTTCCGTGGCGAGATCACACGTTTGGAGTCACAGGGTAACAGTCTGTCAGGGATTTTCTGGCGCGAATTGACCAGTTTTCCATCAAGTTTTGATCGGCACGAAGGACTTTTATGACAAGATCCGGCGTTGATCTTCAAATAGAATCCTGCACGATCTGGCCATTTCCTTCGGCTCTTTCATCGTGGCCACGGCGCCGCAATCGATCGACTTTCAAAAGTAGGGTGCGACAATGAGACTGACCAAAAATGTGCTGGCCAAGAACCTGCTGGCGTTGATCGTGCTGGCCGTTGGTGCGCTGTGGTCGCTGCAAGGCATCGGCGTGGTCGGTGGCAGCTTCATGACCGGCCAGTCGCAATGGCTCTATATCGGCCTCGCCGCCATGCTGGCCGGCCTGGCCGGACTGTGGTGGGCGAACCGTTGAGGCGGTGAGCCGCGTTCACTGCGACCAGTATTGCCAGGCCCAGTAAAAACTCTCGTCGCGCGGCGGCAGGCGGTCGTGGCCGGCCCGGAACCGGACCGGCGCCGGCGAGCGCGGGCCGTCCTCCTTTGCCGCCTTGTCATCGGAGGCAAGGCCGAGCAGCCAGGAGCCGACATGGGCGAACAACACGGCGGTGGAATGGGGCATCGTCATTCTCTTTTTCCGATCATTCCCGTCCCGCCCACGGGACGAGCACGCGCTCGATCCGGCGGATGGTGAATTCGAGCACGAAGGCGATGGCGGCGATCACCAATATGCCCATCACAACCACGTCGGTGACGAGGAATTGGGCCGCCGACTGGATCATGAAGCCAAGTCCGCGCGTCGCCGCCACCAGTTCGGCCGCGACCAGTGTCGACCAGCCGGCGCCGAGCGCGATGCGCAGTCCGGTCAGGATCGAGGGCAGCGCGCTGGGCAGGATGACATGGCGGACCACTTGCGCGCGCGTCGCGCCGAGCGAGCGCGCGGCGTTGATGCGCTCCTGCGAGACACCGCGGACACCCGATGCGGTCGACAGCGCCACCGGCGCCAGCATGGCGATGGCGATCACCAGGATTTTCGATGGCTCGCCGATGCCGAACCAGATGATGACCAGCGGCAGATAGGCCAGCGGCGGGATTGGCCGCAGGAATTCGAGCAGCGGATCGAAGATGCCGCGCCCCACCGTGCTGATGCCGATGGCGAGGCCTACCGGCACGCCGACGAGGATGGCGGCGACGAGTGCGGCGAACACGCGGCCCAGGCTGGCGACGGCGTGCTGCAACAGCGTCGCGTCGACGAAGCCATCGCGAACCACAACGAAGAATTTATTCCACACGGCGGCTGGCGAGGGCAGGAAGACCGGCGAAACGAGTTGCAGGCGGGCCGACAACGCCCATACCGCCAGCACCACCAGAATGGTGATCGCGCTGATCATGCGCGCCGAGACGCCTTTGCGCTTCGGGGCGGGCGGCGACCATGGCACCGACAGGCCATCGACCTCGTCGATCTTCCGGCTCGATCGCTCCGTATAAGACGTCACGGTCATGCCGCCTCTCCCTCGAAGATCGCGTCGGTCAGTTCGCCGCGCGCCGCCGCGAAGGCCGGATCGGCCTTGATGGCGCGAATCGGCTCGCCGGAGGCATAGCGCCGGGAGAAGCCCGGCTCGAAGGTTCGCACCACGCGTCCGGGGCCGGGCGCCAGCACGACGACGCGGGTGGCGAGCACCAGCGCCTCCTCGATGCCGTGCGTGACCATCAGCACGCCGGCATGGCTTGCCGTCCACAGATCGAGCAGCGTCGTCTGCATGCGCTCGCGCGTCAGCGCGTCGAGCGCGCCGAGCGGCTCGTCGAGCAGCAGGAATTGCGGTTCGGCGGCGAGCGCCCGGGCAAGGCCGACACGCTGGCGCATGCCGCCGGACAGCTCCCAGATGCGTTTGTCGCCGGCGTCGCCGAGCTTCACCAGGTCCAGCAACCGGTCGGCGCGCCGCGTCCGTTCGGATGGCCTCACCCCGCGCAGCCTGAGCGCGAAGGCGACATTTTCGCGCGCCGTGAGCCACGGAAACAGCGCATCGTTCTGGAACACCACGGCCCGGTCCGAGCCGGGCCCGGTGATCGGCCGGCCGCCAATCGAGGCCGTGCCGCGCGCGGGGGCGACCAGGCCGGCGGCGACATTGAGCAGCGAGGTCTTGCCGCAGCCGGAGCGGCCGACAAGCACGACGAAATCGTCCCTGGCGACAGTGATCGACACACGCTCGACGGCGGGTGCCGGCTGGCCGTCATAGTGGATCGAAATCTTGTCGAGCACGAGATGCGGCATAGGGCCCTCGTATCTGGAGGAAGATTTGCCCGCCCCCGGGGACCGCGCCTCGTCAGCGGTTCCGGGACAGGCGACACACGGCATCAGGGAAGGTGGGTCGCGCGTGTATGCCGTCAGTTCGAGGCCAACGCCTCGGTGACGTATTTCGAAGTCACGTATTTCGAGTAGTCCGGCAGCACGGCGTCGACCTTGCCTTGCTCCTTGAGGAAGGCGGATGCGGCCGCGACCGCCTTGACCGTGCCGCCGCCGAGGAATTTGTCCGAGGCCTGCTCTTCAAGCGTCGGGAACACATAACCCTTCAGGAGCTCCGGCACTTCTTCCAGCTTGGCGCCGGTGAGCCTGGCGATCGCCGCGGCCTGCGGCGACGACACTGACCAGGCGTCGGGCTTGGCGAGATATTCGGTATAGGCAGATCCCGTCACCTTGACGAAGTCGCGCACGGCTTCCGGGTTCTTTTCGGCGAAGTCGGTGCGCACGATCCAGGCGTCGAAGGTCGGCGCGCCCCAGGCGGCGACCTGCGAGGAATCCAGCACCACCTTGCCCGATGTCTTGATCTGGCCGAGCGCCGGATCCCAGACATAGGCGGCGTCGATATCGCCGCGCGCGAAGGCGGCGGCGATTTCCGGCGGCCTGAGGTTGAGGATTTCGACGGACTTCGGGTCGACATTCTCATGCTTGAGCGCGGCAAGCAGGCTGTAATGCGTCGTCGACACGAACGGCACGGCGACCTTCTTGCCGGCGAGGTCGGCGACCTTCTCGATGCCGGCGCCGTTGCGTGCGACGAGCGCTTCCGACGGCCCGATCAGGCCAACGACGAAGATGGTCTGGATCGGCAGTTCGCGGCTGGCGGCGGCCGCCAGCGGGCTCGAGCCGACATAGCCGATATCGACCGAGCCGGAGGCGACGGCAGCGATGACGTCGGCGCCTGAATCGAACTTGCGCCAGTCGATGCTGGCCTTGGTGGCCTTTTCATAGGCGCCGTCGGCCTGCGGCACCTTCGAGGGCTCGACCACCGTCTGGTAGCCGATGGTGATCTTGAGGTCATCGGCCATGGCCGGGCCGAGGAACGCGGCGCCGGCAAGGGCCGCCGAAGACAGCAGAATGATGCGGCGTGAAATGCTGGACATGAAAGGCTCCTTGAAAAGAGAAAACCCGGATTGCCTGTACATAGTCAGCTAATTCTATAGATCTCGTAGAGTTAAATCTTTCCAACAGCGCGGCGTTTGTTGGAAAAAAGCCACTGGCGGCTTGCCGCCGAGGCGGATGTGGCGGCTATGGCGCGCCCACCCTCACATCCCGGCACGGGCGTCGGGTGCGGGCGAAATCGTCGGGCTGGGACCGTCACTGTCCACCGAACGGTGGATGACCCGAAATTCTTTTCGTGGTGGTCTGCGTCCACCTCCGTCCCAGATCCGATGGGCACCCATAAATCACTAGTTTTTGGAGAATACGATGACAATTGAGGACGATTGCGAATGTAATACAGTTTGTCCGCAATACGATCATTGCATTTGTATCTATCGCCACGACGAAGGATATTGTGACTGCACTTGCGGACCCCTGCAGATCTTATCTGAGAGAGTCGCAAAGCGGGCGTCGCACAGCATTATTAATATCTGCGTGAAGGGTGCCGAATTGTCGGCCGTGGCGGAGTTCCTGAGCAGATACAGCGAGGAAGAATTGTTCATCCCGGCTGCGCGCGCGAAGACGAAAATTTCGCTTGAGATCAAAAAGACAACACTTGCCAGCGTGATCGAGCAAGTTGGTTTGCGGATCGGACGGCCTGGTTGAAATGAATTCTCGCGGCAGGGCCGCTTGAGTTCGTTTCTACGCCAGACCAGCCAAGGGCGCCGCAAGCGACGCCGCGAGCTGAACCAACTCGGCCTGCCGCCGCGCGCCGGTCTTCTCGAACAGCCGCAGGAGATGCGTCCTGACCGTGCTGCGGCCGATGTTGAGGACTTCGGACGTCTCCTCCACCGTGCGGCCGACCGCGATCTGCTCGAAGACACGTGCCTCGGCGGGCGTCAAACCGAACAGCGCCGCCACCAGCGCGGTCGGCGCGACGAAGGGCGTATCGGCGCGCGCCACGAACACCGCAGCGACCACGCTGGCATCGAACGAGCCGCGCCCAGGGCGCAGCGGCAACACATGCAGGGCCCCGGCCGAGTCGTCCTGCCAGCGTACCGGAACACCCAATCCCTTGCGGGCAAGCGCGCCCTCGTCCCGTGCCGCCTGGGCCACCGCGACGGCCAACGCGCTGGATACAGCCGAGACATTGGCGACGAGAACGCCGTTGCGAATGTTCAGCAGCTCGCCCCCGGCGACAATCGCATGTGCCGCCGGATTCGCATGCACGACCTGCAGATCGGCAGTGGTGAGAAAGATCGGTGCCGTCAGCGTGTCGAGCACGGTCTGGAAGGTTGCCCTGGCGATCGCCGCCATGTCCAGCAGCCGGTTGATCGTCGCGGCGCGCTGGAGATGCGGGATCAGCAGCTGGGCGGCCTCGATCTGCAGATCGTTGATGGGAGCGGCACCGACATGGCGGCTGAAGGCCAGCGAGCCGAGACCACGCCCATCCCGCGCGAGCGGCAGTGCCAGGGAATCGATCATGCCTTGCGGTTTGCCGCACTCCACAAAATAGCGGTTCGTCGTGGTGTCGAGGTCGGGATTGAGCTGGCTCAACACCGCTGGCCGATCCATCGGCAGCGAGCCCACCGCCGCCATGCCACCCCACAGCTCGAGGACTTCAGCGCCGTAGCTGTTCATCTGATCGACATACGGCTGCGGAATGTTGCTGGTCACGTTGACCAGCACCTCGCCCGACGGCAACGCTTGCAGGCGGATGGCGGCGGTCGCGAAGCCAAGCGCGATGCGCATCTCCTCGATTGCGACGGACCAGCGTGAGGGATCGATCGCGGCGTCGTAGATCAGCCCGATCAGTTCGGACAGCCGCTCCATGGAGAGAGGAGACCGCATCACCACCTGCTTCTGCTGCAAAGCAACAATTCTTGCTGCATGGCAAAATGAACGCATGATC
Organism: Mesorhizobium sp. ES1-6; assembly: GCF_020164775.1. Lineage (NCBI taxonomy): Bacteria > Pseudomonadati > Pseudomonadota > Alphaproteobacteria > Hyphomicrobiales > Phyllobacteriaceae > Mesorhizobium > Mesorhizobium sp. ES1-6. The sequence continues at coordinate 25,698 of NZ_JAIUGU010000003.1, forward strand.
CGAAGCGGGCAAGCCCAAACTGGAGCACTCCCGCGCGGCGCGAAAGCGGAAGCGCCCGTGACGGGTCCGCCGGTGGCTTCTATCCAGTGCTGGCGGCCAAGGGTGCCGCAAGCGACGCCGCGAGCTGAACCAACTCGGCCTGTCGCCGCGCGCCGGTCTTCTCGAACAGCCGCAGGAGATGCGTCCTGACCGTGCTGCGGCCGATGTTGAGGACTTCGGACGTCTCCTCCACCGTGCGGCCGACCGCGATCTGCTCGAAGACACGTGCCTCGGCGGGCGTCAAACCGAACAGCGCCGCCACCAGCGCGGTCGGCGCGACGAAAGGCGTATCGGCGCGCGCCACGAACACCGCCGCGACCACGCTGGCATCGAACGAGCCGCGCCCAGGGCGCAGCGGCAACACATGCAGGGCCCCGGCCGAGTCGTCCTGCCAGCGTACCGGAACACCCAATCCCTTGCGGGCGAGCGCGCCCTCGTCCCGTGCCGCCTGGGCGACGGCGACGGCCAACGCGCTGGATACGGCTGAAACATTGGCGACGAGAACGCCGTTGCGGACGCTCAGCAGGCCGCCCGTGGCGACAAGCTCGAGCGCCGCCGGGTTGGCATGCACGACATGGAGGTCGGCGCTGGTGAGAAAGATCGGCGCCGTCAGCGTATCGAGCACCGCCTCGAAGGTCGACCGGGCGATCGCCGCCATGTCCAGCAGCCGGTTGACGGTCGCCGCGCGCTGAAGATGGGGGATCAAGAATCGGGCGGCCTCGATCTCACGCTCGCCGATCGGCCCCGCGCTTTCGTGGCGGCCAAACGCCAGCGAGCCCAGACCGCGCTCGTCGAATGCGAGCCCGAGCGCCATGACGTCGACGAGACCCTGCGGTTTGGCCCACTCCAGGGAGTAGCGGTTTGTCGTGACGTCGAAGCGCACCGCGTCCGGATTGACGCGGCTCAATACCGCCGGCTGATCCATCGGCAGAGCGCGCAACGCCGCCAGCCCACCCCATTGGTCGAGAACCTCCCCGCCATAGCCGGCCATCCGGTCGAGATAGTGCTGAGGAATGTTGCTGGTCACATTGATCAGCACCTCGCCCGACGGCAAGGCCTGCAGGGTGAAGGTGGCGTTGTCGAATTCGAGCGCCTTGCGGATTTCGTCGATCGCGACAGGCCAAAGCGAGGGATCGATCGCGGCGTCGTAGATCATCCCGATCAGCTCGGACAGCCGACCCAACGAGAGAGAAGAAGGCATCTCACCCTATCCTTGCTGCACCGCAGTAAAATTAAAGCATGATCCGGATCGGGCAAGCCCTTTGGTCATCTCCCGACGGAGATGGTCATCCGGCCTCGGGCGCTACCATCGAACTCCGGCCGTCGCTATCCACCGAATGGTGGAAGACGCGGCATTCTCTTTGTGTTCGGTTGCCCCCGTCGGGTGCTGCGGTCCTGCGCGGAGTTCGAGGGCGTCGGTGTTTGCAAGGCGAGTGCTGTTCGGGGACGGCAGCACAGCCGCCAAGTGCGCAACTGCTTGATTGTCAGCCCAGCCATGGCCGGAGCACCTCCCGCCCGGCTCGGCCAGCGTGCGGGACCGACAGCCCCGGCAGGGGACTCGGTCGATTAATTGGCAATGAAGCGAGGGCTTTGAGCGTGATCGCAGAAAAGATTGGACGCGTGAGCGTATCGGAAGACGTCGCTGCCGAGACAAAAAGCGAAACAGCCACGACAAGGCGCCGAAGTCGAAAAGGCAATGGACTAGTGTCGTCCGCGACGGCGGTTTTCGGGCGCGTGGCATCCTCCCAAGTGCCCGCCCTCGGGACAGCAGTGATGGTGGCGATCGCGGCCACCGGCTTTGTCGCCTTCACGCCGGGCGCAGCACGCGCCGGAGTCATCTGCTCGGATTTCAATGGCGTGGACGGTGGAGCGGCCTATGCGGGAGGCTCGACCCGCTCCACCGCATGCGGATACTTCGCCAACAGCAATGGCGATTTCTCGACGGCCATCGGCCAGGGTGCGGGTGCCATTGCCGACAACAGCGTGGCGCTCGGCAACCTCGCTAACGCGGGCGGTTACTATGATCCCAATGGCAGCCCCACTATCAACTATGAGAATTCCAACACGACAGCCATCGGCGCCGGGGCTCAGGCCGGGGCCCGAGGGGCGGGCGGGTCAAATGCCACCGCTATTGGCGCTTCGGCCAAAGCGAACGCTTTGAACTCCACCGCGCTGGGCGCGGGTGCGACCGCCCTCCAAGACAACTCCATCGCGATCGGAGCGGGCGTTACGGCGACGCGCAAAAATCAGGTCATCCTTGGCACGGCCAGCAACACCTACACGCTGGCCGGGATCACTTCGCAGGCCAGCACGGACGCGCAGTCCGGCCCGACCTATCTGGTGACGACGGACGCCGGCGGCAATCTGGCGGCGTCGACATTCGATGTGGCCACGCTTACAAATCTGCCTGCACAGGTCGCCCAGAACGGCATCGCCATCGCCGATCTGAAAAGCACGGTGAGCAGCCACACGACGCAGATCAACGCCAACACCACCGAGCTCGCCGACCACGAAACGCGCATCACCAACAATACCTCACAGATCAGCTCCAACACCCAAGAACTCGCCAATCATGAGACGCGTATCACCAACAACACCAACGAGATCGCGGATCTCGATACCAGGGTGACGACCAACACCGCCAACATTACCCAGCTCGACGGCCGGGTCGGCGATCTCGAGGCGGGCTTCCGCGACCTTGGCGATCAGATCAGCGAAAACCGCACCGAGGCCCGTGCCGGCACCGCGCTGGCTCTGGCCACGGCCGGGCTGCGCTATGACGACAGGCCGGGAAAATTGTCGCTGGCCGGCGGCTTCGGCAACTTCAAGGGCCAGTCGGGCCTGGCGCTCGGTCTCGGTTACAATCCCAGTCTGGATTTCCGGCTCAACGCCGCCATGTCGGCGACCACCAATCACGGCGATGTCGGCGTCAGCCTCGGGGCTTCGTGGACGCTGAACTGATCACGAGTGCGAGGGGGCCGCTGGCGGCCGCGTTCCCACAGACGCGGTCGCCAGTATCGCCCGCCGCCGGCTCGATTGCGACCGCGGAGGTCAAATGAAGCGCCTACACCGTTCGGCGACAGGGCGGACCCGGGCCACCCTGGCAGCCTTGCTGGCGGCCGGCTTGATGGCGGCATCCCCGGGCGTTGCGTGGGCGCAGACGAAAAAGACCGAGAAGGGCGACAAGGTCCGCGTGGCCCATGCCGCCGGGATCGATCGCAATGGCGTGCTGATCCTGATCCGCGGCACGCTTCTGGCGCTCGACCAGGCCAACAAGACCGGCAACTACACGGTACTGCGCGATCTCGGCTCGCCGAACTTCCAGGCCAACAGCGCGGCAGGGCTCGGCGACATCTTTTCCAACCAGCGCAAGCAGGCGCTGGATTTCGGCGCGGTGGCGGTGCTGGAGCCGCAACTGACCCTGCTGCCGCAGATCGAACCGAACGGCATGCTGCACATGGCGGGCTTCTTTCCGTCCGTGCCGATGCAGGTCAATTTCGAGCTTTTGTTCGAACCGGCGAACCGTCAGTGGAAAATCTACGGCGTGTCGGTGAACCTCACCTCCGGGTCGCCGCAGGCGCCTGACACGCCAGTCGACGAGCAACAGAAACCCGACGATCCCGGGCCGCCGGACGCCCCCTCTATGGCGGTGTCGCCGAAGACGAAAACAAAGCCGTAGCCGCGCGTTCGCGCTGTTCATCGTTTCAAGGAAACACCGACAGCTCGATCCTGCCCGTTTCGACCTGCAAAACCTCAAACGCGCAGGGCGCGTGCGAACAGCGACAGCGCAAAGATCAGCAGGCCCGAGCTGAACACGAGATTGACATAGCGCAGCCCACGCCCGTTCAGACGCTTGCGCAGATGGTTGGTGGCCAGTGTCAGCGTTGTCCACCAGGCCGCCGAGCCGAGCAGCACTCCGGCCGAAACAAGCGCCAGGGTTTTCCAGGATGGTACGCCGGCCCCCAGGATTCCTGGCGTAAGCGTGAGAAAGCCGACCAGCGTCATCGGATTGCCCAGGGTCCAGACCAGCCCCGTCAGATAGGCTCGGCCCGACGGCATGCGCCGCTGCAACGCCGTGTCGAGCGACGGCGTCAGCCGTGCCGCCGTCAGCGACATATAGAGCAGAAACATGCCGGCGCAGAGCTGCAGCAACATGTGCCAGCCCACCAGAACCTGCGCCACCGCCCCGAGCCCGGCGGCGGCAATGGAGGCATAGACCGAGTGCGTGGTCGCCGCCCCGTAGCCGGTCGCCAGACCCGGCCCGATGCCGCCGGTGATCGTGCGCTGCACGCACAAAAGGCCGGTGGGGCCGATGGGGGCCGCGACCGCAAAACCCAGCAAGGCGCCTCGCATCGCACTGAGGAAAAGTTCCGATGTACCCGACATGTTGACAGATCTTCCTTGGACCGCACGTCGTCGGGGTTTCGGCCAGCAAGACCTCGGCCGTATACCAACCGTGGCTGGCAAGGGCCGCCCCGCTTTCGTGAGTTGCTTCGAACATTGTTTCGGAAGGTCGACCGTCGGCGGGGCTGACAAGCGGTCGTCTTGACGTTCTCTCCAAATATTAGAAAGGTCTAACTCAAGTGCCTTCGTGTATAGACGTTGTCCTATCCCCTGAGCCGACGCGCCAACTGGCGGTGGAGAAAATCCAGAATTCTCCTGATGCGCGTCGCACGGCTCCGAATTCAGTCTATCCTTGGGCCGGCGCAGCCAATCACAAAAGACGCGGCGCGGCGTCCACCATTTGGATTAGGCTTGACTCCCAGCTTTCATTTTTTTCTAATCGCTTTCAGTTGGCTTTCGGTGCGCCCCCCCACCTCCCTGTCGACTCCAGACATGTGAAATCGCGAAATCGACCGAGGATTGATGCCGTTGAAGCGATATCAGGGCAGCACGACGCCATGCTCGACCGTGGCCGCCAACCCGCGTTGGCCGGCATGACCGGCCGGTCCTATCCGGCGGAGCGCATTTCGGAACTCATCGGCACCATCTATGATTGCGTGCTCGACCCCAGCCGCTGGCCAGCGGTCGTCGACAGCATTCGACGGGAACTGGAGTTCTGCTACGCGGTTCTCGGTGTGTATCCGCTCCCGGGAGGGGAAGTGACGCTCGGTGTCGCGACGGGCATCGATTCATTGAAGCTCGGCGAGCTTCCTTCCTATGGCCAGGACCTGGTCGATCTCTGGGGTGGCGACACCAAGGTGAAACAATATCCGCTCGAGGAGCCCATCGCGCAGTCCCAGGCGGTGCCGGATGCCGCGCTGGTCGCCAGCCGCTATTTTCGCGAATGGGCTCAGCCGCAAGGGGTGGTCGACGCGGTCGCGATCGGGCTGGAGCGCAATTCGCGCATGGTTTCCACGCTTTCATTCGGCCGGCATGAAACGGTCGGCATTGTCGGCAACGGGGAACTCGATGCCTTGCGTCTTCTGGCCCCGCACTTCCGGCGCGCCATCGCCATCAGCCAGTTGCTCGATTTGCAGTCGATCGCCGCGGCCAACGTGGCCTCCGTGCTGGACGGTCTCTCCGTAGGCGTCGTGCTGGTCGACGAACTGATGGCCTTGATCCGTGCCAATCCGGCAGCCGAGGAGATGCTGACCCGCAAGGACCCGATCAAGGTCAGCAACGGCCGCGTCGTCGTCTCGGATGGCTCGCGCGAAATGTCATTGGCGATCGAGGATGCGGTCGCCCAGGCGGCCGGCGACGAGGTCGCACTGGGGCGTCGTGGCGGCAGCGGTTTTCCGACGCGTGGTCTCTCCGGCGAGCCCCGCATCATTCACGTGCTGCCGCTGAAAAGACGTGAAAGCCGGCCTGGCCTGTTTCGGCGCGCCACCGCCGCCCTGTTCATCGCCCCGGCCGACAGGCCAATAAGCCTTCCCTTCGATGCCTTCGCCGCCCTCTATGGCCTGACCCCGGCGGAGGTGCGGGTCGCCGAACTGATCGTCGCCGGCCGCACCCAGCGCGAGATCGCACGTGGCCTTGGCCTGGCCGGCGCGACGGTCAAGAGCCATCTCCTGCACGTCTTCGAGAAGACCAATGTCCGCCGCCAGGTCGATCTCGTCAGGCTTGTCGCCGCCCTGGCATCGCCCTTGTGACGGCTGTCGCGCCGGGGAGACAGCCCGTACGCCTCGCCGCTCGAAACATCTCCACCACAATCGGTGGATATCGAGATCCCGAATCCCGCCTATCGAAGGCAACAGGACTGGGAGTTGCCGATCCAGTCGCGCTGCAATTGCGGCCGGAATTCCCGATTTCGAGGGTGTCGCGCAAATCCATGCCTCAAATAGAGATGGAATTGACAAACGATTTCGCGTCTTCGACGGTAAGTATAGTAATCTCATCGACATTGGCAGTTGGAGGCGTCGATGGCGGATCAGCGTATCGTGGCGATCACCCGCGTCACCGGTTCCCGGGCGCGGGCCTGCCCGTATGGAAGCCTCGTTTCTGTGTCACCGGGGTCGCAAGGCGAGCCTAAAATCGCCGCAACGGTTTGAAATCCAAGCAAGATCAACCGAAATTGGCTTGTATATCATGTCACTAGAATTTATGTGTCATGGACGCTTCGGTGCGGCGGGGAGGCACGCCAGGCGTTTCGCAGGGATGGCCTGGGGCCGTCGCACGACAAAAGAAACGTTCGGTTCATGCTCACCAAAAAAGGCAAGTACGGCCTCAAGGCGCTCGTCCATCTGGCGCGGATGCCGGCCGGACAGCTTGCTTTCGTTGGCGATATCGCGACCGGCAACAACATCCCGAAAAAATTCCTCGACGCCATATTGGGCGAACTGCGCAATGCCGGCTTCGTCCAGAGCCGCAAGGGCAAGGATGGCGGCTACCGCCTGGCGCGGCCGGCCGACGAGATCAAGATCGGCCACGTCGTGCGCGTGCTGGATGGTCCGCTGGCCCCTATCCCCTGCGCCAGCCGTACCCAATATCAGCGCTGTGAAGACTGTAACGAGGCGACATGCCAAGTCCGACATCTGATGCTCGAGGTTCGGCAGGCGATCGCCGAGGTGCTCGACCAGCGCAGCCTCGCCGAGATGCGCGATATCGCCGACGACCTGCCGGTCGTGCCGGGCATGACCGACCTGGCTGTCGTGGCGAAGGTCCAGGCCTGAAGCCGTCGCCTCGCAAGAGGCTCGATCGCGCATGACCGGCCGGACCAACTCGATCAATTCCATCATCATCGTCGGCGGCGGCGCCAGCGGCGTCGTGCTGGCCGCGCATCTGTTGAAATCGCCGAATCCGGACCTGCGTGTCACGCTGATCGAAAAGCGCCCGCATTTCGGCCAGGGTATCGCCTATTCGACGCTGCTGTCGGCGCATGTTCTCAATGTCAGCGCGGCCGGCATGAGCGCCTATGCGGACGATCCCGGAAATTTCTGGCGCTGGCTGCAGGGGCGTGGGCTGATAGGCCCGGAGCAGACGCCGCAGACGCCCTTCTATGCGCCGCGCAGCATCTATGCCCGCTACCTCGGGGAGTTGCTCGACGAACTCGAAGCCCGCGAACAGCCAACCGGGCGCCTGCGGCTGATCCATGAGGAGAGCCGCTCGATCACACCGACCCCGTCCGGCGTCGATGTGGCGCTTGCCAATGGCACCAGCGTCGTCGCTCATCTGGCCATATTGGCGACCGGCCATGACGAACAGCCGGCGCAAGGCCATGCGATCAGAATGGGCTCGGAAGCCGACACGGAGATTGCCCCGGACAGCCGGGTGATGGTGCTGGGCACCGGCCTCAGCATGGTCGACGCATTTCTGGCGCTGGAGCAGCGCGGCCATCGCGGCGATATCGTCGCGGTGTCGCGGCGCGGCCTGCTGCCCTCGCCGCACCGCAAGGGCAACCCGATCAAGCTAGACGTCGCCGACATCCCGCTCGGCACCCAGCTTTCCTATTTCGTCGGCTGGTTCCGCGACCTGATCCGCGAAAACCAGAAGGCGGGGGTCGACTGGCGCGACGTCGTCGACGGCCTGCGGCCGTTCAACCAGAAGATCTGGCAGAACTGGCCCGCCTCGGCCAAGCGCCGCTTCGTCGAACACACCAAGGCCTGGTGGGACATCCATCGCCACCGCATGGCGCCCGAGGTCTACGCCAGGGTGACGGACGCCGTGCGGTCCGGCCGCATCCGGCCGGTCGCGGGGCGCGTCGTCGCCGTCACGCCGGGCGACGGTTTCGCGGTGGAGGTCCAGTCGCGCCACACCCAGCGCCTCGAAACATTCGACGTCGCCCGCATCTATGATTGCTCCGGCATCGTGCGCGACATCTCGACCTCTTCGAACAGCGTGGTGCGCTCCCTGGTCGACCGCGGGCTGGCGCGGCCGGATCCGCTGCGTATCGGCCTCGACGTCTCGGCCAATTGCGAGATCATCGCCGCCGACGGCTCGGTTTCGCGGAAAATCCTCGCCGTCGGGCCGCTGTCGCGCGGCACCTTCTTCGAGATCGACGCCATTCCCGATATCCGCGTCCAGTGCGCCAGGCTGAGCAAGCAGTTGCTGGGGTAGGCAATTCCGGGCGGCGATCACCTGTTTGGCGGAACCGTACCCGCCTCGACTCGTGAGCCTTCCGCGATCACACCATGTTCAGTTGAGCGCGGTCTGGTATTCATTCCGCGCTGCCCTATGTCGGGCTGAACAACTTCCGTTCTTAACTATAAGACGGCGGGACTAAAGTCTTGCACGCCAATAGGCCTTGGTCCGAGGGGCCTTCGAACGTTCCGTGCTTGTCCATTGGACGTTCCGTTACTTTAGTCAATCGAGATATATGTAGCTTGATACAGTTTCGCGTGATGGCGATGCAAATCGGCTTGCAAAAAGGAACCGATCCGTCTGCCGTCCCCTTCCAAGCCCGGTTTCGAGCCGCGGCCTTTTCCACAGAGGTCGGACCGATTTCCTTGACGGGGTTGCGACGGCGGATCGGCCATGAGGCGACCCGACCCGGGAGAAAAGAATGGCCGGTGCGGGGATGCTTGGGTTGGAAGCGGGTCGCACCGGCCATTGCGGGTTTTGGCTTCGATTAGGGATCGTCCCCCGCACGACCAAGCTATACTTACATTAGCTACAGCTCAACTAAGACTGAAGTCCCTCCTACGCCGAGGCGCCCGGATGGCGATTGCCGGGGTCGTCGAGGTCGGCGCTCTGAAGCGCCGCTGGAATTTCATTCCTCGTCTGGCCCCCGGATTGGCACGATCTATCTTCTTTCCAACTGCGATCGGCTGGAAAAGACGCTAGGTTGATCCAAGGAGGCTCCGACATGAGCGAGCACAGAAAAGCCACGGCCGGCAATGCCGCCTCGGACGGCGCCGCGCCGGACAGCGCAATGTCGCGGCTGCGCCCGCCCTTTGCCTCGGTGCTCGACCTGATCGGGCAGACGCCTATTGTCGAGTTGACCAAATTCGACACCGGAAAATGCCGGCTGTTCATCAAGCTCGAGAGCCAGAATCCCGGCGGCTCGATCAAGGACCGCATCGCGCTGTCCATGATCGCGGCGGCCGAGAGGGATGGAAGGCTGAAGCCGGGCGGCACCATCGTCGAGGCGACCGCCGGCAATACCGGGCTTGGCCTCGCCCAGGTCGGCATTCCCAAGGGCTACCGCATCATCCTCGTCGTGCCCGACAAGATGTCGCGCGAAAAAATCCAGCATCTGCGCGCGCTCGGCGCCGAGGTGCGCATGACGCGCTCGGATGTCGGCAAGGGCCATGCCGAATACTATCAGGACATGGCGGAAAAAATCGCCGCCGAACTGCCCGGCGCCTTCTACGCCAACCAGTTCGCCAATCCGGCCAACCCGCTGGCGCATGAGACGACGACCGGCCCGGAAATCTTTGCGCAACTCGACGGCGATGTCGACGCGGTGGTGGTCGGCGTCGGCTCCGGCGGCACGCTGACCGGGCTTGGCCGCTACTTCGCCGAAGTGTCGCCGAAGACGGAGATGGTGCTGGCCGATCCGGTCGGCTCGGTGCTGGCGCCCTTGATCAAGACCGGCAAGATGGAAGAGGCGGGCAGCTGGACGGTGGAAGGCATCGGCGAGGATTTCGTGCCGCCCAATGCCGATTTATCGCTGGTCAGGAAAGCCTACTCCATCACCGACAAGCAAAGCATGCTGGCGGTGCGCGATCTCTTGTCGCGGGAAGGCATTTTGGCAGGCTCTTCCTCCGGCACGCTGCTCTCGGCGGCTTTGCGCTATTGCCGCGAGCAAACGGTGCCCAAGCGCGTCGTGACCTTCGTCTGCGACAGCGGCAACAAATATCTGTCAAAGGTGTTCGACGATTTCTGGCTGGCCGAGCAGGGGCTGGCCGAACACGAACAGCATGGCGACCTGCGCGACCTCGTCATGCGCTCGCACCGGACCGGCGACACTGTCTGGGTCGGGCCGGACGAGAGCCTGCTCAACGCCTATGGCCGCATGCGCCGCTCGGATGTGTCGCAACTGCCGGTGCTGGACAATGGCAAGCTGGTCGGCATCGTCGACGAGAGCGATATTCTCGCCCATGTCGACGGTCCCTATGACGGGCGCTGGGAGCGTTTCAACGGCCCGGTGCGTACGGCGATGACCTCCAATCTGCACACGCTGCAGGCCAGCCAGACGCTGGATGCGCTGCTGCCGGTGTTCGACCGCAACGAGGTCGCCATCATCTTCGACGGCGACGAGTTCGTCGGCCTGATCACACGCATCGACCTGATCAACCATCTGAGGCGCGCCCGATGACCAAACACACCCCGCCGGCCGGCAAGAACCGCCTGGCCTTTTCGACGCGCACCATTCATGGCGGCCAGAGCCACGACCCGCTGACCGGCGCGGTGATGGTGCCGATCTACGCCACCTCGACCTTTGCCCAGCAATCGCCCGGCGTGCACAAGGGCTTCGAATATGCCCGCAGCCAGAACCCGACGCGCTTCGCCTTCGAGCGCGCGGTGGCGGACCTGGAAAGCGGCTCGGCCGCATTCGCTTTCGCTTCCGGCCTGGCGTCGATCGCCACTGTCCTGGAGCTGCTCGATTCGGGCGCCCATATCGTCGCCACCGACGACATCTATGGCGGCTCCTTCCGGCTGATGGAACGGGTGCGCAAGCGCTCGGCCAACCTGCAGGTGAGCTTCGTCGACTTCACCGACCTTGCGGCCGTGGAGGCCGCGATCCGGCCGGAAACGAAAATGCTCTGGGTCGAAACGCCGACCAACCCGCTGCTGCGCATCGTCGACCTCGAAGGCGTCGCGGCGCTCGCCAGGCGCCGGGGTATCCTGTCGGTCGCCGACAACACGTTCTGCAGCCCCTATATCCAGCGGCCGCTGGAACTCGGCATCGACATCGTGGTGCACTCGACGACCAAATATCTCAACGGCCATTCCGACATGGTCGGCGGCGTCGCCGTGGTCGGCGACAACAAGGATCTCGCCGACCGGCTGAAGTTCCTGCAGAACGCCATCGGCGCCATTTCTGGCCCGTTCGACAGTTTCCTGGCGCTGCGCGGGTTGAAGACCCTGGCACTCAGGATGGAGCGCCATTCCAACAATGGGCTGAAAATCGCGCAATGGCTGGAAGCGCGAAAAGATGTGCGCCGCGTCATCTATCCCGGCCTCGCCAGCCATCCCCAGCACGCCATCGCGGTCCAGCAGATGAATGCCTTCGGCGGCATGATCACGGTTGTGCTGGACCGCGACCTCGCCGGGACAAAGCGTTTCCTCGAACGCACGCAATTGTTCACGCTGGCCGAAAGCCTCGGCGGCGTGGAGAGCCTGATCGAACACCCCGCGCTGATGACGCATGGCTCGATCCCGGCGGAGAAGCGCGAGGAGATCGGGATATCGGATTCGCTGGTAAGATTGTCGGCGGGGATAGAGGACGGCGATGATCTGATCGCGGATCTGGAGCAGGCGCTGCGGGGGTGAAGCCGCTTGGCTGAGGCGAGCCAATCGCCAAAGCTGGCGCCGCCCCTCATCGCCCTGCCGGGCACTTCTCCCCGTATAGTGACGGGGAGAAGGGGCGGCTGCGACCTCGGCGCCCTCTTTGCAATGTCGGCGATTGGCGAAGCACGTGATAACAGCAGGCAGGTGAGGGGCAGCGCTGACGCCTCACAATTAGTAGTTGGCCACCAGTCCAATTGACCCCGACCGCCATTCGCCCGAGATGTAGCGCCATGGCCATGCGCGACCCACCCAAACCCACCGAGCCCCTCACCTTCGCGGTGCTTGTCTTCCCCGGCTTTCCGATGATGGCGTTCAGTTCCGTCATCGAGCCGCTGCGCGCGGCCAACATTCTGGCCAAGAAAGCGTGCTACCGCTGGATCATCGTCGGCGCGACTGAGGGACCCGTCGAGGCTTCGAACGGGGTCGTCATCCAGCCAGGTTTTTACGCGGAGGCCGCGCCCAAGGTCGACCGCATCGTCGTCTGTTCGGGCGGCGACGCCGATCATCTCGTCGCCGAGGACGCGGCGAGCTGGATCCGCCGCAGTCTGCGCAATGGCGCTCATATTGGAGCGGTGGCGGACGCGGCGTTCTTCCTGGCGCGTGCGGGCCTGCTCGACGGCCATGCCTGCACCTTGCACTGGACCAGCCAGGCCGCCTTCACCGAGGCCTTTCCCAACATCGAGTTGCGGCGCGACCTCTATGTCATCGACCGCAAGCGCTTCACTTCGGCGGGCGGCGTCGGCAGCCTCGACATGATGCTGGAGATCATCACCCGGGATTATGGGGCCGAGCTTGCCGCCGGCGTCGCCGAATGGTTCGTGCACAGCCAGCTGCGCTCCAGCGTCGACCGCAAGCTGATGCCGCTGCGCCTGCGCACCGGCGTCCAGAACGAACTGGTGCTGTCGGCCATCGCCATCATGGAGGACGCGGTGGAGGAAAGGTTGGGGATGGCCGAGCTGACCGCCAAGCTCGGCGTCTCGTCCGACAAGCTCGAACGCTCCTTCCGCTCCGAACTGGACATCTCGCCCAACGGCTACTACCGGCGGCTCAGGCTGAAGCGTGCCGCCGATCTGCTGGCGCACTCGACGCTCGCCGTCCGCGACGTGGCGCTGGCCTGCGGCTTCGCCTCGATGTCGAGCTTTGCCCGGGCCTTTCGCGAGGAGCATGGCCACGCGCCGAAGATGGCGCGGCGGCATTAGGCGCGCGCTGAAGCTGTGAGATGTTGGCGGGGCAGCGCCCCCCTCTGTCCTGCCGGACATCTCCCCCTCTTTGGGGGGAGATTGGCTGTCACCTCCGCTTTCGCCAATCACAAACGTTGTTAGAAGGGCGCCGCCCGAACAGACTGCCGATCTCCCCACTTGAGGGGGAGATGTCCGGCAGGACAGAGGGGGGCGCCTGGCGCCTGCCTCTCTTGTTCCTTCAGCGGCATCCCGCACAATACACGCGGTTTTCCGCACAATCCCTCGTCGCCTCCTGCCCCATGGTCAAGCCCTGCAAACCACCCAAGGCCGACCCCCCCCATGAGCATCGTCGTATTCGACCCCGACAGCACCGAGGACGTCGACTTCAAGGATCGTATGCGCCACCCGGCCGCCGCCGATCCGGCCGGCGGCATGTGGCTGTCGGACACCGAGCCCTCCTTTATCGATGCCGATGCGCTGCGAAAGGGCCGGCTGGCCAAGCTGCGCGGCTGGATGCGCGAGGCCGGCTATGGCGGCGTCGTTTTGTTCGACCCCTACAACCAGCGCTACGCCACTGGGTCGCGCAACATGTTCGGCTATTTCCTGCGCAACTCGACCCGCTATTTCTTCATTCCGACCGAAGGGCCGATCGTGCTGTTCGAGTACCCGCAGAGCTACCATGTCTCCATGGTGCTCGACACGATCGACGAGGCGCGTCCTTCCAAGCTCGTCTGGTCTTCGGTGTCGGGCCGCGACGATGAAACCGCCGGGCCGTTCGCCGACGAGATCGCCGAACTGCTGAAAAACCATGGCGGCGGCTCGATGAAGCTCGGGCTCGACCGCTGCAGCCATCTGCAGGCGCTGGCGCTGGAAAAGCGCGGCTGCGAGGTCCGCGACTGCCAGGGCGAGATTCTGGCGGTGCGCGCGGTGAAGACGCCGGAGGAGGTCAAATGCCTGCAGGTGTCGATGGCCGGCGCCGAGGCCGCCGTCTATGCCGTGCGCGAGGCGATCAAGCCCGGCGTCTCCGAAAACGACCTGTTCGCCATGATGTATGGCGAGGTCATCCGCCAGGGCGGCGAGTTCATCGAGACGCGGTTGCTCACGTCCGGCCAGCGCACCAATCCGTGGTTCAACGAGGCCAGCGGCCGCAAGATCAGGCCCGGCGAGTTGCTGGCGCTCGATACCGACACGATCGGCTGCTATGGCTATTACTCCGATTTTTCCCGCACCTTCCGCTGCGGTCCGGGCAAGCCGACGCCTTACCAGAAATCGCTCTACCGCATGGCGCACGACCAGGTTCAGCACAACATCTCGGTCGTCAAACCCGGCATGGCTTTTCGCGAGATGGCCGAAAAGGCGTGGAAAATCCCGGACCGCTTCGTCGATCAGCGCTACACTTCGGTCATGCACGGCGTCGGCATGCATGGCGAGACGCCGTTCATCGCGCATGCCATGGACTACGAGACCTATGGCCGCGACGGTCATATCGTGCCAGGCATGGTGGTGAGCGTGGAAAGCTATATCGGCGAAAAGGGCGGCCGCGAGGGCGTCAAGCTGGAGGACGAGATCCTGATCACCGAGACCGGCACGGAGCTTCTGTCGCGCTTTCCCTATGAGGATGCGTTTCTGGAGAAAGAGGTTTGACGCTGGTTGCTCATCTCGGAGAAGTATCGCAGCTGAAGAACGAGCGCCTCGTTCCGTGGCGCCCCCCCTCTGGCCTGCCGGCCATCTCCCCCTCTAGGGGGGAGATCGGCAGCTTCGCTTGCAGCGCTTTTTCCTGCAACGCTGGCGATTGGCGAAAGCATTCGCAACCGCCAATCTCCCCCCTTGAGGGGGAGATGCCCGGCAGGGCAGAGGGGGGCGCTGCCCCTCCAGCGTTTGGAGGTATCTTGGGGCGAAGGCCCATCCACATGAAAGCCCCCATCTCCATCAAGCGCGGCACGGTGGCCGCCGTGTTCATCGACCTGCAGGAAGAGCACCGGCGGGACCCGCGCTACCTCGTCGAGGATTACGAAAACATCCTCGCCAACGTCCAGCGCCTGCAGGCGGCGGCGCGGCAAAACCATGTGCCGCTGCATCACTGGGCCTATATTGTCGATCTCGACAGCCAGGACCGGCCGTTTCATCCGGTCGGCGAGGACGGCAAGTCGGCCTTTTCCGACAAGAGCGACCCGCTGACCGAAATCTGCCATGAGGTGGCGCCGGCGCCGGGTGAGGCGCTGCTGATCAAGGCCGAGGCCAGCGCCTTCCGCTCCGGTCCGGCCGCCGACCGGCTCAAGGCTTCCGGCATCGAATGGCTTGTTGTCGCGGGCGTGTGGACCGAGGCCTGCATCGACGCCAGCGTAAAGGATGCGGTGGCGAAGGGATTTCGCGTGCTTCTGGTCAAGGACGCCTGTGGCAGCGGCAGCGCGGCGATGCACCAGACCGGTATCCTCAACCTTGCCAACCGGCTCTATGGCGGCGCGGTGACCGACACCGACGGCGCCTGCCGGCTGCTGGCCGGCGAGACCGCCACCGTCTGGCAGGTCGAGGGCTCGGTACCGCTGCGCTTCAGCTTCGACAACGCCGCCCGTCTCTATGCCGAGCTTTGATGGGCGCCTTGGGCTGAAATGACCGGCCGCGGCAAATATGAAACCTGGCTCGACCCGGCGCTGTGGGCCTATATCGACAGCGTCAACGCCTTTTATCCGCCGCGGATATCAGGCCTGCCGGTCGACAAGCAGCGCGCGGTCTATGCCAGGATGTGCCGCGCCTTCCACCAGGGCCGTCCGCCCGGGGTCAAGGCCAGCGACAGCCTGGTTGCCGGTTCGAAACATGACATCCCGGTCCGCCACTACCGGCTCGCCGGCGCGGCGCCGCGGGCGACGGTGCTCTATTTCCACGGCGGCGGCTTCATCCTCGGCAGCCTCGAAAGCCATGACGACATCTGCGCGGAACTTTGCGCCGGCACCGGCTTCGACGTGCTGTCGGTCGACTACCGGCTGGCCCCCGAACACCTTCATCCCGCCGCCTTCAACGATGCGCTGGCGGCTTTCGAATGGGCGGCCGCAAGCAGCGAGCTGCCGCTCGTGCTGTGCGGTGAAAGTGCGGGCGGCAATCTGGCGGCTGGTGTGGCACAGGCCGCGCGTCGCCATCCGCGTGCCGCGATCGGCCAGGTGTTGATCTATCCCGATCTCGGCGGCAACGAGGCGATGGGCTCCTATATCGAACACGCCGACGCGCCGCTGCTGTCGACAGGCGATGTCGCCTTCTACCGCGACGTCCGCTCGGCGAGGAAGCAATCGCCCGACGATCCGACCTTCTCGCCGCTGCGCGACACGGATTTTTCCAGCCTGCCGCCAACGGTGATCATCACGGCCGAATGCGATCCGCTGTCATCGGATGGCGAGGCCTATCGCGACCACGTCCTGGACGCCGGCGGCAAGGCATGGTGGCATGAGGAGCCCCGCCTGGTGCACAGTTTCCTGCGCGCCCGCACAACGATGCCGACAGCGGCCGAAGCCTTTGCGCGCATCATCGCCGCGGTCGCCGCGCTGGGTCGGGAGGAGTGGCCCTACTGAAGGTCCGGGTTACGAAGCCGTCGCGGCGCTTGTCTCGGAAGACGCTGCTTTCAGCCACAGCGCCTTTTCGCCGAGCGTGGCGACCATGGCGGCGTGGGCCGCGCGCTCGGCTTCGGTCAGCCGTGGCACGAGCGGCGCCGGTCGTTCGGCGACGATGATCTCGATATAGCGGACATTCTCGCCCTGGGCCGGCGCGGTGGCGCTGTCGAGAATGAGCGCCGCCTGCTTGCCGCCGATCAGCTCGATATAGACCTCGGCCAGCAATTCGGAATCGAGCAGGGCCCCGTGCTTGGTGCGCTTGGTGTTGTCGATGCCGTAGCGCCGACACAGCGCATCGAGCGAATTGGGACCCATCGGGTGCTTGCGGCGCGCCAAGGCCAGCGTGTCGACGACAAGCCCGTTGTCGACGGGCGGATGACCGAGCCGGCCGAATTCGACATTGAGGAAGCCGATATCGAACGTGGCGTTGTGGGCCACCAGCTTGGCGCCTTCCGTGAACCGCAGCCATTCCTCGGCGATTTCGGCGAAACTCGGCTTCCCCGCGAGGTCGGCGGCGCTGATGCCGTGCACGGCCTGCGCCTCGGCATGGATCGCGCGCCCTTGCGGGTTGATATAGTGATGGAAGGTCCTGCCGGTCGGAAAACGATTGACCAGCTCGACGCCGCCAAGCTCGATCACGCGGTCGTCGCGCGCATCGAGGCCGGTGGTTTCGGTGTCGAAGATGATCTCACGCATCGAATCAGGTCGCTCCTAGGGAAGCAGAATCGCCAGACCGGAACAAAATGGCAATGGGCAATGCTGACGGCATGCCGTCAGCAGCCCCGCTTATCCCCGAAGTTCCGCAATGATGGCCGCTACCGCGGCACGCGCCGCGTCCAGCCCCTTACCGGTGTCGATGACGAAATCGGCCAGCCGGCGCTTTTCGGCGTCCGGCACCTGCTTGGCCAGGATCGAAGCCAATTTTTCCTCGCTCATGCCAGGCCGGGCCAGCACGCGCTGGCGCTGGATTTCGGCCGGCGCGGTGACGACGACGACCTTGTCGACCCGGCGACGGCCGCCGGTTTCGAACAGCAGGGGGATGTCGAGGACGGCGATCGATTCGCCGGCGTTACGATGCTTGGCCAGGAAGGCATCGGCATCGGCGCGGACCAACGGGTGGATGATGGCTTCGAGCTGTTTCAGCGCGGCCGCGTCGCCGAGCACACGGGTGCCGAGTTTTGTCCGGTCGACGCTTCCGTCAGCGGTGGTGCCGGGAAAGGCGGCCTCGACAAGGGGGGTCGCCTTGCCGGCATAGAGCCGGTGCACCGTCTCGTCGGAATCATGCACCGGCACACCGGCCTCGGCGAACATCCTGGCCGTGGTCGACTTGCCCATGCCGATCGAGCCGGTGAGGCCGAGCACGATCATGGTTTCGGCGCCAGATCGGCAACGATGAGCGCGCGGAGCTCAGCCGTGACCTTCGGCCTGACGCCAAACCAGCGCTCGAAGCCGGGCACCGCCTGGTTGAGCAGCATGCCGAGCCCGTCGACCGTCTTCAGCCCTCGGGCCCGCGCGGCGGCGAGCAGGGGAGTCTCGAGCGGCACATAGACGATGTCGTTGACCACGGCATGGTCGGGCAGCAGCGCGGGGTCGGCGGGCAGACCCCTGGGGTCGGCGGGCAGACCGCTGGGGTCGGCGGGCAGGCCCTCATTGCCCTGCATGCCCAGCGCCGTGGTGTTGACCAGCAGGCCGGCATCGCGCAGCAATTCGGCGGTCGCGGCCAATTCATGCGCCGAAACGCCGGCGCCAAAGCGGTCGCGCAATTCGAGTGCCCGGGCGAGCGTGCGGTTGACGATGCGGATGTCCTTGAGGCCGCGCGTCTTCAGCGCGTGGATGACGGCGCGGGCGGCGCCGCCGGCGCCCAGCACCACGGCCGGGCCATCCGACGCCCAGCCCGGAGCGTAATCGTCGAGATTGGCGGCAAAGCCGTGGCCGTCGGTGTTGCCGCCCCACAAGGTACCGTCCTCGAGCCACAGCGTGTTGACGGCGCCGATCTCGTCGGCCGCATGGTCGCGGCGCGCGACCCCGGCAAAGGCGGCCTCCTTGTGCGGGATGGTGACGTTGCCGCCGCGATAGCCATTGGCCTGCAGGCTCGCCAGGAAATCGGCGAAATTCTCGGGCGCGACATCGATCGCCCGGTAGCTGCCGTCGATGCCGTGTTCGGCCAGCCAGTGGCCGTGGATCATCGGCGAGCGCGAATGTTTTATCGGATGGCCGGTAACGAAGGCTTTCTTCATTGCCTCAGCCATCGATGGCTCCCAGTGTGCGCAGTTCCGCCAGCAGCGGCAGCAGCGGCAGGCCGACAATGGTGAAATGGTCGCCTTCGATTTTTTCGAACAGCTGGATGCCTTCGCCCTCGATCTGATAGGCGCCGACGCTCGACAAGGCCTTGGCGCCGACCCGGGCGAGATGGCGGCCAATGAAGGCCGGGTCGAGCTTGCGCATGGTCATCGAGGCGATGCCGACATGGCGCCACAGCACATTGCCGTCGCGCACCAGCACGGCGGCGCTGTTGAGCTGATGGGTCTTGCCCGACAGCGCCAGGAGATGCCGTCGCGCGCCTTCCATGTCGGCCGGCTTGTGGAACACCTCGTCGCCGAGCGACAAAGTCTGGTCGCAGCCAAGCACCAGCGCGCCGGGCCGGCGCTCGCTGACTTCGGTCGCCTTGGCTTCGGCCAGCACCAAAGCGACGTCCTCGGGCGAGGCGCCGCTGTCCTGCAACGGCGCTTCCAGCGCGCGCTCGTCGAGCGTCGCCGGAACCGCCTCGATATCGACGCCGGCATTGACCAGCATCGCCTTGCGGAACGGACTGCCTGAAGCGAGGATGATTTTTTCTGTCATTTTTGCACTCGGGCGCAGATACAAACGCGGTTGGCGTATGAGGAGCTTTACTCTCTAAGGTTGGCGCCGCCCCTCATTGTCCTGCCGGACATTTCTCCCCGTATAGAGACGGGGAGAAAGGGGCAGCTTCAGTGCAGCCGCTCTTTGCGGCAACGCTGGCGATTGGCGAAACCATCGACGACAGCGCCCCTCTCCCCGTCACTATGCGGGGCGAGGATGCCGGCAGGCAGGTGAGGGGCGGCGCCGACCTCCGCTAAAGGTGACTCGGAAAACTCACTGTCCGCTCATCTACCGCGTCTTCCCCCGCAGGGCAACGATGGCCGCGGCCGTCTCCTCGATCGAGCGGCGGCTGACGTCGATCATCGGCCAGCCATGGCGGGTGCAGATCTGGCGGGCGTAGGCGAGTTCCTCGTTGATGGCGGCGCGGTCGACATAGTCGGTCGGCACATAGGTGCTCGAATTGCCGAGGATGCGGTTCTGGCGCACATGCGAGATGCGCTCGGCGGTGGCGATCAATCCGACGACCAGCGGTGTCCTGGCGCTGACCAGGCTTTCGGGCACCGGCACGCCGAGCACGATCGGGATGTTGGCGGTCTTGATGCCGCGGTTGGCGAGATAGATGCTGGTCGGCGTCTTCGACGTCCGCGATATGCCGATCAGCACGACATCGGCGTCATCCATATTGGCCGGCAGCTGGCCGTCATCATGGTCCATGGTGAAATTGAGCGCGTCGATGCGGCGGAAATATTCGGCGTCGAGAACATGCTGGGCGCCGACGCGGCGGCCGGCCGGGGTGCCGAGATAGGACTGGAAGACGGTCAGTACCGGCTCCAGCACCGACACGCAGGGCAGGCCCATGGCCGCGCAGCGTTCGTCGATGCCGCGCGCCAGCTTCTGGTCGACCACCGTATAGAGGATGATGCCCGGCTCCTCCTCTATGTCCTCGAACACCTTGGCGACCTGCTTTTCGGTGCGGATGAGCGGGTAGATATGTTCGATGGCGCGCGCATCCTTATACTGTGCCGAGGCCGCGCGGCCGGCGGCGAGCAGCGTTTCCCCCGTCGCGTCGGAAATCAGATGCAGGTGGAAGAAGCTCTGGGGTTTGTTCACAGGGGGTCACCTGGGGCTGTGGGCGGATGTGGATAAGGTTAGACAGGCGGGTGCACTGGCCAGGGGCGACTGTATCAGATGGCGGTTTGTCCACAATTCGATGCGCTGTCAGCTTGGCCGGGCGGCTGGGGACAAGTCCGTGGACGAAGCATTTTGCCTTTCGCTCGTCCACAGGGCTGGTTCCAAGGGCACTGGACTTAGCGCATTGACTCGCCTGCGCGATTCCTGATTGTCCCCAGAACCCTGCAAACCGCGACGTGCAATGCGCGACAATATGCTTGCTGGCGTTTTGGCGGTCAAAGCGGGACAGGTGACAACCACCACAACCAACAGACTCTTAGAATCAGAAGACTCTTTATAAATAAGATATTTGATTAAGAGGAAGCCGGGAGAGGCGAGCGCTCGATGCCTGCAAGACGGATCATGCTGGATGTCCTGAAAGGCGAGGCGGTGTTTCCTCCTCCGCTCTGGATGATGCGCCAGGCCGGACGCTATCTGCCGGAATATCGCGAAACGCGTGTACGTGCCGGTTCGTTCCTGGACCTCTGCTACAATCCCGACCTTGCCGTCGAGGTGACGATGCAGCCGATCGAACGCTTCGGCTTCGACGCTTCCATCCTGTTCTCGGACATTCTTGTCGTTCCCCATGCGCTAGGCCGCGATGTGCGCTTCGAGGAAGGGCGCGGGCCGCTGCTGACACCGATTTCGGCGAGCGAGATCGCGGCGCTCGGAAGCGACATGTTTCACGTGAATCTCGAACCGGTCTACGAGACGGTGCGCCGGCTGCGGGCGAAATTGCCCGACGAGACGACACTGATCGGCTTCTGCGGCGCGCCGTGGACGGTGGCGACCTATATGATCGCCGGGCACGGAACGCCCGACCAGGCGCCGGCGCGGCTGTTCGCCTATCGCGAGCCGGCGGCGTTCAAACATCTCTTGAAAGTGCTCGCCGACCATTCGGCTTCCTACCTGATCCGCCAGATCGAGGCGGGCGCGGATGTCGTGCAGATTTTCGATTCCTGGTCGGGCGTGCTCGACGATGCCTCGTTCGAGCGCTTCTGCATCGAACCGGTGGCGGAGATCGTCAGCCAGGTTCGCGCCGTTCATCCCGACGTGCCGATCATCGGCTTTCCCAAGGGTGCCGGGGCCCGCTACCAGAGCTATCGCGACAGGACCGGCGTGACCGGGCTCGGCATCGACTGGACGGTGCCGCTGGAGGCAGCGAAGGCGTTGCAGCGGCAAGGAGCGGTCCAGGGCAATCTCGATCCGTTGCGGCTGGTCGCGGGCGGTGAGGCGCTCGCCGACGGCGTAGGGGCGATCCTCCAGGCGCTGGGCCACGGACCGCTGATCTTCAACCTTGGCCATGGCATCACCCCGGAGACGCCGGTGGCCCATGTCGAGGCGATGGTAAAACAGGTTCGGAGCGCGGCACGCTGATGGCTGACCGAGATGACACCAACAGCACCGGCCAGGCGATGAAGCGCATGGCCGTCGGCATCGCAGTGCTGATCGTTCTCACCGCGCTCTTGTTCTTCTTCGCACCGGAAAGCTTCTATCCCTGGGCAAAGGCGATCCATATCCTCGCCGTCATCTCCTGGATGGCTGGCATGCTTTATCTGCCGCGGCTGTTTGTCTATCACGTCGACGCCGCGAAGGGCTCCGTCCAATCCGAGACGTTCAAGGTGATGGAGCAGCGCCTGCTGCGCGGCATCATCAATCCGGCGATGATCCTGACCTGGGTGTTCGGGCTGTGGCTGGCGTGGAAGATCTTTGCCTTCCAGGGTGGCTGGCTGCATGCCAAGATCGGCCTGGTGCTGATCCTATCGGGCGTTCACGGCTATCTCGCCGCCGCGGTGCGCAAATTCGCCGAGGACCGCAACGAAAAACCGGCACGGCACTGGCGGATCGTCAACGAGATCCCCACATTGCTGATGATCGCAATCGTGATCCTGGTCGTGGTGAAGCCTTTCTGAGGCTTCATCCGGCTCCGTCAAAAGGCGGCTTGCTCTTTCAGCCGACCGACGATACAAGACGGGTCTTCCTTCCCGTCATGCGCCGCCCGTCATTGCTTTCGGCCGCGCCCGGCATTTGTCGCATCCCGCCGATTTTTTCCCAAAGCCTACCCAGAGTCTATCTAATGCAAGAAATGAAACTCACCGAGTTCAAGAACAAGAAGCCGCCTGAGCTGATCGCTTATGCCGAATCGCTCGAGGTCGAGAACGCCAGCGTCATGCGCAAGCAGGAACTGATGTTCGCGATCCTGAAGAAGCTCGCCGCCCAGGACATCGAAATCATCGGCGACGGTGTGGTCGAGGTGCTGCAGGACGGTTTCGGCTTCCTGCGCTCCGCCAATGCCAACTATTTGCCAGGTCCCGACGACATCTACATCTCGCCGTCGCAGATCCGGCGCTTTTCGCTGAAGACCGGCGATACGGTCGAAGGGCCGATCCGCAGTCCGAAAGAGGGCGAGCGCTATTTCGCGCTGCTCAAGGTCAACACGATCAATTTCGACGATCCCGAAAAGATCCGCCACAAGATCCACTTCGACAATCTGACGCCGCTCTATCCGACCTCGCGGCTGAAGATGGAGGTCGACAATCCGCCGACCAAGGACATCTCGCCCCGCGTGATCGACCTGGTGGCGCCGATCGGCAAGGGCCAGCGCGCCCTGATCAACGCACAGCCGCGCACCGGCAAGACGGTGCTGTTGCAGAACATCGCCCACTCGATCACCGCCAATCATCCGGAATGCTATCTGATCGTGCTTCTGATCGACGAGCGTCCCGAGGAAGTGACCGACATGCAGCGTTCGGTGAAGGGCGAGGTGATCTCCTCAACCTTCGACGAACCGGCGGTGCGCCACGTCCAGGTCGCCGAAATGGTCATCGAGAAGGCCAAGCGCCTGGTCGAGCACGGCCGCGATGTGGTGATCCTGCTGGATTCGATTACCCGCCTCGGCCGCGCCTACAACACCGTCGTGCCGTCATCCGGCAAGGTGCTGACCGGCGGTGTCGACGCCAACGCGCTGCAGCGCCCGAAGCGCTTCTTCGGCGCCGCCCGCAACATCGAGGAAGGCGGCTCGTTGACCATCATCGCCACGGCGCTGATCGATACCGGCAGCCGCATGGACGAGGTCATCTTCGAAGAGTTCAAGGGCACCGGCAACTGCGAAATCCAGCTCGACCGCAAGGTCGCCGACAAGCGCATTTATCCGGCCATCGACATCTTGAAGTCCGGTACCCGCAAGGAAGACCTGCTGGTGTCGCGCCAGGACCTGCAGAAGATCTTCGTGCTGCGCCGCATCCTGGCGCCGATGGGAACCACCGACGCGATCGAGTTCCTGATCGACAAGCTGAAGCAGACCAAGACCAACGGCGATTTCTTCGATTCGATGAACACTTGAGTTCGGAGGGGCTCGCCCCTCCTTCTCTTCGTTCTCGGATTTGCGCGGTGTCCGCTTCGCGCTCTGACATCTAGCGGCGAAATTAGGTTCGCCGCAGCAATCCTTCCAACTCACCCGGATCCGTAACCACCGGCAGGCAAACCTGGCCGGTGCAGAGCCAAGCGCCGCGCCGGTTTGTCGGCGGCAGGATTCCGCCGGGCAGCAAAGGTCGATTCGCTGCCGTACCGATCGGCACCACGATATCGACGCGGCGCGGGTCAGGATTTCGATTCGCGACCGGAACGAGTTTTTGATCGTCCTGGTCATCGACGATGACCAGTTTCAGGGGCTCGAGGGCAAGCGCGCAGGCATTGACGATACCGGCTTGCCCATAGGCCTGATGCGCGGCGCGGCCGGCGGCGTGTTCGGCGGTTTTCCAAGCCTTTTCCTGCAGGTCGAGATTGCCGGTGGCGGATGCGAGCCGCAGCTGCGCCTCGATGATCTGGCTGGTGGCCGACGGAATGGCCTCGTCGACATCGCCCCTGATGCGGATCGGCACGTCGGTGCTGTCCGACGCGGTCAGGTAGTAGCCCGTGCCCTGCGCGTCGGTGTGCCAACGGTCCAGTTGTTCCAGGAACTGGCTGGCCTTGTCGACATAACTCCAATCGCCCGTGGCTTCGAACAGCGAGATCGCCGCATTGGCCATGGCGGCATAGTCGCTCGACAGTGCGGGAAACAATTTCCGGGCGCCGAGCATGGAATGTGGCAAGCGATTGTCTCGGCTCGCGGCATCGATACGGGCGAAAGCCTTTGCCGCGGCCTCGATCCAGTCCGGCCGGGCCAGGGAACGGCCGGACTCGGCGAGCGCGGCGATCATCAGGCCGTTCCAGTCGGTCAGGGTCTTTGCGTCGAGGCCTGGCCTGACGCGCTCTTCGCGAACAGCGAGGAGCCTTGCCTCCAGCGGGATCAGGCTTTCGCGGTCCGCGACGCCAAGCGCCTGCTGGGACAAGGTCTGATGGACCACCGGCTTGCCTTCCCAACCGGGCGGGACGGAGAGCGTGAAGTATTTGAAAAACAGGGCTGAATCGTCGCCAAGGACGGAATCGGTCTCTTGCCTGCTCCAAGTGTAGAACAGCCCTTCCTCACCATCGCTGTCGGCGTCCAGACTGGTGGCAAAGGCGCCGCCATCGACGCGCATTTCGCGCAGCAGCCAATCGACCGTGTCTTCGATTCGCATCCGGAACAGATCATTGCCGGTCGCCGCGAAGGCCCAGTTGCAGAAGCGGATCAGCTGCGCATTGTCGTAGAGCATCTTCTCGAAATGCGGCACCAGCCACTCGGCGTCCGTCGAGTAGCGGCTGAGCCCGCCGCCGATGTGATCGTAGATGCCGCCAGCGAGCATATGTTCGAGGCTGATGAGCACGTCGTCACGATGCGCGGCATTGCCGTCGCGCAACCAGGACAGCCACAATGTTTGCATGAACGGCGCGTTCGGGAATTTCGGCGCGCCGGCGAGGCCGCCGCGATCGCGATCGATCATGCCACTGACGCGGCCGGCGAGATCGGACAGCGTATCGCGATCGAGAAGCGCCTTGGCATGCGTGGCGGAGAGCCGCGCCTCGACATGGGAGGTCAGGCCGTCGGCGCTCTGGTGCAGGCTCGCCCGCTTCTCGCGCCAGGCCTTGTCGACCGCTTCCATGACCTGGATGAATCCTGGGCGGCCATAACGCGGCTCGCGCGGGAAATAGGTGCCGCCCCAGAACGGCTTGCCGTCGGACGTCAGGAACATGGTCAGCGGCCAGCCGCCCTGCTCGCCCATCGACGACAGGGCCGCCATATAGATCTGGTCGATGTCGGGACGCTCCTCGCGGTCGACCTTGATATTGACGAACAGACGGTTCATGACGGCGGCGACGTCGTCATTCTCGAAGCTTTCATGGGCCATGACATGGCACCAGTGGCAGGCGGCATAGCCGATGGAGAGCAGGATAGGCCGGTCCAGGGCCTTCGCTTCATCCAGCGATGCCGGCGACCATCCCCGCCAATGCACGGGATTGCCGCTGTGCTGCCGCAGATAGGGGCTGGCCTCGTCGGCAAGCAGGTTTTGCGCGGGCAATGTCACGATGGCCAACTTTCGGGGGCAAGTCGTTTCGGGGCGGTCCAAGGGTCGGTGATGTGGCGGAAGCTAGGGCGGTTCGGTAGAGCGGGCAAATGATTTCAGACGATTCGATCGTGGCGCTGTCGAGCGGCCGGCTCCCCGCCGGCGTCGCGGTGCTGCGCATATCCGGCCCACGGACTCGATTCGTTGTCGAAACGATCGCCGGCGGCATGGTTAAGGAGCGCAGCGCGGTTCTGCGCAGGTTCATGGCGGCGGATCGAACGCTTGTTGACACCGGGCTGGTCTTCTTCTTCCCCGCCCCGGCCAGCTTCACCGGCGAGGATGTCGCCGAGTTCCACGTCCATGGCGGCCGCGCCGTGGTGGCCAGGATGCTGGAGATAATCGCCGGATTTGAAGGCGTCAGGCACGCCGAACCCGGAGAATTCACGCGCCGTGCCTTTCTCAACGGCAAGGTCGATCTGGTAGAGACGGAAGCGCTGGCGGACTTGGTCAACGCCGAGACCGAAGCGCAGCGGCGCTTTGCCGTGCAGAATGCCGAAGGCGCACAGAGCGCGCTTTATCTCGGTTGGCGGCGTCGCCTGATCCATGCGCGGGCCATGATCGAGGCGGAGATCGACTTCGCCGACGAGGACGACGTGCCGGGTTCCGTTTCGGATACGGTCTGGTCGGATGTGCGGTCGATGATCTCGGAGATTGACCGCCACATAGCTGGGTTTCATGCCGCCGAAATCATCCGCGACGGCTTCGAGGTCGTCATCCTTGGCGCGCCGAATGCAGGCAAATCCAGCCTTTTCAATGCGTTGGCGCGGCGCGATGCCGCTATTGTAACGGATGAGCCCGGCACCACCCGCGACCTGCTCGAGGTGGTGCTGGATCTTGGTGGGCTGCGCGTCATGCTGACGGACACCGCAGGATTGCGCGAGGCGCCAGGCAAAGTAGAGAAGATCGGCATAGAGAAAGCGCGCAGCAAGGCGGATCGTGCCGATCTCCTGTTGCTGCTGGAAGACATCTTATCTCCTAGGGAAATAGGCACGATCCCGGACAAGGTACCGCTGTTGCGGGTCGGCACCAAGCTCGACTTGGTGACTCACGAGCCAGTGGGTAATGCACCCGATCGGTATGATCTCGTCATCTCAGTTCTGGATGGCACTGGCGTGGAGGCTCTGCTGGCAGAGATTGGCAGGCGGGCGGCGGATGCGGCGGGAAACGTTGGCGATGTTTTACCGTCCCGCCTACGCCATGTCGAACTGCTCAGGGACGCAAATCGCCATCTTCTTCTAGCAACTGATGACCAGGACGCCGGGCAGGAACTGCGCGCCGAGGAGTTGCGGTTGGCCGCTGACCGGCTGGGCCGAATCGTTGGCGCGATTGACGTCGAGGATATGCTCGATGTGATTTTCGGTCAGTTCTGTATCGGAAAATGATTCACGTGAAACAATGGCTTGTTGCAGAAGGGCTGGCAGGTGTCGGAACCTCTAGGGCTTCGTCATCCTATGGCGGAGCAAGAGCGAAGCGACCCAGCGCAGGCCATAGGATCCATGCCGCGACTTTCGAGCGTTGCCGCAGTCAGATTCTGCCGCCGCACCCGTCACCAACGTCCCGGAAAGGGTCTCGGGTCTGCGCGACGGAGCTTCGCTCCTGCTCCGCCCGTGGACGAAGTTGCGTACGCTTCGCCAATCGTTGACCTGACACACGTGAAACATACTTGGCGCTTTGGCGAGGGCTTCGACGGACTCACGTGAAACATTCTGAAGTGTGATTCACGTGAAACGCGCGCCGAACCTCGATTTGCCTGTTTCACGTGAAACGTCGCGTAAGTTTTCTTGACAGCTTCGCCTCGTGGGGACATGTGTCCCTCAATCTTTCGAATCCAGGACATTTGGAAATGACCGATCACTATGATGTGGTTGTGGTGGGCGGTGGCCATGCTGGTTGCGAGGCGGCCAGTGCCGCCGCGCGCGCCGGCGCCAGCACCGCGCTGGTAACGCTGCGTTTCGACACGATCGGCGTCATGTCGTGCAACCCGGCGATCGGCGGTCTCGGCAAGGGGCATCTGGTGCGCGAGATCGACGCCATGGACGGGCTGATGGGCCGCGTGGCGGATGCTGCCGGGATCCAGTTCCGTCTGCTTAACCGTCGCAAGGGGCCGGCGGTGCGCGGTCCGCGCACGCAGGCCGACAGGAAGCTCTATCGCCTTGCCATGCAGGAAGCGATTCGGCAGCAGAACGATCTCGACGTCGTCAAGGGCGAAGTGCTCGATTTCGAAATATCCGATGGAAAGATCGCTGCGGTTCTCCTGGCGGACGGTCGGCGGCTGGCCTGCGGCGCCGTGGTGCTGACGACGGGAACCTTCCTGCGCGGTCTCATCCACATCGGCGACAAGAAGATTGTCGCCGGCCGCATGAACGAGAAGGCGAGCATGGGGTTGTCGGCGACGATGGACCGCGCCGGCTTCAAGCTCGGGCGGCTCAAGACCGGCACGCCGCCGCGGCTCGATGGGCGAACCATCGACTGGGCATCGCTCGACAGCCAGGCGGCGGACGAGGATCCCGTGCCGTTCTCGCTGATGACCGACCGTATCACGACGCCGCAGATCGATTGCGGCATCACGCGCACGACCACGGCGACGCACGAGCTGATCCGCGCCAATCTTGGCCGCTCGGCCATGTATTCCGGCTCGATCGAGGGAGTCGGGCCGCGCTATTGCCCGTCGATCGAGGACAAGATCGTCAAGTTCGGCGACCGCGACGGGCATCAGATCTTTCTTGAGCCGGAAGGGCTGGACGATCACACCGTCTACCCAAACGGGATTTCGACCTCGCTGCCGGAAGACGTTCAGCTCGACATCCTGAAGACCATTCCCGGGCTGGAGCGTGCGGTCATGCTGCAGCCCGGCTATGCCATCGAATATGATCACGTCGATCCGCGCGAACTGCATCAGACATTGGAAACCAGGCGCGTTACCGGGCTCTTTCTTGCCGGTCAGATCAACGGCACGACCGGCTATGAAGAGGCTGCCGGTCAGGGGCTGCTCGCCGGCCTCAATGCGGCGCGACGCGCCGGAGGCGGCGAGCAAATCGTGCTCAGCCGGACCCAGGCCTATATCGGCGTGATGGTCGACGATTTGACCAGCCGCGGCATCAGCGAGCCTTACCGGATGTTCACCTCGCGCGCCGAGTTCCGGCTTTCGCTGCGCGCCGACAACGCCGACGAGCGGCTCACGCCCTTGGCCGACAAGCTTGGCGTAGCATCGGCAGCCCGGATGCAGCGTTACGCCGATGTCATGCGGCGGCTCGACGAAGCGCGCCAGCTGGCGCTTTCGCTGAGCATGACGCCGAATGAGGCGGCAAGGCACGGTCTGGAGATCAACCGCGACGGCGTGCGCCGGTCCGGCTTCGAACTGCTGGCCTATCCCGGTGTCGACGTGGCCTGGCTGGCCGGGGTCGAGCCGAGATTCCGCGACATCGACGCCAAAACCGCTGAGCGGCTCGAAACGGAAGCGAAATATTCAGTCTATCTTGATCGCCAGAGCACGGATGTCGCGCAGATCCGGCATGAAGAGGCGCGGCTGATCCCCGAGACGGTTGATTTCGCCGGCGTGCCCGGACTGTCCAATGAGCTGACGCAGAAGATGCAAGCGCGGCGGCCGCGCTCCATCGCGGATGCACAGCGCATGGAAGGCATGACGCCGGCGGCGCTGGCGATCATCGTCGCGCACGTCCGCCACCATGAGAGCGCGCAGAGGAACGTTGCGTGAGCTCTCTTTCCCTGGAGAGCCTGCAGGACGTGGCCGGTCCGGTTTCACGTGAAACATTCGAGCGCCTGGTGGCGTTCGAGGAAATGTTCCAGAAATGGAACCGCAGCATCAATCTCGTGGCGCAGTCGACTTCGAGCGACGTCTGGCGGCGCCATATCCTGGACAGCGCCCAGCTCGCGCGCATAGAGCCCAGTGCCACGCGCTGGGTCGATATCGGCTCAGGCGGCGGATTTCCTGGCCTTGTCATGGCCTTTCTGCTCGCCGAACGCCCGGGCGCCAGCATCGATCTGGTCGAAAGCAACCGCAAGAAGGCTTCGTTCCTGCAGACCGTCATCGGTCAGTTCGGCCTGCCGGCGCGGGTCGTGGCGCGCCGCATCGAGGAGAGCCATGCGCTTGTTTCGACGCCGCAAATCGTCACGGCGCGGGCGCTGGCCTCGCTTTCGGTGCTACTCGACCTGTCTGCGCCATGGCTGATTTCGGGCGGGCGCGGATTGTTCCACAAAGGCCGGGATTACCGCGCCGAAGTGCAAGAAAGCGTTAACCGGTGGACGTTCGATCTGGTAGAACATCCAAGCGTGACCGACGCCAGCGGCGTCATCCTCGAATTGTCCAATGTGCGGCCTGTCTGAACCGACCGGCCTGATTATTCGGCGACCCAAAGATGAATTTCTGGCATAAGCCCATGATGAAGAACGGCCCTCGAATCATCACCGTAGCCAACCAGAAGGGCGGTGTCGGCAAGACGACCACCGCCATCAACCTGGCCACCGCGCTGGCGGCGATCGGTGAGAAAGTGCTGATCGTCGACCTCGATCCGCAAGGAAATGCCAGCACCGGCCTCGGCATCGACCGCAAGGACCGGACGGTCTCGTCCTATGATGTACTGACGGGCGAACTCGAGCTGGAAGCCGCGGCCATTCCGACCGCGGTGCCCGGCCTGTCGATCGTCCCCTCGACGCTCGACCTGCTCGGCATCGAGATGGAGATCGCCTCGGCGCCCGACCGCGTGCTCAAGCTGCGCAATGCGCTGCGTGCCGCGACCGAGCGTGGGGCGCCGTTCGGTTATGTGCTGATCGATTGCCCGCCCTCGCTCAATCTTTTGACTTTGAATTCAATGGCGGCGGCCGATTCGGTTCTCGTGCCGCTGCAATGCGAGTTCTTCGCGCTGGAAGGCCTCAGCCAGTTGCTCGAAACCGTCGAGCAGGTGCGCCGCTCCATCAATCCAGATCTCACCATCCAGGGCATCGTGCTGACCATGTATGACGGCCGCAACAACCTCGCCAACCAGGTGGTGCAGGACGTGCGCGAGCATATGGGCGACAAGGTCTACGAAACCATCATCCCGCGCAATGTGCGCGTGTCGGAAGCACCGTCCTATGGCAAGCCGGCGATCCTCTACGACCTGAAATGCTCGGGCAGCCAGGCCTATCTGCAACTGGCCTCCGAAGTGATCCGCCGCGAGCGTAAATTGCGCGCCGCTTGATTAGGCCAGACGCATGCTTAACAGCCGATTCGATACCGAAACGATCTGAAATAGACGTGGAATAAAGATGAACGAAGATCTCTCGAGGAAAAGACTGGGTCGCGGGCTGGCAGCCTTGATCGGCGAGATCGATCGCCCGGCCGCACCGGAAAAGCCCGGCATGAGCGCCGACGGCAAGGTGCCGATCGAGTTCATCAGCGCCAATCCGAAAAATCCGCGCCGGCATTTCGGCGATGCCGAACTCACCGACCTCGCCCAGTCGATCCGCGAGCATGGCGTGGTGCAGCCGGTGGTGGCGCGGCCCTCGCCCACCCAGGCGGGCCGCTACGAGATCATCGCGGGCGAGCGGCGCTGGCGCGCGGCGCAGCGCGCCGGGCTGACCGAAATCCCGGTCATCATCCGCGATGTCAACGACCGCACGGCGCTGGAACTGGCGATCATCGAGAACGTCCAGCGCGCCGACCTCAATCCGGTCGAGGAGGCGCAGGGATACCAGCAGCTCATCGACGACCATGGCTACACCCAGGCCGATCTCGGCCAGGTGATCGGCAAGAGCCGCAGCCATGTCGCCAACACGTTGCGGCTGCTGAAACTGCCCGACGTGATCCGCGACATGCTGGTCGACGGCGCGCTGTCGGCGGGCCACGCCCGCACGCTGGTGACCGCGGAGGACCCGGCCGGCCTTGCCAAGCGCATCGTCGAGGAAGGCCTTTCCGTGCGCCAGGCCGAAGCGCTGGCGCAAATGCCGGCCGGTCCGACGCCGGCCAAGCCGAAGCAGGCACAGGCCGCGCCGGAAAAGGATACCGACACGCTGGCGCTGGAAAAGCTAATGACCGATACGCTCGGCATGATCGTGGCCATCGATCACAAGGGCAAGGGCGGCGAGATTCGCGTTTCCTATCGCTCGCTGGAGCAGCTCGATGAGCTGTGCCGGAGATTGAAGCAGGAGCGGTAATTAGCCGGCGAATATTGCTGGTGATTTGAGCGTTGGCGCCGCCCCTCATCCCCCTGCCGGGACCTTCTCCCCGTATAGTCACGGGGAGAAGAGGCTGAGTGAATCGAGCGCCATGATCATGAATTGACCAATGGAGGCAGCGCTCGGCGCCGAAAAGGGAAGATCGCTTTCCTACCTTTGCCCCAGCCGCGCGCTTTCCACGGCGATCCCAAGCAGCGCTTGCCGTGCCAGCGCGACCGACAGGTCCGGCCGGCGCCGCGTCTGCAACACCGCGGTCTGCAGGCGGGTCAGCGCGCGGCCTAGTGCTTCGCTGTTCCAGCGCTCCAGCGTCTTCTCCACCAGCTTGCGCCTGGAGAAAAAGACCGGCGGCCGCGCCGCGGCAACGACGGAAGCCGCGTTACGGCCGCCTGAGTCCATCTGGCCGCGCATGACCTGGATCTGCTGCAGCTGCCGCATCGCCGAGGACAGCACCAGGAAGGGCGGGCCGCCACCCTGGCAATGGCGGGTGAAGGCGGTGTCGAAGTCGCCGACCTTGCCTTCCAGCAGCGCGTCGACGGCGTCGTCGAAGGAGGCGCCGGACACGTCCCCGGACATGGCCCGCACCTCGTCCAGCCCGATTTCCTTCTGGCCGTGGGCGTAGAGGATAAGTTTTTCGATCTCGCCGCGCGAGGCCAGCCGGTCGCCGCCGAGATTGCGGCGCAGCGCCTGCCTCGCCTCCAGCGTCATCGACATGCCGGCCTTGCGCAGCTCGTCGTCGATGACGGTATCGATGTCGCGGGCTTCGTCGGCATAGCAAGGAAGCGCCATGGCGGTGTCGGCGCCCTCGACCACGGCGCGCAGCCCGACGCCTTTCTTCAAATCGCCGGCTTCAATGAGAATGATGGCATCCCGCGCCGGCTCCGCCGTCAGCGCCTTGACGTCGTCCGCCAGTGCCTTCTGGCCGGTGGCGTTGCGCACCCAAAGCAGCCGGCGGTCGGAAAACATCGGCACGGTGCGGGCTTCGTCGAGCAGCCGGCCCTCGTCGCGGTCGACCTCGGAGCCCTCGAGCCGCACGACGGAGAAGGGATCGTCGAGCGGCAGCCCGGTCTTGCCGGCAAAGGCCTTCGCCCGCTCCGAGACCAGGCCGCGGTCGGGGCCGTAGAGCAGGACGATCGAGATGCGCGGATCGGGCCGCGCCAGCCAACCGTCGACCTCGAAAGCTTTCTTCTGTGCCATGGAGGGTGGTTAGCATGATGCGGGGATGGCTTCCAGCTTGGGTTCCTCTCCGTTGGAGGGCAAAGGAAAGGCGCAAGCTCGCCAGTCTTGGCTCCCTTCCTCTCCCTCCGGAGGGGGGGAGAGGTGGCCCGGCGAAGCCGGCGGAGTGGGGGAAGGCGGTGATCAAATCCGCTGCCGCTGCCAACTCAGCACGGGGGCATCAATCAGGAGCGACATCGCCCGTCTTGAAATATACCGCCTGAGCTAGGTCGACCCCCACTCCGTCGAGCTGCGCTCGCCACCTTGGCGGGGCGAGCCACTGGTCTCGCCCGTCCTTCGGACCCCCCGATCGACGGGGGAGAGGAAGGGCGCCGAGATCGGCGAACCCCAAGCCTTGCCACCCAATCGCCTTATCTGGCGGCAACCTGCCCGCAACCATTCGCCAAATTGCGTGCCACGGCCCAACATAGACAAGAAATTTCGCGGACATATCTTCATCTTGGGCGCGGGAAGCCGGATTGGCCGGCGTGGCCGGAACCGATGGCTGAAGGGCTTGCCCCGCGAATTCGCAGTGGCCTGGACGCGGGGATGTGCAAATATCCGCGCCAGGCAACATTGGAGGAGTTGAGGTCATGGCCGATGCTGGGATGTTGCGGTTTCACGTTCCAGAGCCGGAAGTGCGGCCGGGCGGCACGCCTGATTTTTCCAACGTGACCATCGCCGAGGCCGGCTCGGTGCCGCGCCCCGACATTGATGTCGATCCGCGCACGATCCGCGACATGGCGTTTTCGATCATCCGCGTGCTCAACCGCAACGGCGAAGCCGTCGGGCCGTGGGCCGGGCTGCTGTCCAGCGAGGAATTGCTGGAGGGCCTGCGCAACATGATGACGCTGCGGACCTTCGATGCGCGCATGCAGATGGCGCAGCGGCAAGGCAAGACGTCCTTCTACATGCAGCATCTGGGTGAGGAAGCGGTGAGCTGCGCTTTCCGCAAGGCGCTGAAGCCGGGCGACATGAATTTCCCGACCTATCGCCAGGCCGGCCTGCTCATCGCCGACGGCTATCCGATGGTCACGATGATGAACCAGATCTATTCCAACGAGGCCGACCCGCTGAAGGGCCGGCAGCTGCCGATCATGTATTCGTCGAAGGAGCATGGCTTCTTCTCGATCTCCGGCAATCTGGCGACGCAGTACATCCAGGCGGTCGGCTGGGCGATGGCCTCGGCCATCTCGAACGATTCGAGGATCGCCGCGGCCTGGATCGGCGACGGCTCGACGGCGGAGTCCGATTTCCACTCGGCACTGGTGTTCGCCTCCACCTACAAGGCGCCCGTGGTGCTCAACGTCGTCAACAACCAGTGGGCGATCTCGACTTTTCAAGGCATCGCGCGCGGGGGCTCGGGCACTTTCGCGGCGCGGGGGCTCGGCTTCGGTATCCCGTCGCTGCGCGTCGACGGCAATGACTATCTGGCCGTCCATGCTGTGGCCAAGTGGGCGGCCGAGCGGGCGCGCAGCAATCTCGGACCGACGCTGGTCGAATATGTCACCTACCGCGCCGGCGCACATTCCAGTTCGGACGATCCCTCCGCCTACCGGCCGAAGACCGAGTCCGACGCCTGGCCGCTGGGCGACCCGGTCATGCGGCTGAAGAACCATCTCATCAAGCTCGGCGTCTGGTCCGACGAACGGCACACGCAGGCCGAAGCCGAAATCCTCGATACGGTGATCGCGGCGCAGAAGGAGGCCGAAAGCCACGGCACGCTGCATGCCGGCGGCAAGCCGTCGACGCGCGAGATGTTCGAAGGTGTGTTTGCCGAAATGCCGCCGCATCTCAGGCGCCAGCGCCAGCAGGCGGGAGTCTGAGCCATGCCAAGACGGACCATGATCGAGGCCATTCGCGACGCCATGGACGTGTCGATGGAGCGCGACAGCAAAGTCGTCGTTTTCGGCGAGGATGTCGGCTTCTTCGGCGGCGTCTTTCGCGTCACGCACGGGCTGCAGGCCAAGTACGGCAAGAGCCGCTGCTTCGACGCGCCGATCAACGAATCCGGTATTGTCGGCTCGGCCATCGGCATGGCCGCCTATGGGCTGAAGCCGTGCGTGGAGATTCAGTTTGCCGACTACATGTATCCGGCCTACGACCAACTGACGCAGGAAGCCGCAAGGCTGCGTTATCGCTCCAATGGCGACTTCACCTGCCCGATCGTGGTGCGCATGCCGACCGGCGGCGGCATTTTCGGCGGCCAGACGCACAGCCAGAGCCCGGAAGCGCTGTTCACCCATGTGTCGGGCCTCAAGACGGTGGTGCCATCCAACCCGCATGATGCCAAGGGCCTGCTGATCGCGGCGATCGAGGACCCCGACCCCGTTATCTTCCTCGAGCCGAAGCGGCTCTATAACGGCCCGTTCGACGGCCATCACGACCGGCCGGTGACGCCATGGTCGAAGCACGAGCTCGGCGAGGTTGCCGACGGCCACTACACGGTGCCGCTCGGCAAGGCGGCGATCCGCAGGGCGGGTACGGCTGTCACCGTGCTCGCCTACGGCACCATGGTCTATGTCGCCCAGGCCGCGGTCGAGGAAACCGGCATCGATGCCGAGATCATCGATCTCAGGACATTGCTGCCGCTCGACCTCGACACGATCGTCGCCTCGGTGAAGAAGACCGGGCGCTGCGTCGTCGTGCACGAGGCGACGCTGACCTCCGGTTTCGGCGCCGAACTCTCGGCGCTGGTGCAGGAAAACTGCTTCTACCATCTGGAGGCGCCGGTGGCCCGCGTCGCCGGCTGGGACACGCCCTATCCGCATGCGCAGGAGTGGGAGTATTTTCCGGGACCGGCCCGCGTCGGCCGCGCTCTCGTAGAAACATTGCAAGCGTAAGAATTGGGAGAGCCTGAGATGGGCGAACACATCATCAAGCTGCCCGATGTCGGCGAAGGCGTCGCCGAGGCCGAGCTTGTCGAATGGCATGTGAAGATCGGCGACATCGTGCGCGAGGACACGGTGCTTGCCGCCGTCATGACCGACAAGGCGACGGTCGAAATCCCGTCGCCTGTCGATGGCGAAATCCTGTGGCTGGGCGCCGAGATCGGCGACACGGTGGCGATCGGTTCGCCGATCGTGCGGCTGAAGGTGGCGGGCGAAGGCAATGTGAAAGCCGCCGGCAAAGACGCGGAGCCAACCGCCGAGGCCGAAGCGCCCGCCAAGCCGCCGAGCCCGCAGCCAGAAACCCCACAGTCGCCCAGGGCGACAAAGCCCGCCGAGCCGCCGGCAAGACCCGCACCGCCTGCCGCGAAAACCATTGCACGGTCCTCGGCCTCCGGCGCGCCGCGCCCGGAAGGCGAAAAGCCGCTGGCGTCGCCAGCCGTCCGCTTGCGGGCGAAAGAGGCCGGAATCGATCTCAGGCAAGTCGCGGGCAGCGGCCCGGCCGGCCGCATCGGCCACGAGGATATCGAGGCGTTCCTGGCGCGCGGACCGCAACCGGCCAAGACATCCGGCCTCGCCCGCAACGATGCGGTCGAGGACATCAAACTGGTCGGCCTCAGGCGCAAGATCGCCGAGAAGATGACGCTGTCCAAGTCGCGCATCCCGCACATCACCTATGTCGAGGAGATCGACGTCACCGCGCTGGAGGACTTGCGCGCCGCGCTCAACAAGGAGAAGCGCCCGGCCAAGGGAGGCGCGGAGAGGCCCAAGCTGACGCTGCTGCCGTTCCTGATGCGGGCAATGGTCAAGGCGATATCAGACCAGCCCCAGCTCAATTCGCTGTTCGACGACGAAGCCGGCATCATCCACCAGCATGGCGGCATCCATATCGGCATCGCCGCGCAGACGCCGTCGGGGCTGGTGGTGCCTGTCGTCAAGCATGCCGAGGCGCGCGACATCTGGGATTGCGCCGCCGAGGTCGCCAGGCTGGCCGAGGCGGCCAAGTCCGGCACGGCGACACGCGACGAACTGTCCGGCTCGACCATCACCATCACCTCGCTCGGCGCCATGGGCGGCGTGGCGACGACGCCTGTCATCAACCACCCGGAAGTGGCGATCATCGGCGTCAACAAGATGATGGTGCGGCCCGTGTGGGACGGCACGCAGTTCATCCCGCGCAAGATGATGAACCTGTCGTCGAGCTTCGACCACCGCGTCATCGACGGCTGGGACGCGGCGGTGTTCATCCAGCGGATCAAGGCGCTGCTGGAAACGCCGGCGCTGATTTTCGTGGATTGATGCGATGACGCAAGGTTCAAGGGTCCCCCTCACCCGGATTGCCAGCCGAATTGCAAAGGGCAATTCGGGGCAATCCGACCTCTCCCCCGAGGGGAGAGGAGGTCCGCAGCGCTGGCGCTTGCCTCTTCTCCCCCCCGGGGAGAAGGTGGCCGCGAAGCGGCCGGATGAGGGGGCTCGCCGCTGAAAGGATGCAGCCACCATGAAAGAAATCTCCTGCAAGCTGCTTGTCATTGGGGCCGGTCCGGGCGGCTACGTCTGCGCCATCCGCGCCGGGCAGCTCGGTGTCGATACGGTCATCGTCGAGGCCGGCAAGCCTGGCGGCACTTGCCTCAATGTCGGCTGCATCCCCTCAAAGGCGCTGATCCATGCGGCGGAGGAATTCGAGAAGGTCTCGCACATGGCCGGCGGCAAGAGCCCGCTCGGCATCTCGGTAACCGCACCGGTGCTCGATCTTGCCAGGACCGTCGCCTGGAAGGACGGCATCGTCAGCCGGCTCAACAGCGGCGTCGCCGGCCTGCTGAAGAAGGCCGGGGTGAAGACCGTGCAGGGCTGGGCGACGTTTCGCGACGGCAAGACCGTCGAAGTCGAAACCGAGACCGGAAGCCAGGTGATCCGGGCGGAGACGATCGTCATCGCGACGGGCTCGGCGCCGGTCGAATTGCCTTTTCTTCCCTTTGGCGGGCCGGTGATCTCATCCACCGAGGCGCTGGCCCTGAGTGAGTTTCCCAAGAAACTCGCGGTCGTCGGTGGCGGCTATATCGGGCTCGAACTCGGCATGGCCTTCGCCAAGATGGGCGCCGAAGTGACCGTGGCCGAAGCCTTGCCGCGCGTGCTGGCGCAGTATGATGCGGAGCTAACCCGGCCCGTGGTGAAGCGGCTCGCCGCGCTCGGCGTCGAAGTGATGACGGGCGCCAAGGCCAAGGGCCTGTCGACCAAAGGCGATGCGCTGCTCGTCGAGACGTCGGACGGCAAGAGCGCCAAGGTCGCCGCGGACAAGATCCTGGTCACGGTCGGCCGCAGGCCGGTGACCGAGGGCTGGGGGCTCGAGCAGATCGATCTCGACAGGGCCGGAAAATTCATCAGGATCGACGACCAGTGCCGGACCTCGATGCGCGGCATCTTCGCCATCGGCGACGTCACTGGCGAGCCGATGCTGGCGCACCGGGCAATGGCGCAGGGCGAGATGGTCGCGGAAATCGTCGCCGGCCACAAGCGCGGCTGGGACAAGCGCTCGATCCCCGCCGTCTGCTTCACCGATCCCGAACTGGTGACGGCCGGCCTGTCGCCCGAAGAGGCCAAGGCGCTTGGTGGCGAGATCAAGATCGGCCTGTTCCCCTTCACCGCCAATGGCCGCGCCATGACCAGGCTCGGCGAAGACGGCTTCGTCCGCGTCGTCGCACGCGCCGACAATCACCTGGTGCTCGGCATCCAGGCGGTCGGCCAGGGCGTGTCGGAACTGGCGGCGGCTTTCGGGTTGGCGCTGGAAATGGGAGCGCGGCTGGAGGACATAGCCGGAACCATCCATGCCCATCCGACGCAGGGCGAAGGATTCCAGGAAGCGGCGCTGAAGGCGCTCGGGCACGCGCTGCATATTTGAGGTGTTACCCCTAGGCTCCTTTCCTCTCCCTCCGGAGGGGGGAGAGGTGGCGCTGCGAAGCAGCGACGGAGTGGGGGAAAGCGCTGGTCAAACCTGTTGCCGTCGAAAATCGGGCAACCATCCGGATACGTCGAGCCGTCGACCCCCACTCCGTCGAGCTGCGCTCGACACCTTGCCGGGGCGAGCCACGGGTCTCGCCCGTCCTTCGGACCCCCCGATCGACGGGGGAGAGGAAAGGCGCGAACCAATCAACGGGGAGCGGCTCCTCACCCGGCCAGCCGGCTCACCATATCGTGCTGGGCATAGGCGCGGCCGAAGCGGTTGGCGAGGAAGGCGTCGAGCGCGATCTCTTCCTGCTTGACGAAGCCGGTCGCCGGCAGCGAGCCATCGGCCAGCATGTCGACCACGGCGCATATGCCGGACGCCGTGGTGATCTGGATGGCGCTGCGCACCGTCTGGCCGACGCGGCGGGAATAGATCTTGTTGGCGTAGGTTTCCTGCAGCAGGCGGCCTTGTCTGCGGCCGGAAACGGTGACGAAGACGATGACCACGTCCTGCAGCGTCGCCGGCAAAGCACTTTCGAAAATGTCCTTGAGCACATCGCGGCGATGGCGCAGGCCGAGATCGTTCAGCAGCGCCTTCATGATCGCGGCATGGCCGGGATAGCGGATGGTGCGGTAGTTCAGCGTGCGCACCTTGCCCTTCAGCGTCTCGGCCAGTGTGCCCAGACCGCCGGAGGTGTTGAACGCCTCGTAGGTGACGCCGTCGAGCGAGAACTCCTCGCGCTCCTCCAGCGGCGGCACTTCGACCAGCTCGCCTTCGACGATCGCCTCGCAAGGCTCGCAATATTCGTTGATGACGCCGTCGGTGCTCCAGGTCAGATTGTAGTTCAGCGCGTTGGACGGGTATTGCGGCAGCGCGCCGACGCGCATGCGCACGCTTTCGAGCGTGTCGAAACGGCTGGCGAGGTCATTGGCGACGATCGAGATGAAGCCGGGCGCCAGCCCGCATTGCGGGATGAAGGCGCTCTTGGCGGACCGGGCCAGCTCCTTGACGCGCCTGGTCGAGACGACATCCTCGGTGAGGTCGAGATAATGCACGCCAGCGCTGGCCGCCGCCTCGGCGATGCGCGTGGTGAGATGGAAGGGCGCTGCGCTCAGCACCGCGAACTTGCCGGCGAGCGCGGCTTCAAGCGCACCGGGCGCGGCGATGTCGAGTTCGAGCGTATCTACGCCGCCGGGCACTTCGGAAGCAGTGAGCTGTGCGGCCGAGCGGTCGACCAGGGTGACATGGTAATCACCCGTTTCAGCGAGCATTTCGGCGATGGTCGAGCCGATCTTGCCGGCGCCGACGATAACGATCTTGTTCATGGTCAAATTCCCCCGCGGTCCGCGTTTGGCGGAATCATCGCAGCTTGCCTGTCGAAAGGAAGCGTGGAATCCTGCAAAGTGAAATCTATTTTTGGCCGATTTGCCGAGGGGATTC
Source organism: Mesorhizobium sp. ES1-6 (assembly GCF_020164775.1). Taxonomy (NCBI): domain Bacteria; kingdom Pseudomonadati; phylum Pseudomonadota; class Alphaproteobacteria; order Hyphomicrobiales; family Phyllobacteriaceae; genus Mesorhizobium; species Mesorhizobium sp. ES1-6. The sequence goes on from NZ_JAIUGU010000003.1 coordinate 66,561, forward strand.
GTCGAAATGCTCAGCGAAGCCGAACAGGCCCTGCTTTCCCTGCTGCGCGCCAACGCGCGCGCCTCGACGGCCGAACTGGCGCGCCAGCTCGGCGTGTCGCGCACGACGGTGCAAAGCCGCATCGAGCGGCTGGAGCAGCGCGGCATCATCACCGGCTATGGCGTCAGGCTGGCGCCGGATTATGAGCAGGGGCTGGTCAGGGCGCATGTGCTGCTCACCGTCACGCCCAAGCTCTCCGACACGGTGGTGCGGGCCCTGCGGGCGCTGCCGCCGGTCAGGACGCTGCACTCCGTCAGCGGCAATTTCGACATGATCGTCATCGTCGACGCGCCGTCGATCCGTGATCTCGATATGTTGCTCGACCAGATCGGCGCCATGGAGGGTGTCGAGCGCACAGCGTCATCGATCATCCTGTCGACGCGGATCGACCGGTGAGAGGCCGGCACTGCCGGCGCAAACGGCTGTCGGCCCACAGAACTTGGGTTCCTCGCCCGCACTTTGTGCTGCGGCATGCAAACGGCTTGCCGCATACATTGTCTTACACAGAGCTGGTCGACCCCCACTCCGTCTCGGCTTCGCCGAGCCACCTTGCCGGGGCGAGCCACGGGTCTCGCCCGTCCTACGGACCCCCCGATCGACGGGGTAGAGGAAAAGGCGCCAGGCTTTTGGCGGCAACGCTCCCTTCCTTTCCCTCCGGAGGGGAGAAAGGTGGCGCTGCGAAGCAGCGACGGATTGGGGGAACCACCTAGCAATTAAGCCTCGCGCCGATCAGTCACGTCAATCACAGAAGATGTGTGCATGCCCAGGCGAAAGCTGGGCGAGGACCCAAGCGGCATTGACCTGTACCGGATAACTTCGCCGGCTAAGCCAGCGGAAAACTCACCACCACGGCGAGGCCGGGCTTACAGTCCTCGAGCGTGATGGTCGCGCCATGCAGGTCGGCGATGGCCCTGACGAGGCTGAGGCCGAGGCCGCTGCCCGGCGTCGAGCGGCTGTGGTCCAGCCGGTAGAGCCGCTGAAACACTTTTTCGCGCTCGTCGGCGGGAATGCCGGGGCCGTTGTCGGCAACGCTTGCAAGGACGCGGTCATCCTGACGTGTCACCGCCAGTTCGATCGCCGTGCCGGGCGGGCAGTGGCGCAGCGCGTTCTCAACCAGATTGGCGACCATCTGCGTCAGCAGTTCACGGTCGCCATGGATCCGGCCCGCCGGCTCCTCCAGCCGCGGCGGCGACAGCGACTTGCCGTCGTCCTCGGCCACGTCGGTGTAGATCTCGGCGATCGTCTGGAGGATGTCGCCGAGATCGACATCGGTAAAGCGCGCCTTGCGCGCGCCGGCCTCGATCTGCGCGATGCGCAGCAGCGCGTCGAAGGTCTCGTTGATCTGATGACCCTCAGTCCGCGCGTCGGCCAGCTCGTCGGAGACGTTCTGGGCCCGCGCGGCCTTGTCGGCGGCGCTCTCCAGGATCATCTGCAGACGGTTGAGCGGCGTCTTCAAATCATGCGCGATGTCGGCGCTGACCTGCTTCATGCCTTCGACCAGCGCCGAAAGGCGATCGAGCGCGGCATTGACCTGGGTGGAGACGATGTCGATGTCGTCGTCCTTGCCGGTCAGCGGAATGCGGGTGTCGAGCCGGCCATGCGAGACGTCGACCATGGTGGCGGCAATGCCGTCGAGGCGGCGCTGGACGCGCGCGGCGAGCAGCGCGCCGCCGGTGACGGCCAGGCCGGTGATGATCAGGGTCGCCCAGCCAAAGCTCATCAGCATGATCGTTTCCAGCTCCTCCGTCTCGGAGAGGCTGAAGGCGATGGTCAAGCTGTTGGCGCCGACCGGACCGGAATAGGCGCGGTATTCGGTGTCCGGGGGCAGGCCAGGCATCTCGGCGCCGAACATCGAGAACCCGTCGGGAAGCCCAGCCGCGGTGAAGTTGCCGGCAATGCGGTTGCCGGCCGCGTCGGTCAGCGAAAACAGCTGCTCTTTCCTTGCGCTGCGGATCGAATGGCTCTGGACGGTCTCCACCAGCTCCTTGAGATCGTTGTCGGCATAGGTCGCGGCGATGACGGAATAGGTTTCCTTGATGGTGTCGTCGAGCTGCTCGGCAAGGTCGGCGCTCATCATCTGGTAGACGATGGCGCCCGACAGGATGAAGGCCAGCATGAACAGGAAGGCGAATGTCAGGGCAAGCCGGAACGGCGTGCTGCGCAGCAGGCGGGTCCAGGTGGCGGTCATCTGAAGTTCGCGGTCATGTGAAAGTCGCGGTCATAGGCAAGTCGCGTCATGGGGATGTCGCGATCACTGGGAGAGCGGCGCGTGCAGGCTGTAGCCGGTGTTGCGGATGGTGTGGATGAGCTGGGTCTCGAACGGCCTGTCGACCTTGGCCCGCAACCGGCTGATATGGGTCTCGACGACACTTGTCTTGGGATCGAAATGAAAATCCCAGACGCGCTCCAGCAGCATGGTGCGGGTGATCACGCGGCCCTCGCCGCGCATCAGCACCTCGAGCAGGCTGAACTCGCGCGGCTGCAGGTCGATCGGCTGGCCCTGCCTGACGACGCGCCGCATGATCAGGTCCATTTCGAGGTCGCCGACCCTGAGCACCGTTTTCTGCTCCTGCGCGGCCGGGCGCCGGCCGAGCGCGTTGATGCGGGCCAGCAGTTCGGAAAAGGCGAAGGGCTTGACCAGATAGTCGTCGCCGCCGGCCTCGAGCCCCTCGACGCGGTCGTCGATGCCGCCGACGGAGGTGAGGAAGATCGCCGGCGTGCGCACGCCGGCGGCGCGGACCGCCTTCACCATCGACAGGCCGTCGAGGCCCGGGATCATTCGGTCGGCGACGATCACGTCGTAGCCGCCGGAGGTCGCGGCGAAAAGCCCGTCATGCCCGTTGCGCAAGAGGTCGCAGACATGGCCGGCCTCGGTCAGGCCGCGCACGATATAGTCCGCTGTCCTATGGTCGTCCTCGACGAGAAGTAATCGCATCGCTGTTCCGGTTGACTGCCGATATCGGCGACAGGCTATCACCGGCTCGGGTTCGTTCCTAGGAGCGCGGTGAGGCTGGCCAGGCTTGCGCGCTCACCCGAGTTCATTCCGAGTCCAGCAGCATCTCGTCGAGCTCATCGGCATTCTTCCTGAGCGTCATATAGAGGACAAGGGCGACGATGCAGCCGAGGAAGAGCAGGCTGGTGAAGGTGGTGCCGAAGCCGAGGCCGCCATATTCGACGGGCTGCGACAGCCAATCGCCGAAGGACGCGCCAAGCGGCCGTGTCAGGATGTAGGCGAGCCAGAACGCCAGTATGGCGTCGAGGCTGACGAGATAATACGCGAGCGCGATGAGCGCGATGACGCCGCCGAACAGCAGGCCCGTGGTCAGATAGCCCATGTCGAAGCTCTCGGCGACCAGGTCGCCGGCGGCGGTGCCGAGCGAGAAGGTGAACAGGATCGCCAGCCAATAGAATATCTCGCGCCGGGTGGTGAAGATGGTGTGGATCGAGAGCGTCCGTTCGGCCGCGTACCAGACCGCGAATGTCGCCGCCAGCACCACGGAAAAGGCAATCGTGGTGGTCTGCAGGCGCACGCCGAAAGTGTCGACCAGATTGTCCGTGACCAACGTACCGACGACGCTGATCAGCACCACCGCCAGCCAGTATGCCCAGGGCACGTAGCGCTTCTGCGCGAATTGGACGACAAGGGCGACCACCAGGACGCCGGTCATGATCAGCGAAGTGACGGTCAGCCCAAGACCAAGGTTGACGGTGAGATAGTCGGCCGCCGTCTCGCCCATGGTCACCGCCATCAGCTTGATGAGCCAGAAATCGACGGTGACTTCGGGAACCCTGTTTTGGGCCGGCCCGGCTGAATTGGGAGCGAGCATGGCTGAAATCCGATGTCGATGGTTGCGGCGGTCTGGCATCCGAACAATAGGGAGGCGACTTCTCTCCAGCCTTTCCGGTGCCATACAAATTCGTAAGGAGGGCGGCGGCCGGCGCAATAGGCCTTTACGAAAGTCTCGCGATGCGCTGATAGAGGGCGAGCGCCTTGTATCCGCCATCAATGGCGTGCCCCAGTGGCCCGGCCTGCACCAAAGTGCTCAGGAACAGACAGATGACCTACGCGTCCCTCAAGCCGGTTTCAAAGGCTTTCATCCAGCGCAAGCGGCTGGTTTTCACCCGCGTCGCGGCGGCGCTGGCGGTGCTGCTGCTGTTCCTGACCAAACCGGCGCTCAGCGAAGGGTCGAACGGGCACGAGACGCTCGAACTGGTCGGCTTTTGCCTGGTTCTGATTTGCGTTGCCGGCCGGCTGTGGAGCATCCTCTATGTTGGCGGCAAGAAGAACGAGGAGCTGGTCTCGACGGGGCCGTTCTCGATGAGCCAGAACCCGCTCTACTTCTTCTCGACGGTCGGCGCTGTCGGCATCGGCCTGCTCTACGGCTCACTGGTCGCGGCCGCTTTGCTTGGCGTCGCCAGCTTCCTGATCTTCCGCGTCACGGCGCGCAAGGAAGCCGAATTTCTGCTGGGCAAGTTCGGCCCGGCCTATAGCAGCTACATCAAGGCGACGCCCCGGTTCTGGCCTAACCCGCTGCTCTACCGCGACAATGACGAGCTGCAGTTTTCGACCCGCGCGCTGAGGCGCACCTTCTTCGACGGGCTCTACTTCCTCGCCATCTTTCCGGTCATCGAGCTCGTCGAGTATTTCCGCGAAAGCGGCCTGCTGCCGGCTTTCATCACGCTCTACTGAAGGTCGAGCCGAACCACAAATTATCCGGCTAATCATTTTCACGCGGCGCTGCGGCCGTCGAGCAGCCGGTAATACTGGCTGAAGGCGAAGACGCCGATCCTGCGCAAGGCGTGCAGGGCGTAACGGTCCGGGGCGGTGACGGGGAAGGGGAGGTCGGCCGGCGCTGTGCCCAAAGCGAGATCGGCGAGCAGCCTGCCTATCGTGGTGCAGGCGGCGACGCCGCGCCCGTTGCAGCCCAGCGCCGTGAACAGGCCCGGCGCCAGCATGTGGATATGCGGCATCGTGTCCTTGGTGATCGCGACCTTGCCGCTCCAGACGAACTCGACCGGCGCGCCCGCGGCCTGCGGGAAGATGCGGGCAAGAGCGGCCTTGAGGGGTGCTGCATCGTCCATGGTCGGGTTGTCGTCGACGGGCGAGCGTCCGCCCATGACCAGCCGGCCCTCATGGTCGAGCCGGAAATAGAGCAGGAGCCGCCTGGTGTCGGCGACGCCCTGGCCGCCGGGCAGGATGGTTTTCCTCACCGATGGCGCCAGCGGCTGCGTGGCGATCTGGAAACTGGTCACCGGTATGACGGTCTGGCGCAGGCCCGGCCACAGCTTCCCCGTATAGGCATTGGTGGCGAGCACGACCTGTCGGGCGCGGATCGAGGCCTGGCCTAGATCGAGCCGCCAGTGGTCGCCGTCCCGGCGCAGCCCAAGCGCCGGTGACCGCGCCAGCACGGTCGCGCCCTCCGCGATCGCGGCCGCGGCCAGGCCGCGCGCATAGCTCAGCGGCTGCAGCACGCCGCCGCGCGGGTCGAACCAGCCGCCATGATAGGCATCGGGCGCCGAGCCGGTGAGCGCGGCTATTTCCTTGACGTCGAGCAGGCGGGCCTCGACGCCCCTGGCGCGCCATTGCCGGAAGCGGGGCGTGACGATGTCGGAAAAAGGTCCCGGCCCGTGCGCGCCCTGGATCCAGCCGGTGCGCCGCGCATGACAGTCGATGCGGTATTTCTCGATGATGTCGAAGACCAGATCGCCGCCGGCGCCGAAGGTCTTGGTGATGGCCGCGCCCAGCGCTTGTCCGAATTTGGCTTCCAGCGTGTCGGGGTCGTGTTTCAGCCCGGCGATGATCTGGCCGCCATTGCGTCCGGAGGCGCCCCAGCCCGGCTCGCTGGCTTCCACGACAATCACCCTCCGGCCGGCTCGCGACAGATGCAGGGCCGTGCTGAGGCCGGTATAGCCGGCGCCGACGATGGCGACATCGGCCACGGCATCGCCCTTGGCCTCGGCATAGGCGGGCGCGGGTGTGGCGGTGGCCGCCCAAAGGCTGGCCGGCAAGGCCTGGGGTGCGTCAGCGGGCATGGCTGATCTCCGGGAAAGAATGCGATGCGGCGCCCCGGCCGGTCGTCCGCCGGGGCGCCTGGGCTCGAGCCTGGCGGCTCACTGCAGCATCAGCTGGTTCCATTTTTCCTCATAGGCGACGGAATATTTGTTGGCCTCGCCCTCGTTGAGGATCAGCATGTCCTTGATGTTGTCGGGTGCCATGACGAGGATTTTCTTCGTCTCGGCGTCGGCGCCCGATGTTGCGCTGGAAAGGACCGGGCCGTAGGTCTTCAGGTCGAGCAGCTTCGCCTGCTGGGCTTCGGCAAGCGCGAAGTCGATCGCTTCATGCGCCAGCGCGACATTGGGCGATCCCTTGGGAATGACCCACCAGTTGGCCCAGGCAATGCCGTCCTTGTAGGTGAAGCCCACCGGCGCGCCTTCCGCTTCCGCCGCCAGCACGCGGCCGCTCCAGGCCGATGACAGCGCCAGCTCGCCCGAGGAGAGCAGCTGCGGCGGCTGCGCGCCGCTGCCCCACCAGACACTCACATGCGGCTTCAGCTCCTTGATCTTTGCCATCGCCATGTCGGCTTTCTCGGTGGTGTAGGGAAACACCTCGTCGTGCTTCAGGCCCGAGGCAAGCAGGGCCGCCTCATAATTGTAGTAGAAGAAGCGGTAGAGGCCGCGCGGTCCGGGAAAGCGCTTCACGTCCCAGAAATCGGCCCAGGATTGCGGACCGGCGTCCGGGAAAGCCGTCTTCGACCAAGCCATGATGGTGGCGCCTGTCGAGGTGGCGATGCCGTTGGGCGCGACCCAGCCTTTTTCGAGCGCGGCGGCGTTGGGCACCTTGGCGACGTCGATGGGTTCGAGGAACCCTTCATCGGCGCCTTGCCAGACCGTGCGGCCGCCGACATCGACGAGGTCCCATTCGACCGCCTTGGCCTGGACCATGGCCTTGATCTTGGCGGTCTCGGTCGGCGAGGTGTTGACGACCTGGATGCCCTTGAGCTGGCCGAACGGATCGATGAAGGCCGCTTTTTCGGCATTGGACAGCGCACCGCCCCAGGAGGTGAAGGTGAAGGGCCGGCCATCGGCCCGCGCCAGCCGCGGAAGACCCGTCGCGCCGGCCAGCAGGCCGCCCGCTGCCGTCAGAAGGAAAGTACGCCTATGCATCAGCTTTCTCCGTTTTGGTGGGTTTGGATGGGGAATGGGGGACGGCGCGGGCGTGGCCCGGTTTCCACGAGACATGAACCCTGGCGCCGGCCCGCAAGGTCCGGTCGGTGATCTGGCGGGCGGCGAGCGTCTCACCGCCGTCCAGCCGCAAGGTGAGCTGGGTCAGTTCGCCGAGATAGATCACCTCGACGATCTCGGCGGCGACACCGTCGCCGCCGAGGCCAAGCTCGATATGCTCGGGGCGGATCAGCAGCCGTGCCGGTTCGCCTGTCGCCGTGCCAGGGGCGGCGTCGACGGCGATTGTCCTTCGGAACGCTTCGACGTCGACCGAGGCCTGTCCGCCCGATGTCGAGAGGACGCGCACCGGCAGCAGGTTGGATTCGCCGATGAAGCCGGCGACGAAGGCGTTGAGCGGGCGGTCGTAGAGGTCGTCGACCGTCCCCAATTGCTGGATGCGGCCGCCATCCATCACCGCGATGCGGTCGGAGAGCACCAGTGCCTCCTCCTGGTCGTGGGTGACGTAGATGGTGGTGCGGCCAAGCTTCTGGTGCAGCCGGCGCAGTTCGAGCTGCACCGAGCGGCGCAATTGCTTGTCGAGCGCGCCGAGCGGCTCGTCCATCAACAGCACGTCGGGTTCGATGACCAGCGCGCGGGCCAGCGCCACGCGCTGCTGCTGGCCGCCCGAGAGTTGCTGGACGGGCCGGTCGGCAAAACCGTCGAGCCGCATCAGGGCAAGGATCTCGCCGACGCGCCGCGCTATCTCGGGCTTTGGCAACCGGCGTACGCTCAGCCCATAGGCGACGTTCTCGCCGACGCTCATATGCGGAAACAGCGCGTAGTTCTGAAACACCATGCCGATGTTGCGGTGGCGCGCCGGCATATGGGTTACGTCGCGCGCGCCGATACGGATCTCGCCCGCCGTCGGCTCGACATAGCCGGCGGTGAGGTTGAGCAGCGTCGTCTTGCCCGAGCCCGAGGGGCCGAGCAGCGTCAGGAATTCGCCCGCCTTCACGTCGAGGTCGGTCGGCTCCAGCGCCCGGAAGCCGCCATAGGTCTTCGACACGCCGGCGAGGCGCAGCGACTGTCCCGATTGGATAGGGGTCATCGGCTCGGGCTCCCGGTTTTGCGGCTGAAGATTTGCGCGAGCGCGAACAGGACGATGGCGAGCGCGATCATCACCGTGGCGGCGACCGCGATGACCGGGGTGAATTCCAGACGGATCGATTCCCAGATCTTCACCGGCAGTGTCTTGGAGGCGTAGCCGGCCATGAACACGGCGATGATCACCTCGTCGAAGGAGGTGATGAAGGCGAAGATGGCGCCGCCGACGATGCCGGGGGTGATGTTGGGCAAGGTGACGGTGCGGAAGATCCGCCACGGGCCGGCGCCGAGGCCGGCGGCGGCGCGCAGCCAGTTGTCGTCGACGGCACGAAGCGCGATGCCGACATTGATGACGACGAAAGGCAGCGCCAGGATGGCATGGCCAAGGCTCATGCCAAGGATGGTGCCGCTCAGGCCGACATCGAGCGCGCTGCGGTAGAGCGCCACGGCGGTGACGATGACGGGCACGATCATCGGCGCCAGAAACAGGCCGGTGACCAGCGTGCGCCAGCGGCCGTCGATGCGGCGCAGGCCGATCGCCGCCAGCGTGCCGAGCGCCACCGCGATGATGGTGGCCAACGCGGCGACCTCGACGCTGTTGACGAGCGACGTGCGCCACTCCGGATCGGCGAGGAAGCGCTCGTACCAGACGCCGGACCAGGCGCGCGGCGGCAGATAGATGAAGCTCGCCTTGTTGAAGGAGGCCGGCACCACGGCCAGGATCGGCAGCACAAGGAAGGCCAGCACCAGGCTGGCGCCGGCATTGGCCGATATGCGCAGGACGAGCGGCAGCCTGTTCATCGCGCGAACAACCCCCTCTCGATCGGCAGCAGCCGGGCGGTCAGCGCCATCAGCACCAGCACGATCGCCAGCAGCGCCAGCGAGCCGGCGGCCGCGAGCGACCAGGCGAGGCGGTCGTTGACGAAGCTGGCGATCAGCATCGACAGCGTGATGGCATTCGAGCCGCCAAGCAGGGCAGGCGTGATGAAGAAGCCGAGCGACAGCAGGAAGACGAAGGTCGCGCCGCCGGCGAGGCCGGGCAGGCAGAGCGGCAGATAGATGCGCCGGAAGGTGTCGATGAGGCCGGCGCCGAGCCCGTCGCTGGCCAGCAGCAGGCGGCGGTCGATGCGAACCATGGCGCCGTAGAGCGGCAGGATCATGTAGGGCAACAGGACATGGATCATGCCCACCAGCACGCCGACATTGTTGAACAGCAGCGCCAGCGGCGCTTCGGTGATGCCCGTTGCCATCAACAGCCGGTTGATCGGCCCGTTGCGCTCCAGAAGCAGCATCCAGGAAAAGGTCCGCACCAGCACCGAAATCCAGAAGGGGAACAGCACGCCATAGAGGGCGAGGCCGAACCAGACGCCTTCGAGGCGCGACAGGACATAGGCGACCGGCCAGGCGAGCAGTACGCAGAGCGCCGTGACCATGAGCGCGACGACGAAGGTGTTCCACATCACCTGGCGATAGACGGCGCTGTCGGCGAGCACGCCGAAGGTCGCGAACGGACCGGCCGGATCGGTGAAGGCGAGCGAGAACAGACGCCCCAGCGGCACCACGAAAAGCAGCGCCAGCACGACCAGTGCCGGGCCGAGCAGGCATGCGGTCTCCAGATGCCGGCGCGCCATCACGACGGCACGCCCCTGCTGTCTTGGCGGGACGAGGGCATCAGGCGACCTCGCTGAAGACACCAATGCCGCGCTTGCGGATCTGGCCGGCCACGATCACGCGCTGGATTTCCGAAGTGCCTTCCCAGATGCGGTCGACGCGGATGTCGCGGTAGAGCCGCTCGACCGGGTTCTCGCGCATGTAGCCGCGTCCGCCGAGAACCTGCAGCGCCTTGTCGATGACGCGGCCCGCGGCCTCCGAACAGTAGAGTTTCAGCGCGCTGGCATGGGCGTGCACGCGCTTGCGGTCGAGACCCTGGTCGATCTCCCAGGCGACACGGTAGAGCATCGACTTGGCGGCGAAGATCTCCACCGCCATGTCGGCCAGCATGAACTCGACGCCCTGGAAATCACGGATCGGCCGGTCGAACTGGTGTCGGGAGGTGGCGTAGTCGTTGGCGATTTCGGCGGCGCGGGTCGCGGCGCCCACGGCATGCGAGGCGATCTGCAGGCGGGCCTCGACGAACCAGTCCTTGGTCAGTTCCAGCCCCTGGCCGATCTTGCCCAGCATCTTGTCCTCGCCGACCGTGGTGCCCTCGAAGCGAAGCTCGGCATGGTCGAAAGCGAAATTGTGCATGAATTTCGGCGAGCGCAGATGCACCATGTTGTTCACCGGCTTGTCGACCAGAAATAGTGTCGGCTTGTCGGGGTCGTCGTCGACATGGGCATGGACGATGACGAAGTCAGAGGCGTTGTAGGAGGTGACGAACCATTTTTCGCCGGTCAGGTGCCACTCACCGTTCTTCAGCACGGCGCTTGTTTTCACGCGCCGTGGGTCGGAGCCGGCCTCCGGTTCGGTGATGGCGAAGGCGCCGCGGCGGTGGCCGTGCGAGGAGGGGATCAGATAGTCCTGCTTCTGCGCCTGCGTGCCGAATTTCAGGCTGACCGGCGGGCGCCAGACGCAGCTCCACAGGCCGTTGGTGACGCGGCCGAGCTGTTCCTCGATCGCCGTCTGCTCGACCATGGTCAGGCCGAGCCCGCCATTCTCTCTGGAGTGGTTGATGCCAGCCAGGCCCCAGTCGCGCACCTGCTGGCGCACGGCCTCGCGGCGCTCCATCGGCAGTTCGCCATGTTCGTCGGTGACGGCTTCCAGCGGCAAGAGCACCTGGTCGCAGAAGTCGCGGCCCTTTTTCGAGAGTTCCTTTTCGCGCGGGCTGAGGTCGAAATTCATGGCAATCCCCTAATGCAATTCATCGTGTTGACGACCGGCATGGCGGCCGAGCAGAAGCGCGTCGACGGCCATGCAGCCACGGTCGGAAATCATGAGCGGGTTGACGTCCATCTCGTCGATGAGGTCGCCGAGATCGGCGGCAAGCATCGAGAAGCGCGCCAGCACGGTGGCAAGCGCCCGCCGGTCGGCCGGTGGCTGGCCGCGCCCGCCATCGAGCAGCGGACTTGTCTTCAGTCGGCCGATCAGCGCTTGCGCCCGTTCGAGGCTGAGCGGCGGCAGGGCGACCGCGCGGTCCCTCAGCACTTCGATCCAGACGCCGCCGGAGGCGACGACCAGATAGGGTCCGAACTGTGGGTCGCGGATCAGGCCGAAAGCGATCTCGACACCCTTGGGCGCCATCTCGGCGACAAGCACCTCCGGGCCAAGCCGCAGCGCCATATCGGCATAGGCATCCATCAGCGCCGCCGCGTCGCCAAGGCGAAGGCGGACACCGCCGACGTCCGATTTGTGCTGGATGCCCGGGACCGCGGTCTTCAGCGCGACGGGAAAGCCGATTTCCCGCGCGGCGGCGAGAACGTCATCTTGTGTGGCGGCGGCGATGACGCGCGGCGTGGCGATGCCGTAGTCGGCCAGCAGCGCCAGCGCTTCGCTTTCGCCAAATGGCCTGGCTTCGCCGAGGCGGCGGCGCCAGCGTTCGCGGACATCGCGCGTCACGGCGGGCGCAAATATGTGGGTCGCGGCGCGCCGGTCGCGGAACGCCAGCAGGTTGCTGATGGCGTGCAGGCCTTCCTCGGTGCCGTCGATGACCGGCACGCCGGCCTCCGTCGTGGCCAAGGCCAGCGCGCGATGGTTCACCGTGGCGTAGTTGCTGACCACGGCCACCGGCTTGCCGGTCTTGGCGCTGGAGCGGATCACGGCCCGGGTGAAACCCTCGGCGATGTAGGAACCGTCGCGTATGTCCTGGAACAGCACGCAGATGGCGGTATCGGGATCGGCAAGCATGGCGTCCATGCAGGCCTCGACATGGATTTCGAAATCGAGGCCCGAGCCCCAGACGTCGAGCGGGTTTGCCGGTTGCAGGCCGCTGTCGAGATGCAGCCGCAGCCCCTCGCGGGTGTGCTCGGAGATGGCGGCAAACGGGACGCCGGCCTTGGCGGCGAGGTCGGCGACCATTTCGCGTTCGCCGCCGGAATCGTGCAGGCTGGCAAGGCCGCCTTTCGCCGCCGGCCTGCCGGCCGAGAACAAAGTGAGATTGGCGGCGAGCTGGTCCAGCGTGTCGACGCTGAAGACGCCCCATCTGTCGAACAGCGCCTCATAGGCGGCATTGTCGCCGGCGATGGCGCCGCTATGGCTGGCGGCGAAGCCGGCGCTCAGCTCGGTGCGGCCGACCTTCAGCGCCACCACCGGAATGCCGAGGCGGTCGGCCTTTTCCAGGCAGCGGGCGAAATCGTCCGGCCGGCGCGCGGTTTCTAGGAACAGGCCGATGACTGTCGTGTCGGGTTGGTCGAGCGCCCAGTCGACATAGTCGGCCGTCGTCGTCGTCAGCTCGCGGCCGCTGGAGACGCAGAGCTGGAACTTCAGCCGCTGGTCATTATAGGCGAGCGCCGAGAAGGCCGAGCCCGACTGCGTGACCAGGGCCACACCACCGGGCCTCATGGCGAGATTGGCGGCGAAGCCGGAAACGCGCAGGCCGATCTGCGGGTTGCAGAAGCCCATGCCGTTGCCGCCGCAAATGACGATGCCGGCGTCGCGGGCGATGTCGGTCAGGCGGGCGGCGAGCGGGTCGTTGGCGGCTCCGGTCAGGTCGCAGCTGGCGAAGATGGTGACCGCCCTGGCGCCGTGCCGCGCGGCGGCCAGCAGATTGCTTTCGAGATAGTCGTTGGCGACGCCGAGCACGACATGGTCGACCGTCTCAGGCAGGCCCGCCAGATCGGGGAAGCACGACACGCCTTCCACTTGATCGTATTTCGGATTGATGGCGTAGACCCGGCCCCGATAACCGTCCATCGCCGCCGCCCGCACCATAGTGTTGCCCGGCGTGTTGGGGCGCACCGAGGCGCCGACGAAGGCGATCGATGCCGGCCGCAGCAGCGCATCGAGGCGATGCCCCGTCTGTGTCATGCCGCCAAGGGCGGCGATGGTTCCGGCCAAATGTCTGCTCCCACGGCTCGTTCCCGAAGCCTCTTGCCGCCCCCGCTTGTTCAGCCTTCGCGGGGTTCGGGTCGGGGCGACTATAAGGCCGGCAAACGATCGCGCACGGTCCGAATAGTCACGAGCCGATGATCTGTAGTCATGGGGTGCAAGCGGGACGGCGACCTAGCCGGCCAGGATTTCCCGCTTCATCACGGCCATTTCGTTGAGCAGCCAATCGCGCACCAGCACGGCCGGCTTGCGAAGGGGACGCCGTGCCGTTGCCACCAGGTAATAGTGATCGCCGGTGCGCAGTTCATGCCTGGCGCCCTTGACCAGTCCCTTCTGCAGCAATTCATGCGCCACGACATGCCACCAGCCGAGCGCCATGCCACGGCCCTTGATCGCCGCCTGGATGACCAGCGTGTAATCGGAGAATGTCAGGCTGCGGCTGCCCGCCGGCTGCGGATAGTCGAACTGCTGGAGATAGCGTTGCCAGGGAATGCGCAGCGAGCCGGAGAGATGGGCAAGCGTGTGCCGGCCGAGATCGCCGCAATCGTCTAGGCTGCCATGCTCGGCCAGGTAGCCGGGGCTGCAGACCGGCAATACCACCTCTTCCATCAGCTCCCAGCTCTGCTGTTCGGCATTGGACGGCTGGTTGTAGCGGATGGCGAGATCGACATCCTCGATCGGCCCGGTCGGTTCGCCGCGCACCAGCTGGAAGCGCAGGTCGATGCCCGGGAAGGAAGCCTGGAAGCGGTCGAAACGCGGCATGAACCAGTGCATGGCGAAGGCCGACGAGAGTGACAGCGTTACCGTGCCGGCCTCGCCCTGGCGTGCCCTGATGTCGTCGAGCGCGATCTCGATCTGCTGGAAGCCGCTGCCGACGGCGCCGTAGAGCAGGCGGCCGTCGTCGGTCAGGTCGATGCCTGTCGGGGCGCGGACGAACAGCTTGACCTCGAGGTGGCTTTCCAGCCGGGCGATCATGCGGCTGATCGCCGACTGGGTGACGTTGAACTCGCGCGCCGCACTGGTGAAATTAAGATGACGGGCGGCGGCCTCGAACATGAAGATGGCGTTGGGGGAAGGCAGAAGCTTGCGCAGGGTCATGGCCGCCAGTCCGTTTCGGGTCCGAAACTTTTTGGAAAGAAGGCGCGGAGATAGGCCCGGCAGGTGGCGCGTGCGCGGTTCCAGTCCACCTCGCCTTGCCCGCGGGTCTGGCTATCGATCCACAGCCCGTCGAAGAGCGCGCTGAGCCCACCGGCGATCAAGCGATGGTCGGTGCATGCCGGCTCGGCGGCGGCGAGTGCTGATATCAGCGGTTCCAGCCGCGCCAGATAGGCGCTGTTCAATTCGCTGAACCGGGTCTTGTAGTCGGCATTGCGCGGTGTCTCGGCCCAGAACGCGGTCCACACGGCAATATGTCTTTCGTCGCCGACATCGGAGCCGAGATCGAGGTCGATCAGCGCTTCGAGCTTGGCCGCGGCGTCCGCATGGGCGTCGCTGCGCGCATGCCATGCCGCCCGGTATTCCTCGACAAGGGCGTCGAGCGATGCGAGCAGCAGCCGTTCCTTGGTCTCGAAATGGAACGACACCAGGCCGTAGCCGCAGCCAGCCTCGCGCGCCACGTCGGCCAGCGTCATGCCCGGCAGGCCTTTGCGGGCGATGACGGTGATCGCCGCTTCGATCAGGCTCTGCCGTCGCCTGGCGACCTTTTCGGCATCGCGGGCTTTCCTGTCTGGCGTGCTCACCCGTCCGGTCCTCTTTCCTTAGCCCTGAGGTCTCGCAGCTCGGTCTCGCGCGGCCATGCCATCCATTCGGGCGCCGCTCCCTGGCTTTCCGGTCGCCGCGAAGGTGTTCAGAACATACAACCATCATTGACTGATCAATCAGTCTACGCGAATATCGGGCCGCCGCAACCCGAAAGACGGGCGACGCGGCGCGCCATAAGGACGGGAAAGACGGACCATGCCCAATGCGCGACTGAAGGGCGGAACCGGCATCGCGGTCCTTGCGTCGGACGATCCGGCCGGCTGGGCCGGACTGATGGCGGCGCTGCCGGCTGATATCGCCGATCGCCTGGCCGGGCTGCAGGCGATCGCCGGTGTCACATGCATTGCGCAATACGGTGCCGAAGGGCACCCGCTGGCGATCGTGGTTGGACAGCGACGGCCGGCGGCGGCGATGATGCGCATTGCCCTGGCCTGGACCGCCGGTGGCTTCATGGCGGCCGATGGCCAGCGCCTGCTGGAGGCTCTGGAGACGGACGCCCTCGCGCAAAATGTGCTTTGCCTGCGCGCCGACGAGGACACGGCGTCGCGCCTCGGCGGCCAGTGGCAGCGGCGCGACGGTTTCCTGCAACGCTGGATCGGCATCGAGCCGAGCCGCCGGCAGGATCGGATACCGCCCTCCTGGCCGCAGACGGCGGGCTTCACCTGCGGGCCGTCGGCGCTCGCCATGGCCATGGCCGGCCTCGATCCGGCCTTGCTGCCGGACCGGGCGCTGGAAGTCGAACTCTGGCGCGAGGCGACGACCATCATCGGTCCGAGCGGCCCAGGCGGCTGCGACCCCTATGGCCTCGCGCTGGCGGCGCACCGGCGCGGGCTGCGGACGGAAGTGTTCATGAGTAGCCCCGGGCCGATCTTCCTCGACCGTGCCAGCTCGGAGGAACGGCGCGGCCTGATGGCGTTCGTGCAGGCGGGATTCAGGCGTGAAGTCGAGGCCGCGGCGCTGCCCAACGCGGCGCGCGCCTTTGCCATCGAGGAGCTGGCGCAAGCGCTCGATCGCGGGCTGCTGGCGCTGGTGCTGATCGATCAGGCGCCGATGATGGGCTACACCTGCCCGCACTGGGTGCTCGTCCACGGCCGTGGCGACGGGGTGTTTTTCCTCAACGATCCCTGGATCGAACCCGACCGGCGCGAACAGGGAATGGATGTCGTCGATCTGCCGATCCTGGAGGCGGAACTCGACCGGATGGCGTGGTACGGCAATCCGGCGTATCGGGCCGCGGTGTTGGTGGGGTCGGGGACTTTCCGTGCTTAGCGGAGACTTCCCATCGTTTCGTCATCCTGGGGCGGAGCAAGGAGCGAAGCGACGCGGCGTAGACCCCGGGATCCATGCCGGGACCTCAAAGCGCTGCCACGGTGCAGAGTTTCGTTCCGCTGCACCCTTCGATGGAGGTCACGGAATGGATCCCAGGGTCTCCGCGACGGAGCTTCGCTCCTGCTCCGCCCTAGGATGACGAAGTTTGAGGCTTCGGCCAAATGTCCATGCTCATCTACGGGAGCGAACGATAGAACTAGCTTCCCAGAGGATAAGGCATGTAGCCGACGAAGCCGGCTATCTTCCAACTCGCGCCGACCTTGCGGCAGAAATACAGCGTCTGCCATTTCAGCCGGTCGACGCTGCCATCGGCCTTGGCGACGCTGCCGTCGAACTTCTTGTGCAGCACGGCGCGGTCGCCGTCGACATCGATGTCGCGCAGATTGGTGACCCGAAACAGCGCCTCGCGCAGCGGCTCGGCGAATTTGGTCGCCGCCGTCTCCTTGGCCTGGCGCAGCCACTCGTCGCGGTAGATTTCCAGCCTGGGGAACTGCAGCCGCCAGGCATCGGCATTGGCCAGGAAATGCGCGTGCATGCCGAAGAAGCTTTCGGCGATGAAATCGTTCTCGACCATCGACCAGTCCTGGCCGATGAAGGCGTCGATGTCGCGCCGCACCAGCATTTCCCAGAGCGCGTGGCGGTCGGCGTCGCCTGAAGGAAACGGGTTCTTGTCGAAGGTCATCGTCGGGTCTCCGGTCTCGCAATGGCGTCTGTCCGTCGTGGCGCGTCGAGCCCGTCCGGCAAGTCCGCACGATGCAAGCGCTTCTGTAATAAAGCAACACGGATTCTAGAGAATGTTGCTTTCCAACAAGGCCTCTATCGTGATCGCCCCGATCGCGGTAAATCTCCTCGCAAAGCGGGCGCCGCCTCGGTGTCCGACCATGTCGTCGGAGGAGGCCGTCCCTTGCCCAAGCAGACTTTTGGAACATCCCATGTGCCGCTGTCGCCCGCCGTGCGGGCCGGCGATTTCGTCTTTGTCTCGGGCCAGGTTCCGGTCGGCGGCGACGGCATCGTGGTCAAGGGTGGCATCACGGAACAGACCGAGCAGGTGCTGGCCAATGTCGAGGCGGCGCTGGCATTGGCCGGATGCACTCTGGACGATGTGGTGAAGACCACCGTCTGGCTGGAAGATGCGCGTGATTTCGGCGCCTTCAATGCGGTGTATGGCCGGCACTTCCCGAAGAACCCGCCGGCGCGCACCACGGTCGAGTCGCGGCTGATGATCGACATCAAGATCGAGGTCGAGGCCGTCGCGTACCGGCCGGTCTGACAGCAGATCATGAAGGCGGAGGCTGCCATGCAATTCGACCTCCTGGTGAAGGGCGGACGGCTGATCGACCCGGCGGCCGGCGTCGATGCGCCGCGCGACGTCGCCATCGCCAATGGCCGGGTCGCCGCGATCGACGCCGACATTCCAGCGACCAGCGCCGCCCAGGTGATCGACGCCACGGGTTGCATCGTCGCGCCCGGTCTCGTCGACCTGCACAGCCACGTCTATTGGGGCGGCACCTCGCTCGGCGTCGATGCCGACCGGCTTGCCGCCAAGAGCGGCACTACCACCTTCATCGACGCGGGCAGCGCGGGCGCGGGCAATTTCCTCGGCTTCCGCCGCCATGTCATGGAGCGCTCGAAAGTGCGCATCCTGGCCTATGTCAACATTTCCTTTGCCGGCATTTTCGGCTTCTCGCAGACGGTATCGGTCGGCGAGTGCGGCGATCTCCGGCTTTGCGAGCCGCGCGAGGTGGTGGCTGCGGCGCGCGAGCACTTCGATGTCGTGGTCGGCGTCAAGGTCCGCTCCGGCAAGCATGCCGGCGGCACCAGCGGCATCGCGCCGGTCGATCTGGCGCTGGAAGCCGCCGACAAAGCCGGACTGCCGCTGATGGCGCATATAGACGAGCCGCCGCCCGGCCGCTCGGAAGTGCTGCCGCGCCTGCGCCGGGGCGACATCCTCACCCATTGCTTCCGGCCGTTCCCCAACGCGCCGGTCTTCGCCTCCGGCGCGGTGCGGCCCGACATGCGGCTGGCGCGCGAGCGCGGCGTCATCTTCGATCTCGGCCATGGCATGGGCTCGTTCGATTTCGAGGTCGCGCGGGCCATGCTGGCCGAAGGGCTGGCGCCCGACGTCATTTCGAGCGACGTGCATCTCTACTGCGTCGACGGGCCGGCCTTCGACATATTGGTCTGCATGTCGAAGCTGATGGCGCTGGGCATGCCGCTGGTCGAGGTTCTGCGCGCCGCCACGCAAGCGCCGGCGCGGGCGATCGCGCGGCCCGATCTCGGCACGCTGGCTGTCGGCACCGTCGGCGATGTCGCCGTGTTACGGCAGCGGACGGGCCGGTTCACTTTCGTCGACGCGGTCGGCGCCTCGCTGGTTGCTGATCAGAGGCTGGTCTGCGAAGGCATCGCCATCGGCGGCACATGGTGGCCGAACGAAGCGGCGAATGATTTGAGCGAGACCGAATGTTTCGAGCCACATGCAAACCATACGCATGTCGAGGTGGCGGCCCAGCATTTCGGGCCTTCATTGTCGTCATCCTAGGGCGGAGCGACGCGAAGCGGAGCGCAGACCCTAGGATCCATGCCGCGACTGCTGCCGAAGAATGCAGCGGTGCAGAACGAAACCTGCACGGTCTCGGCAAAACGGGCCAATCCTGCTAAGCCTTCGCACGTCGCGAACGTCCCGGCATGGATCCTAGGGTCTCCGCGACGGAGCTTCGCTCCTGCTTCGCCCTAGGATGACGAACCCTAGGTCGGCGCGTTGCTGACGGCCCCATAAACCGGCGTCGCAATCCCCTCCATCCGCGCCTTGATCTGCAGCGCCACATATTTCGAATAAAACCGCGACAGCGCCAGATTGCCGCCATGGAACCATAGCGCTTCCTGCGCCGTCGGTTTCCACATGTTGCGCAGTTCGCCTTGCCAGGGGCCGGGGTCGCCCTTGACGCCCGAGCCAAGGCCCCAGCAGGGGCCGACCTTGTCGGCGACCTCGCGCGAGACCAGCGCCGCCACGTTTTCGTTCATCGACTGGTAGCCGGTGCAGGCGATGATGGCGTCGGCCTCAAGCTCGGTGCCGTCCTCGAACAGGATGCCTTTGGCCGTCAGCGCCTTGATCGCCACCCCGCCGCGGATGCCGACCTTGCCGTCGATGATGAGGTCGGAAGCGCCGACGTCGATGTAATATCCGGAGCCGGTGCGGTAGGCCTTCATCAGCAGGCCGGTCTCGTCGTCGCCGAAATCGAGCGCGAAGCCGGAGGCGGCGAGGCGCTCGTAGAAAGCGGCGTCGCGGGCGCGGATGACGTCGTAGAGCGCGCGCTGGCCCTTGGGCACCAAGGCGAAGGGCGTCGAGGCGACCATCATGTCGGCCTTCTCGGTGGTGATGCCGCGCGCCAGCGCATCCTCCGAGAAGATCTCGAAGCCGACCTGCATCAGCGTGTCCGACTTGACCACGGTGGTCGGCGAGCGCTGGATCATGGTGACCTCGGCGCCGCTCTCCCAGAGATCGACGCAGACGTCATGCCCCGAGCTCGCCGCGCCGATGACGGCGACCTTTTTGCCGCGGAATTTCTCGCCGCTCGCATATTGGCTGGAGTGCAGCAGCTCGCCCTTGAAGTCACCGGCTCCGGCCAGGTCGATCTTGCGCGGCGGGCCATAGGCGCCGGTGGCGAAGACGATGTGCTTCGGCTTCAGCGTGATGCGCTGGCCGACGCGATCGACCACCACGGTCCAGACCTTCTCCGCATCGTCATAGGAAGCGCTGAGGCACCTGGTGGCGACCCAGTAATTCAGCTCCATCACCCGCGTGTACATCTCCAGCCAGTCGCCCATCTTGTCCTTGGGGGTGAAGACGGGCCAATTGTCGGGGAATGGGATGTAGGGCAGATGGTCGTACCAGACCGGATCGTGCAGCACGAGCGTGCGGTAGCGGTTGCGCCAGGAATCGCCGGGCCTGGCATTCTTCTCGATGACGATGGTCGGCACGCCGAGCTGCCTGAGCCGCGCACCCAGCATGATGCCGCCCTGGCCGCCGCCGATGACCAGGCAATAGGGCTGCTCCGATGCGCCGAGTTCACGCGTCTCGCGCGCCCGCGCCTCCGACCAGGTCTCGCGTTCCGGGTCGGCCTTGTGGCGCACGCCGAGCGGCCGCGCCGCGCCCTTGCGCTCCTCGAACCCTTTCAGGTCGGTCATCGCCGTGAACAGGGTCCTGCAGCGCCCGTCGCACAAGCGCATGATGCCCTGGCCGGACGCCACGGTGGTCTCGAAGGTGAACCAGGCCTCGATGGTGCCTTCATCCGAAGTCGCCTCGCCGGAGAGGCGCCAGGCGGTGGGCTTCGTCGCCGCCAGCGTCGACTTCAGCATGGCGGCGATGGCCTCGCGGCCTTCCATGGTGGTGACGTTCCAGGTGAAGGTCAGCAGGTCACGCCAGTAGCAGTCGTCGACGAACAGGTTGCTTGCGGCGGATACGTCGCCGGCTTCGAGCGCCTGCGCCAGGGATTGGAGCCATGCGGCCGCCTGTTTGGATGGTGCCATTTCGAGCATTTCTTCTCTCTTGCTGCATGCGCCCAATTGTATCGGACGGTATTGTTGAACCCGGCGCTGCCCCTCATCCGCCTGCCGGCACCTTCTCCCCGTGAACGGGGAGAAGGGAGCTAGTCCCCGAGCGGCTCCATTTCCTTGCCCGTGCGGTGGATCTGGGCGTTGTATTTGATGCGGCGGACCGTCTCGCGCGCCGAGCCATCGAGCTTGTAGGCCGAGGCGACCGCCAGAAGGTCGATCATCGCCAGGAAGGCGAAGCGCGAGGCGGTCGGCTTCAGCGTGTCGGGATATTCGGGCACGGCGACCGTCAGCCTGACGTCGCAGGCGCGGGCGAGTTCGGTATCGGGTGCGGTCACGGCGATCGCGTTGGCGCGGTAGTGCTTGGCGAGTTCGACGGCCTCGATCACTTCGCGCGTGCGCCCGGTCGCCGAGATGGCGATTACCAGGTCGCCGGGCTTCAGGGTCGAGGCGGTCATGCGCATCAGATAGGGGTCGCATTGGGCGCTGATCGAGATGCCATAGCGAAACAGCCGGTACTGGGTTTCCTGCGCCAGCGCCGAGGAGCTGCCGCCGAGCCCGAACACGGTGACCTGGCGGGCGCGGGCGATCAGCTCGGCGGCCTTTTGCAACTCGCCGGGATCGAGCTGCCGCTCGGCCTCTTGCAAGGCACGGCGCGCCTCGCCGAACACGGCGTTCCAGAACGGCATGCCGGAGCCGCTCTCCTTGGCCGGCGACGTGTCCAGATAGAGCGCGCCGACGACCAGACTCTGCGCCAGCTTCAGCTTGAAGTCGCGCACGCCCTCGCAGCCGATGGCGCGGCAGAAGCGGGTCACCGTCGGCTCGCTGACGCTGGCGCGCTGGGCCAGCGCCGCGTTGGAGGCGTCGACTGCGTATTTGACGTCGTCGAGCACGACGTCGGCGACGCGGCGTTCGGCCGGGCGCAATTCCGCGTAAGAATCCTTGACCAGCGAGATAATGTCGGGAATGCGCCGGACAGGCTCGCCCCCGGCTCCCTCTTCGTCCGCGATCGGATGGCTGGCAGCTTCGGTCATGAAGGCGGTCTTCCCTAGCCCGTTTTCGACCTGACCTCTTATCATGTTTGCACGCTGTCGTTCCATGCGTCCGGCCCTGCTGCAACCGTCACGTGCCGCCGGGGCAGTGGCGCATGCACCTGTTCAACTATGTAGGAAAGCAACACAGATTTCAAGCCGAAGAAAAATCCGCTAAAACAAACAGATAACCCAACGCTGCAGTTTCCGTGGTACGCTTACCACCGCGAGCGCTTGACAGCAAAGTAGGATAGTTACACACTGATTTCTGGCAGTCTGGTGACCTATTGGATCATCACGCAATCTCCGAGGGGCGGATGAACGCGGGCGAGATAACAACGCCGAAGCTTGGCGTGCAGGCAGCGACCAAGATCTACCACACGGCGTCCGGTGACCTGCTGGCGCTGGACCGCTGCAGCCTCGACGTCAGGGCCAATGAGATCGTCTCGATCGTCGGGCCGTCCGGCTGCGGCAAGACCACGCTTTTATGGTCGATGTCGGGCCTGCACGGCCTGACCAGTGGCGAGATCCGGCTCGATGGTATCAAGATCACCGGGCCGCATCCCGATATCGGCATCGTCTTCCAGGAAGCCAACCTTCTGCCGTGGCGCAATCTCGACGCCAACATCCGTTTTCCCTTCGAGATCAAGGGCGAGAAACCCGACCGCGCCTGGATCGCGCATCTCCTGAACCGGGTCGGCCTCGACGGCTTCGGCGGCAAGTTTCCGCGCGAGCTTTCGGGCGGCATGCAGCAGCGCGCGGCGATCGTGCGGGCGCTGGCGCTGAAGCCTTCGGTGCTGCTGATGGACGAGCCGTTCGGCGCGCTCGACAGTTTCACCCGCGAGGAGATGAACCGGCTGGTCGAGGAGATCTGGCTCGACACCAAGACCACCATCGTCTTCATCACCCACTCGATCGAGGAAGCGATATTCCTCTCCGACCGCGTGGTGGTGCTGAGCGCCCGGCCGGGCAGGGTCGCCAAGGAATATCGCGTGCCGTTTCCGCGGCCGCGTTCGCTGGAGATCATGGCGACCAAGGAGGTCTTCGACCTCACAAACCGGATCAAGATGGACATTGTCGGCGAGCGCACCAGGCCGAAGGCGCCGGAACGCCCGAGCGCTGAGATCGTGAGGATCAGGCCGTGAGCGACGCCATCCCGGAATTCTCCAAATCGAAATCAGGCGATGGGCAAGACGTCAGCCTGACCAACCTCTCGGCATTCGCCAGCGGCCCCGGCATCAAGTCCGGGAAAGAGGTGGCGGCCATCCTCGCCGTCGCCGTCATCATCATCGGCGGCATCGAACTGGCGCTGCGGCTGTTCCACGTGCCGCTCTACATCATGCCGCCGCCGAGCTCGATCGCCTATGCGCTGCTCGACGAGTTCCCGCTGATCGCGCCGCATCTCGGCTACACGCTGGTCGAGCTGGTGTCCGGCTTTGCCATCGGCGCCGCCGTCGGACTGGTGCTGGCCGCCGTCATCACCCAGTTCCCCTTCGCGGAAAAGATCGTCGCGCCCTACATCCTGCTGCTGGTCACCACGCCGATGCTGGCGCTGGTGCCGCTGCTCATCCTGCGCTTCGGCTTCGGTTACACGCCGCGCATCATTGCGGTGGCGCTGGCCGCAGGGCCGATGGTGATGATCAACGCCGCCACCGGCTTTCGCCGCGTCGACAGCGCCAAGATCGCGCTGGCGCGCTCCTACGGCGCCAGCACCTTGCAAATCTTCTGGAAAATCCGCGCGCCCATGGCGCTGCCGATGATCCTGGTCGGGCTGATGATCGGCGCCATCTTCGGCCTGCTGACCGCGGTCGGCGCCGAGATGGTCGGCGGCGGCTTCGGCCTCGGCAACCGGCTGACCACCTATTCGTCGATGATCCAGATGCCGCAATTCTTCGCCGTGGTGCTGATCCTGTCGATGCTCGGCATCCTGATCTACGTGCTGTTCTTCCTGATCGGCAAGAAATGGGCGAGCTGGGAGGCATAGCCAAAGAGGAAAAAAGCGCCCGGGAGGCGGGCGACTGACCGACATCAAACAAAAAAGGGGAATGCCATGACCAAAGACAATTTCATCCACCAGGCGGGAATGAGCCGCCGTACCTTCCTGCAGGTCACCGGCGCCGGTCTGGTGACGGCGACCGCGCTCGGCGCGTCGGGCCTCAAGGCCAAAGCCGAGGCCTATGGGAAATTCACCTGGATCTCGCCGCGCGGCACGCTCGAAGTGCTCGACGACTATCCCTATTGGGCGGCCAAGAAAGCCGGCTATTTCGACGGGCTCGACACCGACATGCAGCCGGGACCGTCCGACGGCACGGCAACGGTGAAATTCGTCGATGTCGGCCAGGCCGATATGGGCTTTCCCTCGCCCGGCGTGTTCTCCTTCGCCATCCAGAACGGCATGAAGCTGAAGTCGGTGTTCCACATGGGCGCGCGCGACACGTTCTCGATCGCCTTCCGCAAGGGCGAGGGCTCGAACGATCTCAAGAAGCTCGAAGGCAAGACCATCCTGCTCGGCTCCGCCGCCTGGCAGTCGATCACCGACCCGCTGCTGGCCGCGCAAGGCGTCGACATCAAGAAGGTCAAATATGTCGAGGCCGGCTGGCCGACCTGGGGGACCGCGCTGGCCGGCGGCCAGGGCGACGCGGCTTTGTCGTGGGAAGGCCTGCGCGCCGAATGGATCGCCAAGGGTCTCGACTTCGAATACTGGCTCGGCGTGAAGAACTCCAAGCTGCCGGCCAACACCTTTGTCGTGCGTGCAGCCGATCTCGAGGATCCCGACAAGAAGGCGTTCCTGGAAAAATACCTGCGCGGTTGGGCGATGGGGCTGGAATTCGGCTACCAGAACCCGCGCGCGGCGGTCGAAGCGGTGTTCGAGCAGTTCCCGACGCTGGCCAAGAACCTCGGACCGGAGCTCGGCACCACCTCGATCCTGCAGCAGATCAACGTCTTCCGTGGCGATATGGACAAGCGCGGCGGCTGGGGCTCGCACGACATGGCGAGCTGGCAGGGCTTCTTCGACGAGATCCATAAGATCGGCCAGATCACCAGCCCGGTGAAGGCCGAGGATGTCTGCACCAACGACCTGATTCCGGCCGCCAACGACTTCGACAAGGCCAAGGTCAAGGCGGATGCCGACGGCGTCAAACTGTCGGAAGGCTTCGCCGCGCTCGATGTCGAGAAGATCAAGGCGCATCTGTTCGATTCGGCGGTGAAGTAGGGGACGCAATTGCCAAGGTCGGCGCGGCCCCTCATCCGCCTGCCGGCATCTTCTCCCGTATAGTGACGGGGAGAAGGGAAGCGCTCCAACGCTGGCGATTGGTGAAAATCGGTGATGACAGCGTCTTTCTCCCCGTCACTATACGGGGAGAAATGCCCGGCAGGGCAATGAGGGGCTGCGCAAACCTAAGATGATTGCCCGGGCAAGCGATCAACCCGTGCGGCAACTGAGCCGTCGCACATGGTTTTAATGAATAAGGAACGGGAGGCTGAGATGGCCGACAAGGTAAAAGTGCTGGTGGTGGGGTTGGGCAATATGGGTGCGTCGCATGCCAGCGCCTATCATCGCTCGGAGGGTTTTCAGATCGTCGGGATCATGAGCCGCTCGATCAAGAGCAACACGAAAATCCCGGCCGAACTTGCCGGCTATCCGCTCTACGAGGATTTCGACCTGGCGCTGAAGGAGACCATGCCGGATGCCGTCTCGATCAACAGCTGGCCGAACACCCATGCCGAATACGCGCTGAAGGCGATCACGGCCAATTGCCATGTTTTCATGGAAAAGCCGCTCGCCACCAACATCGAGGATGCCGAGAAGGTCGTGGCGGCCGCGCGGGCGAAAAACCGCAAGCTGGTGCTCGGCTACATCCTGCGCGTCCATCCCTCCTGGATCAAATTCATCGAGGTCGGCAAGACGCTCGGCAAGCCGCTGGTGATGCGCCTCAACCTCAACCAGCAGAGCAGCGGCAGCGCCTGGCACTGGCACAAGAACCTGATCGATTCGCTGATCCCGATCGTCGATTGCGGCGTCCACTATGTCGACGTCATGTGCCAGCTGACCGGCGCCAAGCCGGTGCGCGTGCACGGCATCGGCGCGAAACTCTGGGCAGAGGCCGACAAGCAGAATTACGGCCATCTGCACGTCACCTTCGATGACGGTTCGGTCGGCTGGTACGAGGCCGGCTGGGGTCCGATGATGAGCGAGACGGCCTATTTCGTGAAGGACGTCGTCGGTCCGAAGGGCGCGGTGTCGATCGTCGCCGGGCAGCAGGCAAGCAGTGCGGGTGAGTTGGCCGAAGTGTCGAACTCCGCCGACATCGACCGCCACACAAAGACCGATGCGCTGAAGATCCACTATGCCGCCGTCGACGGCGACAAGAACTTCAAAAAACCCGACGAGATCGTCAGCATGGAGGACGAGCCCGGCCATCAGGAATTGTGCGACCGCGAGCAGGCCTTCTTCCTGCGCGCCATCCGCGAGGACCTCGATTTGACCGAGCAGATGGATGCGGCGGTCAACAGCCTGCGCATCGTGCTCGCGGCCGAACAGAGCATCGAGCTGGGGCGGACCGTCGAGTTGGCCTGACGTTGCGCCAGCCCCCTCATCCGGCCGCTTCGCGGCCACCTTCTCCCCGAGGGGAGAAGAGGGAGGCGCCAGCGCCGGACAGTCTCCTCTCCCCTCGGGGAGAGGTCGGCCGAGCGAAGCGGAGGCTGGGTGAGGGTGAGTCTCAGACATAAAAGGAGCAATACATGGCCGCCGTCACCGACAGTCTGTTGAAAACCTACGCGGACTCCGACGCGCTCGATCTGGCCGCGCTGGTGCGTGGCGGCCAGGTTTCGCCGGTGGAACTGGTCGAGGCGGCGATCACGCTGGTGGAGCGGTTGAATCCGTCGCTCAACGCGGTCATCCACCGCCTCTACGACATGGCGCGCGCGCAGGCGCGGACGGTCGACACATCGGCTCCCTTTGCCGGCGTACCATTCCTGCTCAAGGAACTGGCCTCGTCCTGGACTGGGGCGCCCAACACCAATTCCTGCTTCTACCTCAGAGATGTCGTCGCCGATTTCGACACCGAAGTCGTTCGCCGCATGAAGGCGGCAGGGCTGGTGCTGGTCGGCAAGTCTAACGCGCCCGAAAACGGCTGGTCGATCACCACGGAGCCAAAACTCTACGGCACGACGAAGAACCCCTGGAAGGACGGCATCACGCCCGGTGGATCGAGCGGCGGCGCGGCCGCGGCCATCGCCTCGCGCATGGTGCCGATCGCGGAAGCCAGCGACGGGGCCGGCTCGATCCGCATTCCCGCCTCCTGCTGCGGCATTGTCGGCCTGAAGCCGTCGCGCGGCCGTGTCAGCCTGGCGCCGTTCGGCGACTATTGGTATGGCGGCGCCTATTTTCTCTGCTGCTCGCGCACGGTGCGCGACACGGCGGCCTATCTCGACGCGGTGGCCGGCGCGCTGCCGGGCGATCCGTATACGCCGCCGGTGCCGGACGGATCCTGGCTCAGCCTGTCGGCGCGGGCGCCGAAGCGATTGCGCATCGGCTTCACGGTCACGCCACCCAATGGCCCGGTGATAGATCCGGAGGTGAAGGCGGCGGTGCTGGCGACCGTGGCGACGCTCGAGCAGCTCGGCCATCATGTCGAGGAGCACGACATGCCGCTCGACGCCAATGGCGTATGGACGACCTACACCAACATGACCTGCGTGCAGACGGCGGCGACCTTCGATTATCTGGAAACGGTGATCGGTCGGCCGGCGACGTCAGGCGATGTCGAGGCGGTGACCTGGGCGATCATCGAGCGCGGCCGCGCCACCAGCGGCATCAGGCACATTTCCGATGTCGAGCAGCTCCGGCAAGTCGGCCGCGACATTGTCGGCGATCTCGATGCCTATGATCTCTTCGTCACGCCCACCTTGACGCAATTGCCGCGCCCATTCGGCTATTACGACATGTCGGAGACCGACATCGACCGCTACAACGCCAAATGGGCGGATGCCGTCTTTGCCTTCCCGTTCAACATTTCGGGCCAGCCGGCGATCTCGCTGCCGCTCGGCTGGTCGAAAGGCGGCGTGCCGATCGGCGTGCAGCTCGTCGGCCGCTATGGCGACGAGGCGACGGTGCTGGCGGCTTCGGCGCAGCTGGAGGAGGCGATGCCGTGGAAGGACAGGCGGCCGCCGGTGAGCGCTTAGGGATGCGCCGATATTCAGGTGATGCCGGCCTGCAAGCGGTGATTTCCTGCGCTTCCGGTGCTCACATACTTCAAGTACGCTCCGCTCCGGTTCTCGGAAACCACCGCTGTCGTCTCGGCCTGACCCGAATCTCGGCACATCCCGCCGCATGGCGCCAAACTTCAAGCAGCGGTTCAGCAACGACTACCCAATCACCTCCAGCCGTCTCGGCAAGCGGTTCATCGCAACCGGCCCATCCGCCGTGATCAGGAACTGGTCCTCGAGGTTGAAGCTGGCGAGGCCGTCGATATAGAGCGGAATCTCGAAGGCCAGCACCATGCCGGCCTCGATCACGACATCGCTGCCGGCCGCAATGAAGGGCCATTGTTCGGAAAAAACCGACTGGCCGACGCCGTGGCCGAAATGGCCGCGACGGTAGGAGCGCAGGCCTTGCCGCGCCAGGCTTTCGGTGGCGATGCGATGCACGTGCCCAAGTGTGTTTCCAGGGACGAGCTCTGCCAGGCTTTGCTCGAAGGCGCGCTCGGCGATGGCGTGCAGCTCCGCCTGGTCGGCCGAGGGCGCTCCAAAGGTGAAGTTGCGCGACATGTCGGAAGCGTAGCCGCCAACGGTGCAGACTATGTCGCACTTCAGCGGATCGCCGGCCACGGCCCTGGCGTCGGCGCCCTTGGCCCACGCGCCGAGCGTCACGTATTCGGCGGTGACGACCGGATGCGACAGCCCGGCGGCGGCCGTGGCGACGCCTTGCCGGTAGAGCGCGATCAGGTCGGCTTGGCGCATGCCGACCATGGCATCGACCTGCAAGCGCTCCAGTCCGGCTTCCGAGAGAAAAATGCCTTGCTGCAAGAGATCGACTTCGCGTTGCGACTTGATCGCCCGCAACCGGTCCAGCACGGCCGAGCCGTCGACCATGGTGCAATCCGGCAGCAGCGCCTGCATCGCCACAAAATCGGCGGCGGGAATGAAGTCGAGGTCGAAGCCGAGCGTGGCGCGCTCCAACCTGAATTCTTTCAGCAAGGCCTGCAACTGCCGCACCGAGCCGGCGAGGTCGAAGGTGGCGGGACGCGCGAAATCCGGCGCGCGGGCGAGCGAAGCGAGGCCGGCCTCGATGCGGCCGGCCAAAGGCAGGTCCTGGGCCCCCGGGTCGAGCGGCGCGGATTCGATCCAGATCGGATGCGAACGTACGACCGCTTCAGGCATGGCGCGCCGCGTCTGCTCCGCATTGAAATCGGCGACGACGACGCCGATCGGCAGGTCCTGTTGGGCCGGAATGACGACGAAGCCGGCGCCGGTGCGCCGGAACAGGCCGGCCGGGCCGCTCGACGCGCCGGTCGCATAGTGGAAAGCTTCGGGTGCCGAGAGCACCAGCGCCCCGATGCCGGCGCGCTGCATCAGCTCAGCGGCGCGCTGGCGGTCGACAAAGCCGGTCATGAAGCGTCTCCATATGCCTGAACCGGCAACGGAGCATTGTGGGCGCTGACAATCAAGCAGCCGGCAAGGGCTACTTGATCGATTCCAGCTTGGTGAGCGCGGCGGTGAAGCCGGCCAGCGACACCGGGATGGTAACCGGTTTGCGGGTCACCGACTCCATGCCGATGTTGAGATTGGTTCCGGCCTTCATCGCCTTGATCAGCTCTGGCGGCAGCGGGGTGGCGGCATAGGCGCCGTTCTGGTCGCTGGTCTGGATGGCGATGGTCGTCTTCTGCCCCTGGTCGATCTGATAACTCGCGCCGGACGGCAGGAACAGGCCATGCGGCAGCGCGAGCAACATGGCGAGGCTGCCATTGGCATTGTCGCGGCGCACCGTCACGGTGAGTACGCGCTGGCCGGTCTTGGCTTCGGTCAGGTTCTGCGACACCTGGCACTGAAGCTCGGTGCTCGCCGAGCCGCTGGAGCAGTTGACCGCCCAAGGATTTGCGTCGGCAGGCTTTGAGGGGGCCGGCTTTGACTGGGCCGATTGGGGCTCGGCCGGTTGGGGCTGGGCCGACTTGGCGTCCTCTGCAAGCGCGGAACCGGTGGCGGACAAGATCAACCACAAGGCGCCCAATCCAGCGGCCAGATCTTTTCTATTAGCTTTCGCTAATCTAGACGTCATGTCTTCCGCGCCCCTTGGGTTTCCAGCTCCGTACATGTATTCGAGCCGGCAAGAGCTTGATACTACACCGGGAACTGTTGTGAAAGGCGAGCTCGGGCGAGACAGTCGGCAAAATTACTGTGACCGTCATGCCACACATAAGAACTTTAGCGGGCAACAACTGAATTCCAGACAATAAGCGCTCGCTATACAATAGAATCTGCGTAAAAATTCCTACACGTGGGACGTGCAAGTCCCGGAAGGACTCGCCAGGGATGGGAACTACCGAGAAGTCTCGGCAAGTTGGTGGGATGGCGGCGCGTGGGGAGGGTTTCCACGTGCGCGCCGGCTATCGCCGTTCGAGCATTGCAAGGCATCTGTGGAAGACGACGGCGCTGACGTCGCTGGCGCTGGCGCTTTCGGGCGCGGCCGCCCATGGCGACGACGCCGGGCTCTGGCAGCCGCAGATACGCGCCATCGTCGGCGCCGACAACAATGGCGGCAACGCCGCGCTCGAGGGCTTCATCCCGATCAAGCAGACCGCCGAATCGGTGCTGTTCCTGGATGTCCGGGCCAAACACGATTTCAGGGATGCCTTCGGCCAGGATATCGGCCTCGGCATCCGCCGCATCGTCAACCCGGACCTGATGCTCGGAGGCTACGCCTATTTCAATGCCGAGAGCTACGGCGGTACCCAGTTCACCGGCGGCACGCTGGGCGTCGAGGCGATCACGCCGAATTTCGACGCGCATGTGAACGTCTTTATCCCGATCAAGGGCGACTCGACCGACCACTCCGCCTCTTCGACCCTGTCGATGGTCTCCAACCAGCTGATCGAGCAGATCTCGGTGCTCGACCATCGCGATTACGCGGCCTGGGGCATCGAGGGCGAGGTCGGCGCCAAGGTGCCGATCAACCTGCCCGACAAGCATTCGCTGCGGCTGGACATTGGCGGCTACCATTTCGAGGATCCGCACGGCGATGACGGCAGCGTCACCGGCGCCAAGGCCGGCATCGAATATGAGATCGGCGATGTCTTCGGCACCGGAACGTCGCTGACCTTCACCGGCGAGGTGCGCAACGACAATCGCGACGACACCCAGTTCGCCGGCAGCGTGCGGCTGAACATCCCGTTCAATCCCGGCGGCGGCTCGGACAATACCGCGGCCATCGGGGCGGATCCGGTCTATCCGGTCAGCGAAGGCCTGCGCAAGCGCGTCAACGAGCGGGTGCGCGGCGATATCGGCGTCCGCATCCAGAGCCAGGAACTGACCGGCGGCTCGACCACCCGCGTCGCCATCAACGCCGCCACCAATGCGGCGTTCGGCAAATTCTACTTCGCAGATGGCGGCCTGGCCGGTGCGGGCACGTTGGCCGATCCGACGACGCTTGACGACGCCGTTACCAAGGCCGGCAGCGGCGGCTATGTGGTGGCGCTTGGCGGCAACGGCAATTTGACGACCAATGGCGTGACGCTGGCCACGGGCCAGACCGTCATCGGCGGTGGTGCGAGCGTCACGGCGAAGCTTCTCAACGGTGGCACCACCACCTTCAACCTCGGCGGCAGCGACGGCACCATTCAGGGCACCAACGTCGCCAACAACGTCATCACACTCGGCAATGGCAACACGCTGAACGGCATCACCATCACCGGCGGCGCCGACGGCATCTTCGGCAACAACGTCACCGGCACGACGTTGACCAAGGTCACGGTGACGGGTGCCGGCGGCAACGGCGCCGAGTTCACCGGCAATTCGACCAACGTCAAGGCGTCCGATTTCACGTCCACGAATAACGGTCTCGACGGCCTGCATATCGAGGACAACGGCACCTATAATTTCACCGGCACGACGTTGCTGTCGGGCAATCTCGACGACGGCCTCGATATCACCGGCCAGGGCACCTACACCTTCGCCACGGTCAATGCGCTGAACAATACCGACCGCGGCATCACCGTGCAGGGCACGTCGAGCGGCGGCAGCTTCACCACCACCGGCGGCAATATCTCCGGCAATGGCGGCATCGGCGTCTACATCGACCCGATCACCGCGCATGTGGTGCTGGATTCGATCTCCCAGACCGGCGGCACGTCGGGCGTGGTGCTCGACCATGTTTCGGGCAGCTTTACGGTCAACGGCGCCACGACGATCTCGAACACGACCGGACCGGCGATCGCCATTTCCGATTCGCCGGCAACGATCCGCTTCGGCGACATCAACATCACCAATCCCGGCGCCGACGGCATGTCGTTCAGCGGCGTCAACGCGGCGGTGGTGGCTGGCAACATCGTCGTCTCCGGGCTCGGTCTCGGCCACACCGGCCTCGACTTCTCGGGCAGCCAGACGACCTTCACGGCCCTGTCGGCCAACATCAGCGGATCAGGCGCCGGCTCGATCGGCATCGACCTCTCCGACACGACAGGCGGTGCCTCGATCATCATCACCAATGGTGGAACCATTTCGGGCGTCGACACCGGCGTGCGCCTGGGCGTTGCCGGCTCGCTGGCCCACTCGGCCAATGCCCAGTTCACCTTTGGCGGCGGCTCGATCGCCGGCGTCACCGCCTCGCTCGACGCGCGCGGGCTCAACCAGACACTCGGCCTCTATGCCTTCGGCTCCACGACGTTCAGCGGCCCGCAGCTGTTCGACGTGCAGAATGTCATCTTCGTCGGCGCGACGGCCTCGGGCGCCGGCGACGGTTCCTCGCTTGGTAACCTGGCGTCGGTCGGCACCGCCGACGGCATCACCGACGCCAATGCGATCTTCGTGCTGGTCAACGACGCCGGCAACACGCCGATCGACACCTCGGGCGGCTTCTCGCTCAGCGATGACCAGACACTGGCGTCCTTCGGCAATGGCCGTTCCTTCTCACTAGGCGGCGTGCCGATCAATGTCACCGGCGACAACATCCAGCACGATGTCGTGGTTTCCGATCCGGGCACGGGCGCCGCGACGCTGACCAATTCCGGCGCCGGCGACGTCGTCACGCTGGGCAACGGCAACTCGTTGCTCGACTTCAATATTTCGGGCGGCAGCGGCGCGGCGATCAGTGGGGCGGGCATCGCCGGCCTGACGGTCCAGGGCGTGTCGGTCAGCAATGTCGCGCTCGGCCTCGTTCTCGATAGCGTGACCGGCGCCGTGACGGTCGACGATCTCGACATCCAGAATGTGAGCCAAACCGGCATCGCGCTTGCCGATTCGAGCGCAACCGTCAATTTCACCGGCAACACGACCATCGCCAACGCCACCAATGTCGGGTTGTTCGCCAACAATTTCGACGGCACCGCCACTTTCGACGACCTCGACATCACCGGCGGCGGCATAGGCGTTGGTGTCGTCGGTGGCTCGAGCGGAACCTTGACCTTCGGGGCTGGCAGTTCCATCGCCGGCACAGGCGGCAATGCCTTCTCCATCACCAATTCCACGCCCAACGTCACCTACAACGGCACCATCAATCAGACCAGTGCGGCAAGCGCGGTCAAGATCAGCAACATGACCGGCGGCAGCGCGACCTTCGGCGGCAAGATCACCGCCAGCACGGGCGCGGCCAATGCCATCGACCTGACCGGCAACACCGGCGGCACGATCAATTTCACCGGCGGCCTCGACCTGACCACCGACGGCGGCTACGCCTTCAGCGCCGTCAATGGCGGCACGCTGACGGTGACCGGCTCCGGCAATACGGTCAACACCGGCGCCGGCGTGACGGAAAACGGCATTCATCTTGGCGGCGCCGGCGGCCTGACGATCGGCGCGGCGGGCGTGACGTTCGCCAGCGTCACCGTCGACGGTTCCGGCGGCTCGGTGCCGGCCGGCATCGTCATCGAGAACACCAGCGGCGGCAACGTCACCTTCGGCGGTGTCGACATCAGCCGCGCCAATGGCGACGCCATCCGCCTGACCAATGTCGCCAGCGGCATCTATTCTTTCAACGGAACAACGACGATCGCCACCGTCGGCGGACCGGGCCCCGGTTTCGTGGTGCAAAACAGCGCCGCGACGGTCAATGTCAGCAATCTCGTCACCACCAGCGTCTCCGGCGCCGATGTCAGCCTGACCAACAACACCGGCACGATCGGCATTGGCGGCACCATCACCAATTCCGGCACCGGCGATGGCGTCGTGGTCTCCGGCGGCAGCGCGGCGATCACCGTCTCGGCCGCCATCTCCAGTTCGGCGACCGCGCCCGGCACCGCGGTCAAGGTCGACGGCATCACCGGCGGCTCGGTAACCTTCTCGGGCAACGTCACCTCGACCGGTACAGGCAACCTCTTCGCCATCGGCTCGACCACCGCGCCGACGGGCGGCGCGATCAGCTTCACCGGCTCGGCGCTGACCGCCAGCGGCGGCGGTGGCGCGGTCATCGCGGGCCTCGGCGCGGCCGCGACCTTCAACGCAACGGCGCCTTTGTCGATCACCAACGCGACCGGCAATGGCGTATCGGTCTCCAACGTCGCCGGCAGCGCCACTTTCGGCGCCGTCACCGTGACCACCGCCGGCGGCAACGGCATCGACATCTCTGGCAATTCCGGATCGGTGACCTTCGGCACGACCAATGTGACGCTGGGCTCGGCCGGCAGCACCGCCGGCATCAATTTCAGCGGCACCAACGCCGATGTCAGCTTCGGCACCACGACGGTGACGATGGGAGCGGGCGCCAACCAGGCGGGCATCGACTTCAGCGGTTCATCGACCACGGCTGATTTCGGCGTGACCACGATCACCGGCAACGGTGACCTCACCTCGCGCGGCATCGACCTGTCGTCGACGACGGGCAACAAGACCATCACCTTCCTGGCCGGCTCCAGCATCAGCAACGCCGGCGTCGGCGTCGAACTGGCATCGGATCACTCGACCGCGACTTCGGCCAACGCCAATTTCACCTTCGGCGACGGCACCTCCGCCAATGGGCTGCAATCCTCCATCACTGCGGCGGCGGGCGGCTACACCGTCAACACGGTCGGGCTCGATCCGGCGCTCGGCAATTATAATTTCAACGACGTGTTCTTCACCGGCAGTGCCAATCTTGCCTTGGCTGCAGGCGGTGTCATCATGGTCTCGCAGACGGGCGGCGTCATCAACGCCGGCACGGACGGGCTCAGCGCCAATGTGGCCACGGTCACGGCTGCCGAGGCCGATGCGATGACCGGCACATTGAGCTTTGCCTTTGTCGGCACCGTCGACCTCAGCGGCACGCCGTTCACGCTCGATGCGGGGCAGTCGATCGTCGGCTTCGGCAACGGTTCCTCCATCGTGACGTCCGGCACTATCCAGCCGGTGAATGTCCAGGGCAATCTCGGCGCCACGGGCGCGACCGTCACCGGCAATGAGGGCGTTGTCATGAGCACGGGCAGCGATACGCTGCATCTGCTCGGCGGCAATCAGGTGAAGGATACCGCTTTCGATTTCAGCGGCGGCAGCGGCTCGGTCTTCACCATCGACTCGAGCGTGGCAACCTTCGACAACACTGGCGGCATCGTCATCAACGGCGTTACGGTCAGCAATGTCGCCGTCGGCCAGACAGCGTTCAAGGTCGACGGGGCTACCGGCACTATCGGCAATGTCTCAATCACCAACAACAACATCAACGTCGCCGGCACGCTGCTCGATGCCAATGGCGGCAACGGCGACATCACGGTCACGCGCGGTACCCTGCCCAACAGCGGGCCGGCCGGCACGCTGACCGGCGGCGGCATCACGATCGCCAACCGCACCGGCGGCACGGTCGATTTCACCGACCATGTGACGGTCGACGGCAATGGCGTGTCGCTGACCAACAA
This sequence comes from Mesorhizobium sp. ES1-6, assembly GCF_020164775.1. Lineage (NCBI taxonomy): Bacteria > Pseudomonadati > Pseudomonadota > Alphaproteobacteria > Hyphomicrobiales > Phyllobacteriaceae > Mesorhizobium > Mesorhizobium sp. ES1-6. Next base: position 102,556 of record NZ_JAIUGU010000003.1, read on the forward strand.
CACCGGTGCCGCGATCACCTTCGCCGACGTGGACATCACCACCAACGGGTCGACGGCCTTCACCGCCACTGGCGGCGGCACGATCAAGGTCGACGCCGGAACGATCAATGCCACGAACGCGCAAGCGGCGGCGCTCGACGGCGTCACGGCCGACATTCATTTCACGTCGACCAGTGCCACGTTCGGCGCCGGCAACGGCATCGACCTGCAGAATCTCGGCGGCACGGCTGATTTCGGCACCGGTACGCTGACCAACACCGGTTCGGACACGTCCTTCGATGTCGGCTCGACCACCGCCGGGAGCGGCGGCACCGCAGCCATGTCCTACAGTGGCACGATTGCCACCAACGGCACGGGCGCCGCGGTCTCGATCCAGAGCATGACTGCCGGCTCGGTGACCCTGTCGGGCAATTTGACCGACAACAATGCGGCCGCCGGCGGCAACATTTTCGTTGCCGGCAACGATTCCACCACCATCACCTTCTCGGGCACGACCAAGCAAATCAGCTCGGGCGCGGCCGACGGTGTCAATCTGGGCCTCCCCGGCGGTTGGCCGCTGGGCACGCCGACTCCCAACACGAACTCGGCCGTCAACTTCACCAATGGCGGCCTCGACATAACGACGACGACAGGCGCGGGCTTCATAGCCATTGGCGACCTCGGCTCCTCGACCTTTACCGTCACCGGCAGCGGCAACAAGATCAATTCCGGTGGCGACGGTCTGCTGGTGAACGGCGCCGATGTCGGCGCCGGCGGTGTCACCTTCGACAGCATCTCGGCGGTATCCACAAGCGCCAACGGTGGCGGTGCTGGCGTGTTCCTGTCAGGCATGACCCTCGCGGGCGATGTCAACATCGGCGGCCTGATCGATACCGGGTACATCGGCGCCTCGCTGTCCGGCCTGTTCGGCACCGGCGTGGTCAATTTCACCGGCACGACCGATCTCGACACCAGCTACGAAGGGTTCGAGATCAGCGGCCAGGTCGGCACCATAAACATCGCCAATGTCGCCGGGTCCACCCTGACCATCGATGGCAGCCAGGTCGGCCTTGCGCTGGCCGTCCTGCAGACCGGGACCGTCAATGTCGGCGGCAATGGCGGCGTTGCCAGCATCGGGGCGACGACAAGCACCACTGTTGCGGCCATCAGCCTCTCCGGCGGCAACGACCTTATCAATGCGACGCTGAACTACAACGGTTCGATCAAGGTCGATACGGGCTCGGTGCTGCAAGCCAGCGGCGACTGGACCCATTTGACCATGAGCGGTTCGGTCGTTTCGACCACGGCATCGACGGCCTTCGACTTCTTTGGCCATGCCGACGGCATATACGATATTTCCAGCACCATCGATCACAGCGGCGGCACAGGTGTTTCTATCGGCGGCTCGGCCAACGGCACGGTCACCTTCTCGGGCACGTCGAAGATATTCGACACCGGCGCCAACGATGCCATCTACAAGGCACCAGCGTACGTGCCGGATCCGCAGACCCAAGGCACGCTTAACTTCACCAATGGCGGCCTCGTCATCACCACCACCAGCGGCGCCGGCTTCACCGCCAGCACTTTCGGTCCGGGCACGGTCAGCGTCACCGGCGACGGCAACACCATCACCACCGGCACAGGCACCGCGCTGAAGCTGGGCGACGCGACAGCGATCGTGGCGGGGGCGACAGGCGCGACGGTTGGCGTGGATGGCATCAAGTTCGATTCGATCTCGGCCACCGGCGCGGCCACTGGCATTTCGCTCAACAATGTCAGCGGCGGCGCTCTCGATCTCGGCGTGGTCAACCTGCAAGGCATCACCGGCGCCGGCGTCCAGATCTCCGGCACGCTCGGCTCGACGCTCGAATTCACCAGCATCAATGTCGGGCTTGCTGCCGACAACGCGATCGGCCTCGATCTCAACGGCGCCGCGCTCGGCGCCAGCACCATCACGGCAGGCGATTTCGACGTCGATGGCGGCAGCTTCGCCGGCACGATTGGCATCGACATGGCCGGCACGACCGGCACCGGCACGATCCAGCTCGGCGACCTCGTCAACAACAACCCGGCAGGCCAGACGTCGACTATCAGCAATGTCGGCTATGGCGTCCAGTTCTCCAGCGCCACCAACGCCAAGCTGGTGTTCGGCGACGGCCAGGATCCGGCCGAATCGACGATCGCCACCACTGGCGGTCAGGTCATTCACGCCACCGATAGTTTGCCGACCAATGGCGACTACAATTTCAACGACGTCACCTTCTCCGGCGACACGTCGAACCTTTCCAGCTCGATCTCCTATTACTATGTCGACAACACCGTTGACGGCACCGACGACGGCACGCGCGCCCATCCAGGCACGATCGCCGGCGCGATTGCCTCGTCGGCACAAGTCATCGTGCTGGTCAACAATGGCGGCACCATAACAGGCGGCACCACGCTCACCCTGGCCGATGGCCAGGCCCTGGTCGGCTTCCGCGACGGCGGCACCGTCGATCTGGCAACGCTCGGCTTCACCGCCGGCGGCGCGCCGAGTGCCTTCCAATTCACCACCATCACCGCCGGCGGCACGACGGTGACCGATCCCACCGGCAACGGCGCGGTGACGCTGACGACGATGGCTGCCGGGGCGACGGTAACGCTCACCGGCACCAACGGCATCAGCGGCGTGGTGATCGGCAATGGCGGCGGCGGCACCGGCATCATCGGCACCAACATAGCCGGCTTGACCCTGCTCAACAGCACGGTTCGCGGCGGCATCGGCGTACCCGCCGTGTCGATCACGTCGAACACAGTGACCAATCTGGCACTGTCCAACCTGACCTTGAAATCCGGTACGGGCGCGGCGGCCCTGTCGATCGACGGTACGGGCGGCACGACCACGATCACCCGCTTCGACGGCCTGACCATCGAAGGTGGCGCCGGGTCGGGGTCCGGCATCGCCATCAACACCGCGACGTTCGACGCGACGCCCGGCGGCGCCATCAATCCGGTCAACGGCGGCAACTCGACCATCGGCACCGCCGCGGCCCGCGTCAATGGCAACGGCATTTCGCTGACCCAGGTGTCGGGCGAGCTCGACTATGGCACGCTGAACATCGCCAATGACAGCGGCACCGGCCTGCTCGTCGATACCAAGGGCCCGCCAGCCACCATCTTCACGCTCAACAGCAGCGGCGGTTCGGTCGACACCACAAACGGCACCGCCCTCAATCTCGACCCGCTGACGGTCGGCATGACGCTCGACAGCGTCACCGCCACGGGCGGCGCGAGTGGCATCATCTTCGACGGCGTGGCGGGCGCCTTCACCGTCACCGACGCCACCAGCATCTCGGGCACGTCGGGCGCCGGCATCAGCGCCATCAACACCAACGCCGGCACCTTCACCTTCAACACGGTGACGGTGGACAACACTAGCTCGACGGGCGGCGGCATCGGCTGGGCGTCAGGAACGCTCACGGTCACCGGCCTTGCCAATATCGACACGACGAGCGGCGCCGGCCTGTCGCAGACCGGCGGCACGACCAGCTTCACCGGCGGCCTGACCCTGGACACCACGTCCGGCGACGGTTTCTTCGTCACCACTGGCGCCGCCGTGACCGTCACGGGCGCGACAAACACGGTGACGACGGCAACCGGCCGCATCGTGTCGATGCAGACCGCGACCATCGGAGCCGGTGGTGTGACGTTCGACACGCTGACGGCGACGGGCACTGTCAGCGGCGGTCCCGGGGTGCAGATATCCGGAGTCTCGGGCGGTGCATTCAACGGCGGCGATGTCTCCATCGCCGGGTCCTCCAACAACGCGATCACGGTCCAGAACAGCACCTCCTCGACTGTCAATTTCGACAGCGCCGTCGTCAGTGGCGCCACCTTAAACGGCATCGACATCAACGGTGGCGTGACCGGCACGGTGACTTTCGGCACGGTGACGATAAACAATACTGGCGCGTCCGGCGTGCGCCTGCTGAACACATCGGGCACTGTCAACATCAATGGGGGCTCGATCGGCGCGACCAACGATCCGACGGGCATCGGCGTCGAGGTCTCGAACGGTGCCGCCACCTTGAACATCGCGGCCTCGGTCACCAAGACCAGTGCCGGCAAGATCGTCGACATCTCGGGCGTCACCGGCGGCACAGTCACATTGTCGGGCAAAGTCAGCGCCACCGGCGGGTTCGACAATGGCATCTCCGTCACGGGCAACAGCGGCGGCACGTTCAATTTCAGCGGTGCCAACAACACGCTCACCACCGGCGCCAATGCGGCGGTGAACCTGGCGACCAGCACCGGTGCCACCACCAATTTCAGCGGCGGCGGGCTGGCGATCACCACCACCTCCGGCGCCGGCTTCAGCGCCACGACTGGCGGAACCGTCAGCGTCACCGGCGCCGGCAACACGATTTCGACCGGCACCGGCACCGCGCTGACCCTCACGGGCGTCACGGCCGGCACCGGTGGCGTGAATTTCTCCACCGTTTCGACCACCAATGCCGTGACCGGCATTTCGGTGGCCAATGTCGCATCGTCCGGCGGCGGCGCCATCGTGCTCGGCACGGTCAACCTGCAAGGCATCACCTCGCTCGGCGTCGATGTTTCCGGCACGCTGGGTGCTGCCCTTTCCTTCAACTCTCTCGCCATCGGCCTCAACAGCTCCACCGCGACCGCCTTCGACCTCAGCGGCGCGGCCATCAACGCGGCCATCACGGCCAATGATTTCGACGTCACCAATGCCGCGGCCGGCGCCGGCAACTCGATCGGCGTCGACCTGCGCGGAGCCACGGGCGGCCAGACGGTGCGGCTCGGCGACACCGTTGCGAACGGCGGCGCCAGTTCCAGCATCGCCGGCGTCAACACCGGCGTGTTCCTGAACAGCACGACAAATCTTGCCTTCATTTATGGCGATGGCGAGTCCGCGACGGACAAGAACTCGACCATCAGCGCCAATGTCGGCATAGACGCATCGAGCACGCCGACACTGGGCAGCTACAATTTCCAGGACGTGAACTTCCAGGGAAGCCCCGGCCTCGGCTTCGGCCTCGGCAAGATCTACTACGTCGGCGCCAGCGCGACCGGCGATCTCAGCGGCAAGGACCAGAACAACCTGACGACGTTGACCGGGGCGGAATTCCAGGCCGGGCCAAACGACATCATCGTTCTCGTCAACAATGGCGTCATCACGGCGGCGGGAGGCGACAACTCCCTGTTGCTGCAGGCCGGCGAACAGGTGCGCGGCTTCGGCAATGGCAACATCAACCTGGCGCTGACGGTGCCGTCGGCGATCCAGCTGGCCAGCAACAACGTCTCGATTACCGATCAGACCGGTGGCGGCGCGGCGACGCTGACAAGCACGGACGGCAGCAGCATCATCAAGCTGGGCCTCACCGGCAACAACATCATCGACGGCTTTACCATCGATGGTAACGACGGCCTCGGCGTCGCCAATGCAGCGATCGGCATCAGCGGCTCCGGCACGGCGAATGCCACGATCAGCAACATGACGATCAGGAACGTCAGCGCCGCCGATATCGACTTCGGCACCGGAGCCACCGGCACGACGACGCTGACCAATCTCTCGCTGCTCTCGACGGGGGCGGCCGGGATCGGCATCAAGTTTGGTGCTGCCTCGGGAACGGTCACCGGCACCAATATCGACATCTCGAGCGGCGGGGGCCTGTCCGTCACCGGCGGCAATGCGGTGTTCAGCTTCGACAGCACCAGCTCGATTTCCAGCCTCGCCGGAACCGCTGTCCGCATCAACAACCGCACCGGCGGCAGCTTCGGCTTTGCCGGCACGATTGGCACGAGCACCGGGGGCAGCGGCATCGCCATCTCCGGCGCGACGGCGGCGAACACGGTCAGCTTCACCGGCGCGGTCAATCTCACCGCCAACGGCGGCACGCCTGTATCGATCGACAATGGCGGCACGGCCTCGACCGTCGACTTCGCCAACCTCGTGATCACGACCGGCGGCGGCAACACCGCCTTCACCGCGACCAATGGCGGCACGGTCAATGTCACCACCGGCTCGATCAGTGCGACTGCCGCCCAGGCGGTCAACCTCAACGGCATCGCAGCCGGCATCAATTTCACCTCCACCAGTTCGGGCGGCAGCGCCAACAACGTTTCGCTGACCAACGTCACCGGCACGGTGAGCCTCGGGACCGGCGCGCTGAGCGGCGCCTCAGGCAACGCGTTCGATGTCAGCGGCGGTAATGCGACGATCAGCTACGGCGGCACCATCGCCAAGACAAGCGCCGGCAACGTCGTCAGCGTATCGTCTCATACCGGCGGCACGACCACCTTCAGCGGAGCCATTTCGGCGACGAGCTCGAGCGGTGGCATAGCGCTCAGCAACAACACCGGCGCGATCATCAATTTCACCAACACGCTGACGCTGACCGGCAGCAATGTCGCCGGCTTCAGCGCGACGGGCGGCGGCACGATCAGCGCCAACGGCACCGGCAGCATCATCAGTTCGGGTACCGCGACAGCGCTCAATGTGACCGGCACGACAATCGGCGCAGCAGGCCTGACCTTCCGCAGCATTTCGTCAAACGGCGCCGCCAACGGCATCGTCCTCAACAATACGGGCACCGCTGGCGGACTGACGGTGACGGGCGATGGCGGCGGCGCCAACAACGGCTCCGGCGGCACCATCCAGAATTCGACAGGCGACGGCATCAGCCTCACCAACACCCAGGATGTCCATCTCGCCTATATGAATCTTACCAACAATCTGGGCGATGGCATCGGCGGCTCGGGCATCAACGGCTTCGTGCTGAACCGGCTAAACATCTCCGGCAACGGCAGCGATGCGGCGACGGACGAGTCCGGCATCAACATCACGCAGCTGACCGGAACCGCCTCGAACGGCGCGCATGCGACGTCGATCAGCAATTCGGTGATCAGCAACAACAACGAGTTCGAGATTCAGATCTCCAACTCGTCGGGCACTTTGACGAACCTCGTGTTCAACAACAACACGATCTCCAGCAACGGCCTGCCGATCAACGGCAATGCCTCCTCGCCGCACGGCAACCTGGTCAACTTCCTTGGCACGGGATCGTCGACGATGGGGATCACCGTCACGGGCGGCAGCTTCACCGGCAATTGGAACGCGGCCTCTCCGCCGTCGACGATTACCGCATTCGGCCTGTTCGCCAACTCCGGCGGCACCAATATGACGGTCAACGTGTCCGGAGCAACTTTCACCAACAACAATGCGGGCATCAACGTCTCCACCGATCCCGTAGCGACGTCGCTGACTTTCGATATCGAGAACAACACCTTCATCGGCCAGCGCTCGACGGCCATCAACCAGTTCAACAATGGCAATGCGCCTTTCACCCGGACGGTCAACGGCACCATCAAGAACAACATTATCGGCGACGACGCGGTCACCAATTCGGGGTCGCTTGTCGGCTACGGTATAGGCATCTCCAATGAAGGTGCCATCAACGCTAAGTACCTAATCGACGGCAATCAGATTTATCAGATAGCAACTGCTCCCGGCATCAACGTCAATGTTGGCCTTGGTGGCCTAGCCACGGGAGGCGGCGAGACGGATGTCACGGTTACCAACAACATCATCCGCCACATCAACGGCGACCGTGCGATTATCATCTCGGACAATCAGGTTACCGATATCGCCAATCCGCCGGGCGCCGGACCGTTCCCGACCATTTGGGCCAACGTTCAGGGCAATTCCTTCGCCAATATTTCCGGCGCGGCCGGCAACGGGCAGTTTGTGCGCCTTAGAAAAGCGTATGGCATCTTCAAGGTGACGCAGGACGCGCCAACAGCCGGCAACACTGCAACCGAACTCGACAATGCCAACAACTCGACCGACCCGACAAAGTTCAACATCTCCGCCGCGTCCGGGTCGGTGACGTTCTCGGCAGGCGCAGCGCCGCTGCCGACGACCAATCCTCTGCCTTGAACCGGTGGACCATCGCGGAAAGCCAGCGCTTTCAAGCTTTAGCTAAAAATATCGTCTTGCAAAGTAATGAGATCAGTTGTTCAATAAGAATGCGGTACATAATTGCAATTTGCCGACAAACTTAAGTATCGATTTCCGGGGAGTCGCGAGCGTATCTCGCGACATGCTTTGGCTCGCGCTTTGTGCGGGCGGGAGGGGCGGCGTGGCGGAACCATTTCTTTCTGAAATCAGAATCATGTCCTTTGGTTTTGTGCCGAGAGGTTGGGCGCTCTGCAACGGACAGCTTCTGCCGATCGACCAGAACCAGGCGCTGTTCTCCTTGCTCGGCACGACCTTCGGCGGCGACGGGCGGGTGAATTTCGCCCTGCCGGACTATCGCGGGCGCATCCCAAATCATGTCGGTGGCGGCCATGCGTTGGGCGAGCGCGGCGGGGAGCAGGCGCACACCCTTTCCATAAGCGAGCTACCTCAGCATACGCATGTCGCCAACGCATCCACCACGCAGGGCGACTCTACCAATCCGAATTTCGCCAATGTCGGCAATGTCCTGGCGAAAGACCCCGGAAATATCTATGGCCCCGCCGTCAGCCTGACGGCACTGAATTCAGGCAGCGTCTCTAGCATCGGCGGCAGCCAGGCGCATCTCAACATGCAGCCCTTCCTGACGCTCTGCTTCTGTATCGCCCTGCAGGGCATCTTCCCGTCGCCGACCTGAGGAAACGCGATCATGGCACAACCCTATGTTGGCGAAATCCGCATGTTTGCCGGCAATTTCGCCCCGGCAGGGTGGATGTTCTGCGAGGGACAGCTGCTGCCGATTTCCGAGAACGAGACGCTGTTCCAACTGATCGGCACCACTTACGGCGGCGACGGCCAGAGCACATTCGCGCTGCCCGACCTTCGCGGCCGGGTCCCGCTTCATCAAGGCAATGGCTTTGTCCTGGCGGAGACCGGCGGCGCCGAGGAGATTACGCTGTCGATCCCGCAGATACCGGCGCATTCCCATCCGTTCTTGGGTAACATAGCCAATGGATCGCAAGCTTCGCCGGCGAACAATGTGCTGGCAAGTTCGACCCTGATCCAGCTCTACGCCGCCGAAACAGCGGACGCCAACATGGCGACATCGGCCATTTCCTCGGTAGGCGGCAGCCAGCCGCATACGAATTTCCAGCCCTATCTCTGCGTCAATTTCATCATTTCGCTGTTCGGCATCTTCCCGTCGCCGACTTGAAGAGGCACCGTCATGGCTGATCCGTTCGTCGCCGAAATCCGCATCTTTCCGTTCAATTTCGCGCCAAGGGGCTGGGCCTGGTGCGATGGCCAGCTTCTGCCGCTGTCGCAGAACACCGCCCTGTTCTCGCTTCTCGGCACCACCTATGGCGGCAACGGCAAGTCCAACTTCGCCTTGCCCGACCTGCAGGGCAGCGTGCCCATGCATCCGGGACAAGGCCCCGGGCTTTCACTGCATGACCTTGGCGAGACGGGAGGCTCGGAAACCGTGTCCCTGCTGGAATCGGAGATTCCGATGCACAACCATGCGATGCGGGGAACCGTCGAAAATGGCACGCAAGGTACGCTGACCGCCAACATCACGCTGGCAACCTCCGTTGGCGGGCAGGTGTTTCAAAAGGCCACCAACGTCAATCTGGCGCCCATGAGTCCCAACGCCCTCGCGCCCGCCGGCGGCAACCAGGCGCACAACAATATGCAACCCTATCTCACCTGCTATTTCTGCATCGCGCTGCAAGGCGTCTTCCCGCCGAGAACCTGATACCGAGCCAACAGGGCAGGACCAATCAAATGGCCAAGACAACAGCTCCAAAGTCGAAAGCGGCCAGCGGCAAGAAGGCCGCGACGTCCGATCCCGCTCCCTCCTTACAGACCATGCCGGCCAGTGCGCCGTTCTTCGAGCTGTCGCGGCTGATGGTCGTCGGCATCGATTCGGCGGCCGGGCGGCTGATCCAGAAGGCGCAGACCGCGCCGAACGGGCCGTGGCCTTCCGCGTGGTCGCCAATCGCGGCCGGCGCGTGGGTGATCATGAGCGCCGGCTTGACCAAGGACGGCCGCGTCGCGGTGGTCGCGCAGCCGTCGGGCACCACCAACCTGTCCTTCATCACCGAGGACGCCAACCAGGTCGGCCCGGTCGACAAATGGAATCCGCCGGTCGGCATCGGCGCGCCGCCCGGCGCGACCCTCTATCAAAAGCTGTCGATGGCCAACGACGCCGACGGCCGAATCGAAATCTTCCTCACCGATAATCTGGGCCGCATCTGGTGGATCTACCAGAATCCGGATGTCGTCGTGCAGGTGCAAAAAACCATCACGCCGCCCGGCACGACGACGCCGATCGTCGTTACCGTTGACGAGCTCAGGCCGCCCGCACAACCTTGGAGCGCCTGGATACAACTAACCGGCCAGCTCGTGACGGTCACGGCGCTGCGCCAGGCGGACGGCCGCATCGCGCTGTTCGGCATCAACTCAACTCTTCACCTCTATCGCTGCCAGCAGGCCAAGGCCCAGGCGCTGACGGTGGCGGACTGGACGCCATGGGTGCAGATCGACGCCGGCTATCCTTTCACGGAAATGGCGCCGATCGTCGGCCCGCTGGGCGCCACCAATCTGTTTGCCATGACGCAGTCAGGCCAGGTGCTGCACACCAAGCAACAGCCGGCCGGTTCCGACAGCTGGACCGCCTGGGCGACGCCCGGCTATAGCAGGGTTCCCAGATACAAGATCTGCGCCGGCATCCAGGGCGACGGCGACATCATGCTGGTGGCCTCCGACCAGCAGCATGTCCACGCGTTCAACGCCCAATACGACGCGGCCACCCAAAACTGGTCGGGATGGCGTGATTTCAGCGCCTCTGGCGCCAACACACGGCTGTCGCTCGACTACAATGCCGATGGCCGCCTCGCCTTGTTCAGTATGATGATCACGAACGATGGCACCAATAGTCTGTGGGTGATCAACCAGATGGCCATGGACAGTTCCGAATGGGAGTGGAGCTGGACGGCGCTGGCAACCGGCAACCTCAAGCAGATCGCCGTCGTGCGCGACCTGACGCCGCCCGCCTGACAGTTGATCACGGACGGCGTGACAGCGATCAACCCAACCTCTCCCGCCGCAGCCTGGTCCCGGTCACGCCGGGCCGGGCTCGCTTTCCGGGCCGCCGGCGAGGCCGACATTGCCTTCCTGTCGCGGCTCTACGCCTCGACCCGCATGGAAGAACTCGCCGTAACGGGCTGGAGCGAGGTACAGAAGGCCGCCTTCCTCGACATGCAGTTCCAGGCCCAGCACGCGCATTACCACGCTCACTATCCGGAGGCCGATTGGCTGGTGGTCGAACACGCCCGTGAAGACATCGGCCGCCTCTACATCGAGCGCTGGCCAAGTCAGCACCGCATCATCGACATCGCTTTTTTGCCGGCGCATCGCCGCAAGGGCCATGGCACCGCGCTGCTGCGGGACCTCATCGACGAGGCATGGTTGTCAGGCAAATATGTCTCGATCCATGTCGAGAAGAACAGTCCCGCGAGGCGGCTCTATCTGGACCTCGGCTTTGCCGTCGTCGAGGACAAGGGCGTCTATGACCTGATGGCGTGCGCGCCGGCGGCAGGCGAGGTGATCGCCGCAAACCCTGAGATCGGCTGAAGCCTTTCTGCCTTCGTCATCCTGGGGCGGAGCAAGGAGCGAAGCGACGCGGCGCAGACCCCGGATAGTCGAAGGCCCGTGCCTTCGACCACGGACGCGGGCTTTAATTGAACACCGCTTCGTAGACCCGGCCCACCGCGTCGGCGGCAATCGGCACGATGAAGATGTCGTGGACACCGCTGGCGCCGGCAAGGCTGTAGGTCGCCTGCGGCAGCGCGATCTCGGGCGGCCCCCGAAACAACAGGGAAAAACCGCCGCCCGGGCGCGGGCTGGACGCGATGCGGTTGACGGCGCTCAGTTCGAGCGAGACCCGTCCCGCTCCGGTCTCGACGATGAACGCCTGTCCGATCGCCTGTTCGAAATCCGCCGCCGCCGCCATTGCGTTCGCCCCAAAACCGTTTGCGGGGCACTGTCGCCGCTTCGCCACGGGCTGTCCAGAGCTCTTTGTCCGAGTCCGCTGCGGACCAAGCCGACGAACACTTCGCCACCTTTTGCCCGCCGCGCCTGGAGAGCCAGCGCGCAAGACATTTCGCGACCGTAAATCCAAAAATACAGCAGTCCATGTCCTTTTATGCGCGCCATCGACACTATAGTACTTGGTTCGGGCGCGGGATGTTTACGAGCCCGGCGCGACAAGACGGAAGTTTCGGCAACGATGCCTGACGCGGAATGGCCGGCCTGGCCGGCTTGCGGGAGAAAAAGGACGGACGATGGCTGAGGGTGATGCGAAAACAGGGACGCCGCCGGCAACAGGGGGCGACGCCTTGCCGTTGTTCTATTCGAGGCCCGAGGCGCTCAATCCGGCCCGGCACGGCTCGCTGGGGCTGACCGCGCGCAGCGACTTTTCCTTCGCCCGGCGGGCGCATGCCATTCCGGTGGTGGCGTCGGAAATGCCGGCGGCGATGCGCTCCTATCCGATCGTGTTCATCGGTGCCGCCAAGGCGCCCGTGATCATCGCCGGCGTGCGCCAGGACGAGAACCTGTTCGTTGAGGCCGACGGCAAGTGGAGCGCGCCGCACTATATCCCGGCCTATGTCCGCCGCTACCCCTTCATCCTGGCCGAGGACCCGGGTTCGGCCGGCCGGCTGACATTGTGCGTCGACCGGGCGAGCGAGCGCGTCGTCGACCAGCTCGCGGCGCCGTCGCGCGACGACAAGGTGCTGCCTTTCTTCAGCGGCAATGAAGCGACCGAGGCAACCAAGCAGGCGCTCGCCTTCTGCAACCAGTTCCAGATCGACTTCAGGGCGACCCGCGAGATGGTCGACAAGATCGACGCCCACGGCCTGTTCGCACCGCGCCAGAGCAAGGTGACGCTGGAAGGGGGCGAAGTGCTCAACCTCACCGATTTCCAGGTGATCGACGAAGCCGCCTTCAACAAATTGAGCGACGCGGCCTTCCTCGACCTGAGAAAATCAGGCGCGCTCAGCCTGCTCTACTGCCACCTCGCCTCGACCAACAGCTGGACCTCGCTGGTGCATCAGGCCTCGGTGCGCAAGGCGGAGGGGGCGGGAAGCTGAGAAGGCGGCTCGTCGTCGACAGGCGAGCTATGCCGCTGCCCGCCGGTCGTGGGCGCCCTCCCTGATCTCCTCGGTGAGCTTGTCGCAGAACGCGTCGAGATCGCCGGGGTTGCGACTGGTGACGAGCCCCTGATCGGTGACGACGGCACTGTCTTCCCAAAGACCGCCGGCATTGATCACGTCGGTCTTGACCGACTTGTAAGACGTGACGCGGCGCCCATTGGCGATCCCGGTCTCCACGAGAAGCCAGGGCGCGTGGCAGATCGCACCGACGACCTTCTTGGCGGACCAGAATGATTTGACGAAGTCCAATGCCTTCTGCTCGACCCGCAGCAGGTCGGGGTTGATGACGCCGCCAGGCAGAACGATGGCGTCGTAGTCGTCCACCCGCGCTTCATCCAGGGTCTTATCGACGGGAACGCTCCGTCCCCAATCCTTGTGATCCCAGCCTCTGATCTCGCCGCTTGCGAGCGACACGACATCCACTTGCGCACCCGCCTCGCGCAGTTTTTTCAACGGAACTTCCAATTCGGACTGTTCAAAGCCGTTGGTGGCGAGAACGGCGATGCGCTTGCCAGAAATGTTCTGCATCATTTTCTCCATCTTTGGATTGATGGAGGCTAACGAGGCCCGGCGGGAAGCGTTCCTGCTGTAATTTTATGTGACTTCCGGGAATCCTGGGGCCTCGGCCGTGGCGACGAGACCAGCGTCCGCCCCCCAACGCGAAAAAGCCGCGGCGGACCGCGGCTTTTCGATGCTTGATTTCCCTGGAGGAAACTGGAGCGGGTGAAGCGATTCGAACGCTCGACCCCAACCTTGGCAAGGTTGTGCTCTACCCCTGAGCTACACCCGCTCACACGGCGTCTTGGCCGCAAGCCGGGCCTATATGGCTGAAGAGCGCGGCGATTGCAACAGGGAATAGCAGGCTTTTTGCAACCCGGCGCAATGAAGCCGGCTAGCCCGTGCGGACAAGGCGCCGGCCGGATTTTGCGCCTTCCGCCAGGCGATGGCGTGGGCTGCCACGGCATTGCGGCGCGCGTGTCGGCGCGGCGTGCGTGGGAATCGCCGGCTTTCGCGGCTCAGCGCTTCGGACTTGCGCAAAAACGATTCCGATTCTCCGGGCAATGCGATAAACGGCATGGCCTCACACCAAGCCCGGGAAGAAAATCAATGCCGAAGACCGAAGCCGAGCTTTTCGCCTTTCTCGCCGAACTGGGCATCGCCGTTTCGACGATACGCCATCCGCCGCTCTATACGGTCGCCGATTCGCAGGCGTTGCGCGGCGAAATCGCCGGCGGGCACACGAAAAACCTGTTCCTGAAGGACAAGAAAGACAATTTCTTCCTGGTCACCGTCGGCGAGGACGCGGTTGTCGATCTCAAGCAGATCCACCAGCTGATCGGCGCCGCCAGCCGGGTCTCCTTCGGCAAGCCGGAGATGCTGCTGGAGCTTCTGGGGGTCACGCCGGGCGCGGTCACCGTCTTCGGCGTCATCAACGACAGGGAAAACCGGGTCAGGCTGGTGCTCGACAAGGATCTGATGGAGCATTCGGTCATCAACGCGCATCCGCTGACCAATGAGGCGACGACGTCGATCGCGGCGGCCGACCTCATCAGATTCGTCGAGGCAACCGGGCACGATGCTGCTATCTTGAAAGTCTCGGCTTGATCGCCACATGGATGGCGAAGCCGATTTCCAATACGACATTGCGCGGAGCCGCGGGCCGGCGGGCGCGACCGAAAGGGTGACGAGATGAGCGACAACAATCCGTTTGGCGGATCATTCGGGAACAATGGCGGCCAGTATGCCACCACGGTCCAATATGGCGGAACGGCGCCGGCCCCTGCGAAGGCCGTGCTTGGCGAAGCGCCCGCGGGCCCCGTCGGCGAGGTCATCAAAGACACGACGACCGCTGCCTTCGCCGCCGACGTCATCCAGGAATCGCGCCGCCAACCGGTGCTGGTCGATTTCTGGGCGCCGTGGTGCGGGCCGTGCAAGCAACTCACCCCGCAGCTGGAAAAGGCGGTCAAGGCCGCCGGCGGCAAGGTCAAGCTGGTCAAGATGAACATCGACGACCATCCCTCGATCGCCGGCCAGCTCGGCATCCAGTCCATACCGGCCGTCATCGCCTTCAAAGACGGCCAGCCGGTCGACGGCTTCATGGGCGCCATCCCGGAGAGCCAGATCAACGAATTCATCACCAAGGTCGGCGGCAAGGGCAATGGCGCCCAGGCCGTGGCCGAGGCGCTGGCGGCGGCGACCGAAGCCCGCGACGCCGGCGACATGCAGGGCGCTGCCGACATTTATGACGCCGTCCTGGCGCAGGCGCCGGAAACGGTCGAGGCGATTGCCGGGCTGGGCGAGCTGCTGTTCGAGGCCGGCGACACGGAAGGCGCCGAGGCGCTGTTGGCCACGGCCCCGGAGGCCAAGAAGGACGCGCCTGTTCTCGCCGCGCTGCGCGCTAAGATGGCGCTTGCCGCGCAAGCCGCCGAACTCGGCAACCCGGCCGAATTCGAACGGCGCCTGGCCGAAAACCCTGGCGATCACCGGGCGCGCTTCGATCTGGCCATGATCCAGAACGCCAGGGGCGAGCGTACGGCGGCCGCAGACAATCTGCTGTCGATCATCAAGGCCGACCGCGCCTGGAACGAGGATGGCGCCAAGACGCAATTGCTGCAGTTCTTCGAGGCGTGGGGCATGACCGACGAGGCGACGCTCGCCGCGCGGCGGAAACTGTCGTCGCTGCTGTTTTCCTGAGCCGGCTGCCGGTTGTTTTGTCGCATGGGCTTGTGTCGCCAAGCCTGTGCGCCAGATAGGACAGGGCGACGCGGGATTGACGCTTCCCGGCGGAAGCGATCGGAGGAATGAGGTGCAAGCGGGAAACGCGCATTACCGGCTCGCCAAGGATCTGCCGTCGGCGATCCCGATCTTTCCGCTCGAGGGCGCGCTGCTGCTGCCGGGTGGCCGCATGCCGCTCAACATCTTCGAGCCGCGCTACCTGCAGATGCTGGACCAGGCGGTCGCCGGCTCGCGCCTGATCGGCATCATCCAGCCCGCTCTCGATGGGGCCTTACGCGAGGATGGCGAGCCTGAACTTTGCAATGTCGGCTGTATCGGCCGCATCATCGCCTTTTCCGAAACCGGCGACGGACGCTATCTGATTTCGCTGCAAGGCGTGTGCCGTTTCCGCATCGCCCACGAGCTGCCGGCCAAGACGCCGTTTCGCCAGTGCAAACCGGCGCCATTCCTGACCGATCTCGACGAGGATCAGGCGGCCGAGGAAATCGACCGGCCGGCGCTGCTCAGGGCATTCCGCGCCTATCTGCAGGCCAATGACCTGGAAGCCGACTGGGAAAGCGTCAGCCGGGCCGAAAACGCCATGCTGGTCAACGCGCTGTCGATGATGGCGCCCTACGGGCCGGCCGAGAAGCAGGCGCTGCTCGAAGCAGCGGACCTGAAAACGCGGGCCGAGACGCTGATCGCCATCACCGAGATGACGCTGGCGCGCGAGAATGAGGATTTTGGCTCAAGCCTGCAGTAGGATGAAGGCAGGCCTGGAGCTGGAAGGGGCATGCGATGGCGGATGGGCGTGACGGCAAGAAAACCAGTGTCGACCCGAAGCTCCTGGAATTGCTGGCCTGTCCGCTGACCAAGGGACCGCTGGCCTGGGATCCCCAGCGCGGCGAGCTTGTCTCGCGGGTCGCCAAGCTCGCCTATCCCGTGCGCGACGGCATCCCGATCATGCTGCCCTCGGAGGCGCGGACCATCTCGGCCGAGGATGTGCTATCGCCGCCGAAGCCGGGCGGGCCAGGCTGAAGGGGGGGCGCTGTCCCGCCAGCGTTTGATGGGAAGGGCCAGTCCCTCGCCTACTGAAAATTGCGCCCCTTCGGCATGACCTTTTCCGCTTCTTCCGACAACATGGCGAGATCCTGTCCGACTTTCCGCAGTGCGGGCTGGCTGGAACGATCCGGATCGTTCGCCTTGGCGGCAGGGTCCGACGGATCGGCGGCCGGCGGTGCGCCCGCACTGACCTTTTCCAGCAGCACGGTCAGCCATGGCGTCAGATCCTCGATCTTCTCGGCGACGATATGCACCACACCGGATTCCGACTGCAGTTTGCCGCTGACCTTGACGAAGCGCGCGCCCATGACGATGGGCCGGAAGCGGGTGAAGGTCCGCTCCCAGAAGATGACATTGGCGACGGCCTTGTCGTCTTCCAGCGTGAGAAAGATCGCATTGCCCTTGCCGGGGCGCTGGCGCACCAGCACCAGACCGGCAACGGAGACCCGCCTGCCGTCGCGCACGGAGGGCAGGCTGGCATTGGGGATGACGCCGGCGCGGTCGAGCCGCTCGCGCAGGAAGGCCACCGGATGCGCCTTCAGCGACAGGCCGAGCGAGCGGTAGTCGTGGATGACATGCTCGCCGAGCGGCATTTTCGGCAGCTTCGTTTCGGGCTCCAGCTCGCGCAGGCGCAGCGCCGGCTGGTCGAACAAAGGCAGCTTCTCGGCGGCACTCCTGGCGCCCAGCGCGCGGACTTCCCAGAGTGCCGCGCGGCGATCGAGGCCGATGGACCGGAAGGCGTCGGCCTGCGCCAGCTTCTCGATCTCGTCGACATCGAGGCCGGAGCGCAGCCAGACGTCCCGGACGGTTTCGAAGCCTGAACCGCGCCGCGCGACGAAAGCCGCCATGCGCTCCTTCGACAGGCCCTTGATCTGGCGGAAGCCGAGCCGCAGCGCATGATTTGTCTCGATGACGCCGCGCATCTCGGCATGGCGCGGCAGGATGCGGCCAGGATCGAAAGGCGCTTTTTCGAGCGTGCAGTCCCAAACGGAGAAATTGACGTCGACCGCGCGGATGTCGACGCCATGGTCGCGCGCATCGCGCACCAGCTGCGCCGGCTGATAAAACCCCATCGGCTGCGAGTTCAGGATCGCGGCGCAGAAGACGTCGGGATAGAAGGTCTTGAACCAGCAGGAGGCATAGACCAGCAGCGCGAAGGACGCGGCATGGCTTTCGGGAAAGCCATATTCGCCGAACCCCTCGATCTGCTTGAAGCAGCGCTCGGCGAAGTCCTTCGTGTACCCATTTCCGACCATGCCTTTGATCATACGCTCTCGATAATTGCCGATAGTCCCGGTGCGCTTGAAGGTGGCCATGGCACGTCGCAGTTCGTCAGCCTCGCCCGGTTTGAACCCTCCGGCAACGATGGCGATATTCATCGCCTGCTCCTGGAACAACGGCACGCCAAGCGTCTTGCCGAGAATCTTTTCCAGCTCCGGCTTGGGATATTCTGGTTTCTCCTTCTTCTGCCGTCTGCGCAGGTAGGGGTGGACCATGTCGCCCTGAATGGGACCTGGCCGGACGATCGCCACCTCGATGACAAGGTCATAAAACTCTTCTGGCCTGAGGCGCGGAAGCATCGACATCTGGGCGCGCGATTCGATCTGGAAGACGCCAAGCGTATCGGCCCTGCAGATCATCTTGTAGACTTGCTTGTCCTCTTCCGGCAGGGTGGCCAGCACATAAGGCCGTCCATACGGGTCACGCGCCTTCGGATAATGGTCCGTGAGCAAGGTGAAGGCGCGTTGCAGGCAGGTCAGCATGCCGAGCGCCAGAATATCTACTTTCAGGATTTTCACCGAGTCGAGATCGTCCTTGTCCCATTCCACCATCTTGCGCTCATCCATCGCCGTCTTGACGATGGGCACGATCTCGTCGAGCCGGTCCCTGGTGATGACGAAGCCACCGACATGCTGGGACAGGTGACGGGGAAAACCCATGATCTCGTTGGCGCGCTCCATTACATGCCGCGACACCGGATCGCTGCGATCGAGGCCGCCGGCCCGGGCTTCCTTCTCGCCGAGTTCCGAGGTCGACCAGCCCCAGATCGAGCCGGAGAGCGACGCCCTGACATCTTCCGACAGGCCCATCGCCTTCGACACCTCGCGCAGCGCCGAGCGGCCGCGATAGCTGATGACGGCGGCGGCGAGCGCGGTGCGCTTGCCGCTGTATTTCTCGTAGATGTACTGCATCACCTCCTCACGTCGCTCATGCTCGAAGTCGACGTCGATGTCAGGCGGTTCGTTTCTCTCCTCGGAGATGAAGCGCTCGAAAAGCGAGTTAATTTTTTCCGGCCCGATTTCAGTGATGCCGATGCAGAAGCAGACCACCGAATTGGCGGCCGACCCACGGCCTTGGCAGAGAATATTCTTGCTGCGAGCAAACTTGACGATGTCATATACGGTCAGGAAGTAGCGGGCATAGTTGAGGCGCTCGATCAGGGCGAGTTCCTCCTCGATGCGGCTAATCACGGAGGCGGGCACACCCCCCGGATAGCGGTTGAGCGCTCCCTCCCGAGCCAATCTTTCCAATTCGGCCTGCGGCCCGAGGCCCGATTCCGTCGGCTCGTCCGGATAATTGTATTGGAGGTCGCTGAGCGAGAAGCTCAGTCCTTCAGCAAAACGCAGCGTTTCCGCCAGCGCCCGCGGATGCCTGCGGAACAGGCGCGCCATTTCCAGCGGCGGCTTCAGATGGCGTTCGGCATTGGCGGTCAGCTCCAGCCCCACCTCAGCGACCGGAACATTGAGGCGGATCGCGGTCAGCACATCCTGCAAGGGGCGGCGTTCGGCGGTGTGGTAGAGCACATCGTTGGTCGCCATCAGCGCAATGCCGGTGCTTTCGGCCAACGCCGCCGCCTGCTCGATCCGGAAACGGTCATGGCCGGCATAACAGGGCGAGACGGCAACCCGCAGGGCGCTGCCGAAGCGGTCCTTGAGCTGGCGCAGCAGGGCAAGACTGTCCTGCGCGCCCTGCGCCAGATCGGGCAGGACCGCCAGCGCCATCCGGTCCCCCCATTCGAGCAGGTCGTCGCGCCGGAGCAAGGTGGCGCCCTTCTCGGTCTCGTCGCGCAGATTGGCCTGGGTGAGCATGCGGCACAGATGCCCCCAGCCGGCGCGGTCCCTGGGATAGGCAAGAATGTCCGGCGTGCCGTCGCCAAAAACCAGCCGGCAGCCGGGGTGGTAGGCAAGCTTTTCGACCTTGGCCTGCTGCCAGGCGCGCACCACGCCGGCCACGCTGTTGCGGTCGGCGAGCCCGATCGCGGAGAAGCCCAGGAGCTTGGCGGCGACCACCAGCTCCTCCGGCTTGGAGGCGCCGCGCAGGAAGGAGAAATTCGACTGGATGCCGAACTCGGCATAGGGGATGACGGTCAGCGCGTTCATGCGAAGACCCCGTGCATGAACCAGCGTGGCGGTACTTGCGGGTTGCCGTAAAGGCCTTGCCGGTAGAGCCAGTAGCGGCGGCCATCGCCATCCTCGATGCGGAAATAGTCGCGTGTCGATGCCGCCGGATCGCCTGGCGCCTCGCGCCACCATTCGGCGGCGATGCGTTCGGGCCCTTCGGCGCGGGTAACGCGGTACAGCGCGCGGCGCCAACGAAAATGCAGCGGCGGTCCCTCCGGCATTCCGGTGACCGGCACCTCGATGGGCTCGGGCGCGCGGAACAGCCGGATCGGCCGTTCCGGCGGAAAAATGGTCATCGGCGCCTGCATCCTGTCCGGCTTCTTCGGCGGCGTGGTCCGGCGCGGCGCCTCGGCGAAGGGGACGATGGCGACGGCGCGTTCGGGCAGATGGCTTTCCACGGGGACCGGCTGCAGGATCGCGCCCTCGCCGAGGCGGGCGCGGATGCGGTCGGCGAACAGAGCGATGTCGGCGCCGTCATCGGCCGCTTCACCGGTCAGATCGGTCTGCTGCGCATCGAAAGCGGCGACGGCCAGCACCGAGAGGCGCACCAGGTCGAAGCCATAGCCGGCATCGATTTGCTGCTCCAATGCCGCCAGCCGCTCATGGAACAATTTCTTGATCAGCAAGGGTTCGCGCATGGGCCGCGAGGTGCCGAGCGCGATGCGGCTGACGGCGCCGTCGACGCGAAAGAGCAACAGCGCCAGGCTCCTTGCGCCTTCGCCGCGGCGTTCGAGATCGGTTTTCAAGGTCGTCGCCAGCATGCCGACCAGCCGTTCGATCTCCTCCGTCAGCGTGACGGGCTCGGCGAGGTGCCGTTCGACCGAAAGCGGCGCGACGGGAAGACGTGGGGAGATCGCCTCGTCGAGACGGCCAAGCGCCTGGTCGAGGCGCTGGAGCAGCAAAGCGCCGAAGCGGCGGACGAGCGGCGCGCGCGGTGCGGCCATGACGGCGCCCGCCGTGCGCAGCCCGACACTTTCCAGGCTGGTACGGATTTCCTGTGCTATGCGAAGGGCGGCCAGCGGCAAGGGGGCGAGCAAGGCTTCCTCCTCGCCCGATGCGACGATGCGGGCGCCACAAAAGCGGGCCGCCGCCCAGGCGGCTCCGGGGGTGCCGGCAAGCCCGGCGCGAACGTCGAAACCCTGCTGGAGGAAGCGCGACAGGATTTCGTCCAGCATGGCACGTTCGCCGCCGAACAGATGAGTGCAGCCGGTGACGTCGAGGAACAGGCCGTCAATGCCATCCAGCGCCACCAGCGGCGTGTAGCGGTCGCACCAGTCGGCAAGGCCCTCGAGCAGGCGCCGGTCGGCCTCCGGATCGGCCTCGACGATGTCGATCGAGGGATGCATGGCGCGCGCATCGGCAATCCCCATGTCGCGCTTCAGGTGCAGCGCCTCAGCCCGCTCGTCGAGGGCCGAGATGCGTTGCGCGTTGCCCTGGCGGTGGCTGATTACCAACGGTGGGTGAGATGGGTGATCCGACGGCCGGGAACGCCAGGATTTCCCCAGCCGCTGCCGCAGGATCCTTTCGGCCGCCAGATAGGGAAACCACAGGGACAGGATTCTCTGCCCGTCTTTCCTTGTCCCCTCTTTCTTCGAATCCGCGTTCATCGGGGTTCCACTCCAGTGTGAATTGTCCAGGCAGGGCCGTGCGGCTCTTGCCGATGCTGATGGTGAAGGCGGGGCGGCCGATCGAACCGGCGAGCGGCCCAGCGATCGTTTCGCGCGGCACGGCCGGCGCCGACGCGGCGATCAGACGGACAGGCGCCGCCGTCGGTTCCGGCCCGGCCGCCTGCCGCAGCAGGACCACCGGCCGGCCGGCGCCTTGCGCCCGCGCATGCAGGCGGCGTGTCGCGGTCAGGTCCAGCCGCTGCGGATTGCCGCGGATTTCCAGGATGACGGCGGCAAGCGCGGTCATGCGGGCCGCCTCCTCGGCGACCCACAGTGCATCGACGAGCCTTGGCGCCTCGGAAAACAGCAATTGCCCGGGCTCGATGCCGAAGGTGGCATGCAGCCCCCTGGCGTAGGGAAAGCCGGCCTCGTGGAAAATTTCCGATGTCCCGATCCACAGGATGGGCAACCCTTGCGCCTGGTTGAGGATCAGGCTGACGAGCGACAAAGCGAAGCCGGCCACGGCTCCCGCATCGCGTGTTTCCAGCCCATGGATTTCGGTCAGGGCGGCTTTCGGCAGGCCGCCGCCGAGCGCGGCATCGAGCCGCTCGACGCCGATGGGCAGGAAAGCATCCGGCAAGGCGGCGGCAAGACCGCGCCGGACGATCGTCAGATCGACGCCGGGGCCAACGTCGGCGTCGGCATCAAGGGTCGCCCGCGCCGGCGCCTGCAGGCGCTCGGGCAGCGTTCCCTCGATTTTCGCGATCTGGCGGCGCAGGGCAAAAACAGTCTCCCGCGCCACGGCTGATATCGCCATGACGGTCAGCTTCCACTCACAATTGTTCCTGTTATGTTCACATAGATTCCAGAGGCGCCTGGAAGAGTCAAGCAGAGTCATAAGGAATTTATTCCTGCCGCTGTGCAACGCCGACGTATAGGGGATATTTGCCTCGACCGGTGCGAACGCCTATATGCCGGGATCAAAGGACAAAGCATGGCCCGCATCTACAAGACCCGCACATGGCATGGCGAACTCGCGCCCTCGATGGAAGAGTTGGAGTTCCTGGCCCTGGAGGCCTACGCCCATCTGCCGGAGGATTTTCGCCAGCTGACCGGCGAAATCGTCATCCAGATCGCCGAATTCCCGACCGACGAAATCATGGACGATCTGTCGCTGGAAACGCCGTTCGACCTGCTCGGCCTGTTCGAGGGGCGCGGCATTGCCGAACGCTGGAACCCGCAGACCGGCGAAGGCCCGAACCGCATCACGCTCTACCGCCGTGCCATGCTCGATTACTGGGCCGAAAACGAGGAGACGCTGGGCGACATCGTCACCCACGTGCTGATCCACGAGATCGGCCACCATTTCGGCCTGTCGGACGATGACATGGAGAAGATCGAAGAGGCTGCGGAGTAGCCTCGGTTTTTCGTCGTCTCAGGGTCTACGCCGCTCCCTGCTTCCCCTTGGAATGACGAAAGAAGGGGCGCCTAACCCGGCGCCGCCAATGCCTTCTCGATCCGAGGCAGCAGCAGCGTCCGCGCCGACTCCGCCGTCAGCGGCCCGACATGCTTGTAGGCTATCTTGCCATCCTTGCCGATGAGGAAGGTCTCCGGCACGCCATAGACGCCCCAGTCGATCGCCGTGCGGCCGGCTTCGTCGACGCCGATCGCCTGGAACGGATTGCCGAGATCGCCGAGGAACCGGCGGGCATTTTCCGGCCGGTCCTTGTAATTCAGCGCCGCCATCGTGAACCGCTTGTCCTGCGCCAGCCCCAGAAGCACCGGGTGCTCTTCCCGGCATGGCGCGCACCACGACGCAAAGACATTGACCAGCGTGACCTTGCCGGCGAAAGCGTTCGAGTCGAGTCCGGGCAGGTTCGACCCCTCCAGCGCCGGCAGGCTCGTCCGTGGCGCCGGCAGGCCGATGAGCGCCGAGGGCACTTCCGAGACATCGCGTCCCGACAAGAGCTGCGACAGGAACAGTCCGGCCAGGCCGAGGAAGACCAGCAGCGGCAAGAACACGAACAGGCGGCGACGGGCCGGCGTCGGCGTTTCGATTTCGCTGCTCACGGTTTTCCCGCCTTGGTCTTGTCGGAACGGCGGCGCACGCCGGCCGCCTCGAGCTCGGCGAGTTCGCGCTTGCGTGCCCGCTGGTCGATGAGAATCCAGCCGATCAGTCCGGCCAGCACGATTGCCGTGATGGCATAGGCGGCGGTGACGTAGAGTGCGTGCGGGCTCATGCCGGCCGCCTTCCTGGCCTGCCGCCCGCCAACCCGATCCGTTCGCTGCGCTCGCTCATGCCTTCCCTTAACCTCGCGCCACGGGCCGCGCAATCGGCCGCCGCGCCGCAGCCTCCGCCGCTCGTGGCCGCCTCAATCCGTCCCATGGCGCAGCGCCAGCGCCGCCGCGGTCGGCCCCAGCACGCCAAGAAACATGGTCAGCGCGGCAAGAATGAGGAAAGGCTGCAGGAACGGATCGGGATTGGCCGTCGCGCCATAGCTCGCCGAGACGCCGAAGATCAGCACCGGGATGGTCAGCGGCAGCACCAGCACCGAGATCAGGAGACCGCCACGCGGCAGCGCCACCGCCACCGCCGCGCCCACGGCGCCGATGAAGGTGATGGCCGGCGTGCCGACCAGAAGCGTCAACGCCGTGGCGCCGATGGCGAGCGGTTCCATATTCATGAACAGGCCGAGCAGGGGAGCGGCGATCACCAGCGGCAGGACGCTGCCCGCCCAATGCGCGACGCATTTCACCAGCACCGTCAGCGCCAGCATGTGGCGGTCGTGGCCGAGCACCAAGAGGTCGAGCGAGCCATCCTCGCGGTCGGCCTGGAACAGCCGGTCGAGCCCGAGCAGGCAGGCAAGCAGCGCGCCGATCCACAGGATCGCCGGACCGATGCGGGCAAGCAGCTTGAGGTCCGGGCCGACGCCGAACGGAATGGTGGCGATGACGGCGAGGAAGAAGATGACCCCGGTCAGCGCGCCGCCGCCGGCGCGGATATTGAGGCGGATGTCGCGGGCGAAGAGGCTTAGCATGATTTGAGATGCCTGCGCCCAGGCCCCCCCCTCTGGCCTGCCGGCCATCTCCCCCGCAAGGGGGGAGATTGGATGTCATCTCGGCTTTCGCCAATCACAACAGGTGAAAGATTGGCGTAACGTTGAAGCTGCCAATCTCCCCCCTTGAGGGGGAGATGCCCGGCAGGGCAGAGGGGGGCGCCTCGCACTGTCATCAACCCGTTTCCCCCATTCTCAACTCTGTCCCCTCCAATCCCAGCGGCAGGTGCGTCGCCGCCACGATCATTCCGCCTTCCGCGCAATACCCGCGCATCAACCCCGCGAACCGCCCCTCCGAAGCCTTGTCCAGACCTGCCGTCGGCTCATCCAGCAGCCACAGCGGCCTATGGCTGACCAGGAGCTTGGCGATCGCCGCGCGGCGCCTTTGCCCGGTCGAGAGATAGCCGAACGGCAGATGGCCGATGCCGCCCAGTCCGACCGTTTCCAGCGCCTCCTCGACATCGAGCCGGCCTTCGCCTTGAAACGCCCGCCAGAAGCGCAAATTCTCCGCCACGCTCAGCGCCGTCTTCATTGCGTTCTGGTGGCCGAGATAGTGGCAGGCAGAGGCGATCGAGGGAAATTCGTCGCCGCCGCCCTCGAGCAGCAGCCGGCCTTGCATCTTCGGCAACAGGCCGGCGACCACCCTGAGCAAGGTCGATTTGCCCGAACCGTTCGGCCCGGTCACGACCAGCGCCTGCCCGGCCTCCAACGCAAACCCGATGCCGGAAAACACCGGCTCGCCGCCGCGCTCGCCGCCCAGATTTTCGGCGATCAGCCGCATCCCTTGCCTGTCCCTCGAACGAAGCGGCACGGTCGCTGCCGCATCGCACAAATTTGCTTTGCAACTGTCTAGAACTATTCCAGAAAATTCTCTATATGCGGGTCATCCGTGCCAGCGGTCGGCACGGGAACAGAATTAGCGCCGAACCAGCGCACGCGCCGCCTTGAACGGCTCGGGTTGCTTGGGAGCGGACAGCGGAAATGGCCGTACCCGCACCTTTGCGCGTGATTGCATGCCATCGGCGTCCGTTCCCTTTCAGGCTGAACAGACAAGGATCGCACGTGTCAAAATCCCTCGACAGTTTCAATTGCCGCCGCACGCTGAAAGCGGGCGACGCCGAGTATGTCTATTTCGACCTCGTCGAGGCCGAGAAGAACGGCCTCACCGGCATTGCCCAGCTGCCTTATTCGATGAAGGTGCTGCTGGAAAACCTGCTGCGCAACGAGGATGGCCGCTCTGTCACCAAGGAGAGCATCCAGGCGGTGGCCGGCTGGCTGACCGACAAGGGCACCGCCGGCGTCGAGATCGCCTATCGCCCGGCCCGCGTCCTGATGCAGGATTTCACCGGCGTCCCGGCCGTGGTCGACCTTGCCGCGATGCGCGACGCCATGGCTTCGCTCGGCGGCGACCCGCAGAAGATCAACCCGCTGGTGCCGGTCGACCTCGTCATCGACCATTCCGTCATCGTTGACGAGTTCGGCACGCCGATGGCCTTCGCCCGCAATGTCGAGCTCGAATATGAGCGCAACGAAGAGCGCTACAAGTTCCTGAAATGGGGCCAGCAGGCGTTCCGCAACTTCCGCGTCGTGCCGCCCGGCACAGGCATCTGCCACCAGGTCAACCTCGAATATCTCGGCCAGGTGGTGTGGACCAACACCGAGGACGGCGAAACGACGGCCTATCCCGACACCTGCGTCGGCACCGATTCGCACACCACCATGATCAACGGCCTTGGCGTGCTCGGCTGGGGCGTCGGCGGCATCGAGGCCGAGGCGGCCATGCTCGGCCAGCCGGTCTCCATGCTGCTGCCCGAAGTTATCGGCTTCCGCCTCACCGGCAAGCTCAAGGAGGGCGTCACCGCCACCGACCTTGTGCTCACCGTCACCCAGATGCTGCGCAAGAAGGGCGTCGTCGGCAAGTTCGTCGAGTTCTTCGGCCCTGGCCTCTCCAACATGACGCTGGCCGACCGCGCCACCATCGGCAACATGGCGCCCGAATACGGCGCCACCTGCGGCTTCTTCCCGGTCGATTCGGAAACCATTCGCTACCTCACAATGTCGGGCCGCGAGGAAAGCCGTATCGCCCTGGTCGAAGCCTATGCCAAGGCGCAAGGCATGTGGCGCGAGGCCGGTTCCGCCGACCCGGTCTTCACCGCCCTGCTCGAACTGGAACTCGACAGCGTCGTGCCGTCGATGGCCGGCCCCAAGCGTCCGGAAGGCCGTGTCGCGCTCGAAGGCATTCCGGCTGGCTTCGCCAAGGCGATGGATACCGAGTACAAGAAGGCCGCGGAAATCTCCAAGCGCTACGCCGTCGAAGGCACCGACCATGATCTCGGCCATGGCGACGTCGTCATCGCCGCCATCACCTCGTGCACCAACACCTCGAATCCATCGGTGCTGATCGGCGCCGGGCTGCTTGCCCGCAACGCCAACCGCCTCGGTTTGAAGCAGAAGCCGTGGGTGAAAACCTCGCTGGCCCCCGGCAGCCAGGTGGTGGCCGAATATCTGGAGAAGTCGGGCCTGCAGAAGGAACTCGACCAGATCGGCTTCAACCTGGTCGGCTTCGGCTGCACCACCTGCATCGGCAATTCCGGCCCGCTGCCGGCGCCGATCTCCAAGACCATCAACGACAAGGGTTTGATCGCCGCCGCGGTGCTCTCCGGCAACCGCAACTTCGAAGGCCGCGTCTCGCCCGATGTGCAGGCCAACTATCTGGCGTCGCCGCCGCTGGTCGTCGCGCACGCGCTGGCCGGCACGGTTACCAAGGACCTCACCACGGAGCCGCTCGGCGACGACAAGAACGGCAATCCGGTCTATCTCAGGGATATCTGGCCGAGCTCGGCCGAGATCCAGGAGTTCATCGAGAAGAACGTCACTCGCGAGCTGTTCGCCCGCAAATATGCCGACGTCTTCAAGGGCGACGAGTACTGGCAGAACGTCAAGGCGCCGGAAGGCCAGACCTATGCCTGGGACAACAATTCGACCTATGTGCAGAACCCGCCCTACTTCGCCGGCATGACCACGGGCTTCGGCAAGATCGGCGACATCAAGGGCGCGCGCGTGCTCGGCCTGTTCGGCGACAAGATCACCACCGATCACATCTCGCCGGCCGGTTCGATCAAGGCGGCGTCGCCGGCCGGCAAATACCTCACCGACCATGGCGTCGGCGTTGCCGACTTCAACCAGTACGGCACGCGGCGCGGCAACCATGAGGTGATGATGCGCGGCACCTTCGCCAATATCCGCATCCGCAACCACATGCTGGGCGAGAATGGCCGCGAAGGCGGCTACACGATCCACTATCCCACCAAGGAAGAGGAATCGATCTACGACGCGGCGATGGAATACAAGAAGGAAGGCGTGCCGCTGGTCATCTTCGCCGGCGTCGAATACGGCAACGGCTCGTCGCGCGACTGGGCGGCCAAGGGCACCAACCTCTTGGGTGTCCGCGCCGTCATCGCCCAGTCCTTCGAGCGCATCCACCGCTCGAACCTGGTCGGCATGGGCGTCATCCCCTTCGTCTTCGAGGAAGGCACTTCATGGGCTTCCCTCAATCTCAAGGGCGACGAGCTGGTCGAGATCGACGGGCTGGACGCGATCAAGCCACGCCAGACGATGACCGCCAAGATCACCTATGGCGACGGCACGGTGAAGAACGTGCCGATCATCTGCCGCATCGATACGCTGGATGAGCTCGACTACTTCAAGAACGGCGGCATCTTGCAATACGTGCTGCGCGATCTGGCTGCGTAGAAAATAGTGAGTAGTGAGTAGGACGTAGGGAAGAACCTACTCACTACTCACTACTCACTACTCACTACTCACTACTCACTTACCTTCGGCGCTCCAAACCGCGCCACGGCCGCCAAAAGCACCCCCAGCATCAGCCCGTTCAGCACGTGCCACAGGAAGTGCGTGCCGAGCGGAAAGCTGGCGCAGACCAGCGGGTCGATCATGCGGCAGATGACGGAGACGACGAAGATCGCCGACCCCGTCAGATTGTACCAGCCGGCCCGGTTGCCGCTGACCGTCACCCAGACACCGAAGAAGGCCAGCGCCAGGAATGGCGGGAGATAACCCGTCGTGCCGTTCGATGCCTGGTGCAGCCAGTCCGGCACTGCAAAGGTGATCGCCCCGGCAACGACATAGAAGACGATGAAAACAACGATTGCCTTGCCCCAATCCAGGCCGAGGAAGCGACGCAGGTTGAACAGCGTATAGGCCAGCGTGAAACCCGCGATCGGCAGCACGTCGACCCAGACCGTGCCTCTCGTGGCAAAGGTATGGAAGATGGTCGAGCCAATGCCGATCGCCACCACCCACCAGGCCAGAATCTCGGCGAAGGTGCCGGTCTTGCAGCGCCGTACCTCCCGCACGCCCCACAGTCCTGCGGCGATGAAGGCAAGGTTCGTCAAAGCATTGACCGGCTCGGACCAAAGTCCAGGGCCGGTTCGCTCGCAATAGAGATCGACGGGAAGTGAGGAGAACCTGCCACATGGGGATGATGCCGCCGCTGAATCGAACCACGCCTTGAAATGCAGTGGCTTCTCCTATTGCGGCCTTACCTCACGGTTGCAACGGAAAATTTCACCGCAACGTGACTTCCCGTTGACTTCCCGTTCTGCCACATATTTCGGCAAAGCAGAACAAAGCCGGCGTCACCGGCGGGAATTGGAATGGTCATGGCTTCGCGAAGATCACTGTGGCTGGCAGCCTTCGCGCTGGCTCTCTCGGCGCTTGCCGGCGCCGGCCATGCGGGCGAGGCCGAACGAACCCAGGCAGACAAGCCCCAGCAGGACAAGCCGCTCGGCGTGGTCGAACTGTTCACCAGCCAGGGCTGCAGCTCCTGCCCGCCGGCGGACGCGTTCTTCGCCGAACTCGCCACCAGGCAGGACCTTGTCGCGCTCGCCTATCACGTCGATTACTGGGATTATCTCGGCTGGAAGGACACGCTGAGCCACAAGGAAAACACCGAGCGGCAATATGACTATATGCGCTACTTCAGCAGCCGCTCCGTCTATACGCCGCAAGCGGTCCTGAACGGCCGCATGCATGTCAACGGCGCCAATCGCGGCGAGGTCGACGGCGCGCTTGCCCGCATGGCCCGTGCCGGCGAAGGCATGCGTGTTCCCGTGAAGGTCAGCCGCACCGGCGACCGCGTGATCATCGACACCGGTGATGCCGGCACCGGTCCGAACGACGCCCATGTCGTCATCGTCTATTTCGACGCGCCGCAGACGGTCAAGATCGCCGAGGGCGAGAACTCCGGCCGCAAGATGACCTATTGGAACGCGGTCACCGGTATCCAGACCGCTGGCATGTGGCACGGCAAGGCGCAGCGCTTCGAATTGCCGCTGAGCGAGATCACCAAGAAGGGCGGCTCTGCCGTGCTCCTGCAGTCGGTCGGCAAGGATGGCCTTCCAGGACCCATCCTGGGTGCGGCTTTCATCCACAAGCCCGAGACCTCCCTCGATCGAAAACTGTAACGTCACGGGTTCGGGGCATTCCAGACGGAAGCCCTTACGCATTCTGGCACGAATGATTTCAATGTCCGGTCAGGCGATCGGCAAGGGCCGCAAGACGTGAGGTCCGGCCCAAGCCGTTTGCTTCACGACGGTCGGCGATGCGATAGAGCTGGTACATGGTGTGCACGCCGAGCCAGCGCAGCGGCTCCGGCTCCCATTTTTTCACCGTGCGGTTGACCCAGGGCAGCCGTGTCAGCTCGGTGTCATGTCCGAGCACGAGGTCGCGCAAGGTGCGGCCCGACAGGTTGGAACTCGAGACGCCGAGCCCGACATAGCCGCCGGCCCAGCCGATGCCGGTCTCGCGGTCAAAGCCCGACGTGGTGCACCAGTCGCGTGGCACGCCAAGGGTCCCGCACCAGGCATGGTCGAGGCGCACGCCCTTGGTCTGCGGCAACAGCCTGGTCAGCACCTCGTGCAGCTGGTCGATGGTCGCCTGCTGGGTCTGGCCCCGCACATCGGTGCGCGAGCCGAAGCGGTAGGGCACGCCACGGCCGCCCATGGCGATGCGGCCTTCGCGCGTGCGCTGCGCGTAGCAATAGGTGTGGGCGGCATCGCCCAGCACCTCGTAGCCGTTCCAGCCGATCTTGTCCCAGAGTTCCCGCGGCAGCTTCTCCGTCACCACGATGGCGCTGTTCAGCGGCAGCCAGAGACGCTCATAGCCGGGAATGCCCGCCGTGAACCCCTCGGTGGCGCGCACGATCTTTTGCGCCCGCACGATGCCTCTTGACGTCGTGACCTTGCCTTTCTCGATCGCCAGCACCTGCGTCTGCTCGTAGATCGGCACCCCTGATCGCACCACTGCCGCGGCCAGACCCTGGACGAGCTTGGCCGGCTGCACGCGCGCGACGTTGCGCACCACAAAACCGCCCAGCACCTTGTCGATGGCGATGCGCTCGCGCGCCTCACGCGCGTCAAGAAGGGCGAGCCGTTCCGGCGGCATCTCCCATGCCAGCAGTTCCTCATACTCGGCC
This sequence comes from Mesorhizobium sp. ES1-6, assembly GCF_020164775.1. Taxonomy (NCBI): domain Bacteria; kingdom Pseudomonadati; phylum Pseudomonadota; class Alphaproteobacteria; order Hyphomicrobiales; family Phyllobacteriaceae; genus Mesorhizobium; species Mesorhizobium sp. ES1-6. Next base: position 134,045 of record NZ_JAIUGU010000003.1, read on the forward strand.
CTGGCGCGCTGCAATTGCGCGGCGTTGGTGGCGACGGTGACGTTGTCGACACGGCGGATATCGGCGTCGATGCCCTCGGCTTGCGTCACCGCGATCACTTCGTCGACCGTGCCGAACATGGCGCGCTGCATGTCGATCACGGCGCCGCGCGACGATGTCTTCGCGTATTTCTCGCGCGACCAGCTGAAGCCGCCCGACAGCCAGCCGCCATTGCGGCCCGAGGCGCCGAAGCCGGCGAACTCCTTCTCGACGATGGCGATGCGCAGCAAAGGCTGCGCCTTTTTCAGATAGTAGGCGGTCCACAGGCCGGTATAGCCGGCGCCGACGATGCAGACATCGGCCTCGATGTCGCCGGGCAAGGACGGGCGATAGGCCGGGACGCCGCCGATATCGGCATACCAGAACGACACGTCGCCATTGTGCTTGGCTTGCATTTTTTTGAGATCCGTTCCGAAATCAGGTGAGCGTCAGGTCGGCCTTGTCGTCGTCGGCGAGCAGCTTCACGTCGCTGCCGGCGAACAGCAAATCGACCTCGTCGCCGATGGCGAAGGACTGCGCCTCGAGCGTCGAGCGCACGATCGCCTTCGACCCGTCGGCCAGATCGACCTCGTATTTGGAGCCCGAGCCAAGATAGATGGCTTCGCCGATACGCCCCGTGAGCCGATTGCGGCCATCGTTGCCGGCGCCGGGGCGGGCCAACGCCAGCTTTTCGGGCCGCAGCAGCATCACCGGCTTGCCGCCATTGGCGAGCCGCTTGGCTGTCGCCACTTTCTGGCCCGATATCTCGATCGCCGTCTCCCCACCGGAAGTGGCGGCTGGTCCGCGCAGCACGGTGGAATCGCCAACGAACTTGCCGACGAACAGCGTCGCCGGTTCGTCATACAACTCGCGGCCGGTGCCGATCTGTTCGATGCGGCCCCGGTTGAACACGGCGATGCGGTCCGACAGCACCAGCGCCTCTTCCTGGTCGTGCGTCACATAGACGAAGGTGGTGCCGAGTTCGCGGTGGATGCGCTTGATTTCGAGTTGCAGCCATTCACGCAGTTTCTTGTCGAGCGCGCCGAGCGGTTCGTCCATCAGAAGCAGCGGCGGATCGAAGACGATGGCGCGGGCGAGCGCCACTCGCTGCTGCTGGCCGCCCGAAAGCTCGCTGGGGTAGCGGTGGCCGAAATCCGCCATCTTGACCATGTCGAGCGCGTGGCGGACGCGACGTTCGCGCTCTGCCCCGGTGACGCCGCGCAGCCTCAGTGGATAGGCGACGTTGCGGTCGACCGTCATGTGCGGGAACAATGCATAGTGCTGGAACACCACGCCGATGTTGCGCTTGTGCGCCGGCACGCCGACAACGCTCTTCTCCCCGACCAGCAGCTTGCCGCTGGTCACGTCGGTAAACCCGGCGATCACGTTCAGCGTCGTCGTCTTGCCCGAGCCGCTGGGGCCGAGCAGCGTCATGAATTCACCCGGCTCGATGCGCAGCGACACGCCGTCGAGCGCCTTGAAGGCGCCATAGGCCTTGCTGACCTGCTCCAGGTCGATCGCCGCACCGCGATTTTGCGCCTTCGGATTCATGAGGCTCCCTTCCGCTCACGACCAAGAAGCAGCATGCCGCCGCCGATCAGGAGTGTCGTTGCGCATAACAGGATCGTGCCGACGGCCGCGACCGTCGGGTCGGCGTCGCGTGTGATCGAAGCGAAGATCTGCACCGGCAGCGTCTTGAGATACGGGTTGGTGATGAACAGCGACACGACGATCTCATCGAAGGAGGTGGCGAAGGCGAACAGCAAGCCTGACATGACGCCGGGCGCGATCAGCGGCAGCGTCACCGTGCGGAACGTGGTGAGCGCATTCGCGCCCAGGCTCGCGGCGGCAGTCTCCAGCCGCTTGTCGAAAACTTCGAGATTGGCCGAGACGGCGATCAGCACGAAGGGCAGTGCCAGGATGGTGTGGGCAAGCACGAAGCCGAGCAGCGTGCCGACAAGCCGTGTGTCGAGATAGACGGCGTAGATGCCGATGGCCAGCACCACGCCCGGCACCACCATCGGCGTCAGCATCAGCATGCGCAGGAGGTTTGCCGGCCGCGCCTGCATGCGGTCGAGGCCGAACGCGGCAAGGGTGCCGAGCACGGTTGCCAGAACCGCGACGATCGATGCGACTTTCAGTGAATTGAGGAAGCTGTTCGACCAGTCCGGATTGGTGACGAAGTTTTCGTACCATTGCCAGGAGAAGCCCTGCGGCGGAAACGCCAGCGATTTGTTCTCGTTGAACGACATCGGCACCACGACCAGCGTCGGCGCCACCAACCATATGGCCACCAGCAGGCAGACAAGGCCCAGCATGATGCGCGTGAGCGGCTTCATCTCCATCAGGACCGCCCCGCTTGCCGGTGCCTGGAGCGCATCACCGGAGCGGCGAGCGCAAGGAGCACGAAGGTCGTGACCAGCAGCACGACGCCCATGGCGCCGCCCCTGCCCCATTGCAGCAGGCTGAGCACCTGCGTCTGCACCAGCGTCGACAGCATCGTCGAGCGCGGTCCGCCGAGCAGGGCTGGCGTGATGTAGAAACCGAGCGCCAGGATGAAGACGATGACCGCGCCGGCATAGACGCCAGGCAGCGACAGCGGCAGATACACGGTGAGGAAGGCGCGTGACGGCCTCGCCCCGAGGCTGCGCGCGGCTTGCACCAGCCTGAGATCGATGCCTTTCATGACCGAATATAGCGGCAGGATCATGAACGGCAAAAGCACCTGCGCCATGCCGATGACCACGCCCGTCTGGGTGCGGATCAGCCTGACGCCACCGAAGCCGAGCGAGCGCAGGACCGAGTTGATCACCCCGGAGTCCTGCAGCAATATCACCCAGGACAGGGTGCGCACCACGCCGCTCACCCAAAACGGGATCAGGACGCATAGCAGCAGCAGCAACCGCACGCGCGGTCCGACCGCGGTCATCAGATAGGCGTAGGGATAGGCGCAAACCACGCAGACCAGCGTGACCCAGGCCGAGATGACGAAGGTCCGCTGGAGCACAATAAGGTTGATCGGCACACTGAAGAACCAGACATAGTTCTGCAGACCCCACTGCGGCTCCGACAGGCTGCGCACGACGATGGTGAGCAGCGGATAGCCGATCACCGCCAGAAGCAGGACCAGCGCCGGCAACGCGAGCGCGAACGGCCGCCATGCCCGGCGTCTTTCGGCGGCCGGAATGGTTGGCTCGGACGCGCTCACGGCGTCTGTTCCTTCAGCCGGTCAGTTGCCGGACATCAGTGCGGACCACTTTTCCTGCGCCACCGCGAAGTTCGGGACCCAGAACTTGAAGTTCTGCTTGTAGCCCTGCTTCTGGCGTTCGGGCGAGTTGGTCAGGAACGCGGAAACGGAGGCGTCGACCTTGGGCTGCGCGTCGCTGTTGATGGGCGTGTAGGACGTCTGCTCCGCCAGGATCTCCTGCGCGTGCTTGCCGAGATAGGCATTGAGCAGCGCGTAGGACGCGTCCGTGTCCTTGACGCCGACAGGGATCGTCATCTGATCCATCACCACCAGCCAGTCCTGCCAGGCCGGCGTGTATTTGGCGCCGTTCTTGACCGCGGTCATGGCGCGGCCGGTCCACATCATCAGCATGTCGGCCTCGCCGGATTCGGCGAGCTGCTGCGATTCGGCACCCGTTTTCCAGAAGATGGTATCGGGGCCGAGCTTGCGAACCACATCGATGGCCTTGTCGATATCGGCCACCGTCATCGCCTTGGGGTCGCCACCGGCAACCTTGAACGCCTGTTCGAGCAAGCCGCCGGTCGGGCTGCCGGAGCCGTCGATGCCGCGCACGCCGGGGAATTTCTGCGTGTCGAAGAAGTCGGCCCAGCTCTTGGGCGGATTGTCCTTGTACTTTTCGGTGTTGTACATCAGCACGACGCCGTAATTCATCGCCGGCACGGAGCATTCGCCGACCTGGCCCTCGGGGATTTTCGAGACGTCGAGCTTGGTGAGGTCCAGCTTCTGGAACAGTTTGCCGCAATAGACATAGGGCGGCAGATCGTCGGTATCGACGACGTCCCATGTCACATTGCCGGACTCGACCTGCGCCTGCAGTTTGGCGATCTCGGTCGGGCCGTCATTGAGCAGCTTGACGCCGGACTTGTCGACGAACTCCTTGAGCGCGGCCGCCTGGCCGTCCTGGTAGATGCCGCCATAGGAGACCAGCGTCAACGTCTTGCCCTTCAGCGAGCCCTCGGCCACCTCGCCGGCCACCGGCTTCGATTGCGCCAATGCGGCCGTTGCCGCCAGAAGCACGGCGACGCACGCCGCATGCCCAAATCTCAATCTCATGATCAACTCTCCCATTGCAGAACTCGCATTTGTTTTCATTCACCCGGATGCGAGCGGTTTCCGGGCCTGTATTGGTCGAGTTCGAGCGCCCCGGCGGTGGGCGGGGCAATGATCCAAAGCACCTCGGCCGGCGTGTCGCCGACATTGACCGTGCGGTGCGGCACCGAGGTCGCGTATTCGACGCTGTCGCCCTCGCGCATCACATGGCGCTCGTCGGCAAGAGTCAGTTCGACGGTGCCCTTGAGCACCAGGAACATTTCGTGTTCGCCGCCATGGACATAGGCCTCGTCGCCGGTCGAGCCGCCGACCTCGAAATGGCCTGCATAGACCTCGAACTGATGGATCGGCCGCCGCGACAAGAGCATCTTGCGGCCGTGCACGCCGACCGGAACGACCGGCCGCTCCTCGCGCTTCAGCACCCTGTGCAGGGGCCGGGCATTATCCTCGAACAGATCGTTTATACCGAGATCGAGAGCGGCGGCGATCTTGAGCAGTGTCCCGGTGTTGGCGCCGCACAGATTGCGCTCGAGCTGGCTGATGAAGCTCGCCGTCGTGCCGGTCATGTCGGCAAGTTGGCGCAGCGAGACGCGCCGGGCCGTGCGCAATGCCTTTATGCGGGGACCGACGCCGCCGGTCTGCGGCACGGCCGCTCCGCCATCAAACTGTTCTGCCGTGGAAACCGATGCGCGTGGCATTGCCGTCTCCGTTTCACTTAACACCCTATTAAGTGGAACGAGAAATGGCAAGCACGGTGCGGCGCAATTAGATCGAAACGTAAGCTTCGGCCGCGTTCCGCCTGCGTCGCGGTCCGGTGTGAAAAGGTCCAAAAACGAAAAAACCGACGCCAGCTTGCTTCTGACGTCGGTCATTTAGGTTTGGGATCGTCGCACCTGGCTTTTCCGAGGAAAAGCCGAGGTTGGTTCGATCCGACGCAGACCCGTGGGCGGGGGGCTTGGGGTTTACGAGCCGGTGCCGGACCGAACCGTCTCAGGCAACGCCGGTAAATTCGTCGGACATTGGGGCATGAGCGCGGATAAAAAAAGGCAGAAATGTGGCGAAGCATCACCAATTCCAACACGCGTTTTACAAACGTGACTGGACGCGACGGAAAGGGCGCGCCGGCGCTTCGCTTCGCCGGCTCTTGCAATTGCGATCCGAAGGGGCCAACTTTGGTTGGCGAAGATTCATTTTGAAGGATCGAGGCATGACCGATGATGGCGGCGGGATGGGGGATGGAGACGCATCCGCAATATTGATCCCGCTACACGAGGCGCGCAATGCACGCCTCGACCAGCCGGTTCGCTTCGACCGGCGTGAACTGGACCAGATCCTGAGGCTCTACGGACGCATGGTCGCCGCCAATGAATGGCGCGACTACGCCATCGACCATCTCACGGACCGCGCTGTCTTTTCCGTCTTCCGCCGGGCCAGCGAAGTGCCTCTGTTCCAGATCGTCAAGGATCCGAAACTGGCGCGCAAGCAAGGCGCCTTCGCCGTCATCGCGGCGGGGGGGCGCATCCTCAAGCGCGGACAGGAACTCGGCCGGGTGCTGGGCGTCTTCGACGCGAAGTTGAAGGTCGTGCAGGCGTGAACGGGAAATGGGGGAACTGGAGAATTGAGGAATTGAGGAATTGAGGAAAAGACATTCGGCGCGCCTGACGTAAGCGCCTTTTTCTTCAATTCCTCAATTCCTCAATTCCTCAATTCCTCATTCCTCAATTCTTCAGTTCTTCAATTCCTCCCCCGGAACTTCCGCTCCGGCAGCGATTCCGGATCGGGCGCCACCGATGCCCCGCCGTTGAGCGACAGCTGCATGAACACCGTGTCCAGCCAGCGGCCGTGCTTGTATCCGGAGCCTTCGAGGCGGCCGGAATGGCGAAAGCCGAGTTTTTCGTGCAGCCTGACCGAAGCGCTGTCGGCGCGGCCATCGCCGATCACCGCGACGATCTGGCGAAAGCCCGCCGCCTCGACCGCTTCGATCAAGCTCCGCATCAGCTTGAGGCCGACGCCCTGGCCCTTGGCGCCAGGGGCGACATAGACCGAATCCTCGACGATGAAGCGATAGGCCGGGCGCGGGCGGAAGGCGCCGGCATAGGCATAGCCGAGCACGACGCCGTCCTTTTCCGCCACCAGATAGGGAAAGCCGCCGGCCGAGAGCGCGGCGAATCGTGTCTCCATTTCGGCGCGGGCGGGCGGCTCCAGTTCATAGCTCGCCGTGCCGTTGGCGACCGCGTCGGCGTATATTTCCGTAATCGCGTCGAGGTCGGCCGGGATCGCTGGCCTGATCACGATATTGCTCATTCTTTATGCAAGCCTCTTATGTGCTTTCGATAACAGCAGAGCCCCGCGCAAAAGAAAAGGGCGGCCGTTGGGCCGCCCTTTCCAAACTCGATGGTCCAGTGAAATCCGAGGCCAGCCTTAGCGGCGGTCGCCCATGAACTGGAGCAGGAACATGAACAGGTTGATGAAATCGAGGTAGAGCGACAGCGCGCCCATGATGGCCTTGCGGCCCGCGACATCGGAAGCGTCGCCCTCGAAATACATTTCCTTGATCTTCTGCGTGTCGTAGGCGGTGAGGCCGGCGAACACCAGCACGCCGATGGCCGAGACGGCGAAGGTCAGCGCCGACGACTGCAGGAAGATGTTGATCACCGACGCGATGATGATGCCGAACACGCCCATGATCAGGAACGAGCCCATCGCCGAGAGGTCACGCTTGGTGGTGTAGCCGAACAGCGACAGCGCGCCGAAAGCAGCGGCGGTGGCGAAGAAGGTCTGCGAGATGCTGGCCGTGGTGTAGACCAGGAAGATCGACGACAGCGACAGGCCGACGAGGCCGGCATAGACCCAGAAGGTCGTCTGCGCGGCGGCGACGCTCATCGACTGGATCCTGAACGACAGGAAGAACACGGCGGCCAGCGGCGCCAGCATGACAACCCAGCGCAGCGGCGAGCCGAAGATCGCGTAGCCGAAGGAAGTCAGCATCTCGCCGCTTGGCAGCGTCGCGACGGCCGAGGCCGGGTCGGTGGTGGTGGCCAGCATGATCGTGCCGATGGCGGCAAGGCCGGTGATGAGCAGGCCAAGCCCCATCAGATTGTAGACCTTGATCATATAGGCGCGCAGACCCTGATCGATGTCGGCGCGGACGCCGGGCACCGCCGACGTCTGATAGTTGCGAATGGGATCAGCCATTGGAAATCCTCGTTGCTTCTGCCCCGTCCGGTGTCGGGCCTCTTGCGGGCCCAGGCGCCGCTGGGGGGCTCCAGCATGCCTGCGGCGGAATATGATGGTTATTCGCGTCGAGAACAAGACCGTAACCTGTTGTAACGGTTCGTGAGGGGCCGAAATGCCGCTTCGCCAACCGTTTGGGACGGCTTTCTTACCAAGATTTAACCTGACGAAGCAGGCCCGGCCGGCGAATCAGAGGTTGCGCAGCACGGGCGCCGCCTTGTGGCCGAGCACCCGCCAGGTGCCGGCAAGGCCGATGCCGACCGTTATGACCAGCGAAAACAGAATGGTCGCCACCGCCACTTCCGGCATGAAATGCGACGGCAGGGTCATGATGCGCGCGACGATGTACCAGGCCGCGGCACTGCCGGCGGCGAGCGCGAAGATCGCGGTGGCGAGCCCGATCAGCATATATTCCAGCGAGAAGGCCGATATCAGCGTCGTGCGCGTCGCGCCCAGCGTCTTCAGCACCACCGCGTCATGGATGCGCGCCCGGTTGCCGGCGGCAAGCGCGCCGGCCAGCACCAGGACCGAAGCGATGAGCGCCACGCCGGCCGCCGCCCGGATCGCCGTGCCGAGCTGGCCGACCAGCCGGTTGACGATGTCGAGCGCGTCCTTGACCCGCACCGTCGTCACGGCCGGGAAAGCGCGGGTGACGGCGTTGAGGACGCGCGCGTCGTCGGCCGTCGAGGCGTTCTTTTCATTAAGCGTCGCGATCCAGCCATGCGGGGCGCCGGCGAATGTGTTGGGCGAGAACACCATGACGAAATTGATGCCCATCGTCTCCCATTCGACCTGGCGGAAATTGGCGATCCGGGCCGTGACATTGCGGCCGAGCACATTGACGGTGACGGTGTCGCCGAGCTTCAGGCCGATTTCCTTGCCTTCCTTGTCGGAAAACGAAACCAGCGGCTCGCCGGCATAATTGTCCGGCCACCATTTGCCCTCGGTCAGCGTCGTGTTTTCCGGCTGCCTGGTGTCATAGGTCAGGCCGCGATCGCCCTTAAGCACCCAGGCGCCCTCGGCCGGTACCTTGACCTTGTCGACATCGACGCCGTTGAGTGCCATCACCCGGCCGCGCAGCATCGGCACCTTGGCCAGTGTTCCCCGCGGCGCCTCCTTGGCGATCAGCTGGGAGAACGCATCGACCTCGCTGCCCTGGATGTCGACGAAGAAGAAGTTCGGTGCCCGCTCCGGCAGGTTGCCCGAAATCTGCCGCCTGAGGTTGCCGTCGATCAGCGCCAGCGTCACCAGCAGCGTCAGCCCAAGCCCCAGCGACAGCACCACCGACGGCGTCAGCGCACCGGGCCGGTGGATGTTGCCGATGGCCAGTCTCAGCGCTACGAAGCGCACGCGCGGGCTCTTCCTCGCCGCCCATTGCACCAGCGCGCCGACGACGCGCAGCACCAGGAAAGCAAAAATAGTGGCTCCGACGAAGATCGAGGCGATGCGCTGGTCGCCCGAAAACAGGATCGCCAGCGCTGCCAGCAACAGCGCGATGCCGAGCGCTGAAACGACATAGACGGGGCGCGGCAGGCCCCGGCCCTCCAGCCCCATTTCCCTAAACAGCGCGGTTGCCGGCACGTCGCGGGCGCGGCCGAGCGGCAACAGCGCGAAGGCGAGCGTCACCAGCAGGCCGAACAGGGCGGCCATGGCGAGCGCGCCGGGATAGAAGCCGCCTTGCGCCGGCACCGGGATGACGGACTGCAGGGCGGCACTCGCGGCAAACGGCATCAGCGCGCCCAGCACCAGGCCGGCGCCGATGCCGATGAGCGCGATGATCAGGATCTGCACGAGGTAAACGGCAAAGACGAAGCCGCCGGACGCTCCCAGGCTCTTGAAAGTGGCGATGACGCCGCGCTTGCCGTCGAGATAGGCGCGCACCGCGTTGGCGACGCCGACGCCGCCGACCACCAGCGCGGTGAGCCCGACCAGCGTCAGGAACTGCGAGAAGCGTTCGATGTTTGAAGACAGCGCCGGGGCGGCATTGCCACGTGTGCGGATCGACCAGCCGGCCTCCGGAAAATCCCTGGCCGCCTGGTCCTGGATGGCCTTGAGCCGCGCCTCGTCGGCATCGGCGGGCAGCCGGACCTTGTAGGCGTTCTCCACCAGGCTGCCCGGCTGGATCAGTCCGGTCGCGGCCAGCCCCTCGGTCGAGATCATCAGCCTTGGCGCGAAACCGAACCCGTCGGAGACCGCGTCGGGCTCGGCCACCAGCCTGGCGCGCAATTCGAAGGTGGCGGTGCCGAGCTTCAGCCGGTCGCCGATCTTGAGATGCAGCCGTTCGAACAGAAGGTCGGGTGCCGCGGCGCCGAAAACGCCGAACTGCCCGCCGAACAGTTCCTGCTTCGTCAGTGCCGGGTCGGTCTCCAGCGCGCCAAAGAGCGGATAGGCCTCGTCGACCGCCTTGGCCTCGACCAGCGCCTGGTCGGATCCGTCGGCGAGCCGCGCCATCGAGCGCATGCCGGCGCTGTGCGAAACCACGCCCAGCCCATCGAGAAAGCCAAGTTCGGCCTGGCTGGCGTCGCGCTGGTTGATCTGGAAGCGAAGGTCGCCGCCAAGCAGCGTCTGGCCCTGATCGGCGACGCCCGCGGTGATGGAGCGGGCCACCGAATTGACGCCGCCGATAGCCGCGACGCCGAGCGCGATGCAGGCTAGGAAGATGAGGAAGCCGGACAGGCCGCCGCGCATCTCGCGCAGCGAGAAGCGGACGGCGAGCTTCAAGGTCCGCGCCAGCGGCATCAGGCGGTGACCTTGATCGGCGCCGGCGCCTCGATGCGGCCGGAGCGCATCGACACCTGGCGTAAACAGCGCGCCGCGAGCGCCGGATCGTGGGTGACCAGAACCAGCGTCATGCCGCGTTCGGCCGCCTTGGCGAACAGGAGATCGGCGACCTGGCGTCCGGTCGCCTGGTCGAGATTGCCGGTCGGCTCGTCGGCGATCAGGATGCGCGGCGACGGTGCCAGCGCCCGGGCGATAGCCACGCGCTGCTGCTCGCCGCCGGAGAGTTCGCCGGGATAATGGGTGACGCGGTCGCTCAAGCCCACGGCCGCCAGTTCCCGCTCCGCCACCGAGAAGGGATCGGCATGGCCGGCCAGTTCCAGCGGCACCGCGACATTTTCGAGCGCCGTCATGTTGGGGATGAGATGGAAGGACTGGAATACGATGCCAATGTTTCGGCCACGAAACGAAGCAATCTGATCCTCGGTTTTGCCGTTTAGCAGTTCGCCGGCGATTCGCACCGTACCCGCATCGACTCGCTCCAGCCCTGCTAGCACCATCAGCAATGTCGACTTGCCGGACCCCGACGGACCGACGATGCCGGTCGCCTCGCCGCGCGCCACCTCGAGGCTGACGCCCTTCAGCACATGGACGGACGAAGCGCCTTCGCCGAGTGTCAGGGATACGTCTTTCAGCGCGATGACGGCTTCTGTCAAAATGAAAGCGTCCTATATGGGAAGGGAGGCTCTGCCTGTCGCAAGCCGTCGCCGGAAGAATTCATTGTCATATGGGGCTTGCCGCATGTCTTTCAAACGCCGCTTTGCCGCAGGCCTGATCGTTTTCCTCGCCATTTGCGGCGCCATTTCGTCGGCGCGCGCCGAGCCATTCAAGATCGTCGGCTTCGGTGACAGCCTGATGGCGGGTTACGGCCTTGGCCCGGGCGAGGGCTTTACCGACAAACTGCAGGCAGCCCTTCGCGCCAAGGGCCATGATGTCACCGTCGCCAATGCCGGCGTCTCCGGCGACACGTCCAGCGGCGGCCTGGCGCGGCTCGACTGGTCGGTGCCCGACGGCACGCAGCTGGTCATCCTCGAACTCGGCGCCAACGACATGCTGCGCGGCGTTGCGCCCGACATCACCAAAAGGAATCTGGACGAGATGCTGGGCAGGCTGAAGCAGCGCAAGATCGCCGTGCTTCTGGCCGGAATGCGGGCGGCGCCCAATCTAGGCGCCGACTACCAGAACGCCTTCGACGCCGTCTTTCCGGAACTAGCCGCCAAATACGGCGTTACGCTGTACCCGTTCTTTCTCGATGGCGTCGCCGGCCAGCCTGGGTTGCAACTCGAGGACGGCTTGCATCCGAGCGCCAAAGGGGTCGACCTGATGGTCGAGCGCGTCCTGCCGACGGTCGAGCGGACCATCGCGGCGGCGCCGGGAGGCTCGTGAGATCCGACAAAGCCCTTCCGTTAGGGAAAGTTTTAGCAAAGCCTGCGACCAACAAACCACTTGCTCCATTTGATTATCGATGATTCGCTAGGGATGACAGTTCGATTCGAGGAAGGGAGGCTCTTCATGCCGCGTCTTTTCACCGCCCTCGAAATTCCGCGTGATGCCGCCCTTTCGCTGTCGCTGCTCCGGGGCGGCCTGCCCGGGGCCCGCTGGATCGACGTCGAAAACTACCATCTGACGCTGCGCTTCATCGGCGATGTCCAGGGCCATGTCGCCGACGAGATCGCCAATGCGCTCGACCGGGTCCACCGCCCTTCCTTCTCGCTGACCTTGTCCGGGGTCGGGGCTTTCGGCCAGAAGAAGCCGCATGCGGTGTGGGCGGGCGCCTTTCCCTCGCCCGATCTCAACGCCCTTCAGGGCGAGATCGAGCGCATCTGCCAGCGGCTCGGCATCCCCGCCGATCCGCGCAGGTTCATGCCGCATGTGACGCTGGCGCGGCTGCGCAACTCGAGCCCGCTCGACGTCGCCCAATATCTGTCGGCGCGCGGCAATTTCTCGACGCTGCCGTTCCGCATCGGCCGTTTCGTGCTGATGTCGTCGCGCGATTCGGTCGGCGGCGGCCCCTATATAGTCGAGGAAGCCTGGCCGCTGTCCGGCGTCGATACGCGTGTCAGCCGTGTTGCCAGCGCCTCCGACGCCTCGCGGATCATGCGGTAGACCGAAGCGAACGCTTCCTGATCCTCATAATAGGGATCGGGCACATCGCGCGCCCTGCCCTGCGCGAATTCGAGGAACAGGTGGATGCGATCGCGCACCGCCGCCGGCGCCAGCGCTCTCAGGTCGGCGACATTGGACCGGTCCATGCCGAAGATCAGGTCGAAGCGGTGAAAATCCTCCGGCGTGATCCTGCGCGCCCGCTGGCGCGAGATGTCGATGCCGTGGCGCGACGCGATGGCGATCGAGCGCGGATCGGGAGCGGAGCCGACCTCCCAGCCGCCGGTGGCGGCCGAATCGAGCACGATATCCCCACCGTTTCCGCGCTCCGCCAGCACGGCGCGAAGGACGCCTTCGGCCAGCGGCGACCGGCAGATGTTGCCGAGGCAGACGAAAAGAACGGAATTTATGGGCTTCGCGATCATGGATCCGGCGCTATGGTGACGACTTCAGCGCCATAGCATAGGAAGCGGACATGACGAGAGAGAAACTGGGCAGGCAAGCCGCCGAAGCCGCCCTCACCGGGCTTGACGGCTGGACACTGGCGCAGGACGGCGCCTCGATCGGCCGCACCTTCACCTTCAACAATTTCTCCGAGGCCTTCGCCTTCATGACCCGTGTGGCGCTCGCCGCCGAGAAGATGGACCATCATCCCGACTGGTCGAATGTCTACAAGACGGTCGTCGTGACCCTCAACACGCACGACGCCGGCGGCGTGACGGCGCTCGATATCGAACTGGCCAAGAAGATGAACCGCTATTTCGGCGGCTGAACACCGGCTGTCCATGTTCTGGGCCGGCGTGGACCGCCAAATCGGCGCTCGCATCTTGCAGCCGGGGTCGGCTTTCACCACATTTTGATCGGCGGCCATGCGCCAGTAAGCGCGTGAGACCCGCGAGGAGAGATTGATGGCGCAAGAATCCGGTTTTGACTTCTTCGGCTTTGGCGACAGGCTGGGCGGCGAGGGCGAAGTGCGCGAGAAATTCTGGCGCACGGCCAAGAAGGCCGCGCGGCAGATCCCCTTCATGGAGGACGTCGTCGCCGCCTATTACTGCGCCATGGACAAGAACACGCCGCTGCGCGCCAAGGGCATCTTGGTGGCCGCGCTCGGCTATTTCGTGCTGCCGGTGGACCTCATCCCCGACTTCATCTTCGGGTTGGGCTTCACCGACGACATCGCCGTGCTGACCGCCGCGATCACCGCCGTCAGCGCCCATATCACGCCGGCGCACCGGCAGGCCGCCAAGAACGCGATCGCGGACAAGAGCTAAGTCCCGCGGCCCGAATCCCGCCGCGCCGGCCCGGTCCCTGGACAGAGGCGTTCAGCGGCGGGCCAAAAGTCAAACTCTTGCCGTTTTCGTGGCCTCCAAGTCACCAAAGGGACGCCGTGCCAGCCGCTGACAAGGCGGCGGCGCGGAAATGGCGGCGGTTTCCTGGGGTGAAGGTCCTTTTCTCTTGGGAACTTCACCGTTTGGTAACCCAGATTAAATCAAAATGAAGCGACGGCAGGACGCCATGCGGCCCGCCTCCGCACCATTTGGAATACGGGAAAAGCGATGCGCGGATTGATTGCACTAGTTTCGAGCCTGGTCCTGGCGGCCTCGGCGGCGCCGGCGCTGGCGCAGCAGGCCACCAAGATCGGCCAGCACAATGCCTGGGGCACCTACAGCTACCAGGCGTCGGGCGGCAAGGTCTGCTACGTGCTGACCGTGCCGACCGACAAGCAGCCGCCGACGCTCGACCATGGCGACATGTTCTTCTTCGTCAGCCAGCGGCCCGGCCAGCAGGTCTCCTATGAGCCGCAGTTCATCGCCGGCTATAATTTCCAGGAAGGCTCCAAGGCCACCGTCACCATCGACAAGAAGACCTTCTCGATGTTCACGCGCGGAAAATCGGCCTGGGTGGAGAATGCGGCGGAAGAGCCGGTGCTGATCGCGGCGATGAAGACAGGCACCGACATGAAGGTGTCTGCGAAGTCGGGCCGCGGCAACCCCACCAACTATGTCTTCTCGCTGAAGGGCATCTCGGCGGCGCTGTCCTCGATCGCCAAATGCAAATAGGCAAGGCAGGCCAAAGCCTCCTCAGGCCCTTCTCGCTGCGTCCGCATCGCGGCCGCTGACCGGTTATGAGTTCGGCTCCCGGTCAGACGGTCCAGGTCCAGTCGATCGGGTAGTTGAAAATCGGGGTAAACGTCACGCCAGCCGCCTCCATGTCCCTGCGGCCGTCGACGACCATCTCCTTCAGATGGTCCAACTGCGCCGCATGCTCGTCGGTGTCCCAGACGCTAACTTGCACGATCGAGCCCTTCGGCGAGACGCCCGCATAAAAATGAAGCAGCCCTGGCAACCGCCTGATGGCCGGGATTATGTACTCCGAGGTCTTCTTGCTCGCGGCGTCGACCTCGGCGAACCGGCTCGGCTCGTAGCTGGCGCGGGAGACGCGGACGACGGCCGTTGTCGGCAACGACTCGGCCAGGGTGATTCTTTCTGTCATGGAGATCCTATCTCTTGCTTCGCCGCGGCAACATCGCGGGCGCTGTCTTGCCGGATGTGAGTCGGAGCCTAAGCAATTCCGGGAAAATGCGAAGCGGTTTCCGGCCGAAGTTAAGGCTTCAACTTTCGACCGTGGCCCGCCGCCGCCGGATCGCCTCGGCGATGAAGACCCGCGACAGGGCGTGATAGAGCGGCTCGTGCGAGATCAGGCGCGCCGTGCCGTAGCCCAGCATCGAGGCCAGCATCAGGCCGATGACATTGTCGTGATTGCCGGTCATTTCGAGGATGATGACGAAAGCCGTCATCGGCGCCTGCACCACGCCGGCGAAATAGCCGGCCATGCCGAGCAGGGCCGCGACGCCAGCGCTGCCGCCGAACAGCAGGCCGAGCGAACTGCCGATGCCGGCGCCGACCGCCAGCGAGGGCGCGAAGATGCCGCCGGGAATGCCTGAGATCATCGACAGCAGTCCGGCCGCGAATTTCTCGAGGAAGAAGAACCAGGGCAGCGGCGTCCCTTCGACGGCGCTGCGCGCCTGCGCGTAGCCGGTGCCGAAGGTCAGGCCGCCAGAGAGGATGCCGATCACCGCCACGGCGAGCCCGCAGACGGCTGCCACCAGCAGCGCGCGCCACAGCGGCTGCAGCGCGTTCCAGCGCCGGATGCGGCGCGTCGCCTTCAGCGCCAGTAACGAGAACAGCGCCCCGAAGCCGCCGCCGATGATCCCGCAGGCGATCACCAGCGGCCAGTCGGCGGCGAACGAGATCGTGTCCTTGGACACGCCGAAATAGGTGTAGTTGCCGACCAGCCCGAGCGAGGCGAGGCCGGCCAGGATCACCGCCGTCAGCACCAGCCCGTTGGTGCGGGCTTCATAAGTTCGGCCCATTTCCTCGATGGCGAAAACAATGCCGGCAAGCGGCGTGTTGAAGGCAGCCGCGATGCCGGCGGCAGAACCGGCCAGGATCAGGCCGCGTGCCTGCGCCATGCCGCCCCAGCGCGCCGCCTGCAGCATCAGAGATGCGCCGACCTGGACCGTCGGCCCTTCGCGGCCGATGGACGCGCCGCAGAACAGGCCGACGATGGTGAGCGCGATCTTGCCCGCCACCAACCTGAGCGACAGGATATGGCTGCGGTCGTCGTCGTCACGCAGGTGCCGGGCGGCGATCGCCTGCGGAATGCCGCTGCCTTGCGAGCCCGGGAAAAAGGCGTGCGCCAGCCACGCGCACAGGACAAAGCCGAGCGGCGTGATCGCCAGCGGCAGATAGAAGCGCCAGCCGCCATCATTGCCGATCACCAGATGGAACAGTGCCTGCGCCTTGTCGGCCAGCACCGCGAACAGCACGCTGATGACGCCGATCGAAATGGCGCCGGCCCAGAACACCAGGCGCGGCTGCCACACGCGCCGCGAGCCCCATATGGCGCGCGAGCGCCGCAGCAAGGGATGTCTTCGCGATTGGCCGGCCATGTCTGTCCTCGTGGGAAAACCCAGCCCTAACACAGGCATGATGCCGATCAAGTGAGAGACTGACGATCGGACCGGGATCAAAAGGCCGCCGTCGCGGTTGTGTCCCTTTGAGCAAGGAATCCGCAGTCATGAGCTATGTCAGATTTGCCGCGATGATCCTGGCGTCCACGGTCCTCATGTACGGGCTCATGTACCTGAACACCTATGCGCTGGATCACGTTTTCTTCAGCCAGACCCGGGTCTGGATGGCTATCGTGATGGGCGCCGCAATGGCAATTGTCATGATCGGCTTCATGTGGGGAATGTACAAGAGCTTGACCGCGAATGTCGGCATCGTCATTGGCGGCATGCTCGTATTCGCTGGTGCCCTATGGCTGGTCAGAAGCCAGGAAACCGTGAGCGACGTGTCGTATATGAAGGCAATGATCCCGCACCACTCGATCGCGATCATGACCAGCGAACGCGCCCACATCCGCGACCCGGAGGTGCGAAAGCTCGCGGACGGCATCATAGACGCCCAGGTGCGCGAGATCACGCAAATGAAGCGTCTGATTGCGCGGCTCGAAGCGAATCCCGTAGCGGCCGGCGCTCCCGACCTGCCGTCCTACCGAGCCCGGGGTGCTCCGCCGCCGCCGCCGGAGACCGACCAGAGCACCGGTATCGATACGCTCTCCATCGACAGGTAGGCGAGGATGGACGTGCGGATGACACGGAAGCTGACCATCCCGCCGGCTTCCAGGCCGGCGGGCAAGTTTTTCCGAGATCGTCACATGGCCATTTTTTCACATTCGGCCTGGGCCTTCTTGGTCGATGTATCGATCATGTAGGCTTTACCCTTGGCGTCGGTCATCATCATCATGCAATGCTTGATGGGCTTGGCCATTTTCATCATGTCGGCGCCCATCTTCGCGTCCGGCATCATGGTGCCCATGTGGCCGTCCGGCATGATCGCCGTCACCTGGCCACCTTTCATCATGGTCATGGTGCCCATCGTATCCTCGGCAAACGCCTGCGAGGCGCAAAGAGCGGCGACGCCGGCAAGGACGGCGAGCTTGATCGATTTCATTCTGCATACTCCCATTGTGCGGGGCACAGTTGCCCCATTTCAGGGTTCGCGGATGGCTCGCCAGCCGTTACGCCGACACGAATATGTGATCGCTCGCGCGCCGGGAAACAGCACCAGGCAGGCGCGGCTTGTCCACCGCGACAAGGCGGCGGGAAAGACTGCCCGATCACCCGCGGCATGACTCTGCCGCCAAGCTGTGCTATGCGCCGCTCTTGACATCGGGCCGATGGATGAAATCGGCCGTAAACCGCTTATATCAGTGGAACCATGACCCTTTCACTCGACCTTACCGCCGAAGGCGCCCGCGACGCCTTGCGCGCTCGCCCCGCGCAGGCAGAAAAGCCCTCGCTGATTGGCCTGACACGGGCCGAACTCGGCGAGGCTCTCGTCGCTTCAGGCATCGTGCCGGAGCGTCAGGCAAAAATGCGCGCTCAGCAGCTCTGGCACTGGATGTATGTGCGCGGCGTGTCCGACTTCGCTCATATGTTTAACATCTCCAAGGACCTTCGCGCCGAGCTGGACAAGCATTTCACCGTCGCCCGGCCCGAGATCGTCGAGGAGCAGATTTCCGCCGACGGCACGCGAAAGTGGCTGTTCCGCTTCCCGCCGCGCGGCGCCGGCCGGCCGGTCGAGATCGAAACCGTCTATATCCCCGAGGAAGGCCGCGGCACGCTCTGCATCTCCTCGCAGGTCGGCTGCACGCTGACCTGTTCGTTCTGCCACACCGGCACGCAGAAGCTGGTGCGCAATCTCACCGCCGAGGAAATCCTGGCGCAGCTGCTCACCGCGCGCGACCGGCTCGGCGACTTCCCCGACCGCGACACGCCCGACGGCGCCATCGTGCCGGCCGAGGGCCGCAAAGTGTCCAACATCGTCATGATGGGCATGGGCGAGCCGCTCTACAATTTCGAGGCGGTCAAGAAGGCGCTGCTGATCGCCTCCGACGGCGACGGCCTCTCGCTGTCGAAGCGGCGTATCACGCTGTCGACCTCCGGCGTGGTGCCGGAAATCTTCCGCACCGGCGAGGAGATCGGCGTCATGCTGGCGATCTCGCTGCATGCCACCAATGACGATCTGCGCGACCTGCTTGTGCCGATCAACAAGAAGTATCCGCTGAGCGAGCTGATCGCCGCCTGCAAGGCCTATCCCGGCCTCTCCAACGCCAAGCGCATCACCTTCGAATATGTAATGCTGAAGGACGTCAACGATTCCATCGAGGACGCCAAGGCGCTGATCAAGCTGCTCAAGGGCGTTCCGGCCAAGATCAATTTGATCCCGTTCAACCCGTGGCCGGGCACCAATTACCAGTGCTCGGACTGGGAAACGATCGAGAAATTCGCCGACTACATCAACAATGCCGGCTATGCCTCGCCGATCCGCACGCCGCGCGGCCGCGACATCCTCGCCGCCTGCGGTCAGCTGAAGTCGGAATCGGAGCGCATGCGCAAGGTCGACCGGTTGGCACTGGAAGCCATGATGATCGCGGGGCATGGCGAGGCGTGACCCGTCTCGTTGCCTGGCTCAAGCGTCTGGTCCTGATAGCAGTCGGTTATGTCGCCGCCGTGCTGACCTCGATCGTGGTGCCTGTGCTGCTGATCACCCTTCTGGAAGGGATCGAGTATGGCAACTGGTCGATGGTTTTTGCATTCGACTGGCTGGGCTCCTTCCCGCTCGCCGTGCTGACCGTGGCCCTCTGTGCGCTGCTGATCGTCGGCCCCGCCATCCTTGTCGCCGAACGGTGGTCGCTGCGAAGCTGGTCCTACTTCGCCGTCACCGGGGCGATCACCTCCATCGCCTTTGGTGTTCTGGTCCCCGGCTCGGCCGGAGGGTTTGTCTTCAATCCGGGTTTCCTCGGCTTCCTGGCCACGGCCGGCACGGCCGCCGGCTGGGTCTATTGGCTGCTCGCCGGGCGCAAGTCCGGTCGTCTCACGGGCGCTGATCCCCAATGAACCGCCTCGTCTCCTATATCGTGCGCTTGGCCATCATCCTGTTCGGCTATGCCGTCGCCTCGCTGGCGGCGAGCGCCTTCCTCAACATCCTGTTCCTGGCCTCGCTCGGCTACGTGCCGGCGCAAGCCCATCCGGCGGCGACGGCATCGCTCTATTTTTCAATTCCCTTCGTCGCCCTGTTTGTCGCTTACTTCGCCTTCATGCCGGCGGCGGTCGTCATCCTGATCGCCGAAATCCTCGGCCGGCGCGACTGGCTGTTCTATGCGCTGGCGGGTGCCGTAGTGGCGGGGGTGTTCCTCGGCCTCGTCGACAATCTCCGCGATTCCCCTTTCGCGGTCACCGAGGCCACCGCCATCATGGCCGTGATTGGCGGCGGCATGGTCGGCGGCATCTTCTACTGGCTCAGCGCCGGTCGTTGGGCCGGAAGCTGGTGGAAGACCGAGAAAGCCCCTACTTCGCCTGGGCCGTCAGGATCTTGAGCGCGAAGGCCGAGAACACGCCGGCGAAGAGATAGTCGACCACTCGCGTCACGCGCGGGCTGGCCTTCATCGCCGCCGAGAATTTCTCTGCCGCCAGCACCATCGGCACCGTCACCGGGATCGACAGCACGATGAACATGGAACCGAGGAAGAACAGCTTCCCGGGCGCGTTCGGGTCGTGCGCGGAGACGAATTGCGGCAGGAAGGTCATGAAGAACAGGATGATCTTCGGGTTGAGCAGATTGACGCCGAGCCCCGCCGCCCAGCTGCGCAGCAGCGAGATCTGCGGCCCCGTCTTCTTCTCCGGTGAAAAGGCCGACCCCTTGGCGATCGCCTGCCAGGCCAGGAAGACGAGATAGCCGGCGCCGAAAATCTTCAGCACGAAGAACGCCATCGGCGAGGCGACGATCAGCGCCGAGACGCCGACCACCACCAGCGTGGTGTGGATCAGCGTGCCGCACAGCGCGCCGGCCATCGAGGCAAAGCCGGTGGCCCGCCCCTGGCTCAGCGTGCGCGAGACGAACAGCGTCATATCAGGGCCTGGCGTGATCGCCAAGATCACGGTGGCGATGGCGAACTGGATCAGCGTGGTGGTGTCGGGAATGAAGGACATGCGGGGCCTCGGGAAGGTCCCGAGCCTATACAAGATACGTCGCGCCGACGCCAGATGCGAAGGCTGGCGTATCCTCCCACGGCGGTTTCTAAGCCGCCGACAGATCGATCTCGGCCAGCGAATGGGCTGCCGCTCCGGTCAGCAAAATCTGGTCGATCGGCTTCGGCCGGCCGAGGAAATAGCCTTGCGCCTCGTTGCAGCCTTCGACCTGCAGGATGGTGAGCTGGACATGCGTCTCGACACCTTCGGCAAGCACCGGAATGTCGAGGCTGCGCCCCAGCGTCAGCACCGCGCGGATGATCGCCTTGGCCTGCGGGCTGCGCTCGACATCGGCCATGAAGGAGCGGTCGAGCTTGATCTTGTCGAACGGGAACGAGCGCAGCGTATCGAGCGAGGAATAGCCGGTGCCGAAATCGTCGATCGCGATCGTCACGCCGAGCGCCTTGATCTGGCGCAGCACGTGCAGCGTGCGGACCTTGTCGGCGACGATCGTCGATTCGGTCAGCTCAAGTTCGAGGCGCCTCGGCGACAGGCCGGTTTCGACCAGAATCTGGTGGACGAGCTTGGCGAGATCGGCATGGGCGAGCTGCACCGGCGACAAATTGACCGCGATCTTGTGACCCTTGTCCCAGGACGCCGCCTGGCGGCACGCGGTGCGCAGCACCCATTCGCCGATCGCCAGGATCGAGCCGTTCTCCTCGGCGATCGGGATGAACTCGGTGGGCGGGACCATGCCATGCACCGGATGGGTCCAGCGCAGCAGCGCCTCGTAGCCGCAGGTGGCGCCGGTCGAGACCGAGGTCTGCACCTGGTAGTGGAGCGTGAGTTCGCCGCGTTCGATGGCCTGGCGTAGATCGGTGGCCAGCGCCCGCCGAGCGCGTGCCGTCTCATCCATGGCCGATTCGTAGAAACACACGGCCCGCGCCACGTCGTTCTTGGCCCGGTACATCGCCAGATCCGCATTGCTGACCAGCCTCTCCCGGTCGCTGCCGTCGCGCGGATAGACGGCGACGCCGATGCTGGCGCCCGTGACGGTTTCGAAATCGTCGATCCGCAACGGCTCGAACAAGGACTTCTCCAGGCGCGAGACCAGGCCGAGCAGCTCGTTCTGGTCCCTGAAGCGCTTGATCGCGGCGAACTCGTCGCCGCCGAGCCTGGCGACGAATTCGCCGTCGCCGGTCAGTTTCGCAAGCCTGCGGGCGATGATCTTGAGCGCCTGGTCGCCGGCCGCGTGTCCCCTGAGGTCGTTGATCTCCTTGAAACGGTCGAGATCGATGACGATGACCGCCGTCATCGTGTCGCCGTCCTCGCGTGTCCGCCCGATTTCATGGTCAAGGCGGTCGTTGAAGGAAACGCGGTTGGCAAGTCCGGTCAGCGCATCGTTGAGGGCAAGGTGCTGCAGCCGTTCGAAGCTCTCCAGCCGGCCGCGTTCGTCGATCAGGTAGCTGGCAAAGCCGGTGGCCGCGACGATCAGGCCGACGACGGCGACGGCCAGTGATTGCAGCAGGTTGTTCCCAGAGCTTGATCCCGAAAACTGGGAACCGGTTTTCGCAAGCGGTCGTGCACCCGCAGGGACATAGACAAGGATGACGAATTCGACGGGCGGCCTGGTCCAGCGTGCCGGCGCCGCGCGCCGGCTGGATCAGAAGTCTGGCGCCGCCCGCGCTTGCTCGCTTTGCGGTTCCTGCTAAAAGGCGCTCCGACAATGCGTGACGCCGGGCTCAGGCGTCGCTTTTCGACGGAGCGGAAATGTCCAAGTTCAAAGACGTCAAGAAAGTCGTGCTCTCTTATTCCGGCGGCCTCGACACCTCGATCATTCTCAAATGGCTGCAGACCGAACTCGGCGCCGAAGTCATCACCTTCACGGCCGACCTCGGCCAGGGCGAAGAGCTCGAACCGGCGCGCAAGAAAGCCGAGATGATGGGCATCAAGGACATCCGCATCGTCGACGTGCGCGAGGAATTCGTCGCCGACTTCGTCTTCCCGATGTTCCGGGCCAACACCGTCTATGAAGGCACCTATCTCCTGGGCACCTCGATCGCGCGGCCGCTGATCTCCAAGCACCTGGTCGACATCGCCAGGGAAACCGGCGCCGACGCCATCGCGCATGGCGCCACCGGCAAGGGCAACGACCAGGTCCGCTTCGAGCTTTCGGCTTACGCGCTGAACCCCGACATCAAGGTCATCGCGCCGTGGCGCGACTGGTCCTTCAAGTCGCGCACGGACCTGATGAACTTCGCCGAGCAGCACCAGATTCCGGTGCCGAAGGACAAGAAGGGCGACGCGCCGTTCTCGGTCGACGCCAACCTGCTGCACTCCTCGTCCGAGGGCAAGGTGCTGGAAGATCCGTGGAGCGAGGCGCCGGAGTTCGTCCATCAGCGCACCGTATCGCCGATGGATGCGCCGGATGCCGTCACCGAAATCGAGATCGAGTTCCTGAAGGGTGATCCGGTCGCGCTCAACGGCAAGAAACTGTCGCCGGCCACGATGCTGGCTGCCCTCAACGATCTCGGTCGCGACAATGGCATCGGGCGGCTAGACCTGGTCGAGAACCGCTTCGTCGGCATGAAGTCGCGCGGCGTCTACGAGACGCCGGGCGGCACGATCCTGATCGCGGCCCACCGCGCCATCGAATCGATCACGCTCGACCGGGGTGCCGCGCACCTCAAGGACGAGTTCATGCCGCGCTACGCCGAACTCATCTACAACGGCTTCTGGTTCGCGCCCGAGCGCCTGATGCTGCAGGCGATGATCGACAAGAGCCAGGAAGACGTCGAAGGCACGGTGCGGCTTAAGCTCTACAAGGGCAATGTCATGGTCACCGGCCGCAAGTCGAGGAAAACGCTCTATTCCGACGCGCTGGTCACCTTCGAGGACGACCGCGGCGCCTACGACCAGAAGGACGCCGCCGGCTTCATCCGCCTCAATGCGCTGAGGCTGCGCACGCTCGCCGCCCGCAACCGCAACAAATAAACGCGGTGCGCCATCCCGGTCTCTGCCTGGCGCTGCTGGTCCTTATGGCGGCGCCGGCCACGGCCGATGATTTCGATCCGGCATCGCTCGACCTTGCCGCGCTGATCGAATGCAGGACGGGTGTGCCCGGCTACAACGGCTTTGCGCTCTGGCTGACCGGCGAATCCGGTGCTGTGCGGAAGCTTGGCTGGAAGGAAGTTCCGTCGGGCAATCCCTTCCTGCGGCAGTATCGACTGCCCGCTCCGATCCATGTCTTCGGGCACGACACCGGGACAATCGTCTTTACCGCGACAGGATTGATGGCCGTGCTCGACGGTGTCGCCGCGCCGGACCTCGCCAAGGAGCTGGGCATTCAGGCGACAGCCTCGACGCCAGACAAATTCCTCGGCGAGAAGGTCGTGGCCGAAAATACCGAGGAGGCCGGCGGCGTGACCCTCGCCACGCACATCGCGCTCAACGTCTCGACGGTCGCATCCCATTCCGGCAAGACGCTGGCCGGCTGCTCCTATGCGCTCGACGTGAAATGAAAAACCCGGCGCGGAGGCCGGGTTCTTCGTTCAACATCGTACGGTTCGATCAATCGGCGTCGATGGCGGTGGCGATGCGGGCGATGGCCTGCTGATAGACGCTGGCGGAATTCCAGCCGGCGATCGCGCCCATATTCGACTGCGCGCTTGCACCAGCCCGCCAGCCGTGGCCCTTGAGGAAGTTGGCGGTGGAGGCCAACGCGGTGGCCTTGTCGCGCAGGTTTCCGCTGCCGACGGCATACTTCAGGACATTTCCGGGCAGGAACTGCGTGTGGCCGATCTCGCCATGCATGGCGCCGACCGACGAGGAGCTCAACGCGCCGCGATCGACCAGCTTCAGGGCCGCGATGGCATGCGGGTGAAAGTAATCCGGACGGCGGCAATCATAGGCAAGCGTCACAATGGCGGAGACCGTGTTCTGGTTGCCCATCGAGGCGCCGAAGCCGGTCTCCATGCCCCAGATGGCAAGCAGCACGCCCGGCGACACGCCGTAATTGTTCTCGATCTGGTTGAACAGCGCCGCGTTCGACTTCTTCAGCGAACGGCCCTTGGAAATGATCGCGGATCCGCCACGACGCTTCATGAAATCGTCCACCGAGCCGCTGAAGGCCTTGTGGATGGCGCGGTCGGCGGCGATCGTCCTTGTTGCGTAGGTCGCTCCGGCCAGGGCGGCCAGACCCCTCGGCCCGACGCCTTCGGACTTGGCCTCCCCGGCGAAATCCTGCTTCCAAGCGTCGAAGCCGGCGCCGGTCTTGCCGCAGCTGGCCGCCGCCTGCGCGCCCGTTGCAAGCGCAAGCACCGCCACCACCGCGGCCGCTAAAGTTCTACCCTTGGCAAGAAATGCCATGTTGTTCTCCTGGTTGCCTGAATCACGTCCCGGCGGCGAATTTGCCAGCGAAACGCGTTCTTGTCACTGTCTGAGCCGCCATGCTGGCGAATGCCGTGGAATTTGCTTACGATCAAGTGATTATTGTGGCGAGGGGCCAGGCATGGAAGACGTTGCCGCGGCCATGGACCGCGGCGGCAGGCGCCTGGACCGGCGAAGCGAAATTGTCTCGATGGAGTGCGGAACGCCGGCCGGTGGTTAGCGTTTGGGCACGGGCCGCCTCCTATGCCCTCCCGATGAATTGAGACCGACATGAAACTTTTCGACTGCCCGCATTGCGGCCACCGTCTCTATTTCGAGAACGCCCAGTGCCTGAACTGCAGAAGCCTCGTGCTCTATGACGCCGAGGGCGCGCGCTTTGTCCTGTCCGGTGTCGACGGCGCCATCCAGTGCACCAACGCCGATGAATGCGCCTGCAACTGGATGGCCGAACCGGGACAGGTCTTCTGCCGTGCCTGCGTGCTGAACCAACTGATCCCCGATCTCTCCGTCGACGGCAACCGCCGCCGCTGGATCCGCGTCGAGGCGGCGAAGAAGCGCGCCATCTATTCGCTGCTCGCCTTCGGCCTGCCGGTCGCGCCCAAGCAGAGCCCGACGGACGAGATCGGGCTGGCCTTCGACTTCCTCGCCGATCCGATCGGCGGCGGCCCGGGCGGCGAACGCATCCTCACCGGTCACGACAATGGCCTGATCACGCTCAATGTCGCCGAGGCCGATTCGGCCGAGCGCGAAAAACGGCGCGTCGAGATGGGCGAGAACTACCGCACGCTGCTCGGCCATTTCCGCCACGAACTCGGC
Organism: Mesorhizobium sp. ES1-6; assembly: GCF_020164775.1. Taxonomy (NCBI): domain Bacteria; kingdom Pseudomonadati; phylum Pseudomonadota; class Alphaproteobacteria; order Hyphomicrobiales; family Phyllobacteriaceae; genus Mesorhizobium; species Mesorhizobium sp. ES1-6. The sequence goes on from NZ_JAIUGU010000003.1 coordinate 159,718, forward strand.
CATTATTACTGGGACCGCCTGATCCGCGACGACCCGCACCGGCTGGAAGCGTTCCGCGCCCTGTTCGGCGACGAACGCGCCGATTACGAACAGGCGCTGAAGGCCTATTATGCCAATGGCGCCGCGCCCGACTGGCAGCAAACCCACATCTCGGCCTACGCCACCTCGCACCCCTGGGAGGATTGGGCCGAGACCTGGGCCCATCATCTGCATATCACCGACACGCTGGAGATGGTCCATGCGCTGAACTTCCCGCTCGGCCGGCTGGAGACGGTGGAGGCCAATGAATTGCCGCGTGGCGACACTGGCGGAGAACCGCAGGCAGCGCCCTCGGAACCCGCGAACACGCCCGAGCCCTTCGACCGGATCCTCGTTCGCTGGCTGGTGCTGTCGGAAGCCTCCAATTCGATAAACCGCTGCATGGGCCTGCCCGACCTCTACCCCTTCGTCATTTCGGACGTGACGGCGCGGAAACTGGCCTTCGTACACGACCTTTTGACCGGTTTGCCCAAGGATGCGGGAACAAATCTTGAGTTGGCCCGTGCATTTTAGCCGGAACGCATGCGCCGCTGCCCCGTTGTCACCGCCGAGGGACTGTGAAACGGAGAGAACCCATGAAATCCTTATTGTTTCCCGCAATAGCCGGGATGCTGACCGCAATGTCGGGCGCCGCGCTGGCCGATACCGCGGTCTCGGCAGTCACCGATCTCAACGTGCGCGCCGGTCCCGGCCCGCAATATCCTGTCATCGGCGTGCTCGCCGCGGGCCAGTCGGCGACGCTCAATGGCTGCATCGAAAACAGCAAATGGTGCACGATCGCCGAAGCCGGCGGACAGGGCTGGGTCTATTCCGACTATGTCACGGCCGATTTCAGCGGCAGCCGGGTGGTGCTGACGCAGCGACCGCACGGCTCCAGCGTTGCCGTCGTCTCGCCACCGGAAGACATCGGCAACTACTCCACCGACTATACAGGAGCGATCATCGCCAGCGATCCGGTGGTTGGCGATTTTCCGGCGCCGCCAGCTGAAGTGCGGACCTATGTCGACACCCATCGCCTCGACCCCGTCTATCTCGACGGCGAGGTGGTCACCGGCGCGACCTTGCCAGACACGGTCGAGCTGCGCGAAATTCCTGACTACAACTACCGCTATGTCTATGTGAACGGCCAGCGGGCGCTGATCGATCCGCAGACGCGGCGCATCATGTACGTGGTGCGTTGAACGCAAGGCCGGGGGGGGCTGTCGCGGCCGCCGGCGATGTTCACGATCGGACGTGCCGTATCCGCAGGTCAGGGCCTGGGTTCCGGCGGGTCAGGCGGTCTGATCACGGTGCCAGGAGTGGCCTGCCCGGGCCGTTGCCTTGACTCTCGCGCCGATTTCCTGTCTACAGTCCAGCAATTCCGCGACGAGTATCCCTCCGAGCAAGCCGACCAGGACGCCGAAGCCTCTTCGAGGCCGAGTGCTGTAAACAGATCCTGGAGGCCAACACCCGGCAGCGCTGTGCGCCCCCGGGTGCTTTTTGGTTTTGGGCTTTTGCTTGGACTGGCTTTTGCTTGGAGACTGGGCGCGAACGCATTACCTCTCGGATCGAATGAACCGGGATCGAAGGAAGCAAGATGTTTGAATCGCTGCAGGAGCGCCTTGGCTCCATCCTGAACGGCCTGACCGGCCGCGGCGCGCTTTCCGAGGCGGATGTCTCGGCGGCGCTGCGCGAGGTGCGCCGTGCGCTGCTCGAGGCCGACGTGGCGCTGGAAGTGGTGCGCTCCTTCACCGACAAGGTGCGCGAGAAGGCCGTCGGCGCCGCCGTGCTGAAGTCGATCAAGCCGGGACAGATGGTCGTCAAGATCGTCCATGACGAGCTGGTCGACATGCTGGGTGCCGAGGGCGTCGCCGTCGACCTCAACGCGCCGGCGCCGGTCGTCGTCATGATGGTCGGCCTGCAGGGCTCCGGCAAGACCACGACTTCGGCCAAGATCGCCAAGCGGCTGACCGAGCGTCAGAACAAGAAGGTCCTGATGGCCTCGCTCGACACGCGGCGTCCCGCCGCGCAGGAGCAGTTGCGCCAGCTCGGCGAGCAGGTCCAGGTCGCGACGCTGCCTGTTATCGCAGGCCAGAATCCGGTCGATATCGCCAAGCGCGCCGTGCAGGCGGCCAAGCTCGGCGGTCATGACGTGGTCATCCTCGACACCGCCGGCCGCACCCATATCGACGAGCCGCTGATGGTCGAGATGGCCGACATCAAGAAGGTGTCGAGCCCGCACGAAATCCTGCTGGTCGCGGATTCGCTGACCGGCCAGGACGCCGTCAACCTGGCCAAGAGCTTCGACGAACGCGTCGGCATCACCGGCCTGGTGCTGACCCGCATGGACGGCGACGGCCGCGGCGGCGCCGCGCTGTCGATGCGCGCCGTCACCGGCAAGCCGATCAAGCTGATCGGTACCGGCGAAAAGATGGACGGGCTGGAGGAATTCCATCCCAAGCGCATCGCCGACCGCATTCTGGGGATGGGCGACATCGTCTCGCTCGTCGAGAAGGCCGCCGAAAACATCGACGCCGAGCAGGCGGCGGCCATGGCCAAGAAGATGCAGTCGGGCAAGTTCGACCTGAACGACCTTGCCCAGCAGCTTCAGCAGATGTCGAAAATGGGTGGCATGGGCGGCATCATGGGCATGATGCCCGGCATGGGCAAGATGAAGGACCAGATGGCCGCCGCCGGCCTCGACGACAAGATGTTCGGCCGCCAGCTCGCCATCATCTCGTCGATGACCAAGGCCGAGCGCGCCAACCCCGATATGCTGAAACACTCACGCAAGAAGCGCATCGCCGCCGGTTCCGGCACCGACGCCGCCGAGATCAACAAGCTCTTGAAGATGCATCGCGGCATGGCCGACATGATGAAGGCGATGGGCGGCAAGGGCAAAGGCGGCGGCCTGATGCGCGGCATGATGGGCGGCCTCGCTTCCAAGATGGGCCTCGGCGGCATGATGCCTGGCGGCATGGGCGGCATGATGGGCGGCGGCATGCCGGACCTGTCGAAGATGGATCCCAAGCAGCTCGAAGCCCTGCAGAAGCAGGCGCAGGCCGCCGGTCTCGGCGGCATGAAGGGTCTGCCCGCCCCCGGCGGCGGCGGCCTGCCCGGGCTGCCCGGCGGCATGAAACTACCGGGGCTTCCCGGCCTGGGTGGCGGCGGACTACCCGGCCTTGGCAAGAAGAAGTGAGACTGCGGATGAACGAAGAAAAGGACATGGCCGACGCCCGCATCATCCTGGCCGGCTACCGTGCATCGATCGACAACATCGATGCCGCCCTCATCCATATGCTGGCCGAGCGCTTCCGCTGCACCAAGGCGGTCGGCGTGCTCAAGGCCGAGCATGGCCTGCCGCCGGCCGATCCGGCGCGCGAGCAGCAGCAGATCGCCCGTCTTCGCCAGCTGGCGCATGACGCGCATCTCGACCCGGATTTCGCGGAGAAATTCCTCAACTTCGTCGTCCGCGAAGTGATCCGCCACCACGAACAGATCGCCGCAGCAAACGGCGTGATGAAAACCGGCTGAAAGACTCAACCGAAATCCAATCAAACGAAATCAGAGCTTTTAGGAGAAAAGAAATGGCACTGAAGATCAGACTGGCCCGTGCGGGCTCGAAGAAGCGTCCTTACTACCACGTCGTCGTCGCCGACGCCCGTTCGCCGCGCGACGGCCGGTTCATCGAGTCGCTCGGCTCGTGGAACCCGCTGCTGCCGAAGGACGGCGAGCGCGTCAAGGTCGACGCCGACCGCGTCAAGCATTGGCTGTCGCACGGCGCCCAGCCGACCGACCGCGTGCTGCGCTTCCTCGACGAGGCCGGCCTTGCCAAGCGCGACGCCCGCTCCAACCCGAAGAAGGCCGAGCCCGGCAAGAAGGCGCAGGAACGCGCCTCGCTGCTGAAGAAGGCGCAGGAAGACGCCGCTGCCGCGGTTGCCGCCGCCGCTGCCGCACCGGCCGAGGAAGCCGCCACGGCGGAGTAATCTCGCTTCCCATTTGCGGAAACGAAACGGCGGGCCTGTGCCCGCCGTTTTGCTGTTTGCATTTGTCGTCGACCTGCCCTTTGCTGTTGTCCCGGAAAGCTTCTGATTTCCGGCCGAGGATCGGATGGACGAACGGGCTGTCACGCAGGAGATCCTGTCCGGCGTCGTCGCCGGGACCCTGCTGCGATGCGCTGATGCCACGACAGGTGTCGTTGTCTTGAGCGGATCGAGCGGCCGTGTCGATATTTCCCGTGCACGACTATTTGCCAGCGAGGGCGTCTCTGTCCTTGCCCTCCAGTGGTTCGGCGGCGAAGGCCAGGTTCCCGGCATATGTGAAATCCCCCTTGAGACGTTTTTCGCCGCGACCGACCGCCTCGTTGGATTGGGATGCCGGCGCATCGTCTATGTCGGCACGTCCAAGGGCGCCGAGGCATCCTTGCTCGCGGCGGCCCAAGACCCGCGCGTCGATGCCGTGGTTGCAATCAGCCCGACATCGGTGGTCTGGGGAAACATCGGGCCGGGCCGCGACGGCGTCAGCTGGCCCGAGCGATCGTCATGGACTGTTGACGGTCGCCCTCTCCCCTTTGTTCCAACCGACCCGGATTGGAAGGCAAGCCATGTTGATGGTCTTGTGTCCTACCGAGGACTTTTCGAGCACTGCCTGACAAGGTTCAGGCAGGAAGCCGACAAGGCCGCCATTCCCGTCGAGGCACTTTCGGGGGAGATCGTGCTGGTCGCTGGCGGCGGCGACGCGCTGTGGCCATCCCTGGAATTCGCCACGTCGATTGTCCGGCGTCGGCAAGATGCCGGAAAGGCCACGCGCCTCGTTTCGGCCCCCGACGCCGGCCACCGCATTCTCCTGCCTGGCGAAACCACCCCGCGCTCAAGCTCGCACGCGCATGGCGGCAATGACCGCGCTGATGCCGCCCTGGGCCAGGAAGCCTGGCGATACATTCGGAACCTGCTGTAGCGCGGCCCCCACCGGATGTCTCAAGCGGGCCGCAATTCATCGATCGAAAACGGCAGGCCAAAAGCCCGCCGTTTTGCTCTTCATGTCCGGAATGCGCTCGATCAATAACCGCTGGGGCAGCGATCGACATAGGTGCGGCCGTAACGGTCGCGGTACCGGCATTGGCCGCTTTCGCTGGCATGGCCGATCAGGGCGCCCGCCACGGCGCCAACCGCGCCGCCGACAACCGCGCCCTGGACCGGATCGCCAGCCACGGCCGCGCCGATCGCGGCACCGCCAAGACCGCCCACGGCGGCGCCTTTTTCCGTCTGCGAACAGGCGCCGAGCGCCGTCGCCAACACAAGAACCGTAATAATTTTCTTCATTTTCGTTCCTCTCACATGCGGATCGCCGTCTCGCCGCCAAGGGCTTAACTCTCAGACGGCTAATTTGATCCCGAGGGGAACGAAGATCGCGACGACACCAGCAGCCGCGGTTGGCGCGGAGCTGCTATCGGCTGAACGGGACCAGCGCACGCACCCTGGGGTCGCGCAGATAGAGGCCGCCCCACAGGATGATACCGAGATAGACGCCGAACAGCGTGTGCGAGAACAAGGGGTTGCCGATCCGCGCATTGGTGGCGATGGCGCCGCCCATATAGGCGGTGAGCAGGATGGCGCCGAGCACCGAGGTACGCGGCAAGGCATAAAGCGCGGTCGAGACCAGGCCAATAACACCCAGCATGCGCGCGACGTTGGCGTCGGCCGGCCAGCCCAGCGGCACCATCGTCTGGGTCACCACATCGAGCGGCGGCAGCTTGATGGCGCCGTCGAAGATCATGAACAGGACGATGAGGCCGCTGAGCACGCGGCCGGTCCACAAGGCGCCGGACGAGACGGGCGCGATTTCGGAAATGCTCATTGGTGTACCCTCCTGATGGTTCGAGCCCCTTTTTCGGGGTCGAGCCAAGGACGCGCCCCAAGGCGACGATCCTACAGGGGGGCTGGATTCTTTTGGCAAAGTGGCCCCGGAAGCCACTCCGGCACGCGGATGCCATCCATGTCTCAAGCTTACGAAAAATAGAACTTCTCGGCCGGCAGCATCTTTGGCGGCGTCTCGCCCAAGGCCTCGAACACCGAGATTTCGCAGACCCGGCAGAGACTATCGAGCGCGAGGTCGTTGGCTTCGGTGCCGAACGGATCCTCGAGTTCTTCCGAAAGCGCGTCGAGGCCGAAGAAGGTGTAGGCGATCAGCGCCGTGAACAAAGGCGTCGCCCAGCCGGTGGTCGAGATCAGGCCGATCGGCAGGAGCAGGCAAACGATGTAGGCCGTTCGGTGCACCAGCAGCGTGTAGGCGAAGGGCAAGGGCGTGCCGGCGATCCGCTCGCAGCCGGCCTGGATGGCGGTGATGGACGCCAGCCTCTCATCGAGGATGCGGAAACCGATCGTGTCGAGCTCGCCACCCTGGCGCTGCGCATTGGCGCGGCGGCCCATGCGCCTGACCATCTCGTCCGCCGGATTGGCAAAACCCGCCGCCGTCTCCGCTTCGGTGTCGATGAAGGCATGGGCGTCTTTCACACTGTCGATCCTGCGCAACTGGCCGCGCAGGAAATGACAGAAGGCCAGCGCCTCCATCAGCAGGGCGCGCTGCTCGGTCAGATCGGGAATGAGGCTGGTCGTGGCGCGGGCCAGATTGCGGATTTCGAAGACCAGCGCGCCCCACAGCTTGCGCGCCTCCCACCAGCGGTCATAGGCGGCGTTGTTGCGGAAGGACAGATAGATCGACAAGGTCACGCCGACCAGTCCGAAGGGCGTGATGTTGAAGACGCCGAGATCGAGTTGGAACCAGCGCGCCACGACAAGGATGACCGCCGAATAGATCGCGAAGCCGAAAATCTGCGGCAGGATGCGTGGCACCACCGAGCCGCGCATGATGAAGAACAGCTGCAGGAAGGTGGGGCGCGGACGAACGATCATTGGGGCCTTTCACAGGCCTGCGTCGGCCCTCAGCTCCTCTATTGTGCGATGCGCCAGATGCGCAAGCCCAGCCGACAACGACATCGCCATGTCGTCACATCGTCATGTCGCCCGCGCGGCGCACGGGCTATCGGCGGTCGCCGCTTGCGGATATGGAGGACCTGAGGGCCGTGGCCCGTCCTTGTGCAGGCGAGAAACATGACCGGTGAGACCGATCTCGGGACATTGTTGGCATCAATGAGGCTGGAACTGCTCGATGGCACCTACGTCTTCGCCACGCTGGCGCCCGATGCGCCCCAGCCAGAAGGCCTGGAGCCTGTGATGGTGTTTCGCGAGCGCGAAGGCATGACGCTGATCGTGACCGAAGACGCAGCGGAGGCTGCCGGGCTGGAAGCTGTATTCCGCTGCCGGATGATCACGCTGAACATCCACTCCTCTCTGGAGGCCGTCGGCTTCCTCGCCGCCGTCACAGCTCGCCTCGCCGCCGCCGGCATGGGCGTCAATCCGGTCTCGGGCTTTTACCATGACCATCTGTTCGTGCCGACGGAGAGGGCGGAAGAGGCGATGGAGGTATTGCGGGAGCTGACCGGGCAGTCATTCGCAACCAAGGATTTGAAGCACGAAGATGTCGAGGCAATCGCGAACGCCCGCATGTCACAGGAGAACGATCATCTGGATGCCATGCGCGATCGCGAATAGAGCAGGATGGCGCAGTCAAAGGCATTGGGTGATGCTATGCATCATAGTGGCTATGGCGGCGGCGTCCTAGCTTGTGGCTGAGCCCTGGTGTGCTCGTTCACAGGCCAGCGCTGCCCCTCATCCGCCTGCCGGCACCTTCTCCCCGTATAGTGACGGGGAGAAGGGAGCTAACGGCCGAAGGCCGAGCCCGCGACAGCGGGCCGCCGGTCGTCCGGTGCCCTCGCGGAGGGCCCGCCGCGGCAGCGGCGGTGCGGCCCGTGAGCGAAAAGTCAGGCCGCCTTCTTCTTCGGCTGGATCAGGCCGCGCTCGACCAGCAGCTCGGCTATCTGCACGGCGTTCAGCGCCGCGCCCTTGCGCAGATTGTCGGCGACGATCCACATCGACAGGCCATTGTCGATGGTCGAATCCTCGCGGATGCGCGAGATGAAGGTGGCGTCCTCGCCCGCCGATTCCAGCGGCGTGATGTAGCCGCCATCCTCGCGCTTATCGAGCACCTGGCAGCCCGGCGCCTCGCGCAGGATGTCGCGCGCCTCGTCGGCGGTGATCGGCTTCTCGAACTCGATGTTGACCGCTTCGGAATGGCCGATGAACACCGGCACGCGCACGCAGGTCGCCGTCAGCTTGATCTTGGGGTCGAGCATCTTCTTGGTCTCGGCGACCATCTTCCACTCTTCCTTGGTGAAGCCGTCGTCGAGGAAGACGTCGATATGCGGGATGACGTTGAAGGCGATGCGCTTGGTGAACTTCTTGACGTCGACCTGATCGGCGACGAAAACCGCGCGTGTCTGCGTGAACAGCTCGTCCATGCCTTCCTTGCCGGCGCCCGACACCGACTGGTAGGTGGCGACGACGACGCGCTTGATGGTGGCGACGTCGTGCAGCGGCTTCAGCGCCACGACCAGTTGCGCCGTCGAGCAGTTAGGGTTGGCGATGATGTTCTTGCGCGTGAACAGCGAGATCGCGTCCGGATTCACCTCCGGCACGATCAGCGGCACGTCCTGATCGTAGCGGAAGGCGGATGAATTATCGATGACGACGCAGCCCTGCTTGCCGATCTTCGGCGACCATTCCTTGGAGACGTTGCCGCCGGCCGACATGATGCAGATGTCGGTGTCGGAAAAATCATGCTGGTCGAGCGGCCTGACCTTCAGCGTGCGGTCGCCGAACGACACTTCCGTGCCCATGCTGCGCCGCGACGCCAGCGCCACGACCTCGCTGACCGGAAAGCCGCGCTCTTCCAGTATGTTGAGCATTTCGCGGCCCACATTGCCCGTGGCGCCGACTATCGCAACCTTGAAACTCATAAAGATCTCCTGTCCCTCTCCGCTTGGTTGTTGGAGAAAACCCGCCGGCCAATGCGGGTTCCGTCCCCCGGGCCGGACCCGGGAGAGGGTGGTTAGGCCAAGGGAATCACACCGTTTTGGTGGTGGTTTTGGTAGTTTTCTTGGCCAAGAATGGGGTTTTGCTGGAACGAGAGGACGCGGCGACGCGCCCGGCCCAATGGTTCGCATCGAGGCTGGGGGCATCGAACGCAAGAAGAGCCATCAAAAGGCCGCGCATCGAAATTGATCCCGTTCGAAGCGGGCTTTTACGCGGTTTGCGGCAGGAGTCAATTGGCGGCGCGTCGCATAGCCTGCATGGCACCCTGTACAAGAAGGGCGGCAGGAAGTACGAACGGCCAAGATTGTTTGGCTGGCGCGGCGCCAGCCCCCGGCATGTGCTCCATGATGAGCGCAGAACCCTGAATTCCGAAAGAACGAGATGTCTAACTTCGATGGTATTGTTCCCGCGCTGGCACAAGCGCTGGAAAAACGCGGTTATTCCGACCTGACCCCGGTGCAGAAGGCGGTGCTGGAGCTCGGCCAGGCCGACGCGCTGGTGTCGGCCCAGACCGGCTCGGGCAAGACCGTGGCCTTCGGCCTTGCCATGGCGCCGACGCTTCTCGACGGCGCGGAGCGCTTTGGCCCGGCCGCGGCCCCACTGGCCTTGGCGGTGGCGCCGACGCGCGAGCTGGCGCTGCAGGTGACGCGCGAGCTCGAATGGCTCTACGAGCCGACCGGCGCCACGGTTGCCTCCTGCGTCGGCGGCATGGACATGCGCACCGAACGGCGCGCGCTGGATCGCGGTGCCCATATCGTCGTCGGCACGCCCGGCCGGCTGCGCGATCACATCACCCGAAACTCGCTCGACATGTCGGCGCTGAAGGCGGTGGTGCTGGACGAGGCCGACGAGATGCTCGATCTCGGCTTTCGCGAGGATCTCGAATTCATCCTCGACGCCGCACCCGCCGAGCGCCGCACGCTGATGTTTTCGGCCACCGTGCCGCGCTCCATCGCCACGCTCGCGCAAGGCTATCAGCGCGATGCCGTGCGCATCTCGGCCGCTGGCGAGGAAAAGCAGCATCTCGACATCGAGTACCGGGCGCTGAATGTCGCCCAAGCCGACCGCGAGAACGCCATCATCAACGTGCTGCGCTTTTATGAGGCCAAGAACGCGCTGGTGTTCTGCAACACGCGCGCCGCCGTCAATCATCTGACGGCGCGCTTCAACAACCGGAATTTTTCGGTTGTGGCGCTTTCGGGCGAGCTCAGCCAGAACGAGCGCAGCCATGCGCTGCAGGCGATGCGCGACGGTCGCGCGAAAGTCTGCATCGCCACCGATGTCGCGGCGCGCGGCATCGACCTGCCCAATCTCGAACTGGTCATCCACGCCGATCTGCCGACCAATCCCGAAACGCTTTTGCACCGCAGCGGCCGCACCGGGCGCGCCGGGCGCAAGGGCGTCAGCGCGCTGATCGTGCCCAATAGCGCCCGCCGGCGCACCGAGCGGCTGCTGCAAAGCGCCAAGCTGACCGCGACATGGGCGAGCCCGCCCTCGGCCGACGACGTGCTGCGCCGTGACGACGAGCGCATTCTTGCCGACCCGGCTTTCGACGAACCGGTGAAGGACGAAGAGCGCGGCTTCATCGAGGCGCTTCTCAGCCGGCATGGCGCCGAACTGGTGGCGGCGGCCTTCGTGCGCCAGTGCCGTTCCAGCCGCTCGGCGCCCGAGGATCTCATGGATGTCGCGCCGTTCACGCCTTCGCGGGAAGGACTGGCGCGTGAAAGACCGGCGGGCGAAAAATTCACCCATCGCGACGAGGCGCCGAGCCGCCGCGACGATTTCGGCGCCAGCGTCTGGTTCTCGCTGTCGGTCGGACGCCGGCAGAATGCCGAGCCGCGCTGGCTGATCCCGATGCTGTGCCGCGCCGGCAGCATTTCCAAGCGCGAGATCGGCGCCATCAAGATGCAGCCGGAAGAGACCTTCGTGCAGATAGCGGCCGATTGGGCCGACCGGTTCGTGGCGGCAATCGGCCCCGATCGCAAATTGCAGGGCACCATCCTGGTCAAGCGGCTGGACGGCACGCCCGATTTGTCGCGCGCCGGCTACCAGCCGCCAAGTCCGGAGAAGAAGCCGCATCGCGGCAAGGCGCCGTTCGACCCGAACGCGCCGAAGCGCAAATTCGAGAAACGCGCGCCGGCGCCGGCCGACCAGCGCCCGGCAGCCGCGCATGAGGCAAAGCCGTGGGCGAAGAAGCCGGGCAAGCCGAAATTCGAAAATGCCGGCGCGCCAAAGCACAAGAAGACGAAGAAGCGCCCGTCATAAGTCTAGAGCGGTTCAGCGTTTGATGGAATCGCCGACACGCTCTAACTCTTTGTTTTCACGCAATTCCCAAGGGGAGGCGCTACGCGCTTCGCCCGGGAAAACCGTTACACACTTTTCCTGGAATTGCTCTGGAGACGGCGGGCCGCGTTCTCCCGCAGGCCGGCCTTGATGGCGGCCCAGCTTGCCGATGTCGGCGTCGGCCGGTGCTGCCTGGCAATGCGTTCCGTCAGCGATGAACGCCAGCCATGGTCCTCCGCCATTTTGCGGATCGCGGCGTACCAGCCGGCCTGGTCGTTGGGGTCGATCGCCGGCATCATCCCGCCGCTTGCCTCGATCAGCGACGGCGCCGTCGAGACGATGACCGGAATGCCGAAATCGAGGCATTCCGAGGCGCCGTAGCCCCAGCCCTCTATATGCGAGGGAAAGACACCGAAAGCGGCGCTGCGATAATATTGGATGAGCTCCTCGTCGCTGACCAGCCCGGTGAAGGTGACCGAATTGAGCAGCGCGGGATGATCCTTGAGATAGGCGCGCAGCGGCTCGATCATCCAGCCCCAGCGCCCGGCGCAGACAAGCCGCGGCAGCTTGACGCCTTCCTCCAGCGCCTGCTGCCAGATGCGGGCCAGAAGGATGTGGTTCTTGCGCACTTCGATGGTCGAACAATAGATGACGAACGGTTCGCCCGTCTCGATGCGCGAGGTCGCGCCCATGCGGGCCGCGGTCTCGTGCAGGATGGAGGGCATCGGAAACCGGTACACGACAGGCGCGGCGATGCCGGCCTTGCGCATATGGTCGGTCAGCGTCGCGCCAACCTCGTCGGAGGCGCAGAACGCCGGCGCGCCGCTGCGTACCAGCTGTTCGAGATAAGATCCGAAACGGGTTTCGCCGATGCCCGTACCGATCAGGTCGGGGCGCAATGTCGGGATGAGGTCATGGCAAAGGAAGGCAAGCGTGCCGGTGGTGCTCGACACCGCGGACCGGTCCTGCTGGGTCAGGATGTGATGGCTGATCAGCACGAGGCCTCGTTCCGCCTCGGTGCCCCGGCCCGGCGCATGGGGTTCCGCGCCCAACCGGATACGGACCCGCTGGCACAGGCGATAGGCGCGGATCAGCAGCCGCGTTGCCTGGTAGGCGACCCCTTTGCGGCCGTTCGTCACCGTCCTGGCGAGATGACGGTCCGTCTCGCGCTTGTCCCATGGCCGCTGCCTCACAGCCTCGAAAGCCTGAGACAGGGCCGCTCGTCTTCCTGGCCACCGTTTGACTTGATGGGGTGAAATCGGGCCCACCGCGACATGATCCAGTTCATAGGGGGCAAGCGGCCGGAACTTGCCCTCGCTCGACCTGAACGCCACCGCTTCCACGCAAGGATCCGGATCCGCCAGCGCCGCGTTGACGAGAAAGCTCTCCACGCGCGGAATGCCCGCCAAGCCCTTGCCGGGCGGCCATAACATCAGCCCGGTGGCGTCGATGGCCAGGGTAGGTGGACTTGCGGCCTGCTCATTCCCGTTCGTGACGCTGGCATCGGTAGGCTCTGTCATTGTCTGGTTCTGCTGAAGGCGGTTGCTGTCGATGTCTTATCCCTGATTTGCCGCCAGGACGGTAGCCATTGCGCCGGTCTTGCCCATGCACTTCGCCCTGTGCCACATCTTGGCGGGGCAAGGAGGGGGTGGCGCATGCGCGGCGAAGTTCTTCACTATGACGAGAGCCAGGGCTTCGGCTTCATCACCGGCGCCGACGGCAACCGCTACACCTTCAGGCGCGAGGATCTGCGCGGCCAAGCCATTCTCGCCAACGGCGCGGCCGTCGAATTTCTGCCGGCCCACGGCCAGGCGCGTGACGTCTTTTTGCTTGCCCTCGCCCAGACCGCGGCTCCGGCCGCCGGCGCCAAGGCCGCTCCCGCCGGCAACGAGACGGCAGGGGCCGCACCGCAGGCGCGGCATTTCGGCCGCTCCTCCGAACCTGCCGAACCCACCGACCTCTGGGGCTATTTCTGGCGCGCCGTGACCCAGAACTACTTCAATTTCGGCGGCCGCGCCCGCCGCAAGGAATATTGGAGCTATTGCCTGTTCTGGGTGGTCAGCCTGTTGATCATCGGCGGCATCGGTATCTTCACCGACGCCCAGATGGGCAATTTCGACACCGACGTCTCGGCGGCGGTGACGGTCGGCCTCTGCGGCACCTTCCTGCTGGCAACCTTCCTGCCCGGCCTCGGCATGACCGTGCGACGGCTGCACGATATCGGCCTGTCGGGCTGGCTCTGCCTGGTGATCCTGCTCCCGACCATCGGCAGCCTGGCCATACTGGTCTTCGCCCTCATCCCGACGCAGGCGCGGGAAAACCGCTGGGGACCGGTGCCGGCGGGCGTCAGGGTTTGACGAAGCGGTGGCCAGGCATCCCTGGCCATGCCGCCGGCGCATCATGGCGCCGCCTCTGTGCGAGGCGGCGCGCGCCGGATCAACCCAGGAACTTTGCGATGATGGCGTCGCCCATCGCGACGGTGCCGACCTCGGTCATCCCTTGAGAGAAGATATCCTTGGTGCGCAATCCGTCGTCGAGCACGGCGGCGATCGCCCCTTCGAGCTTGTCGGCTTCGGCGACCATGCCGAAGGAATAGCGCAGGCACATGGCGAAGGAGGCAATCATGGCGATCGGGTTGGCGATGCCCTTGCCGGCGATATCGGGCGCCGAGCCGTGCACCGGCTCGTAGAGCGCCTTGCGCTTCTTGGTCTTCACATCGGGCGCGCCGAGCGAGGCCGACGGCAGCATGCCGATCGAGCCGGTCAGCATGGCGGCGATGTCGGACAGCATGTCGCCGAACAGATTGTCGGTGACGATGACGTCGAACTGCTTTGGCCAGCGCACCAGTTGCATGCCGCCGGCGTCCGCCAGCATGTGGTCGAGCTTGACGTCGGAATAGCGCGCCTTGTGGGTTTGGGTGACGACCTCGTTCCACAGCACGCCCGACTTCATGACGTTGCGCTTTTCCATCGAGGTGACGTGGTTCTTGCGGGTCCGCGCCAGCTCGAAGGCGACGCCCGAAATGCGCTCGATCTCGAACGTGTCGTAGACCTGCGTGTCGATGCCGCGCTTCTGGCCGTTGCCGAGATCGATGATCTGCTTGGGCTCGCCGAAATAGACGCCGCCGGTCAGCTCGCGCACGATGAGGATGTCGAGGCCTTCGACCACTTCCTGCTTCAGCGAGGACGATGCGGCGAGCGCCGGATAGCAGATGGCGGGCCTGAGATTGGCGAACAGCTCCATGTCCTTGCGCAGCCGCAGCAGGCCGGCCTCGGGGCGCACCTCGTAAGGCACCGCATCCCATTTCGGCCCGCCGACGGCGCCGAACAACACCGCGTCAGCTGCAACAGCCTTTTCCATGTCGGCATCGGAAATCGCAGCACCATGCGCATCATAGGCGCAGCCGCCGACGAGGCCTTCATCGGTGGCGAAGCCGCTGCCGAGCTTTTCGTTCATGGCCGCGATCAGCTTCTTGACCTCGGCCATGGCCTCGGGGCCGATGCCGTCGCCGGGGAGCAGGAAAAGATGCTTCGTCGCCATGGTGAAAACCGTCCTGGGAGAGAATTGAACCGGCGCCTTGCTAAACGCCAAGTGGTTGCAGCGCAAGCCGTAACGGGGAGGGAGAATGCCGCGATGCGAACAAGGGCGCCGTCTGCGGTCCTTCGCGCGCCCCTCTGTCCTGCCTAAGTTACTGCCTCACCGAAGATGCCATCACCGATGCGAGAGAATGTTGACCAGCCGGCCGTAGGGATCGCGCACATAAAAGCGCCGCACGCCCCAGGGCTCGTCGGCCGGCCCGTATTCGACGGCGAAACCCGCTTGCTTCATGGCCTCGAACGCCGCATCGACATCGTCGACCTCAATCGACAGATCCGGTACCGGCGTGCCGGACCCGCCTTGCTCCATGAAGCTGACCTGCACCTGCATGGTCTCCGGGGAGCCGTAGGTCGCGATCCAGCCATGGTCCATGAGCAGGTCGAGGCCGAGCACGTCATGGTAGAAACGGCTGGCCGCCGCCGCGTCCTGCGTCTCGATATTGGCGACGATGCGCCGGACCTTCATGCTCTGGTCCTCTCAAGCCGTGCGCCGCAGCGCCGTCACCTCGATTTCGATCTTCATCTCCGGCTTGTTGAGCTGGCAGACGATCATCGTCGCCGCCGGCCTGATGTCGCCGAACGTCTCGCCCAGGATCGGGAAGACGACATCCACGAAGGCCTGGTCGGTGATGTAGTAATGCGCCCGCACCACATCGGCCATCTCGAAGCCGCCATCCCCGAGCGCCTTGCCGATCGTCGCCAGGCAATTGCGCGTCTGTGCCTCGACCGTCTCCGGCATCGTCATGGTGGCATAGTCATAGCCGGTGGTCCCGGACACGAAGCACCAGTCGCCCTGGACCACGGCGCGCGAATAGCCGGCGGTCTTTTCGAATGGTGAGCCGGTGGAGATGAGCTTGCGCATGAGGAGCCTCGGATTGTTGCTGCCATTCTGTGGGGACAAATCCCGATCCCGTCATGGGCCAAACACGGGCGGATCGGCGGTACAGACTCCGCAAAGTCGGCGGCCAGCTCCCTCATCCTCTTCCAGGGGTTCATAAATTGCATTGACTGCGATGCGTCAGCCGGGTTGGCCCTTGGCCGATTCAGCCGTTTCTCCGGTGAAGACAACCTTTGTGCCTTTGTGCACCTCAAGGGCGAGGTCTTCGGCATCCCAATTGGTCAGTCTGATGCAACCGTGCGAAAAGGTCTTCCCGATCTTGCCTGGTTCGGGCGTGCCGTGAATCCCGTAACTTTCAATGGACAGATCGATCCAGATAGATCCGACAGGATTGTTGGGCCCAGCAGCGATGGTGAAGGGCCGTTTGGTCCTAACCCCCTTGAAGGCGAAGCGGGGATCGTAGTGATAAGTGGGATTGTGGACCACGCGGGTTACTTGTGCATCGCCGCTCGGCGCCGGCTTCTCTTTGCTTCCAATCGAGGCGGGGTAGACCGAAACCACTTTGCCGGAGTCGTCGAGAACGCGAACCTGGCGCGCGGCCTTGTCGATTTCGACGCTGACAACGGTTGAGGGCGAATCGCCTCGGTCGATAGCCGGCACCAGCACCTTTGAGCCCGCCGTCCTGAAGCTGATGCCCGGGTTGAGCTTCCGCAGCAATTGTTCGCTGATGTGGAAGTGCTCCGCGATCCGTTCCAGCGAATTGCGATAGCCGAGCCCGCGCAGGCGAGCCATCCTTTCCATGCTTGCCGGAATGCGTTTGGCAAACGGTCCACGCACGTCCTTGCGCGTCAACTCGTAGTTCACAAGAACCGCGCCTGGCGAGGTTGCGACCAGCTTGTCCCAGGTCTCCCGGTTGAGCTTGCCATCGGCGGGCAGGGCGTTTGCCGCCTGAAATGCCTGCACCGCCTTGGCGAAGTTCTCCGCTTGGTGGCCGTCAATGAGGCCAGGCGAGAACCGCGCGCGATCCAAAAGGATCTGCGCCTTCAGAACGGTCGCATCAACGCCTTTCGTTGCGGCGTCGCCGAATTGAGCATCGTTGACGGCGGTGCCGTCCAGCTTTGCCGCCTCCGTGATGCCAGATGCAAAGGCGAACAAAATAAGCGCCAGAAGAATGAGCCTGCCCATCAATGTTACTCCAGGCACTGCCGCGAAGCTGTTTCTATGACGCCGCGCGGGCGATCTGGTTCCATTTGTCCCAGTGAATATTGCCGCTGACGCGCGTTGGGCAGAAAGGCGACCGGCGGCGCTCAAAGGAAGAAGGGCGTACAAAACCGCGTCCTGCGCGAAACAAAGGGCAGAGCACTGGAGTGCGCTCCCTCGTTCGCCGGAAATGCTCTGGCTAGTTTGCCGATCCCATCGCCTTGTCCAGCGCGTCCTTCACGTCTGCCGGCCATGTCGCCAGCGCCGGCCAGGCATCCGGTTCGGGCTTGTCGCCGCGGCGGGCGAAATAGAGCTGGTGCTTGGCCGGGTCGACCGCCATGAAGCCGTCATTGCCGCCGCAATCATGCGGCACGCAGCCGCTGGCGTAGAACGCGCCGGACGCGGTCTTTTCCGTGCCGCCACCGACCAGCAGGCTGGTCGCCATGTCGGGCATGTCCTTGCCGAGCAGGTTTTGCGCTTCCTTGTAGACCGCCTCATTGTGGAAGGCGTCGATGATGTTGTCGTATTTCGCCGGGTCGAGATCCTTCCAGTCGGTGCCGGGCTCCGGCATGTAGGTCAGATTGCCCGAAATGGTCAGCCCTGATGTCGGCGACCACTGTAGGGCCGGTTTGTCGTCGCCCGGTAGAAGATACGGTACGAAATAGATGGCGTCGTCTGACACCGCCGCCGGCGGCGCGCCGCACTCGTCCTGTTCGACCCTTGTGCTCTGGATGCTGCCGCCCTCAGGTTTCCAGACGATCACCTTGGCCGGACCGCACTGGTTGCCGCCGTCGCCGACATCGAACAGCGCCACCTTGACGCCGCCGACCTCCACGATTTTGTCGAAGAAGACGTCGTAGTTGCTGGCCAGCTGCTTGCCTTCATAGGCCAGCACCTTCTCGCCATCCTGCTCCGGCTGCGTAATGGTCAGCTGGCCGCCCTCGAACGGCACCGGCGCCTGCTTGTCGTCGTCGGAAGCGTCGGCGGCGTTGGTTCCCGTGTCCTGCCCGGCGGCCGGCTGTTCGGCTGGCGCCGGCTGCGTGGCCGGCGTCTGCGTCTGCGCGAGGATGCTTGAGACAGGCATGAGCAGCAAGGCCAGCCCGCAGGCGCCGGCAAGAAGCTGATCTCGCATGACTGTCCCTCCTTCAGTCGCACCAAACCGGCCTCAAAGGGCCGGACCTATCGTTCCGAACGGCGCCGCTCAGGCCCAGGGGCGCTGTTCGGCGTTGCGCTTCTCGAACGAGGCGATGGCGCCGGCCTTTTCCATGGTCAGGCCGATGTCGTCGAGGCCATTGAGCAGGCAATGGCGCTTGAAGTCGTCGAGGTCGAAGGCGACCACGCCGCCATCGGGGCCGCGGATTTCCTTGGCTTCGAGGTCCACAGACAGCGTGGCGTTGGAGCCGCGCGAGGCGTCATCCATCAGCTTCTCCAGATCCTCGGGGCTGACGGTGATCGGCAGCACGCCGTTCTTGAAGCAGTTGTTGTAGAAGATGTCGGCGAACGAGGTCGAGATGACGCAGCGAATGCCGAAGTCGAGCAGCGCCCATGGCGCGTGTTCGCGGCTCGAGCCGCAGCCGAAATTGTCGCCGGCGACCAGGATCTGCGCCTTGCGGTAGGCCGGCTTGTTGAGCACGAAATCCGGGTTTTCCGAACCGTCGTCCTTGTAGCGCATCTCGGCGAACAGGCCGGTGCCAAGCCCGGTGCGCTTGATCGTCTTGAGATAATCCTTCGGGATGATCATGTCGGTGTCGACATTGACGATCGGCATGGGAGCGGCGACGCCGGTCAGCTTGGTGAATTTTTCCATGGCTTTGGCCCGTGTTTTCGTTGCGGGGGATTTTCTGGAGCCCGGTTTACACAAAGCCGGCGGCAAATAAAAGGCAACTGTTCGTGCGCGCCCTTGACCCATCGGACAAAAGCGGAAAAAGCGGTTTGGGATCGGCCGGGACTGATGCAGTGTGGACGCCATGGCCGAACAGTCGCACATTCTCTACGCCCGCGAAGCATCGCTCGATACGCCAGAATTCCGCCGCGTGCTGGTGGAATCCGGTCTCGGCGAAGTCCGGCCCGTCGATGACGAGGCAAGGCTGAAGGCCATGCTGGACGGCGCCAATCTGATCGTGACCGCCCGTCTCGACATGGAAGGCAAGCCGCTGATCGGCGTTGCCCGCTGCCTGACCGACTTTTCCTGGGTCTGCTATATGAGCGATCTCGCCGTCTCGGCCAAGGCGCAGGGGCTGGGCATCGGCAAGGGGCTGATGGACGAAGTGGCCCGGCAGCTCGGACCGTCGGTCGCCATCAGCCTGATTTCGATGCCCGACGCCGTCGGCTTCTACCAACGCATCGGCATGAAGCGCATGCCCGACGCCTTCTGGATCTCCCGCAAGCGCTGATTTTTTCGCTCCTGCGATCTATCCGGTCGTCAACGGCGTGCGATCTTGCCGCTTGACATGCAACCAAACGGTTGCATATTAGAGCTATGAGCATGGATGCAGTCTTTCGCGCCCTGGCGGACCCGACACGCCGGCAATTGCTGGACAGTCTCCATGCCAGGAATGGGCAGACGCTGAATGCGCTGTGCGCCGAGATGGCCATGACCCGGCAGGCGGTGACCAAGCACCTGGCGATCCTGGAGGAAGCAAACCTCGTCGCCACCATCCGCCGGGGGCGAGAGAAGGAGCACTATCTCAACCCGGTTCCGATCAACGAGATCGCCGAACGCTGGATTGGCAAATTCGAGCGGGGGCGGCTGACCGCCCTCAGCGACCTGAAGAAACGCCTCGAAAGGGAAGACCGATGAGCAACAGCTTCGTTTATGTGACCTATATTCGCACCACGGCCGAAAAGCTCTGGGAAGCGTTGACCGACCCGGAGTTCAACCGGCAGTTTTTCCTCTGCTCCTATCAGGAGAGCGAATGGAAGGTGGGCTCTAGCTGGAAGCTGATCTTCCCCGACGGCCGTGTCGCCGACAGCGGCGAGATCCTCGAGATCGATCCGCCGCGGCGCCTGGTCATCAAATGGCGCAATGAATGGATGCCCGAGATCAGGGAAGACGGCTACACGCGCTGCACCTTCACCATCGAGCCGGACGGCGAGCTGATGAAGCTCCCCACAGGCTGATCGGCAACGTCGCCAAGGGATGGCCGCTGGTGCTGGCCAGCCTGAAGAGCCTGCTCGAGACCGGCAAGGGGTTCGAGCGACCGCCATCAAAGAGCTGAAGGCTTGTTTCGTCAACGAAACAAATCGATGTGGAGGCATCCATGATCCATGCTCTCAGGGTACGGAGCATGACCAATGGCGACACCGTCATGGCATCGACCGAGATCGAGGCGCCTCCGGAACGCATCTTCGAGGCACTGGTTGGCAAGGAAGTCGAGCAATGGTGGGGGTCGGCCGACACCGGCCGCATGGTCGACTGGTCGGCCGACCTGCGCGTCGGCGGCCATTGGACCGCTATTGTCCGAACTGCCGACGGCACGGACCTGCCGGCCAGTGGCGAATTCCTCGAGATCGAGGTGCCGCGCCGGATCGTCCAGACGCGGGCCTATACATGGGACCATCCCACGCTTGGCCGGCGGCAAACCACGGTAGCCTGGCTGCTGCAGCCGATTGCTAGGGGCACGCGCCTCACCATCTGCCATGGCGGTTTTGCCGGGCTGCACGGGGCGGCGGCGGAACATGCAGAGAGCTGGGCGCGGGTGCTGGCCTGGCTGCAGGCGCATGTCGAGGCGGAAGACTGGCCGCGGCGTGAGCAGGGGGTCGTTGCTTTGCGCAGCCTCTGTCCGCCTTGACCCACACCTCATTCGGCCCACATCCCATGCATGGGAAAACAGGCATGTTTCATGGGCACGGCCGGCTGGGGTATTCCGACACGATACAGGCAGGATTTTCCAGAACCCGGATCGCATCTCGAACGCTACTCCAGGCACTTCCCGATCGTCGAGATCGACACCTCCTTCTACAAGCCGCATCGCCGCGAGACCTATGAGCGTTGGGCACGCTCCGTGCCGGAGCATTTCCGCTTCGCGGTCAAGATGCCGAAGGCCATCACCCATGAGCGCCGTCTCGCCGGCTGCGACGACCTCCTCGACAGTTTCCTCCAAGAGGTCGAAGGTCTCGGTGCAAAGCTGAGCGTGCTTCTGGTGCAACTGCCGCCGAGCCTCTCCTTCGAGCCGGATGTCGCGAGCGGCTTCTTCGACATGGCGGGCAAGCGAACCCAAACCCGGCTGACCTGCGAACCGCGCCATCCCAGCTGGTTCGAAGCCGAGGCGGAAGCGCTTCTGGCCGATCGCCGGGTCGCGCGCGTCGCCGCCGACCCCGCTCTGGTGCCGGCCGCCGCGTCGCCGGGCGGCTGGCCCTGCCTTGCCTATTTCCGCTGGCATGGCGCGCCGCGCGTTTATTACTCCGACTACGACGCCGAAAGCCTCGCCCGATTCAGCGGGCAGATGGCGGCGGCGGCGGCTTCCGGCGCCGAGGTCTGGGGGATTTTCGACAACACGGCCGGGGGCCATGCGTTGGGCAATGCGCTCAAGGTGGAGGCGATGATACCCCAGGCACTTCTTCCTTCTCCCACAAGGGGAGAAGGAAGAAGCGCGTTTCAAATCACGTTCAATTCCCGGAACGCCCGCCCTTCGGCCACCCGTTCATAGCCAAACGCCGAGCAGTCGATCGTCCGGTAGCCGCCATGCACGATGAGTTCCGCCAGCGCCTTGCCGACCGCCGGCGCCTGCTGCAGGCCGTGGCCGGAGAAGCCGTTGGCGAACAGGAAATTCGTCACCGCCGGATGCGGGCCGATCACCGCGTTCTGGTCGAGCGTGTTGTAGTCATAATGCCCGGCCCAGGCGCGCGTCGGCTTGATGGCTTCGAAAGCCGGGATGCGGGTCGCCAGCACCGGCCAGATCACCTCTTCGAACAGCGGCCAGTCGACCTCGAAATCTCCGGGATCGGCCGGGCCGTCGCCCTCTTCCGGCTCGGCGCCGCCGGTGAGATAGACCGAGCCTTCCGGCCTGACATAGATGCCCGAGGGATCGACCAGCAGCGGCATGTCGGCATATTTCTCGCGCGCCTCGAAGACGAAGACGTTGCGCTTGCGCGGCTCGACCGGCAGCGCCAGCCCGGCAAGGGCGGCGACCTTGCCGGCGTTCGGGCCGGCGGCGTTGACGACAATACCGGCTTCCAGCGTCTCGCCGTTGTCGAGGCTGACACCGGTGACGCGGCCGCCCTGCCGCTCGATGCCGGTGACCGAAGCGCTGATGAAATCGACTTTCTTCTGCCGCAGCGCCTTGCGGAACAGCATCAGCATCGCATGGGCGTCGAACCAGCCTTCGCCGGTGCGGCCATAGGCGCCGGCGATGATGCCTTCGGCCGACAGCCAGGGGAAGCGGCGCGTCAGTTGTTCGGCGTCCTCGAGCAGTATGTCGGCGCCCTCGGCGACCTGCGCCTCGTGGTTGGCCCTGAGGATTGGCAGCCCGGCCTCGCCGGCAAGGATGAGATAGCCGCCTTCGCGAAAACCGATATCGGCGTCCGCGCCGAATTCCTCCTTCAGCCGCCGGAACAGTTTCAGCGTGAACTGCGACAGGCGGATGTTTTCCGGAATCGAGAATTGCTGGCGGATCGAGGCCATGGAGAGCGTCGTCGCCGCGTGGGCGAATTGCGGATCGCGTTCGATCAAGGCGATCGAGCCGGAAAACCCTTCCTCGCGCAGATAATATGCGATCGAGGACCCGACGATGGCCCCGCCGATGATGACGATGTCGTAGCGCACTTTTTCTCCGATCCGCCGTCCACACTCTACGCGACCGGCAAAGTGATCTCGAAGCGCGTGCCGCGCGCGCTGTCAACCAGCCGGATGGTACCATCATGCGCTTTCAGGAGGGCCAGCACGATGCCGAGGCCCATGCCGGTGCCGCCGGACTCTCGCCGCGTGGTGAAGAACGGCTCGAAGATGCGCGCCCGGTTGCTTGGCGAAATGCCGGCGCCGTCATCGCTGACCAGCACGGTTGCCTTGCCGCCAGCGCTCGCGGCAGCGATCGAAACCAGCGTTGCGCCATGCCTGGCCGAGTTGTCGATGAGGTTGGCAAGCACGATTGCCGCGTTCTCGGCCGAGATGCGCAGGGCCAGGTCGCCGCCGGCCTCGACTTCAACCATCAGCCTGGTCTCGGCGGGAAGCAACGCCAGCGCCGCGCCGACCGAGGTGCTTTCGCCGCTCGGCGCGAGGTTTTCCGCCCGCGCCAGATCGAGCAGCCGCCGGACCAAAAGGTTGAGCCGTCCGGCATCGGTGACGATATTGTTGGAGAAGCGCCGCCGCTCGGCATCGTCCATCGCCGAGCCGGAATCGCGCAGCAGTTCGGCGGCCCCCTGGATCGCCGTCAGCGGCGATTTCAGCTCATGCGAGACATGGGTGGCGAAGGTCTGGATGCTATCCGAGCGCGCCTGCAGTTTCTCGGCCATGTCGAGAAAGGCGGCGGACAATTCGGCCATTTCGCGCGTGCCATGATGATCGAGCGGCCGGATCGCGTCGCGCTCGCCGGCGGCGATGCGCTGGGTGCGGTCGATCAGCGCATAGATCGGCCGGCTGACGGTGCGCAGGAAGACGAGGCCGATGAGCAGCGTGCCGCCGAGGATGGCGATCGCCGCCGCCGTCACCTTGCCGCGTTCGCCATAGAGATGTTTTATGATGTTGTTGGGCGTCCGCGAGACATAGACCACGCCGGCGACCTGGCCATCCACCGCCACCGGCAAAGCGACGAAGACGCGCACCTTGGTGCCGCGGCTGACCGAATAGAGCGGCGGGGCCGGCTGGTTGGGGATGCGCAGCCGGAGTGCGCTGGCATAGCGCCCGGCAAGGGCTGCACGCACCTCCTCGACCCCGGCAAGCGACTGCCCGAGCTCGTCGCGCCCGGCAATGACGACGCCTGTGGGATCGAGCAGCCGGAAGCCGGCGAGCGTGGTCTTCTGCGTCGCGTCGAGAATGCCGGACAGGCGCGCCCCGATTACAGCGAAAGCGGGCTCGGCCACGGCGGGCGTCCCCGCCGGCCGGGTCGCAAGTACGTAGTCCGAGGCGAGATCGAGCTCCGGCTCGACGGGCCGATAGGGTGCATCGGGATTGGCGCCGCGGCTCGCGCCGTCATTGGCCGACGGCATCGGCGCGCCGAGCTTGTCGCCGGGAATGCCGGCGTCGCGCACCTCTTGCGCATAGATGGCGGCAATGGCGGCACCTTGCGCGATCAGCTCCGCCTCGGTCTGGCGGATCAGCTGGTTCTCGTAGAGGCGGAAGAAGAACAGGCCGACCAGCGGCAGCGCCATCACCAGGATCAGGATGGCGACGACGACCGTGGCCAGGCGCGGCCGCCATTTGCGGCCGATCCATTTGCTTGACGTCGTCAGCCGCATCGGCCGAGCCGGAAGCCGACGCCATGCACCGTTTCGATGGCATCCAGGCATCCGACCGCCGCCAGCTTTGCGCGGAGGTTGCGGATGTGGCTGTCGACGGTGCGGTCGGCGACATGGATTTTTCCCGCATAGGCACTGGCCATTACCGCGTCGCGGTCGAGGACATGGGTTGGCCGCGCCAGAAACCCTTTCAGGATCGAGAACTCGATGCCGGTCAAGGTAAGCGGCTTGCCGTCGAAGGCGGCGGCGTGGCTGGCGGGCGCAAGGATGAGCTTGCCATGCGAGAACTGCCTGTCGTCGGCCGGTTCGGGCGCCACTGGGCGGGCGCGGCGCAGGATGACGTTGACGCGGGCGACCAGCTCGCGCGGGCTGAACGGCTTGGTGACATAATCGTCGCCACCCATTTCCAGCCCGAGGATGCGGTCGATCTCTTCATCGCGCGCGGATAGGAACAGCACCGGCACGTCGGATTGCTGCCGCAGCCTCCGGCAGACCTCCAGCCCGTCCATCTCCGGCATGCCGATGTCGAGCACGACAAGGTCGGGCGTGCGCCGTTCGACCGCCCGCAGGGCGGTGGCGCCATCGTATACGGCAGATGTCTTCATGCCGGCCTTTTCCAGCGCGAAGCAGATCACCTCGCGGATATGCGGGTCGTCGTCGGCGACGAGGATATGATGCGGCATGGCTCAGCGATCCGGCTCTGCGACGCTAGGCAACACGAGCGGCCGCCTGCTGTCGAGATAGCGAAGCAGGCGCCAGTCGCGAAAGCTCCAGCTCCGCCAGTTTTCCTGCAGGTGGCGATACCAGCCTTCATCGACACCGCGCAACCTTGCGAATTCGGCGGCGGCACCGGCATCCGCCGTGCTGCCCTGATGGTCGAGGAAGCGGTCGAGCGCCGGAAAGGCCTCCGGCCCGAGCGAGCGCAGGTACCAGGCGTCGAGCGGGATGCCTTGGCCGGTCATTTCGAGGGAATGGTCGACATTGTAGCTGGCGATCGTGGCTGCGAAGTTGATGTAACAGCAGGCATAAAGCGCCAGGGATAACGTCAGAAGATTGGCGGAGAACAGCCATTCATTGGATTTTCCTAGCGCGATGCGGGCAATGATCAGGGCAAGGCCCGCCGCCACCAGCCCCATCCAGACGAAAGCGGCGATGCGCCAGTAGGTCAGCGCATAGATGCCGACATAGAGGTCGAGGCGCAGGATCGACGAGACGACCAGCATGATGTTCTGCGCTACCCAGGTATAGACAAGCCGGCGAATGAGCGGATCGGCCGATGTCTCGCTGCCGGGCCTCAGCGCCGCCAGCACAAAGCCGGCGGCAAGCAGCGCGGTGACGATCAAGGGGTAGGCGCCGCGATGCGCGTAAGCGGCGTAGCTCAAGCCGTCGGGAAGCGCTGCCCCGCCCCACAGATAGGTGGCGTCGAGCCCGCTCTGCAGCGCGAACAGGATGTTGAAGACGATCAGCGCGCGCAGGATGGCAGCCTTGCCGAACACGATGTCAACGACGTGCCTTTGCGGATTGATCGCCGGTTGAGCAGCGGCAAGAGGATTGTTTGGCCGGGAGACGCGCTTCGAAAAACGTGGCAGGCGCGGCCGCAAAAAGACCCAGACGCCGGCGAGCGCGAACAGCCAGAAGGCAATCCGCGCCAGTTGGATCAGATCGAGCAGCTTCATCAGATCGATCAGCGACAGCCAGTATTCGATGACCGGATTGGCGGCACCGAACAAAGCGACGAAGATCGCGCCGAGCGTCAGCGGCATCACCCAGACCGCGATCGCCGCCAACCTTATGCGGCGCCCGCCGAACCGCCGCGCCGCCTTTCGCCACTGCAAGAAATCGCCGAGGAACCGGACCGGAGCCGCCAGCCAAAACAGCACGATCTGGCCGGCAATGCGCGCCATGCAGTGCCGCAGCTGGCCGCTCAGGGAAAGCGCGAACGCCGCCAGGGCGGCAAGCGCGACCGAGACGGACAAGGGGCTGACGGTTTCGGCCAGCGGCAGCAGCGCGACAAGCAAGGCCGCGGGCTTGAGCCATACCTTGCCGTCGCTGAAGGCGGCGGGATGCACGGCAACCACCGCCGCGGCAATCAGGATGGCGAACAGGAGAACCGTAATGCCGGCTGGCTGGCCGTAGAACAGGAAATCGGCGATCGCCACCAGCAGCAGGGCAACGCCGAAGCGGTTGCAATAGCTCGGCGCGGCGGTGAGCGACAATATCATGACCTGATCTTCCCCATGGCTTCCACCCGGACCATCGGTGGGCGTCCGCGAACGAAAGGCGTGAGCGTCGCCGTCGGTGGATCGGCCAGCCACCAGCCTTCGCTGCGCAGCCGATAAGGCAGGGACCAACGGGGTTTTGCTCGCTTTTGCATGCCGCCTGTCTCGCAGGCGCGATGGGAGACGGTGCGGCGGATTGGAGGAGGATTTCCGCAGGCGCGTGCAGTTTTCGTGCAGAGGCGATGCCAGCTTCTTTCTCCCCGTTTACGGGGAGATATTCCCGGCAGGGCAATGAGGGGCGGCGCCAGCATTCGCGATTGGCCGATCTCATAGGCTGTCCCGCGCTTGCCTCGACCAACCACACGCGGCATAGATCGGGTATGGAAACCTACCGTCCGCGCCGCTCCGTGCTCTATGTCCCGGCCTCCAATGACAAGGCGCTGGCCAAGATCGCGCAGCTTGCCTGCGACGCCGTCATCATTGATCTGGAGGACGCCGTCGCCCCCGCCGACAAGATCGGCGCGCGCGAAAAACTGGCCGGTATTTTCGCCAATCGCCCTGATGCCGGCCCCAATGGCTGGCGCTGCGAGATGGTGGTGCGCGTCAATGCGCTGTCCAGCGAATGGGGCGCCGACGACCTTGCGGCCGTGGCCAAGGTGGAACCGGACGGCATCCTGCTGCCCAAGGTCGACACGCCGCGCGACGTGCTCGAGGTTGGCGATGTGCTGGACGACAATTTTGCTCCCGGCAGCGTCAAACTATGGGCGATGATCGAAACGCCCAAGGCCATGCTCAACATCGGCGCTATCGCCGAACTCGGCCGCGACCCGGCCTCGCGGCTGGATTGTTTCATTGCCGGAACGAATGACCTGATCAAGGACACTGGCGTCCTGGCTACACCCGACCGGGCCTATCTCCTGCCATGGCTGATGCAGATGCTGCTAGCGGCGCGCGCCGGCGGCCTCGACATGCTCGATGGGGTGTTCAAGGATTTTCGCGACCCGGACGCGTTCGCCCGCGAATGCACGCAGGCCGCGGCCATGGGCTTCGACGGCAAGACGC
Source organism: Mesorhizobium sp. ES1-6 (assembly GCF_020164775.1). Classification (NCBI taxonomy): domain Bacteria; kingdom Pseudomonadati; phylum Pseudomonadota; class Alphaproteobacteria; order Hyphomicrobiales; family Phyllobacteriaceae; genus Mesorhizobium; species Mesorhizobium sp. ES1-6. The sequence continues at coordinate 187,316 of NZ_JAIUGU010000003.1, forward strand.
TGATCCATCCCTCGCAGATCGAGGCCGCCAACCTCGCCTTCGCGCCGTCGGCGCCGGCGCTGGCGGAGGCGCGCGCGGTCAAGGATGCCTTCGCTGAGGCGCAAAACAGCGGCAAGGGCGTCATCGCGCTGAATGGCAGGATGATCGAGCGGCTGCACCTGGCGCAGGCCGAAAAACTGCTGGCGAAAGCCGCCGCCATCGGCGCATGATATTCGCCGACCATGGATACGACAGGACTTGGACGATGAAACTCTACCGCTTTCTCACCGCGCCGGACGACGCCAGTTTCTGCCACAAGGTGACGGCGGCACTGAACAAGGGCTGGCACCTGTTCGGCTCGCCGACCTATGCCTATGACAAGAAAGTCAAGACCATGCGCTGCGGCCAGGCCGTGGTGAAGGATGTCGATGGCCAGGAATACGGGCCGGATACCAAGCTCAGCGACTGGTAGGGGACAGCGCCGAGGCCCTTCTCTCTTCCATGCCGTAACAGGTCGAGGAATGGCCCGGATCAGGATAGGGCTGAGCGCGGCGCTGGACCGAAATTCTTGCGGCGCAAGTCGCGGCATGGATCCCTGGGTCTTCACTCCGCTTCGCGGAGCTACGCCCAAGGATGACGAGCGTGACGGCTTGGCCGGCGACTCAGCCGTAGATCTGCTTGTGGATCTGGTAGAGCATTTCCGAGCGGTCGGCGCGCATGTCGGCCAGGTCGCGGCTGGAGAAGCTGTCGATTTCGGCGACGAGGCGATTGTAGTGCTTGCGCTTGGCAATGCTGGAGCGAGCGCGGGTCATGAGATCGTTGAAGATCATAGCAAGGTTCCTTCTGTGCCGCATTTGGCGGCCGGTTTCTTCCTCCCTTGATCGATATGGATCATGACATAGTAATGGTGCGTTGCAAAAAGAAGATGTTGCAATGCACCATTGCACTGCGCGCATAGCCGGTTAATGGCATCCTAAAGAACATTCCCTCCGTTTTGTCTTACAATTGCCGATGCCCCGTCTTGCCAGATCGATCGCGGGCTGGCTTGATCCGGCGTCACGTGATGCCTGGAGGAAATGCATGGCGGCCGCAGACTATTATGAAATTCTCGATCCGCGCTTCGCGCGCCTGTTCAACGGCAATGCGCAGGTGGAGAAACTGTTCACTGGATGCCGCTGGGCGGAAGGGCCGGCCTGGTTCGCCGCCGGCCGCTACGTCGTGTGGTCGGACATACCGAACAACCGGATGCTGCGCTATGACGAGACCGACGGCAGCGTCAGCGTCTTCCGCCAGCCGTCGGGCAATTCCAACGGCAACACAGTCGACCGGCAGGGCCGGCTGGTCACCTGCGAGCATTCGGGCCGCCGCGTCAGCCGCACCGAGCACGATGGCTCGGTCACCACCATCGCCGCCAAATGGAAGGGCAAGCCGCTGAACTCACCCAACGACGCGGTGGTGAAGTCCGACGGCTCGATCTGGTTCACCGACCCGACCTATGGCATCGACACCGACTATGAGGGCGACAAGGCCGAGAGCGAGATCGGTGCCTGCCACGTCTACCGGGTTGATCCCGACACGGGCGAGGTCGAAGCCGTCATCACCGACATGGTCAGGCCGAATGGTCTCGCCTTCTCGCTCGACGAAAGCCTGCTTTATGTCGTCGACACCGGGCGCACGCATGGCGCTGAGAATCCGGCGCATATGCGGGTGTTCAATGTAGGCAAGCACGGCAAGAAGGTTTCGGGCGGCAAGGTGTTCGCCGACTGCACATCAGGCCTGTTCGACGGCTTCCGGCTCGACGCGGACGGACGCATCTGGACGAGCGCGGCCGACGGCATCCATTGCTACGACCCGGACGGCACGCTGATCGGCAAGGTCAAGGTGCCGGAGGTGACCGCCAATTGCGTGTTCGGCGGCGCCAAGCTGAACTGCCTCTACATCGCCGGCACCACCTCGCTGTACAGCGTCCGGCTGATGGTGAACGGGGCCAAGACCTATTGAATGAGACTGTTTGGAAATTCTACTCTGGCGGCCATCTGAAGGCGTTTTCTGCGCTTCCGGTGCTCACGGACCCAAATGTCCGCTGCGCTCCGGTTCTCGAAACCACCATCATATGACTCGCCAGAGCGAATTTCGAAACAGTCTCAGAGGCGATAGTATTTGAAGGGAAGGACGTCATGCCATTCGTCAACATCCGCATCGTCAAGGAAGTGATCGCCGCCGATCCGGCCGGCAAGAAGGCTGACATCGCCAAGAAGGTGACCGCGGCCATCATGGAGGCCACCGGGCTCGGCAATGACGATGTCTGGGTGGTCTTCGAGGAGGTCAACGCCCGCGACTGGTATGTCGGCAAGACCGATGTCGAGACGTTGCGGAAGGGGTAGCGGCCGCTTTTTCCTTCTCCCCTTGTGGGAGAAGGTGGATCGGCGCGCAGCGCCGAGACGGTTGAGGGGGTGGGTGCCGGATCGCCGTCTTTGCCAAGCTGGAGCACCCCTCATCCGACCTCGCTTCGCGAGGCCACCTTCTCCCACAAGGGGAGAGGAAGGGCGTCGCGCCGCTCAACGCGATCGGATAAAATCCGCGAAACCCTGAACCGCCTCGCGCATCACCTGCCGGTTTGCCTGCTCCGCCAAAATAGCCTCCACCTCAGCCGGCTTCTTGCCGAGCAAGGCAATCTCCGGCCCGCCCTCAAACAGCGCGAAGGACATGGTCCGCATGATCTCGGCCAGCGCGGCGCGGGCAAACAGCGAGCGTGGCGAGGCGTGGGCCAGCATGGCGGGCTTGGCCACGGCGGCGTCGCGCGAGACCAGCCAGTCGAGCGCGTTCTTCAGCCCGCCCGGCACGCCATGGGCATATTCGGGGCAGGAGACGATGACGCCGTCGGCGCGGGTGACGGCGTCGATCAGGTCGGAGGCTTCGCGCGGCGTGCGCTCGCCCTCGTCGTCGGGGTTGAAGATCGGCAGCCGGCCAAGTTCGTCATAGACGGTGACGCGACAGCCTTCCGGCGCGTTCAGCGCCAGGGCCGCGACCAGGGCCGAATTGGTCGAGGCCGCCCGCAGGCTGCCGGAAATGGCGAGAATCTTTAGCAAGGTAACGCTCGGGCGATTCGTCCGCGCAGGCTACCACATCGTCTGCTTGTATTCGTCGTCCAGCCAGCGGTCGGTCGCCTCGGCCGAATCGGCCAGCGCCAACTGGTCGCGCAGGATCTGGCCGAGCGTCGGCAACGTGGCGCGTTCGTACCAGCTGTCGGGCTTCCACAGATCGGAGCGCATGAAGGCCTTGGCGCAGTGCATGTAGGCGGCCTTGACGGCGACGACGATGACGCTGAGCGGCTCCTTGCCGTCGACCGCGAGGCGCCCGCGCAAAGTGGCATCCACGGTGATGCGGGCGTCGCCGTTGACGCGCAGCGTCTCGTTCATGCCGGGAATGAGGAAGAGCAGCCCGACGGAGGGGTTGCGCAGGATGTTTTCCAGCGTATCCAGCCGGTTGTTGCCGGGCCGGTCGGGGATGGCGATGGTCTTTTCGTCGATAATGGCGGCGAAGCCAGGCTTGTCGCCTTTCGGGGTGACGTCGGCATTGCCTTCGCCGTCGGACGAGCCGATCAGCACGAACGGGCTCTTGCCGATGAAGGAGCGGCAATGGCCGTCGAGCGCCTTCAATTCCTTACGGATCGAACCATCGGTCGGGCGCGGCGTCTTGTAGATCGTCCGCAGTTCCTCGTGCGTGGCGACGAATTCCATGGCTCTCCCCTTTAGTCCCTGCCTTATTTGCCGGCTTTCTCTTCGCCGCCGGCCTTGTCGTCGAGCGAATGGCGCAGGATCAGCGGCATCTGGCTGAAGGTGAACAGAAGCGTGATCGGCATGATGCCCCAGACCTTGAAAGTAACCCAGGCGTCGGTGGAAAAATTCCGCCAGACAATCTCATTGACGAGGGCCAGGAACAGGAAGAACAGGCCCCAGCGGAAGGTGAGCTTGCGCCAGCCCTCGGCATCGAGCTTGAAGGCGGACTCGAAGACATAGCCGAGCAGCGAGCGGCCGAAATACAGGCCGCCGAGCAGTACGCCGCCGAACAGCGTGTTGACGATGGTCGGCTTCATCTTGATGAAGATGTCGTCCTGCAGATAGAGCGTCAGCGCGCCGAAGATGAAGACGACGACGCCCGAGACCATTGGCATGATCGGCAAGGTCCGGGTGAGCAGCCACGAGGCGATCAACGCAATCGCGGTCGCGGCCATGAACAGGCCGGTGGCGACGAAGATCGGACCGCCGAATTCGGCCAGCACGGGAAATTTCCGCGTCAGCCACTCGCCGCGCGCGTTGGCGAAGAAAAAGACCAGCAGCGGCCCGAGCTCCAGCGCCAGCTTGAGCACGGGATTGATGCTTTCCTTCTTCTCTTTCTGCGGGTCGGATGGATCGCGTTCGAGAATGGGTGGGTTCATGGTTTCCTTCTAACGCACGATCCTGGCCGGAAGCCTCACTTCCGGCATCGCGCCTGTTCAAGCCACGCCAGCGATCGCCCTGGCGAATTCGCTTGCCGAGAAAGGTTCGAGGTCGTCGACCTGTTCGCCGACGCCGATGAAATAGACTGGCAATTTGTGCTTTGCCGCGATCGCCACCAAAATACCGCCGCGCGCCGTGCCGTCCAGCTTGGTCATCACCAGGCCGTTGACGCCGGCGATGTTGCGGAAGATCTCGACCTGGTTGAGCGCGTTCTGGCCGGTGGTGGCGTCGACCGTCTGCAGCACGGTGTGCGGCGCTTCGGGATCGAGCTTGCCCAGCACGCGGACGATCTTTTCCAGCTCCGCCATCAGCTCGGTCTTGTTCTGCAGCCGCCCGGCGGTGTCGATGATCAGCACGTCCGAGCCCGCTTCCTTTGCCCGTTCGAAGGCGTCATAGGCAAGGCCGGCGGCATCGGCGCCGAGTTTGGAGGCAATGACCGGCGATTTCGTGCGTTCGCCCCAGATCTTCAGCTGTTCGATGGCCGCGGCGCGGAACGTGTCGCCGGCGGCCAGCATCACCGACAGGCCGCCATCGGTCAGCTTGGCGGCGAGCTTGCCGATCGTCGTGGTCTTGCCCGTGCCGTTGACGCCGACCACCAGGATGACGTGCGGCTTGTGCGACAGATCGAGCTCCAGCGATCGGGCGACAGGGGTCAGCACCTTTTCGACCTCGGTCGCCATGACGGTGCGCACGTCTGTATCGGAGACGTCCTTGCCGTAGCGGCTTGCGGCCAGCGCGTCCGTGATACGAAGCGCGGTTTCCACGCCGAGATCGGCGCGGATCAGCACGTCCTCCAGGTCCTGCAGCGTCTCCTCGTCCAGCTTGCGCTTGGTGAAGACGCCGGCGATGTTGCCGGTCAGTTCGCGCGAGGACCGGGCGAGCCCGTCGCGCATGCGCTGGAACCAGGACCGCCTCGGCGCAGGCTCCGGCGCCTTTACCGGTTCAGCCTTCTGCTCGACCTTCTTGGCAACAGTTACCTTGCCGGGCGCGGGTTTTGCTTCCGGGGCGGGTTGCGGGATCGATTGAGGCTCGGGCGCGATCTCGGCGATGACCGGCTGTGTCTCGACCGGTGCCGGCTGGCGGATGGGCGGAGCGATCTCGGCTGAAGGCGCTTCGGTCGCAGGCGCGACCTGGGAAGACGGCGCCGGCGAGGAAGCTTCTCTCTTCTCCCTATCCCTATACGGCGAGAAGGTGCCGGCAGGCGGATGAGGGGCAGCGCTGGCCTCTGACGTTGGCTGCTCGGAGGCAGCCACCGACTGGGGGGCCTCAACCGGTGCCGCCGGCGGCACCTCGACCGGTATGGGCTGTTCGGCCGGAACGGCTGGCGGCGTCGGCACTTCGACCGGCGCGGGTTCCGGTTGCCTTTCCGGAGGCGAAGGAACGATCTCCGGCTCGGATGGCGCGGGCGGGATTTCTTGCGGCCGCGGCTCGGGTGTGGGCTCCGGAACGACGGGCGGCGGCGGGACCTCTTCGGGCGCGGGCGGTTCAGGCGTCTGGGGTGGGGGTGCCGGCTTCTCTTCCGGAGCAGGCTCCGGCTGCCGTTCCGGTTCCGACGGAACGGTCGGCTCCGGCGCCGGCGGAATGGTGGGGACAGGTTCGGGCTTGGGTTCCTCGGGCGCCGGTCCAGCCGCGGCCTCGACCGGAGCCGGCGCGGCCGCCGGCGCGGCTTCCGCCACCACCTCCTCGCGCTTCAAAAACTCCGGCAGGGCCTGCTCGGCCGCCGGCTTCAGCGCGTCGAGCTGTTCCCATTTGATCGGCGGCAGCGGAGCGGTCTCGTCGATGCGCTCCTCGACCACCTCCTTCTTGCCGAACGAAAATATCTTCTTGAAAAAACCAGCCATGCTTTTGCGTTCTCAGGCGGCGCGGGCGGCAAGGGGGGCGGCTGTCAGCCTGATGCCGTCGTGGCCGGTTATTTCAGCTTCGACGATCTCGCCCGGCGCGCCGGTGCCGAGTGCGGCAAGCGTGAACCCTTCGGTGCGGCCAAGACCGTCGCGCTCGATCAGGATCGACTGGCGGCTGCCGGCCATGGACGACAGATGGCGCTGGTAGGCCGCTTCGCCGGCGGCGCGCAGCCGGGCGGCGCGTTGCTTGACGAGCTCGCGGCGAACCTGCGGCATGCGCGCGGCGGGAGTGCCTTCGCGCGGTGAAAACGGGAAGACATGGAGGTGGGTCAGGCCGCATTCCTCGACGATTTTTTCGGAATTCTCGAACATGGCTTCGGTCTCGGTCGGGAAGCCGGCGATGATGTCGGCGCCGAAGACAATGCCGGGACGGAGCTTGCGCACATCCTCGCAAAAGCGGATCGACTGGTCGCGCAGATGCCGGCGCTTCATGCGCTTGAGGATGATGTCGTCGCCCGACTGCAGCGACAGATGCAGATGCGGCATCAGCCTGGATTCGGTGGCGATGGCGTCGAGCAAGTCCTCGTCGGCCTCGATCGAATCGATGGAGGACAGCCTGAGCCGCTTCACGTCGGGCACCTGTTTCAGGATGGTTTTCACCAATTTGCCGAGCTTGGGCGCACCAGGCAGGTCGGCGCCGAAACTGGTCATGTCGACGCCGGTCAGCACGACCTCTGCATAGCCGTTGCCCGCCAGGCGCTTGACCTGTTCAACCACGGCGCCCATCGGCACCGAGCGCGAATTGCCGCGGCCATAGGGGATGATGCAAAAGGTGCAGCGGTGGTCACAGCCATTCTGCACCTGGACGAAGGCGCGCGCGCGGCCCTCGATCGCGTCGACCATGTGGCCGGCGGTTTCGCGCACCGAGAAGATGTCGTTGACGCGTGCCTTCTCGGTGTCGTTGACGCCGAAATCCGGCAGCGCGCGATAGGAGTTGGCCTTGAGCTTTTCCTCATTGCCAAGCACGAGATCGACCTCGTCCATGGCGGCGAATTTTTCGGGCTCGGTCTGCGCGGCGCAGCCGGTGACGATGATACACGCGGCCGGGTTGTCGCGGCGCGCCTTGCGGATCGCCTGCCTGGCCTGGCGCACGGCTTCACCGGTGACGGCGCAGGTGTTGAAGATGACGGCGCCGCCGTCCAGCGCGCCGAGGCCGGCACTTTCGGCCTCGCGCCGCATCACCTCGGACTCATAGGTGTTGAGGCGGCAGCCGAAGGTCACCATGTCGATGCGGCCGGGCTGCTTCGCCACGTCGACGCCCTTGGACACAGCCGACATCAGGCCGCGCTTTCGGTGTCGCGGGCCCAGGCGCCGTTCGAAGGATCGAAGCTGCCGGAAAATTCCCATTCGGCCGCGCCAGTCAGGATGACGTGGTCGTCATCGCGCCACTCGACATGCAGCGTGCCGCCGCCAGGCGTCAGCAGGTTGACGGAGCGGCAGGTGCGCCTGGTGCGCGCGGCGGCAACGACAGCCGCGCAGGAGGCGGTGCCGCAGGCCTTGGTCAGGCCGGCGCCGCGCTCCCAGGTGCGGATTGTCATAGAGTCTGGCGAGGTTACCTGGGCGATGGTGATGTTGGCGCGCTCGGGAAAGATCGGATGGTTTTCCAAGAGCGGACCGAAACGGTCGAGTTCATAGCTCCAGACGTCGTTGTCGACCCAGAAGATGGCGTGCGGGTTGCCCATCGAGACGGCCGAGGGCGAATGCAGCACCGGCGCGTCGATCGGGCCGACCTGCAACTCGATCATGCGGGTGTCGCGGAACTCCTCGGCCAGCGGAATGTCGCGCCAGCCGAAGCGCGGCGTGCCCATGTCGACCGAGATCGAGCCGTCGGCGTGTTCGCGGGCATTGAGGATGCCGGCCACGGTCTCGAAGGTGAAGGTCTTCTCGCCGGTCTCGGCGGCCAGTGCCTGGACGACGCAGCGCATGCCGTTGCCGCAGGCCTGCGCCCCCGACCCGTCGGAATTCAGGATGTCGACGAAATAGGCGGTGCCCGGCGTCCTGGCGTCGTGGATCGCCATGATCTGGTCGAACCGCGTCGCGGCGTCGGCATTGAGCGCGATGGCGGCCGCGGCCGTCACCCGATCCGCACGACCACGCATATCGGCAACGATGATTTCGTTGCCGATGCCGTTCATCTTGGCGAAAGGGGCCGTGCCTGCCATTGCTCCGAAAATTCCATGTCCGTTCGGCGCTATATGGCGGAAATGGGCAGGAATTACCAGTGCGCAGGCGCTTTCACGGCAAAGGCGGCGGACTTACGTCACCGCGAAGACCCCAAGCAGGATCAACAGGAAGATGACGAGCACGATGCCGATGAGAATGCGCGCGCCGGTGGCGGCCGCGCCGGCCAGTGCCGGCATGCCGAGCAGGCTCGCAGCGGCGGCGATGATCAGGAGAATGATGATCCATTTGAGCATGGTATGCCTCGCAAGCCGAACACATTGAAACCGGTTGAAAAACGCGGCCGTCGCGCTTGGGTTCCCGAGGCTGCGAGGGGATAGCCCCTTGCGGGTGTCGTTCAGTCGGCGCCAATCGACCTGATGACCCGTGCCGGATTGCCGCCGACAAGGGTATTTGGGGGAACGTTCCTGGTAACCACCGAACTGGCGGCCACCACCGCGTTTTCGCCCACCGTCACCCCGCCGATGACAGTCGCACCAGCCGCGATCCAGACATTTCTCTCGATGGCGATCGGCTTTCCGATCGTGACGGCGCGGCGCTGCGACGGGTCGAGCGGATGGCCCGTCGTGATCATGCTCACATTTGGCCCGATCATCACATCGTCGGCGATGTCGAGGCCGCCGATGTCATAGAAAGTGCAGTTCTGATTGACGAAGACGTTGCGCCCGACGCGGATTTCGTCGCCTCCTGCCGTATAGAATGGCGGGATCAGCAGAAACTCGCGTCCACCTCCCGGCCGATGAGCTGGCTGAACAAGGCCCTGACTTCGTCCGCATCGTCGAACGTCAGGCGGTTGAGCCGGGCGGTGATCGCCATCGCCCGCCTGACATTCGCCAGCATGGCCGCCGATTCCGGCGTCCCGCGGTGAATTGTCCTGGTGCCGTCTCTGTCGGACATTTTCTTGAACCCGCCTCAGCCGGCGATCTCGACATCCGTGCTGAAGGGGGCCGTCTTGCTCGAATTCTCGTCATGCATGACGAAGTCACAGCGGTATTTGCCGGGCGGCAGGCCGGTGAGGGAGAGGTCCAGCTTGAAGAACAGTTCGCGGTTGTGCGAACGCGAGGCGACCTGCACGCGGCCGATCTTTTCGAAGGTGCCAAGTTTTTCACCGGCCTCGGAAAGGACGGTCAGGTCGACGGAGAGCGCGATCGAGCTGTTGCCGAGCCCGTCCGAGCCATAGCCGTAGCCAACCGGCTCCATGTAGAGAGCGACCTGCTCGCCTTGTTTGTACACATGGTTGGCGCGTTCACTGTAGATGCCGAAGCCGGAGGCTGTATCCACCTGCTTGACGTTCATCACGGCAAGCGGCATCGCCTTCCAGAGCGCCTCCTGGGCGCTGCCGAACTTCTCCAGCGCACCGGCGCCATCGCCCGATTGGAGAAGTTTCTCGGCCTCGGCCGCCCGGTCGCCGATCTCGCCCGCGAAAGCCGCCGGCACCGAGACCGCCAGCGCCAAAAGACCCGCCATGATCGACTTCATCTGATTCCCCTATTCTGTCCGGGGACGACCATCAGCGAAAACCACGGCAGCGTAAACGGCCATTCTGTCGAGGCCATTAAATCCGCGGCACGTCCCAGGCCTCGCCGGGTCGCAAGGCCCGGAAATTCTCGCGCGGCACGCCTTCGGCGTCCAGCGCTTCGCCCAGTTTGCGGACCGGTTCGTCGAACGGCTCGTCAGTGAGCTGGAAAGTGCCCCAATGGCAGCCGGCGGCGAAGGCGGCGTTGCATAGTTTCATACCTTGCACCGCTTCCTCGGGATTTTGATGCTGCGGTGCCATGAACCAGCGCGGCTCGTAGGCGCCGATCGGCAGGATGGCGAAGCGGAAGCCGCCGTGTTTTTCAGCCATCAGCCGGTAGTTGATGCCGTCGTGGAAGCCGGTATCGCCGGCGAAATAGATTTTTCCCCCCGGCGTGTCGATGACGAAGCCCGCCCACAGCGCCATGCGCCGGTCGCGCGCGCCGCGCGCCGACCAGTGATGCGCGGGCTCGACATGGATAGTGGTGCCACGGCCGACATCGCGCCTGTCGCCCCAGTCATGCGCGGAAAGCCGCATGCCTGATACAGCGGCGGCGATGATGGCATCGTTGCCGAGCGGCGTCACCACCAGCGGATCGTGCTTCTCCTTCAACTGCTTCAGCGTGGCGAGGTCGAGATGGTCATAGTGGTTGTGGCTGACCAGCACGAGGTCGATCGCCGGCAGATCGCCAAAAGCGATGCCAGGCGGATTGACGCGTCTGGGGCCGGCAAAGGAGAACGGCGAGCTACGCTGCGACCACACAGGATCGGTGAGGAGGTTCAGCCCGGCGGTCTGGATCAGCAAGGTGGAATGGCCGACCATGGTCACGGTCAGTTCGGCACCTTCGACCGTCGCCATCGGCTTTGCCTGGGCAAAAGGGCTTGGGCTGGCAGGTGGCCATTTCGAACGCTGACCGCTGAACTGCCATTTCAGCAGATCCTTGAAGGGGCCGGGCATTCGGCCGCCCGGATTGAAGAACAGGGTGCCGTCGAAATGGTCGCTGGGCGGGCCGCTGTAATAGCGGTTGGCGGCTCTCTGTCTCGCGGCCAATTTTGCGGCTCCCACTGGGTTGTGTTCCCCCAGAGATAGGCCGAACGCCGGCTGGCGCAAGCGTGCGCCGGCCGAGTGCCAAGGGCGGCGAAGCGGCCTCGGTTAGGATCGCGGGATCAGGAGGACAATGCCATGGCAATGAAGCGGACGAAGGCGCCCTGGATGAAAGCCGAGGATTTCGGCCGCGCGCTGCCGCGCGGCATCGGCGTCAATCTGCTGGTGTCAGACATGCAGGCGATGGAAGCCTTCTGCCGCGACGTGCTGGGCGCCCGGGTGATCTATGCCGACGAGGATTTCGCGGCCATCGAGCTTCTGGGGTCGGTCTTCATGCTGCATGCGGATCATTCCTATCTCGACAATCCGATGACAGGTGTCATCACCGGCGCCGAGACACGCGGTGCCGGCATCGAATTGCGCCTCTATGGCGCCGATCCGGACGCGGTCGAGGCGGCGGCGCTGGAACATGGCTACATTGTGCTCTCCGGCGCCGTCGACAAGCCGCATGGCCTGCGGGAGTGCTATATTGTCGGGCCGGACGGGTATGTGTTCGTCCCAAGTGCCGCGCTGGCGCAATGATTGCGATAAATTTGCAACAATCTTGCCGCAAACCCTATTTTAACCATATCGGGTTGAAATTTCGCCACCTTCTCCATCTTGGTGGAGGTGCTATTGCGCGGACGGCTTCCCCCCAGCCGGATCCGACGGAGGTTGTAATGAATTTTTCCAAAGGCGGCCTTGTGGCCGTATCCCTGGCGGCGCTCGTTGCGAGCGGCTGCTCAACCTCACGCTTCTCGTCGATGGACGATCAGCAACCGGCACCGTTGCAGCCAGCCCCCGCTGGCCAGGTGAGCTCCAACCAGCTGCCGCCGCCGGCGTCGCCCGGCACCACCGACCCTTCGCAATTCCCGACGGCGCCGGCCAACACGCAGGTCGCCTCGCTGCCGCCGGACGGCACGGCGCCAGCAGGTGCCGCGGACCTCAGCGCGGCAGCTGTCGCCGGGGTCTGGAACGTCAATGTCTCCGGCCAGAGCTGCAAGGTGGCGACGCCGCAGACCAAATTCGGCGCCGGCTTCCGCGCCGGGCCGCTGCATTGCCCGGCGCCGATCGATGGCATCAAGTCATGGAACGTCGCCGGCAAGCAGCTGACGCTTTATGATGAGAATGGCGGCTCGCTGGCGCGGCTCTATTCGTCGGGCGGCTCGAAGTTCGACGGCCAGACTTCCAACGGGCAGCCGATCTCGCTTACAAGATAGGCCAGGCGTGTCGATATTCAGGTGATGCCGGCCCGCGCATCGCGGCCCGGCCTGACCTGAATATCAACATACCCCACCCTCTCTTGAGCATCCTGCCCTGAACAACGACGTGACCGATGCATCTGCGTGACGGCCTCCAGACCCATGCCACCGTCCGGCAGCGCTACGACCATCTGGTGGTGTCGGGCGCGATCCAACGCGATGCGGCGCAGGAAGAGATCGCCGCCGCGCTCGACCGGCTGACCGTGGAGATCTCGGCCAAGCGGCTGGCGCACAAGTCCAGTGCGCTGGGCTGGCTGTTTGCCCGCAAGCGCGAGACGCATGAGGCGGTCAAGGGTCTCTATATCCATGGCGGCGTCGGCCGCGGCAAGACCATGCTGATGGACATGTTCTTCGAGCTCTTGCCGGTGCGGCGCAAGCGCCGCGTCCATTTCAACGATTTCATGGCCGACGTGCAGGACCGCATCCAGAAGCACCGGCAGGCGCGCAAGGAAGGCACTGTCAGGGAAGACGATCCCATCCCGCCGGTCGCCAAGGCACTGGCCGAGCAGGCCTGGGTGCTGTGCTTCGACGAGTTCTCGGTCACCGACATCGCCGACGCCATGATCCTGTCCAGGCTGTTTTCGGCGCTGTTCGCCAATGGGGTCGTGCTGGTCGCCACCTCGAACGTGGCGCCGCAAGAGCTCTACCGTGACGGGTTGAACCGCCAGCTTTTCCTGCCGTTCATCGCCATATTGGAACGCCACGCGCTGGTGCTGTCGCTCGACAGCGACAAGGACTATCGGCTGGAAAAGCTCGCACGCACGCCGGTCTATGTCACGCCGGCCGATGCGGCGGCCGACCAGGCGTTGGACGAGGCCTGGCGGACGATGACGCACGGGGCACCGACATCCGAAACGTCGCTGACGCTGAAGGGCCGCAAGCTGGTGGTGCCGGCCGCCGCCGGCGACGCCGCGCGGTTTTCCTTTGCCGATCTCTGCGAGAAGCCGCTCGGCGCGCGCGATTATCTGGCGATCGCCGGCCGGTTCTCGACCGTCTTCATCGACCACGTCCCGGTGCTGGGCGAAGGCAAGCGCAACGAGGCCAAGCGCTTCATCCTGCTGATCGACACGCTCTACGACCATCATATGCGCCTGGTGGTGAGCGCAGCGGCGCCGCCGCACGCGCTTTATGTGGCCAAGCGCGGCGTCGAGGTGTTCGAATTCGAGCGCACGGCCTCGCGCCTGATCGAGATGCAAAGCCGCGACTGGCTGGAGGACTGGACCAAGCGGCGGAAGGAGAAGAGTTCGCAAAATGCGGAGGCGCGAGCCAGCTAAGCGGGTTATTGTTTTATGCAATCGCCGGCTCGCTCTAAGCCTTTGTTTTAAGCAATTCCGGACGGAAAACCGCTACGCACTTTTCCTAGAATTTTTCTAAGCGGTCTGCACTACAGTCTCTCATAGCGTTCAAGGCCAAGACGGATGCGTTGGCGTTCCGCGAACGCAAGCGCAAGAGCCTCGATCTCGAAGGAATTGGTTGCAGCGGTCCTGCCGCCCTTGGTTACATGGACAAACCATTCGCCGCAGCTTTCGATGACCTGGACCCGGGATCTCGCATTTGCCTTGTCCGGGCTCTGCATCCAAACCTCCAGCACGAAGCCGGAAAGTACTCCCCGCCAAATCCGCTCGCAAGCGCTTGCATTGTACAGTTTTTACCATGCGGCGAACTGCTGTTGCCGATCGTTCGGCGTGCTCTAGCTTGCGCTGACGGCAAATCCTCAGGAAGCCGTAGTGGCCGACGCGGGGATCGGGCAACATGTCTTCACCGGCATCATCGCGTCGGCCATCTGCAACTCGCAGGAGAGCGAAGGTCACGTGGCGGGGCGTTCCTGTCTTGCGGGGGTCTTCGATCCCAAATCTCCGACCAGCCGATGGTATTCAAACTCCGGAGGACCGTAGGAATCCTGGGCCAACCGCAAAAGACCGTTCCGATCGCGGATCGTGACCTCTCCACGACGAGCCCGGATATAGCCATGGCTCTCGATCATCTGCAGTCCCACGGTAACGCCGGGGCGCCTGACCCCCAGCATGACCGAGAGAAATTCGTGCGTTATCAAAAGCCGGTCTCCGACAGTCCGGTCGCCGCACATCAGAAGCCACCTGGCCAGCCGAACCTCCAGGCTCCGCCGCGCATTGACGGACGCAGTGTAACTTGTCTGGATGTGAAGATATTGTACATACCGAAGCAGGAAAGCGCGCAGGGTACCGCTGGCTCGCAAGGCTTCGACGAACGGATCGACGCCGATGCGGACCGCTTCGCATGTCGATTGGATATAACAATCAAAAGCCGCCTGGTCGTCTCCCATGATCAGGGCAGAGCCGGTCATTCCCTCAAAGCCGATTATCCCGACTTCGGCCTCGGTTGTCGCCGACGTCCTGGCCACGATGGATGCCAGCCCACTTTCGATAAAATAAACGAAGTCGATCTTTTGACCGGCCGTCTCCAAAGGCGCTCGCAGCTCAAGAAACACGCTCTCGAAATGCGGTTGAAGCAGCGAAAGATCGTCCGGGCTCATCCGCCGCAACAATTCGCTCTTGGCCCGAAGCGCGCTTTGATCCAACCATCTCTCCACCGGGCAAGAGAGCACTGGATCTCTCGGCCGTCGGCGCCCGTTCGTGAGCCGACGATGACGGGTTGTAGACCTTGCCGCACGCACAGCACTAGGCAAGCCACCACCTTGGTATGAAAGCGACAGTTACTGTTACGGCACCCTGGAGCTATCCATTCCTTGCAGCGATGCGAGCTTCCCGGAGGATAGAGCCACGGTCGAGCCCAACCAGCGATACTATCTCGCGTATCTGCTGCTCGGTGGCGCCGGATATTCGAGCGAGTTCGCGTACGGCCTCTGCCGTCAGACTGGGACGTTCCGGTTCACTAACCATGCCATCCTATGCCTCGTATCGGGCAGGAGTGCGATGGTCGCTCCCAAGCGTCAGGGCCCTTTGTCGTGCTGCTGACGATTCATCTCTGTACGCTTTCGGACGGAGATAAGCGAGTCAATTAAGTCCCTGCTGAGCCTTTGAGAGAAGCCCAGCCTCGCGGCCAAGTCGTGAAAAGGGCGCATGCCGGGCCCTTTTCACGTGCGGGGGAACTACCAGCCCTGCATGCTGTACCAGTCGTCAACGTCGCGGCGAACGCGGTCTTTCTCGATGCCGTAGCGTTCCTGGATCTTGCCTTCGAGCTGGTCGCGCTTGCCGGCGATCCGGTCGAGATCATCGTCGGTGAGCTTGCCCCACTGTTCCTTGACCTTGCCCTTGACCTGCTTCCAATTTCCTTCGACGCGGTTCCAATCCATGGCGGTCTGTCTCCTGTTGATCACAGTGCCAAAACGGGCGATCCACTCCGAGGTTCCGGTCGAATCTTTTTTGCCGAACGCCCCAACCGGTCGCCTTAGGGGTCGTCAGGCTCGTCGGCGCGCCTACAGCCGATAGACATACATTACAAAGGTCTCCGCCTCGTCACGGGCGCGCGCTTATAAAGCGCGCGGGCGGGCAGATTGTCAGGTTCGGTGCCCACCCAAGCTCTTCGCAGCCATGCTCCCTGCCGAGAGCGAACATCGCGTCGAGCATTTTGCGTGCAATCCCCTGGCGCTGGAAGGCCGGCGACACGCCTACCTCGTCGATATAAAGTTCGGTCGGCTTGTCCGGATGGCGGTGGATGACCGCCGCGCATTGGCCGACGATAACGCCCCGGCCAGGGCCATGATCATGAAATGGCCCGATTGCGCGAGATAGCTGGCCAGATGATCGGCCCGCACCGGTTCGTCGAACACGTCGTCGGCAACCCGCATCACAAGGGCGTCATCGCCGGGATAGAGTCTTCTGATCTCAACCGTCATTGTATAAATTCCCCCAAGTCGGCTTACAAATTTTGACGTTTACGTAAATCCCAAGCGCTCTAACCGATTGAAAATGCAGGGGTCGAAATAATCGTTTGAATTTATTCCGTACCGGAGCTATTGGGTGCGGCGAAATCCGCGGTTCCCCCGCTGCATTCCGGCCTCTTCCTCGACGCCGTGTTGGCGCCGTCACTGACAAAGGGAAATCATCCTCACATGGCACGCAACAAGATAGCGCTTATCGGCTCTGGCATGATCGGCGGCACGCTCGCCCATATGATCGGCCTCAAGGATCTCGGCGACGTGGTCCTGTTCGATATTGCCGAGGGCATCCCGCAGGGCAAGGGGCTCGATATCGCGCAGTCGTCGCCGGTCGACGGTTTCGACTCCCGGCTGACCGGCGTCAATGATTACGCCGGCATCGAGGGCGCGGATGTCTGCATCGTCACCGCCGGCGTGCCGCGTAAGCCGGGCATGAGCCGCGACGATCTGCTGGGCATCAACCTCAAGGTCATGGAACAGGTCGGCGCCGGGCTGAAGAAGTACGCGCCGAAGGCCTTCGTCATCTGCATCACCAACCCGCTCGACGCCATGGTGTGGGCACTGCAGAAGTTTTCCGGCCTGCCCAAGACCCATGTCGTCGGCATGGCCGGCGTGCTCGACAGCGCGCGCTTCCGCTATTTCCTGGCCGAGGAATTCAAGGTCTCGGTCGAGGACGTCACCGCCTTCGTGCTCGGCGGCCATGGCGATTCCATGGTGCCGATGATCCGCTATTCGACGGTGTCGGGCATTCCGCTGCCCGACCTGATCAAGATGGGCTGGACCTCGAAGGAAAAGCTCGACCAGATCGTGCAGCGCACCCGCGACGGCGGCGCCGAGATCGTCGGCCTCCTGAAGACCGGATCGGCCTACTACGCGCCGGCGGCTTCGGCGATTTCGATGGCGGAATCCTACCTCAAGGACAAGAAGCGCGTGCTGCCGTGCGCGGCGCACCTCTCCGGCCAGTATGGCGTCAAGGGCACGTATGTCGGCGTTCCCGTGGTGATCGGTGCCGGCGGTGTCGAGCGCGTCATCGAGATCGACCTCAACAAGGCCGAGCAGAAGATGTTCGACGCGTCGGTGGCGACGGTGCAGGGCCTTACCGAGGCCTGCGTCAAGATCGCGCCGCAACTCGCCTCGAAGTAAACCCCGGCAAAACGACACCCCCCCGGCAAACGACCTGGAGATAGTTCCCGATGAACATCCATGAATATCAAGGCAAGGCGCTGCTGAAGAGCTTTGGCGCGCCGGTGGCCGAAGGCGTGCCGGTGTTCAAGGCGAGCGAGGCGGAAGCCGCCGCGCAAGCGCTGCCTGGCCCGCTCTATGTGGTGAAGAGCCAGATCCATGCCGGCGGCCGCGGCAAGGGCAAGTTCAAGGAACTCGGGCCCGACGCCAAGGGTGGCGTCAGGCTGGCGAAGTCGGTCGCCGACGTCGTCGCCAACGCCAACGAGATGCTCGGCCACACGCTGGTGACCAAGCAGACCGGCCCGGCTGGCAAGCAGGTCAACCGCCTCTATATCGAGGACGGCGCCGACATCGAGCGCGAGCTCTATCTCTCGATCCTGGTCGACCGCTCGGTCGGCCGCATCGCCTTCGTCGTCTCGACCGAGGGCGGCATGGACATCGAGGGCGTCGCCCACGATACGCCGGAAAAGATCATCACCGTCGCCATCGACCCGGAAAAGGGCGTCACGGCTGACGACGTTAAGGCGCTCAACGGCGCGCTGAAGCTCGACGGTGACGCGGCCAAGGACGGCGGCACGCTGTTCCCGATCCTCTATAAGGCCTTTGTCGAAAAGGACATGAGCCTGCTCGAGGTCAACCCGCTGATCGTCATGAAGAACGGCCGCCTGCGCGTGCTCGACGCGAAAGTGTCGTTCGACAACAACGCGCTGTTTCGCCACCCCGAACTGATGGAATTGCGCGACACGACCGAAGAGGACGAGAAGGAGATCGAGGCCTCGAAATACGACCTCGCCTATGTCGCCCTCGACGGCAATATCGGCTGCATGGTCAACGGCGCCGGCCTCGCCATGGCGACGATGGACATCATCAAGCTCTATGGCGCCGAACCCGCCAACTTCCTGGACGTCGGCGGCGGCGCTTCGAAGGAGAAGGTGACGGCGGCGTTCAAGATCATCACCAAGGACCCGGCGGTGAAGGGCATCCTGATCAACATCTTCGGCGGCATCATGAAGTGCGACATCATCGCCGAGGGCGTGATAGCCGCGGTCAAGGAAGTCGGCCTCCAGGTTCCGCTGGTGGTCCGCCTGGAAGGCACCAATGCCGAGCTCGGCAAGAAGATCATCAACGACAGCGGCTTGAATGTCGTGTCGGCCGATGATCTCGACGATGCCGCCAAGAAGATCGTGGCGGCGGTGAAAGGCTGAGCGGATGCCTCCGCGCAAGATAAACCTCGTCGAGGCGGCGGATCGGACCATCACCAAGGTCTTCGATCCGCATGTCGCCGGCGACGTCAACGACAGCCAGGCCAAGGTTGCCAAGTTCGGCGAGGCCTTCGACTGGCATGCGCATGACAATGAGGACGAAGCTTTTCTCGTGCTGCGGGGCAGGATCGCGATCGATTTTCGCGACGGGCCGTTCGAGCTTGGCGAAGGCGATTTCATCGTCGTGCCGCGCGGCGTCGAGCACCGGCCGCGTTCGCTGACCGCGGAGCCGGTGGTGCTGATGTTCGAACCGGCGACGACGCTCAACACCGGCGATGCCAAGAGCGACCTTACCGTCACCGATCTGAAGCGGCTGTGATCCCATGAACGCGGCCTCCTTCTCCTCGCTCTCGGCCGACCATCAGCGCCTGCAGGCGCTGGTCGGCGCGTGGCGCGGCGAGGAGGATATCGCGGCGACGCAATGGGCCGATGAGGGTGCGGCAACCTCCGAAGTGACGGCGGAAGCGCAGTTCGGCGGTCTGTTCGTGGTGCAGCGCTATCGTCAGCGCCGCGACGGCACGGTCTCCTTCGGCGCGCACAATGTGTTCGGCTTCGACCAGCAGAACAGCCTCGTCACCATGCATCAATTCGATTCCATGGGCTTCGTGCCGGTGTCGCCCGCCACGGGCGCATGGAATGGCGACGAACTGGTGCTGGAGCGGTCGTCGCCGCGTGGCGCCGCGCGCGTGACCTATGTTTTCAACGATGCCGACACCTATCGCATGCGACTGCAATTCAAACCCGCCGGCAGCGATGGCTGGCAAGACATGGTGAGCGGCGTCTATCGGCGCGTCTCGCCTTCCTCGATCAACGGTTAAAAAGGGCTCCGATGTCCATTCTTATCGACAAGAACACCAAGGTGCTGGTGCAGGGCCTGACCGGCAAGACCGGCACGTTCCACACCGAACAGGCGCTGGCCTATCACGGCACCAAGATGGTGGGCGGCATCCATCCCAAGAAGGGCGGCGAGACATGGACCGGCTCGAAAGGCGAGAGCCTGCCGATCTTCGCCACGGTCGCCGAAGGCAAGGACAGGACGGGCGCCAACGCCTCCGTCATCTACGTGCCGCCGGCGGGCGCGGGCGAAGCCATCATCGAGGCGATCGAGGCGGAGATCCCGCTGATCGTCTGCATCACCGAGGGCATCCCGGTCATGGACATGGTCAAGGTCAAGGCGCGGCTCGACCGCTCCAAGTCGCGGCTGATCGGCCCGAACTGCCCGGGCGTGCTCACCCCAGACGAATGCAAGATCGGCATCATGCCCGGCAACATCTTCCGCAAGGGCTCGGTCGGCGTTGTTTCGCGCTCGGGAACACTTACCTATGAGGCTGTGTTCCAGACCACCAATGTCGGTCTCGGCCAGACCACGGCCGTCGGCATCGGCGGCGACCCCGTCAAGGGCACAGAGTTCATCGACATGCTCGAGATGTTCCTGGCCGACGACGAGACCAAGTCGATCATCATGATCGGCGAGATCGGCGGCTCGGCCGAGGAAGACGCCGCGCAGTTCCTCAAGGACGAGGCCAAGCGCGGGCGCAGGAAACCGATGGCGGGCTTCATCGCCGGGCGCACGGCACCGGCTGGCCGCACCATGGGCCATGCGGGCGCGGTGATCTCCGGCGGCAAGGGCGGCGCGGAAGACAAGATCGCGGCGATGGAATCGGCCGGCATCAAGGTCTCGCCGTCACCGGCGCGGCTTGGCACGACGCTGGTTGAAGCCATCAAGGGCTGAGGCAGTAGTCAGTAGTTAGTAGTGAAAAAGGGACGAACCAGTGAGTGGCAGCTGAGCAGAGATTTCCATCGTTCTACTCACTACTGACTATTCACTATTCCCCTTGGAAAAGGAGACGGAGCCAGGCTCCGCGGACAAAAAATGGCACGACAAGATCAGGCCAACGACCAATTTTCGCTAACCTCATTCCTTTATGGCGGCAACGCCGATTACATCGACGCGCTCTATGCCGCCTATGAGGATGATCCAGCCTCGGTCAATCCCGAATGGCAGGAATTCTTCGCCGGGCTGAAGGACGATGCCGGCGATGTGCGCATGAATGCCAAGGGCGCGTCGTGGGCAAGACCCTCCTGGCCGCTGCAGGCCAATGGCGAACTGGTGTCGGCGCTCGACGGCAATTGGGGCCTGGTCGAGAAGCACATCGAGAAAAAGGTCAAGGAGAAGGTGGTCGTCAACGGCGTGGCGCCGTCCGACGCCGACGTGCACCAGGCGACGCGCGATTCGGTGCGCGCCATCATGATGATCCGCGCCTACCGCATGCGCGGCCATCTGCATGCCAATCTCGATCCGCTCGGCATCGCCAAGCCGCTCGAGGACTACAATGAACTGTCGCCCGAGAATTACGGTTTTACGGAAGCCGACTACGACCGGCCGATCTTCCTCGACAACGTGCTGGGGCTCGAATTCGGCACCGTCCGGCAGATGCTGGAAATCCTGACCCGCACCTATTGTTCGACGCTTGGCGTCGAGTTCATGCACATCTCCGACCCCGAGGAGAAGGCCTGGATCCAGGCGCGCATCGAAGGCGCCGACAAGGAGATTTCCTTCACCGCCACCGGCAAGAAGGCGATCCTGCAGAAGCTGGTCGAGGCGGAAGGTTTCGAGCAGTTCATCGACGTCAAGTACAAAGGCACCAAGCGCTTCGGCCTCGACGGCAGTGAGGCGCTGATCCCGGCGCTGGAGCAGATCGTCAAGCGTGGCGGCCAGCTCGGCATGAAGGAGATCGTGCTCGGCATGGCGCATCGCGGCCGGCTGAACGTGCTTTCGCAGGTGATGGCCAAGCCGCACCGCGCCATCTTCCATGAGTTCAAGGGCGGCTCGGCCGCCCCCGACGAGGTCGAGGGCTCTGGTGACGTGAAGTACCATCTCGGCGCCTCTTCGGACCGCGAGTTCGACGGCAACAAGGTGCACCTGTCGCTCACCGCCAATCCTTCACATCTGGAAATTGTCGATCCCGTCGTGATGGGCAAGGCGCGCGCCAAGCAGGATTATCTGTTCGGCCGCGGCCGCGAAGAGATCGTGCCGCTGGAAGAGCGCGCCAAGGTGCTGCCGCTGCTGCTGCATGGCGACGCCGCCTTCGCCGGCCAGGGCGTGATCGCCGAAATCCTCGGCCTGTCGGGCCTGCGTGGTCACCGCGTCGCCGGGACGCTGCATTTCATCATCAACAACCAGATCGGCTTCACCACCAATCCGCGCTTCTCGCGCTCGTCGCCCTATCCGTCCGACGTCGCCAAGATGATCGAGGCGCCGATCTTCCACGTCAATGGCGACGACCCGGAAGCCGTGGTGCACGCCACCAAGGTGGCGATCGAGTTCCGCATGAAGTTCCACAAGCCGGTGGTCGTGGACATGTTCTGCTACCGCCGCTTCGGCCACAATGAGGGCGATGAACCAGCCTTCACCCAGCCGCTGATGTACCGCAACATCCGCACCCACAAGACGACGGTGCAGATCTATGGCGAGCGGCTGATCTCCGAAGGCCACATCACTCAGGCCGAGCTCGACCAGCTCAAGGCCGACTGGCGCGCGCATCTGGAAGCCGAATGGGAAGTCGGCCAGCACTACAAGCCCAACAAGGCCGATTGGCTCGACGGCGCCTGGTCGGGCCTGCGCACGGCCGACAACCAGGACGAACAGCGGCGCGGCAAGACCGCCGTGCCGGTCAAGACGCTGAAGGAAATCGGCAAGAAGCTGACCGAGGTGCCGAAGGATTTCGAGGCGCACAAGACGATCATCCGCTTCCTCGAGAACCGGCGCCAGGCGATCGAGTCCGGCGAAGGCATCGACTGGTCGACGGCGGAAGCGCTTGCGTTCGGCGCCATCCTGCTCGACGGCAATCCGATCCGGCTTTCGGGACAGGATTCCGAGCGCGGCACCTTCTCGCAGCGCCACTCCGTGCTTTACGACCAGCGCGACGAGACCCGCTATATTCCGCTCAACAATCTGTCGGCGGCGCAGGCCGGCTACGAAGTGATCAACTCGATGCTGTCGGAAGAGGCGGTGCTGGGCTTCGAATATGGCTACAGCCTGGCCGAGCCGAAGGCGCTGACCTTGTGGGAGGCGCAGTTTGGCGACTTCGCCAACGGCGCCCAGGTGGTGTTCGACCAGTTCATCTCTAGCGGCGAGCGCAAGTGGCTCCGCATGTCGGGCCTCGTCTGTCTGCTGCCGCATGGCTATGAAGGCCAGGGCCCTGAGCATTCCTCGGCCCGGCTGGAGCGCTTCCTGCAGCTTTGCGCCGAAGACAACATGCAAGTCGCCAACTGCACGACGCCGGCCAACTACTTCCACATATTGCGCCGGCAGCTGAAGCGCGACTTCCGCAAGCCATTGATCCTGATGACGCCGAAGTCGCTGCTGCGTCACAAGCGGGCGGTGTCGACGCTACCGGAAATCTCGGGCGAAAGCTCGTTCCACCGGCTCCTGTGGGACGATGCCCAGCTGTTGCCCAACCAGGCGATCAAGCTGACCAAGGATTCCAAGATCCGCCGCGTCGTGCTGTGCTCGGGCAAGGTCTATTACGACCTCTACGAGGAGCGCGAGAAGCGCGGCATCAACGACATCTACCTGCTGCGCGTCGAACAGCTCTATCCGTTCCCGGCCAAGGCGCTGATCACCGAGCTGTCACGCTTCCGCAACGCCGAGATGGTGTGGTGCCAGGAGGAACCCAAGAACATGGGCGCTTGGTCGTTCATCGACCCGTATCTGGAATGGGTGCTGGCGCATATCGACGCCAAGCATCAGCGGGTGCGCTACACCGGCCGTCCGGCGGCCGCGTCGCCGGCGACCGGCCTGATGTCGAAGCACCTTGCCCAGCTCGCCGCCTTGCTCGAAGACGCGCTCGGCGAATAAGCAGAACTGGGCGAATAGAACTGAACCGAAAGAACGGACAGGCACAATGGCTACCGAAATCCGCGTCCCCACCCTGGGCGAATCCGTCACCGAAGCGACCGTCGGCAAATGGTTCAAGAAGGTCGGCGATGCCATTGCCGCCGACGAGCCGCTGGTCGAGCTCGAGACCGACAAGGTGACGGTGGAGGTGCCCGCCGCCGCCTCCGGCACGCTCGGCGAAATCACAGTCAACGAAGGCGAGACCGTTGGCGTCGGCGCGCTGTTGGGTTCGATTTCGGGCGGTGGCGCGGCTGCTCCCGCGACCAAGCCGCAGGCGGTGGCGCAGGCTTCCAGCCCCGACGCGGCGCAGACCACCAAGCAGGCCGCGGCAGAGACCGCCAAGGTCGCGGGCGATGCCGGCGCGGTCGAGCCGCGCACCATGCCGCCGGCGCCGGCGGCGGCAAAACTGATCGCCGAGAACAATCTGTCGGTCGACCAGCTTTCCGGCTCGGGCAAGCGCGGCCAGGTGCTGAAAGGCGACGTGCTCGACGCCATCTCCAAGGGCGCGCCGTCGCAGCCTGCCGAAACGCCAAAGGCAGCGCCGGCACCGGTTGCCGTGCGGGCGCCGTCGTCCGGCGACGACGCTTCCCGTGAAGAGCGCGTGCGCATGACCAAGCTGCGCCAGACCATCGCGCGCCGGCTGAAGGAAGCGCAGTCGACCGCCGCCATGCTGACCACCTTCAATGAAGTGGACATGTCGTCGGTGATGGCGCTGCGGACCAAGTACAAGGACGTGTTCGAGAAGAAGCATGGCGTGAAGCTCGGCTTCATGGGCTTTTTCACCAAGGCCGTGACGCATGCCTTGAAGGAAATCCCCTCGGTCAATGCCGAGATCGACGGCACCGATATTATCTTCAAGAACTATGCCCATATCGGCGTCGCCGTCGGCACCGAAAAGGGGCTCGTGGTTCCGGTCGTGCGTGATGCCGACCAGATGTCCATCGCCGAGATCGAGAAGGAGATCGGCCGGCTGGGCATCGCCGCGCGCGACGGCAAGCTGTCGGTCGCCGATATGCAGGGCGGCACCTTCACCATCTCCAATGGCGGCGTCTACGGGTCGCTGATGTCGACGCCGATCCTCAATGCGCCGCAGTCGGGCATTCTCGGCATGCACAAGATCCAGGACCGGCCGGTCGTGGTCGGCGGCCAGATCGTGATCCGGCCGATGATGTATCTGGCGCTCTCCTACGATCACCGCATCGTCGACGGCAAGGAAGCGGTCACCTTCCTGGTCCGCGTCAAGGACAGCCTGGAGGATCCGGAACGGCTGGTGCTCGATCTGTGATCGGAGCTGACCCGCAATGAGCGGCTGGCTGGAGCAGTTTGGTTACAGCCTGGGCCGGCGAGCCGGTGGGATGCTGCGGTCTGTTGGCCTGGCCGCCGCCGTCGTTCCGTCGCTGGCGACGGCCGCCGCCCAATGGGATCCTTCGCAGGCGAGCAGCAATCTTGGCGTTTTCGCTTTGAGCGATGCTCAACTGGAAGAGCGGAAGATCACCGTAACTCCGATCGGCGAACTCGAGTTGCCGACCGGTGAAATCATCGCCTGCGATCCTCTGATCAGCGGTACCGAGATGCCGGCCTTGAGCCGCAGGGTCAAACCGGGGAGCTACCCGGTTTCGCTGCTGGAAGCCCAGGGCCGCGTCGGGATTTCGGTGCTGCGCTTCAAGCCCGGCACGCCGGTTCGCTGGGAACTGGCGACAGTGCCGGGCCAGGATGCATCGACCTTGAAGGGCGACGAGATCTTCGGGTATCCCGTCGATGCCGGCCTTGGCTCGTTCATGGACAAAACGGCTATGGCGCTGATGTCGGGTGAGCAGGACAAGCTCCAAGCCGAGCAGAATTACTATGACGACGTGCTGGCGGCCGAATTCGCGCCAAACCAGGACAGGTTCGTCATGCATCATCCGGTTGCCGGCAACCCGCTCAACATCGCCATGTTCTGGAGCGGCTGGGGTGACGGATTCTATCCATCGTTCTGGGGGCTGGACGCGGCCGGCGAGCCGCTGCTGCTGATGACCGATTTTGGCGTTCTGGAAAACGCCGATGGCCGCGAGAGCAAGTAGGTTATCCTGATGCAAAGCGCCCTGTCGCCCGTCATCAGATGTCTCGCTGGATTGCTGGCCTTCGGGGTCACGTGTTCTACGGCAGGCGCCGCCTGCCCGATCGAACTCTCGGTCTATGGCGATGCACAGAACGGCAGCGAGATCGACTTTACTCCGACGGGCACCTCGGCCACCGTCACCAATACGTTCCGCTTGATCCTCGACAACAATGTGGTTCTGAACGGCGTCGTCATGTGGACCCAGGATGTTGCGCGCCCGAACGGCGCGCTGATGTACAAATGTCCGGAGGGCGACGTCACCGGCGAGGAGCTTGCCGCCTGCACGCTGTGGAACGGCGTCATCTACACGGCGGATGACAAGGGGACTGTCGGGCTGCTGCCGGCCGAGGGCGTCGAAGCGCCGAAGACGCTGATCCTGCCCGATCTCGGGCCGGTGCTCCGGCAATCCCCGGCCTATGGCGGCAGCGGCTTCTCGAAAGTGCCGTCGGATGTGTTCGCGATGAAGGGATGCCAGGAATGAGCGCCGCGCAAAAAGTGCTGCTGGTCACCGGCGGCAGCCGTGGCATCGGCGCGGCCGTGTGTCGGCAGGGGTCGCAGGCCGGCTATCGCGTTGCAATCAACTATGCCTCGAACCGGGCGGCGGCCGACGCGCTGGTCGCCGAGATCAAGGCCGCCGGCGGCGACGCTTTCGCCGTGAAGGGCGACGTCGGCAGCGAGGCCGACATCCTGGCCATCTTCGAGGCGGTGGACCGCACCCATGGCCGGCTCGACGCCTTCGTCAACAATGCCGGCATCGTCGATGCCAAGGCGCGGGTCGACGAGATGAGCGCGGCGCGGCTCGAACGGATGATGCGCATCAATGTTGTCGGGTCGATCCTGTGCGCCCGCGAAGCGGTCAAGCGCATGTCGACGCGCCATGGCGGTTCGGGTGGATCGATCGTCAACCTCTCTTCGGCGGCGGCGGTGTTGGGCGCGCCGGACAATTATGTAGACTATGCCGCTTCCAAGGGCGCCATCGACACCCTCACCATCGGGCTTGCCCGCGAGGTGGCGTCCGAAGGCATCCGCGTCAACGCGGTGCGGCCGGGCATCATCGACACCGATATCCACGCTTCCGGCGGGCAGCCGGACCGGGTGGCGCTGATCCAGGACACGCTGCCGATGAAAAGAGCCGGCACCGCGGATGAAGTCGCGGGCGCGATTCTCTATCTTTTGTCCGACGCCGCGTCCTATACGACGGGCGCGATCCTGAATGTCAGCGGCGGCCGCTGAGCCCCAATCGAAAAGGACAGTATCATGGCTTATGACGTCGTTATCATCGGATCGGGACCGGGCGGCTATGTCTGCGCCATCAAGGCGGCACAGCTTGGGCTGAAGGTCGCCGTGGTCGAGAAGAACGCGACCTTCGGCGGCACCTGCCTCAACATCGGCTGCATTCCGTCCAAGGCGCTGCTCTACGCCTCCGAAATGTTCGCCGAGGCCGGCCATTCCTTCGACACGCTCGGCGTCGAAATCCCGGCACCCAAGCTCAACCTGAAGAAGATGATGGCGCACAAGGACGCGACGGTGTTGTCCAACGTCAATGGCGTCGCCTTCCTGTTCAAGAAGAACAAGATCGACAGTTTTCGCGGCACCGGCAAGGTGGTCGCGGCCGGTAAGGTTTCGGTGACCTCCGAGGACGGCAAGGTCGAGGAGATAGAGACCAAAAACATCGTCATCGCCACCGGCTCGGACGTCGCCGGCATTCCAGGCGTCAAGGTCGACATCGACGAGAAAATCATCGTGTCGTCGACGGGCGCGCTGGCGCTGGACAAGGTGCCGGGCCACCTGGTGGTGGTCGGTGGCGGCGTCATCGGGCTCGAGCTCGGCTCGGTCTGGGCACGGCTTGGCGCCAAGGTCACGGTGGTCGAGTTCCTCGACACGATCCTGGGCGGCATGGACGGCGAGGTGTCGAAACAGTTCCAGCGGCTGCTCTCCAAGCAAGGCTTCGAGTTCAAGCTCGGCGCCAAGGTCACCGGCGTCGCCAAGGCCAAGAACGGCGCGACCGTCACCTTCGAGCCGGTCAAGGGCGGCGCGGCCGAGACCATCGAGGCGGACGCGGTGCTGATCTCGACGGGACGCCGCGCCTTTTCAGACAACCTCGGGCTCAAGGAAGCGGGCGTCGAGGTCGACGAGCGCGGCCGCGTCAAAACCGACGGGCATCTCCGGACCAACGTGCCGGGCATCTATGCCATCGGCGACGTCATCGCGGGGCCGATGCTGGCGCACAAGGCCGAGGACGAGGGCGTCGCGGTGGCCGAAACCATCGCCGGCCAGGCCGGTCATGTGAATTACGAGGTCATTCCGAGCGTCGTCTACACCAGCCCGGAAATCGCCTCGGTCGGCAAGACCGAGGAAGAGCTGAAGAAGGCCGGCATCGACTACAAGGTCGGCAAATTCCCCTTCACCGCCAACGGCCGCGCGCGCGCCATGCTGCACACGGATGGCTTCGTGAAGATACTCGCCGACAAGACGACCGATCGTGTACTGGGCGTCCACATTGTCGGCTTCGGCGCCGGCGAGATGATCCACGAGGCGGCGGTGCTGATGGAGTTCGGCGGCTCGTCGGAGGATCTCGCCCGCACCACCCACGCGCATCCGACGATGTCGGAAGCGGTGAAGGAAGCGGCGCTGGCGACGTTCTTCAAGCCGATCCATATTTAGAACGATCCGGGAAAACCGTGAAACGGTTTCCCGGAAAAGCGCGTAGCTTTCCCTGAGGGAATTGCCTCCTTGCCTGCCCAAACGGAACGGCCCGCCGGAAGGCGGGCCGTTCTTCGTTGAAAGCCGTGGCCCGGATTACTGGGCCGGTGCGGGAGCTGGGGCCGGCGCAGGAGCCGGCGCAGGAGCCGGCGCAGGAGCCGGTGTCGCCGGTGCAGGAGCCGGCGCGGGTGCTGGTGCAGGCGCGGGTGCCGGTTCGGCGGGCTTCATCGGTTCAGCCGGCGCGGGCGCCGGGGCCGGTGTGCTGGCCGCTGGCGGCTCGGCGGGTGCCGGATGCTCACCGCTTCTTCCGAAAACGTAATACGCGACTACAGCCAGAATAACGACGACCAGCGCAATCAGCCAAGGGCTGCCGCCACCGCCGCTCGGCCGAGGGGCATTGGTGGTCGAATTGTACGGATCGTTTGGGTTTGGTGTGTTGGTCATAAATGTGTCCTCCGGAGAAAATGAAAATGGTCAATCAACAGCCATCAACGCGCAACCGTTGAATGGGTTTCACGCTAGCGGACGAAAACGCCGGAAACGCGGCGTTTGCGAGCCTCCGCTGCCATCCGACTCAATTGACGGCGGTGACAGTATAGCCGGCTTTGCGGAAATCCTCGACCGATCCCTCCGGACCGGGAAGATGCAGCGCGCCGACCGCCATGAAGGCGTTGGCCAGGCGGCGTTTCGCCACGCAGCGAGCCGAACCAGCCGATGCTATCGTTGGTCACGAAGGATTTGCCGGTATGACGCCCACTGCACGGACTTTTCCTGATCCCGAAGGTACTCTTGCCGGCGCTCAGTTCACCGACCGATACGCGCTGACAACCGATGGCCTTGCCCTGACCGCTATTGGCGCGGCCGAACGCGTGCTGGGGCGAACACCGGGATGGGTCGGCCGGCTGACGCGGCTGCGCAACCTCGCGGTGAGGCCATTTGGGTTGAAAACGGGGGCGGAACCCGACGCGCCGCCGGAAAGCAGGATCGGCATATTTCCGCTTATCAGCCAGGCAGATGGCAGGGTTGTCCTTGGGCTGGACGACCGGCATCTCGATTTCCGCATCCTGGTGGAGGTGAACGACCTCGGCGCGGGCCGGCAGGAGGTGGCCGCGTCGACGATCGTGAAGACGCACAATCTGCTTGGGCGGGCCTATCTCGCCATCATCATGCCGTTTCACCGCATCATCGTTCCGGCGATGCTGGCCCAGGTCTTGATCAAATAGGGCTAAAGCCCGACCGCCGTGACAGTATAGCCGGCTTTGCGGAAATCCTCGACCAGTCCCTCCGGGCCGGGAAGATGCAGGGCGCCGACCGCCATGAAGGCGTTGCCCTTGGCCAGGATCGGCCCGGCATGATCGACCATCACCTTGTTGCGGCTGGTGATCATGGTTTCCTCGAAGGCGGCATAGCCTGCCGGATCCTCCTGCTCGTCGGGCATGGCGGCGCGGAACAGCGGCCAGAACATGCCGGTGTCGCCGCGCTGGTAGAGCAGGATCATGGTCTCGTTGATGTCGTTGACCTTGTCGCCCAGCTTCAGCGTGTCGATCAGGCCCTTCATATGAAAGGCGAGCGGCAGCGAAGCCATGGCGCGCAACTGGCTCTCGGCTGTTTCCAGCCCTTCCACCGGCTTGCCGGCAGCCTTGGCGCTCTCGGCCAGCTT
Source organism: Mesorhizobium sp. ES1-6 (assembly GCF_020164775.1). Classification (NCBI taxonomy): domain Bacteria; kingdom Pseudomonadati; phylum Pseudomonadota; class Alphaproteobacteria; order Hyphomicrobiales; family Phyllobacteriaceae; genus Mesorhizobium; species Mesorhizobium sp. ES1-6. The sequence goes on from NZ_JAIUGU010000003.1 coordinate 217,422, forward strand.
GACGTCGAGCACCGGCGCGCCGCCGGACTGGCGGGCGAGTTCGCAAGCCGGAAGCGCCATCATGGCCGACAGCATCCAGGGCTTCATCTTGGCGACCGTTGCCGGCGGGATGCCGCGCGCGTCGAGAGCGGCGTTCATGGCCGCCGCGTCCCGCGGCGACAGCAAGGACGACAGCGTCGTGGAGTCGGTGAACATCATCAGGTCCGGCTCCTTCAGCATCGCCAACATCATCTTCTGCTTGTCGAGCACGTCGGTGGTCTCGATGATGAGGGTGCCGGCGGCATCGAAGGCCTTCTGCGCGTATGCCGGCAGCGTGGTGACGCGCGGATCGGTCATATGCATGGTGCCGAAGAGATAGGATGGCTGTTCGCCCGGTTTTTCGAGCTTCCACAACAGGCCCTTGCCGTTGAGCGTGGCAGCGGCCTCCGCCTCGATCTTGTCGTAGGTGGCAGGGCTTGCCTTCTGCAAGGCAGACAGCATGTCGGCGCCGCTGCAGGTCGGGATTTCCGCATGCGCCCTGCCGGCCGCGAACAGCAAAACTGCAAGGAAGGACAGGAAAAACAGCACGTTGAGCGCGACAAGCAGCTTCAGCGAGATGGAGGCCGCACGGTCGACGATGGTAATGACGCGTTTCATGATGCCTTTCTAGGATCGAAAAGCGGCAAAACGGTTAATTGGTGCGGCGAAATTGAAGGGTTCACGCCCTTGGATGCGCCGATTCGTAGATTTCCAGCAGTCTCGCCGTGTCGACGCCGGTGTAGATCTGCGTCGTCGACAGGCTGGCGTGGCCTAAGAGTTCCTGGATGGTGCGCAGATCGCCGCCGCGGCCGAGCAGATGGGTGGCGAAGGAATGGCGCAGCGCATGCGGCGTCGCCGTGTCGGGCAGATTGAGCGCCGAACGCAGTTTGACCATGGCGCGCTGGATGATGGCCGGGTTGAGCGGGCCGCCGCGCGCGCCGCGAAACAAAAGCCCCTTCGGGTCGAGATGGTAGGGACAGAGCCGGCGGTATTCGGCGATCGCCCTGAGCGCCACCGGCAGCACCGGCACCAGCCGCGTCTTGCCGCCCTTGCCGGTGACGCGCAGCACGGTGTCGGCCTCCGAGGCCAGATTGGCGGCGCTGAGGCCAAGTGCCTCCGAGATGCGCAGGCCCGAGCCGTAGAGCAGTGTCAGCACGGCGGCGTTGCGGGCCGCGATCCAGGGTTCCTCGGCCAGCTGACCTTCGACGGAGACCACGTGCCTGGCATCGCTCGCCGTCAGCGGTTTTGGCAGCGATTTGGGCTGGCGTGGCGCGCGCAGGGCCGCGGCACCCGCTGCATTGGCCAGGCCGCGACGTTCGAGAAAGCGTAGCAGCGAACGGATGCCGGCGAGACCTCGGCCAAGCGTGCGGGCGCCAGCACCGGCGTTACGCCGCGCGGCGAGGAAGCCGCGCAGATCGGCCGGGCGCAGATCGGCAATATCGGAAATCCCGGGCGGCCCGCCGAGATGGCCGGTGAGGAAATGCAGGAACTGGCGCGAATCGCGCTCATAGGCCTCGACGGTTTCCGGCGACAGCCGGCGTTCGCGCGCCAGCATCTTCAGCCAGTTTTCACGCGCCCCCTGGAGATCGGGTTTCGCCGGGATGAGGAATTCAGGCATGGCGTCTGTTCCGGTTCGCCGCCATTTTCCGGCAGCCGGGTTAGGAAGCGGTGAAGAGCCCGTCATTGAAATGACAACCGGCTGGCGCTAGAGCAGGCCAAAGGATTTTTCGCCGATGAGCAAACCCCAGAATCCCGTCCAGATGGCTGTTATCGGCGCCGCCCACGGCATCAAGGGCGAGTTGCGGGTAAAAACCTTCACCGGCGAGCCAATGGCGCTGGCCGACTATGGGCCGCTCTATGCCAGGGACGGCCGTGCCTTCCAGATAACGGATATAAGGCCCGCCAACACCGTCGTCGTGGTGCGTTTTAAGGGTGTCATCGACCGCAACGCCGCCGAAGCGCTCGCCGGCACCGAACTGTTCGTCGACCGGTCGATGCTGCCCGATGACGGCGAGGAGGATGAATTCTACCACGCCGACCTGATCGGGCTCGACGTTCGTGACGATACGGGCGCCGTCCTCGGCAAGGTCGTCGCGGTGCACAATTTCGGAGGCGGCGACATCCTCGATGTGACGCTCGCCGGGCGCAAGGGCGTGCTGATCCCGTTCACGCAGGCCGCCGTGCCGCAAGTGTCGATCGCCGAGGGTTTTGTCCGCGTCGACCCGGTTGCGGCCGGGCTGGTCGAGGACGAGGACGGCGCCGCACCCAGCGAGGACAATTTCGATCCGAAGGGCAGGCCGCGCGGACCGCGCGACGCCGGGGGCAACCGGTGAGTTTTTCGGCAAGCGTGCTGACGCTCTATCCCGAGATGTTTCCGGGCGCGCTCGGCCTGTCGCTGGCCGGGCGGGCGCTCGAAGCCGGCACCTGGTCGCTTGATGCGATCCAGATCCGCGACTTTGCTACCGACAGGCACCGCACCGTCGACGACACGCCAGCCGGCGGCGGCGCCGGCATGGTGATGCGCGCCGATGTGCTGGCCAGGGCGATCGACCACGCCTCGCCGCCGGGCGATGCGCGCCCCCGCCTGCTGATGAGCCCGCGCGGCAAACCGCTGACGCAGGCGCGCGTGCGCGAACTCGCCGCCGGGCCGGGCGCCGTCATCCTGTGCGGCCGCTTCGAAGGCGTCGATCAACGGCTGATCGACGCGCGAAAGCTGGAAGAGGTTTCGATTGGCGATTTCATCCTCTCAGGTGGCGAGCCGGCGGCGCTCGTGCTGCTCGACGCGGTGGTGCGGCTGTTGCCGGGCGTGATGGGCAATGCCGTCTCCGGCGAGGAAGAGAGTTTCGAGAACGGCCTGCTCGAACATCCGCACTATACGCGGCCCCAGGAATTCGAGGGCCGGGAGATACCCGAAGTGCTGATCTCCGGCAATCACAAGAAGATCGCCGCCTGGCGACGGGAGCAGTCGGAGCGGCTGACGCAGGAGAGGCGGCCCGATCTGCTGAGCGCTCAGCCCTTGGTGAAGTAGTAAAAAGCCAAAAACAGGCCGACGGCGATGACGAAGCCGCGCACCACGTTTTGCGGTACGCGTTTGGCGATCCAGACGCCGGCATAGCCCCCGAGCGCGCCGCCGGGGATCATGACGATGGCCTGGGGCCAGGCGACGACGCCGCCGGATACGAAGACGATGATGGCGACGGCGGCGATGACCACGGCCAGCATATTCTTCAGCGCGTTCAGCCGGTGGTAGTCGCCGGCCTGGGTCAGGCCGAGGGTCGCCAGCATCATCACCCCCATGCCGGCGCCGAAGAAGCCGCCATAGATCGCGGTGACGAACTGCGCCAGCGAACCGGCGAGCGAGCCGACGGCCGCTTCATGTCCGGGTTTCGGCGCCGGTTTCAGCCACGGTCCGGCGGCGAAGAGAGCGGTCGCGCCCAAGAGCAGCCACGGCACCAGGACGCGAAAGGACGGATTGTCGAGCGCCAGCAGGATCAACGCGCCGGCCAGCGCGCCGACCGCCGAGATCAGGCACAGCAGCAGGGCGCCGCGCCAGAAATGCCTGATGTCGGCCGAGTAGGCGAGCGTCGAGGTGATGTAGCCCGGAAACTGCGTCACCGAGGAGGTGGCGTTGGCGACGATCGGCGGCACGCCGACCAATGTCATGGCGCCGAAGGTGATGAAGGTTCCGCCCCCGGCGACCGCGTTGGCAGCGCCTGACAGAAAGCCCGCCAGGAAGAGCAGGATGGCGTTGAAGACAGACATGCAAGGCCGCCGTGAACAAGTGTGCTATCTCTGGCTTAGGAAGCTTGGCGGACCGGCGCAACCCGACACGGCAGGATTACGATGGTGCCATGCCGGGAGCCATGCCGGCAAAAAATGCATGGGCAAGGCGTGACAAAGCGCCGAAATAGCTGTATGTGCCCGCCCGTACCGGCAAGAACAATCTTCCGGACCCGTCAACAATGACGGTGTAGTCGCCCCTGCCCGATGTTCAAAGACAAACGTCTTGGAGACAAAGGACATAGCCGAGCGGTCATTGGAACTGCAAGGCAAGCGTAGGGCGCTCTGACTGTCGGAAGAACAAGAAGTGGATTTTTAGATGGATCTCATCCGTCAGCTCGAGGCCGAACAGGCCGCCAAGATCGAAGCCAAGCGCAAGCTTCCCGAATTCCAGCCCGGCGACACGGTGCGCGTCCAGGTCCGCGTGACCGAAGGCACCCGCACCCGCGTCCAGGCTTATGAGGGCGTCGTCATCGCCCGCGCCGGTTCCGGCTTCCAGGAAAATTTCACCGTCCGCAAGATCTCCTACGGCGAAGGCGTCGAGCGCGTGTTCCCGGTCTATTCGCCGATGGTCGAAGGCGTCGAGATCGTGCGCCGCGGCAAGGTGCGTCGCGCCAAGCTCTATTACCTGCGCGATCGTCGCGGCAAGTCGGCCCGTATCTCGGAAAACACCGGCGTGCGCGCCCGCAAGCTCAACGATGAGGAGCGCGACGCGCTGAACGCAGAGAAGGCCCGCATCGAGGCCGAGAAGGTCGCCGCCGCCCAGGCGCTGGCCGCAGAGACGGCCGCCAAGGAAGCCGCCGAGAAGAAGGCGGCCGCCGAGGCCGAAGCAGCAGCCAAGGCTGCCGCGGAAGCCACTCCGGCCGAATAAGGTTTCGCCGAAGGTTTTTGAAAAGGCGGCTTCGGCCGCCTTTTTTCGTTTTGGCGAACAGCCAAGGCGGCATTCGGCCATGGTTCTTGGTGTCCACGGAAACCTTGGCGATTGGCCGAGACAGCCGTGTGTCGTCATCCACGGGCGAAGCAAGGAGCGAAGCCACGCGCGCAGACCCTTGGAGCTGCTTCGCAGCCCAAGGGATCCAAGCCGCGACTTCTGAGCGCCGCTACGGTGCAGAGCTGACTTCGGTGACCGCGATCTCATTCCGAACCGCTGTGCTAGGTTGACCGTCTCGGCACGGATCCTAGGGTTTCCGCGACGTCGCTTCGCGACTGCTACACCCTAGGATGACGAAGTCGGGGGTTCCCGCCATCGTCTAAGATAGCGAAAAACACAGCAGCGGGAGGCTTGACGCATTTTATCTTGTACATTAAATAATCGTGTACAAATTAATTGGAGACTACGATATGGCACTCTACACCACACAGGCTCACGTCACCGGCGGCCGCGCCGGCCATGGCGAGACCAGCGACGGCCTGCTCAAGGTCGACCTGGCGATGCCCAAGGAGCTCGGCGGGCCGGGTGGGGCCACCAATCCCGAACAGCTTTTCGCCATCGGCTACGCCGCCTGCTTCGAAAGCGCCGTCCGTTTTGTCGCGCGCAAGCAGAAGCTGCCGCTCCAGGATGCCGCGATAACCTCCACCGTCAGCCTGCTTCCCGATGGCGAGGGCTTCAAGCTCGGCGTCGCATTGGCGGTGGAAACGAAAGGCCTTGATCAGGCGGCGGCCGAAGCGCTTGTATCGGCGGCGCACCAGGTTTGCCCCTATTCCAACGCCATCAGGGGTAATATCGAGGTGGCGCTCTCGGTAAAGGCCGCATGACGACAAAGGTCGAAACGGAAGCCAGAGAAGTCCCGGCGGAGGCCGCCGGGGCTTTTCCCGTGCCAAGGCTGGATCAGCAGCTGTGCTTCGCGCTCTATTCGGCAAGCGGGCTGATGACCAAGCTCTACCGGCCGTTGCTCGATCCGCTCGGCCTGACCTATCCGCAATATCTGGCGATGCTGGCGCTGTGGGAGCGCGCGCCAAGCACGGTGGGCGACCTTGGCGAAGCGCTCGGCCTGGATTCAGCGACGCTGACGCCGCTGCTCAAGCGGATGGAAGCGGGTGGGCTCGTCACCCGCCGGCGCGATGCCGCCGACGAGCGCCGGGTGCTGGTCGAGCCGACGGCCAAGGGCCAGGCCCTGCGCGCGAACATGACGGATGTCCAGGCCGGGCTCGATTGCGGCATGCCCCTGGAGCGGGCCGAACTCAAGGCACTCCACGGCACGCTCACCCGATTGGTCTCAGGATTGCGCGAGGCCACGACCGACCAAGACTGATCGCGGCAAGGACTGTCCTCAAAAATCGCCTCCCGGAAGCACGGGAATCCACGGTGACGCGCAACGTCGCAGTGGACCCGTCTTGCATGGCGCTTGCGGAAAGCTAAAGTCGGCGCCGGATTTCTCTGCCGCGCCGGCATCGCGCGGCCAATCATTCCGGGGAGTGTGTCATGACAAAATCAAAATTGCTGCTGGCCGGCCTGTTGGCTCTCGTCCTGGCGCCCGTTGCCGCCTTCGCGCAGGCGCTGCCCGACCTCGGCGGCAGACAAGTCGTGGTGGTGACCGAAAACGCCTATCCGCCGCTGCAGTTCATCGATGCCAAGACGGGAAAACAGATCGGCTGGGAATATGACGCGATGAACGAGATCGCCAAGCGGCTCAATTTCAAGGTCGAGTACCAGAACACCTCCTGGGACGCGATGATCCAGGCGGTTTCCGACAACCAGTACAACATCGGCATGACCGGCATCACCATCAAGGATGACCGCAAGCAGAAGGTGGACTTCTCCGACCCCTATATGCGCTCGGAGCAGTTCATGCTGGTGCGCGGCGATGAAAGCCGTTTCACCGATGCCAAGACCTTCGGCGCCTTCAAGGACGGGCTGGTCGGCGCGCAGGCGGGCACGACGCCTTTCTACACCGCCGTCTACAGCGTACTCGACGGCAATGAACAGAACCCGCGCATCAAGCTGTTCGAGACCTTCGGGGCCACGGTGCAGGCGCTGAAATCCGGCGATGTCGATGTCGTGCTGACCGACGGCACCGCCGGCAAGGGTTATGTCGATGCTTCGGCGGGCAAGCTCAAGCTGATCGGCGGCCCGCTCGGCACCGAGGATTTCGGCTTCATCTTCCCCAGGGGTTCGGATCTGGTGAAGCCGGTCAACGCGGCGATCGCGGCACTCAAGGCGGATGGCACGCTGGATGCACTGAACAAGAAGTGGTTCCTTGATTACAAGATGGGGCAGTAGGTCCTGTTGTTGACGGCAGTGCCTGTGCACGAAATCGCGCTGACATTGCGCCCAGGCCCCCCTCTCTGCCCTGCCGGGCATCTCCCCCTCAAGGGGGGAGATCGACAGCCTCAGCGCCGCCGCACATCTTGCATCGCCCAAAATTGGCGAAAGCCGATCGAACTGCCGATCTCCCCCCTAGAGGGGGAGATGTCCGGCAGGACAGAGGGGGGCGCCTGGGCGCGGTCTTTCGATACTCTTTGCGCCGCCGCCTGATGGCAGCCCCCTCCACCTCCAAATCCGAATTCCCCTGGTGGCTCGCCGTTGCCGCCGTGCTTGCCTTGGCTGCCGCCCTCGCCATCGCCGCCAGCGACCTCTACGCCCAGGTCTTCGCCACCGTCGCCAAGGGCATCGGCATCACCGTCTTCGTCACCGTGGTCGCCTTCGCGCTGGCCTCGGCGATCGGCCTCGGCATCGCGCTGATGGGCCTGTCTGGCTCGACCTGGCTGCGGCAGATCGCGCGCTTCTATGTCGAGATCATCCGTGGCGTGCCGATCCTGGTGCTGCTGTTCTGGATCGCGTTCGCCGGCGCGCCGGCCTTCGTCGCGGCGTGGAACGCGCTGACCGCGCCGCTGCAGAATGCCGGCATTCTCGGCGAGCTGCTGGTGCGCGACGTGTCGTTGCTGTGGCGCGCCATCATGGCGCTGACCATCGGCTATTCGGCTTTCATCTCCGAGGTTTTCCGGGCCGGCATCCAGTCGGTCGAGAAGGGCCAGATCGAGGCTGCGAAGGCGCTCGGGCTGACGCGGGCGCAGCGCTTCCGGTTGGTCGTGTTCCCGCAGGCGATCCGCACAATCCTGCCGCCGCTCGGCAATGATTTCGTCGCCCTGGTCAAGGATTCCTCGCTGGTTTCGGTGCTGGGCGTCGCCGACATCACGCAGATGGGCAAGGTCTATGCGGCCGGCTCGTTCCGCTTCTTCGAGACCTATTCGATAACGGCCTATATCTATCTCATCCTCACCGTCGGCCTGTCGCTGGCGCTCAGGGCGCTGGAGCGGCGTTTGCGCCGCCAGCACGAGGAATAGTTTTTCGGCAAGGACAGCGCTACGCTCGGGCAGCGTATCGGAAGAGGAGCTCGCCCATGAACGTCGACAAGGCCAACGCGGCACTGGATTCGGTCTACACGGCCGATACGCCCGAAACGCTGGCGCAGGCCTATGCCGCATGGGCCGCGACCTATGACAGCGAAACCGCCACGCTCGGTTATCTCCTGCCGTTCCTGATCACCGCCTGGGTGGCGCGCCATGTGCCCGTGGGCGAAGGGCCGCTGCTCGATGCCGGCTGCGGCACCGGCCTGTCGGGGCCGTCGCTGAAGGCGCTGGGCTACGGCGACGTTGCCGGGCTGGATCTCTCGGATGACATGCTCAGGATCGCCGGCAGCCGCAATGCCTATGGCGAGCTGAAGCAGGCGATGCTGGGCGGGCCGCTGCCATGGCCGGACGGTCATTTCCGCGCCTTCTTCTCGACCGGCGTGTTCACCATCAGCCATGCCCCGGCGTCGGCCCTGCACGAACTGGTGCGCATCACCAAAAAGGGCGGCCACGCCATCTTCACCGTGCGTGACCAGGTGTTCGAGAGCGGCGGTTTTCAGGCGGTGTTCGACGCGCTTGCGCGGGCAGGCAAATGGCGGCTGGCCGAGGAGAGCCCATGGTTTCGCTGCTATGCGATCGGCGACCCGGAGGCGCTGGTGAAAACGTTTGTGTTCGAGGTTTTGTGAGGAGAGGCGCTGGCGCCACCCCGCAATTGCCGAAAAGCCAAAACATTGCTATCTACCCCGCCATGGAAGAGCTTTTTAGCGATCCGGCTTACAAGGGATTCGTGCTGCAGGACAGAAAACGCCTGCCGTCGCGCTTTTCCGCGCGCGTGTCCGGCGCCCTCACCAGCCGACTTCGCTGATCCCTGACGGTCGGCCGCGCGCTTGCGGCATCAGCTCTTTCCCATTCTCATATCGACGGATTTACGCACATGAGCGCACCGCGCACCCTCTACGACAAGATTTTCGACGACCATGTCGTCGACCGCCAGGACGACGGCACCTGCCTGCTCTACATCGACCGCCACCTCGTCCATGAAGTGACCAGCCCGCAGGCCTTCGAAGGCCTGCGCATGAGCGGCCGAAAAGTCCGCCATCCTGAAAAGACGCTGGCCGTGGTCGATCACAATGTCTCGACCTCGCCCGAGCGCAAGTTCGGCATCAAGAACGAGGAAAGCCGCATCCAGGTCGAGGCGCTGGCCAGGAATGCCAGGGATTTCGGCGTCGAATACTATTCCGAGAACGATATCCGCCAGGGCATCGTCCACATCATCGGTCCCGAGCAGGGCTTTACGCTGCCCGGCATGACCATCGTCTGCGGCGACAGCCACACCTCCACGCACGGTGCTTTTGGAGCATTGGCGCATGGCATCGGCACGTCCGAGGTCGAGCACGTGCTGGCGACGCAAACGCTGATCCAGCGCAAGGCCAAGAACATGCTGGTGCGCGTCGACGGCGTGCTGCCGGAAGGCGTCACAGCCAAGGACATCATCCTTGCCATCATCGGCGAGATCGGCACCGCCGGCGGCACCGGCTACGTCATCGAATATGCCGGCGAGGCGATCCGCGCGCTGTCGATGGAAGGCCGCATGACGATCTGCAACATGTCGATCGAAGGCGGCGCGCGCGCCGGCCTGATCGCCGCCGACGAGACGACCTTCGCCTACGTCAAGGACAAGCCGCGCGCGCCCAAGGGCGCTGCGTGGGATGCGGCACTCGAATACTGGAAGACGCTGCAGTCGGACGAAGGGGCGCATTTCGACAAGGTGATCGTGCTCGACGCGGCCAAGCTGCCGCCGATCGTCTCCTGGGGCTCCTCGCCCGAGGACGTGGTTTCGGTGCAAGGCGTCGTCCCCAATCCGGAAGAGATCACGGACGAGAACAAGCGCACCTCAAAGATCCGCGCGCTCGACTATATGGGGCTGACGCCGGGCACCAAGATCACCGACATCACGCTCGACCGCGTCTTCATCGGCTCCTGCACCAATGGCCGCATCGAGGATCTGCGCGCCGTCGCCAAGGTGGTCGAAGGCAAGACGGTCAGCCCGCATGTCGATGCCATGATCGTGCCGGGCTCCGGCCTGGTCAAGGAACAGGCGGAAGCCGAGGGGCTGGACAAGATCTTCCGCGCCGCCGGCTTCGACTGGCGCGAGCCGGGCTGCTCCATGTGCCTGGCCATGAACGACGACCGGCTCAAGCCGCATGAACGCTGCGCCTCGACCTCGAACCGCAATTTCGAGGGTCGGCAGGGCTTCAAGGGCCGCACCCATCTGGTGTCGCCGGCCATGGCGGCGGCGGCGGCGATTGCCGGCCACTTCGTCGACATCCGCGACTGGAAATAAGCCAGGCTGGGCCTGGCCCGAGCCTTGAGGGTTCGGGTCAGACCTTCCTGTCGCGCCGTATGAATTCGTGAAATTCCTCGCGGCGCCCGGGTTCGTCCGCCGCCACCACGAGCGCCAGCTGCTCTTCGTCAAAGATCTTGAACCACTCCTCCCATTCGACAAGCTCATAGCCGCCGGCATTGACGGGCCGCTCCGGCTGGTCCTGGTCCTGATAGGCGTGCTGACCGAAGACCAGCCTCAGCATGGGCTGCGTTCCAGCCTCGGGCGATATGTCGACGATTGCCGGAAAGCCGGCGCGCCCGGCAGCCCAAGAACGGATTGCATCGTGGTCGGTCAAGGTGATCGTGTCGGCCATGCCCTGCTCCTGGATTGTGAATTCAGGAACGCTTCCGACAGCACCGGGTTCCCGCAAAGCATACGAGGCCGACAGGCAGGCTTAACGGCTTGTTTGGTGTTGCTCTCTAAGGTCTTCCGTGACGTCAAGCGAAGGGAAGTCGCCGTCCTTTGGACACGGGCCTGTTCATAGCGTTGCTCAATCCGACGATCGCGCTGGCGCTCGGCGCGGCGTTCCTCGTGCTGTGGTTTTATCAGCGCCATCGGCCCTATCTGGCAGTGCTGGCCGTGAGCTACTGCGTCTCAGCGCCAGGCTTCCTGTTCCAGTATTTCACCTTGCCGATCGGCGTTGCGCTGACCAAGCTGGTGTCGAACATCTGCTTCACCATCGCCGCCTGCTGCCTGTCCGGCGCCATCATCGCCCGCTACGGCAGGAAGGTGCCCGCTGTCGGGATCGCCGTTCTGGCGAGCGGCGGCCTTGCGGCGTTCGCGTGGTTCCTTTTCGTCACGCCGGATCTCACCTGGCGCATCCTGGCGATTAATTTCGCCTTCGGCGGCATCAGCCTGCTGGTCGCCGCCGAGCTGCGCCCGGTGCGCAACAATGGCCCGACGGAGATGATCCTGTTCGTGCTGTCGCTGCTGTCCGGCGTCAATTTCTTCGTGCGCACGCTGGCGGTCATCATCGCGCACGGGCCATTCGTCAGCTATGACGGCTTCTACGGATCGTCCTACTGGACGACGGCGCTGTTGTCGCACGCGCTGCTGTCCCTGCTGATCGCGCTTTGCCTCTTCACCGCCGCGGCGCTCGACGTGATGAAGGCGCTGAAGACGGAAACCTTTACCGACCCGCTGTCGGGACTGCTCAACCGCCGAGGTTTCGAGGAACGCGCCGCCATGCTGCTGCAGCGTTGCGCCATCGCCAAATTCCCGGTGGCGCTGGTGCTGGCCGATCTCGACCATTTCAAGGCCCTCAACGACGTGCACGGGCACGCCGCAGGCGACCGCGTGATTGCGGACTTCGCCGCCAAGCTGCGCTCGGCCACGGGGGCCCGGGGTGCCGCTGGGCGCATCGGCGGCGAGGAATTCGCCGTGCTCCTGCCGCTGACGGATCTCGCCGCCGCGCGCCTTTTCGCCGAGGCGGTGCGCACACTCTATTCGGCCGGCGGCGTCGACGGGCTTCCCGCCGGTACCAAGGTCACCGCCAGCTTTGGCGTGGCCGCCCGCAGCGGCGACGAGACGCTGGAGCCCTTGATGCGCCGGGCCGACGAGGCGCTCTACAAGGCCAAGAAGAACGGCCGCGACAGCGTGCGACTGTCCTACGAACGCCCGGAGACGGTGTTCGGGCCGGAGCCGCTCAAGGCTGGCTGACCGCGGGCGTCCGCGCCTGGCGTTAACGTCTTTTTCGCCCGTCGATGGTTAGCTGTCGGCGGGGGTTTGAGGATATATGAGCGGCGCCAACTTCATCCTGTTGATCAACCTGGCGGTTGCCGGCCTGCTGGCGGCATCCTTCATGGCGGTCTCCTTCCACGAGGTCGGCCGCGCGCCGGCGCGCTGGTTGGCGGCGGGCTACGTCCTGGGCATGGCCTATTCGGCCATCGAATTCAGCATTCCCGCCTTCAGTGACGCGCGGCTTCCGGTGGTTGCCGCCTTCGCCGTTTTCCTTGGCGCCACCATTGCCTTCAATGGCGGGCTTGCCCGCAAATACGGCGTGGCGCCGCCCTGGACGCCGATGCTGTTCTTCCTGGTCGCCGCCACCATCGCGGTCCATTTCGTGCAGGATCTGCCGCGCCAGTCGCTTACCCGCATGATGGCCTACCAGCTTCCCTACGCCGTCATGCAGTTCGTCGGCCTGGGAATCGTCTGGCGGTCGAGGCAAAGCCGGGGTCGGCTCGATCTGATCCTGATGGCGGTGCTGGCGGCCAGCGGGCTGCAATTTGCCTCAAAGCCGTTCATCGCGCATGCGCTCGGCGGCTGGGGCGCCAATCCGCAGGCCTATCTGCAAAGTAATTACGCGCTGGTGTCGCAATCGCTCGGCACGGTCTTCGCGCTGGCGCTGGCGCTGCTGATGCTGGCCGTTCTGGTCCGCGACGTGCTTGCCGACGCGACGTCGAAGTCGGAAGTGGATACGCTGTCGGGCCTGCTCAACCGTGGCGGCTTCACACGGCACGCGGAACTGGCCGTGCACGGCGCCACGCGCATCGGCATGCCGGTGGCAATCGTCATTGCCGATCTCGATCATTTCAAGACCATCAATGACAGCTTCGGCCATGCCTCCGGCGACCGGGTGATCGAGGCCTTCGCCGGCCTGCTGCGAGAGGCGGCCGAGGCCCACCACGTGGTCGGCCGCATCGGCGGCGAGGAATTCGCCGTTATCCTGACGGGAGCCAATCTCGCAGCCGCCCGACTGTTCGCGGAAGGCACCCGCAACGCATTCGGGGCGTTGGCCGTCAACGGGCTGCCGGCCGACAGCCGCTGCACGTCGAGCTTCGGCATTGCCGAACTTCACGCGGGCGAGGGTGTCTCCGACCTGATGCGGCGTGCGGATGAAGCGCTTTACCTGGCAAAGAATGCCGGGCGCGACTGCGTGCGTGTCTCCACGGGGCCGGCCGATGGGCTGGCCGTGGTAAAAGCCGGCCTGGCCCGTATCAGCGGCAGGGGCTGAGCTGCGGCATCTCGCCTTCGGAAAGGCCGTACATATAGGAGCGGCCCTTGACGAATACGGGCGCGCGATAGCAGTCGCCGTCGCCCGATATGTCGTCGGATTCGTTCTGGTAGACCACCTTGGGCTGGCCGGCGCTGGTGTAGTCCGACAGTTGCTTGGCCAGCTTGCCTTCGCCGACGATGATGCGCTTGTAGCCGGCGGCGCTGTCAATGACGAGATTGCCGAACGAATCGGCGTAGACGCGGTCATGGTGCCGCATGCCGGCTTGTGCCGGCGCCACCAACACAACCGCAAGTGCCGCCAGCGTGACGGCCGCGAGGCTTGTCCGCACTGATTTGGTCCGCACTGATTTGGAACGCACTGATTTGGAAGCCATGTCGCTCTCCTTTGCCGGCGCGAGAGAGACCGCGCCCCGATCTGGTCCGAATCGGAAATTAACCCTTTCTTAACCTTTGTTAAGAGGAGGCGCGGCTAGATGGCCGTTTCTTAATGAACATGGTTAATTTTTGCTGCGACCGCGTTCGAGCCGCCGATTTTCAGAGCGGCCGCGTGGCCTGGTCGAATCCCGGGTGAACTTGATATTGACGCGCCGCGTGGCTAGCGTGCCCGCGCATGAGAGGGGGCAGCACATGATGTCTGGCCGACAGGTTCGGGTCTCGTTCGTCATTCCGCTGCTTCTGGCGGCAGGTGCCTGCGTGCCGGAAGGCGGGGCACCCAAGGCAGCGAACGCGGTGCCCCCGGTGGTGTCGCCAGCTGTTCCTGCCCCGCAGCAGCCGGCGCCACCGGCGACCAAGATAACCACGGACCTTACCGCGCCGCGTATCACCACGGGCACGGCCACCTACAGATGCGGCAATGGCGGCACGATCACCATCCAGAATCTCGGAACGTCGCTGCGCGTGGTGGGACAGGAAGGCGCCACCGAGGAGTTCGCGGCGTCGCCTGCCAACCAGAGCAGCCGCTACCAGGCGGTGACGCATGACGCAATCGTGATCGACGGACGCGAGGCGCTGGTGATGAAGAGAGGGTCGACGCCGCAGACCTGCACCCGCTGACGCAAATCCCGGCACGGCAGCGCCCTGGGCCAGACATGCTGCACTGCAGCGATATCGAGCCGGCTTGGGGTGTTGAGTCGCTAATCGATTGAAGCCGCATGCGGCCTTTTAGTCAGACTAAATTACGTTTTCGAAACGGTTTTCTGGCTTTGACGCGGTGCAAAAAGAGCATTAGAAACCGGCTGTCCGAAGTCACAACCGGAAGCGGCAACGCCGCATTTCCACCTGAGGCGGGAGACGCCGAACTGGGGCAGCCATGAGCAAATCACCAGCCACCCAAGCCAGACGCGAAAGGCCGCTTTCGCCGCACCTGAGCGTCTACCGGCCGCCGATCACAATGACGATGTCGATCGTCCATCGCATCACCGGCGGCGCGCTGTATTTCGGCACGTTGCTGGTCGCCGTCTGGCTGATGGCGGCGGCAAGTTCGCAGGGTGCCTTCGACTGGGTGAACTGGGCCTTCGGCACCTGGCTCGGCCGGTTCATCCTGTTTGGCTACACCTGGGCGCTGATGCATCACATGCTGGGCGGTGTCCGCCATCTGATCTGGGACACCGGCGCCGGTCTTGAAAAGCACACGGCCTCGAAGATCGCCTGGGCGACGCTTGCCGGCTCGGTTCCGCTCACGCTCTTGATCTGGATCGCCGGCTACATGGCGCGGGGAGCTTTGTGATGAGTGCGAAAAACACGGACATGCGCACCCCGCTCGCCAGGGTGCGCGGCCTGGGCTCGGCCCGCGAGGGCACCGGACATTTCTGGCGCCAGCGACTGACGGCGATCGCCAACATCCCGCTGATCCTGTTTTTCACCGGCTTTCTGATCGCGCTCAACGGCGCCGGCTATGCGCAGGTACGGGCAGCGCTCGCCAACCCGTTCGTGGCCCTGGTGATGGCCCTGGTGCTCATCTCGCCGCTCTATCACATGCGGATCGGCATGCAGGTGATCATCGAGGACTATGTGCATGGCGAAGGCATGAAGCTGGCGTTGATCGCCCTCAATACATTCTTCACCATAGCGGTCGGCGTCGCCTCGCTCTTCGCCCTGCTGAAACTGGCATTCGGAGGCTGAAGTCTTGGCCCAGGACACGAAATCAGCCGGCACGGCGGGCTACACCTTTGTCGACCACAAGTTCGACGTGGTCATCGTCGGCGCCGGGGGGGCCGGCCTGCGCGCCACGCTCGGCATGGCCGAACAGGGCTTGCGCACCGCCTGCATCACCAAAGTGTTTCCGACGCGCTCGCATACGGTCGCCGCGCAAGGCGGCATCGCCGCCTCGCTGTCCAACATGGGCCCGGATTCCTGGCAGTGGCACATGTACGACACCGTCAAGGGGTCTGACTGGCTGGGCGATGTCGATGCCATGGAATACATGGTGCGCGAGGCACCGGCGGCGGTCTACGAGCTCGAACATTACGGCGTGCCGTTCTCGCGCACCGAAGAGGGCAAGATCTACCAGCGGCCGTTCGGCGGCCACATGATGAACTATGGCGACGGCCCGCCCGTGCAGCGCACCTGCGCCGCCGCCGACCGCACCGGCCACGCCATCCTGCACACGCTTTACGGCCAGTCCTTGAAGAACAACGCGCAGTTCTTCATCGAGTATTTCGCGCTCGACCTGATCATGGAGCCCGACGGCACCTGCACCGGCGTCGTGGCCTGGAATCTCGACGACGGCACCATCCACCGCTTCTCGGCCAAGATGGTGGTGCTGGCGACCGGCGGCTATGGGCGCGCCTATTTCTCCGCCACCTCGGCGCATACCTGCACCGGCGACGGCGGCGGCATGGCGGCTCGGGCCGGACTGCCCTTGCAGGACATGGAGTTCGTGCAGTTCCATCCGACCGGCATTTACGGCGCCGGCTGCCTGATCACCGAGGGCGCGCGCGGCGAGGGCGGCTACCTCGTCAACTCCGAGGGCGAGCGCTTCATGGAGCGCTACGCGCCGTCGGCCAAGGACCTCGCCTCGCGCGACGTCGTCTCGCGCTGCATGACGCTGGAGATCCGCGAGGGCCGTGGCGTCGGCAAGAACAAGGACCACATCTTCCTTCACCTCGATCATCTCGATCCGGCGGTGCTGCACGAAAGGCTTCCGGGCATTTCGGAATCGGCAAAAATCTTCGCCGGCGTCGATCTGGCCAAGGAGCCGATCCCGGTGCTGCCGACGGTGCACTACAATATGGGCGGCGTGCCGACCAATTACTGGGGCGAGGTGCTGAACCCGACCGCCGAAAACCCCGACCGGGTCTCGCCCGGCCTGATGGCGGTCGGCGAGGCCGGCTGCGCCTCCGTGCACGGCGCCAACCGGCTGGGCTCGAACTCGCTGATCGACCTGGTGGTGTTCGGCCGCGCGGCGGCGATTCGCGCCGGTCAGGTCATCGACCGCAAGGCGGCGATCCCGTCGCCCAACCAGGCTTCGGTCGACAGGATCATGGACCGCTTCGACCGGCTGCGCCACGCCAATGGCTCGACGCCGACGGCGGTGTTGCGTGAGAAGATGCAGAAGGCGATGCAGGAGGACGCAGCCGTGTTCCGCACGCAGGAATCGCTGGAAAACGGTTGCAAGCGCATTTCGGAAATCTGGACCGAGCTCAAGGACGTCAAGGTCTTCGACCGCTCGATGATCTGGAATTCGGACCTGGTCGAGACGCTGGAACTGGAAAACCTGATGGCCAACGCCATCACCACCGTCTATGGCGCCGAGGCGCGCAAGGAGAGCCGTGGCGCGCATGCGCGCGAGGATTTCTCCGCCCGCGACGACGCCACTTGGCGCAAGCACACGCTGGCTCATCTGAGCGAGGACGGCAAGGTGACGCTGACCTACCGGCCGGTGCACACCGAGCCGCTGGTGGCCGAAAAGGACGGCGGCATCAGCCTCGCCAAGATCGCGCCGAAGGCCAGGGTGTACTGACGATGGCGATGGCGGCGGGATATTCCGGCACGCCCCTTCCGGCCAAGCTCGGCCTGAAGGACGGCATGGTTGCCGCTTTCATCGCGCTGCCGTCCGAACTCGCGGACCTCACCGAAGCCGTCGATTTCGCCGAGGTCGATCGGCTCGCCGAATGGTCCGAGATTTCGGGCGCGGTGCTGAAATACGACGCCGTCCACGCTTTCACCCGACAGCGCGCCGAGATCGAGGATCGCCTCGGCACCGTCGAGGCGGCGATCAAGCGCGACGGCATGGTCTGGGTGTCCTGGCCGAAGAAGGCCTCCAAGGTGGCCTCCGATGTCACCGAGGGCGTTGTCCGCGCCGAAGCGCTCAAGCTCGATCTTGTCGACGTCAAGGTCGCCGCCGTGAATGAAATCTGGTCCGGGCTGAAGCTCGTCATCCGAAAGGACCTGAGGTAATGGTCGAACTCACGCTCCCCAAGAATTCGAAGGTCCAGCAGGGCAAGACCTGGCCGAAGCCGGAGGGTGCCACCAACCTGCGGGAATACCGCATCTATCGCTGGTCGCCCGACGATGACGAGAACCCCCGCATCGACACCTATTTCGTCGACATGGACGATTGCGGGCCGATGGTGCTAGACGCGCTGCTCTGGATCAAGAACAAGATCGACCCGACGCTGACCCTGCGCCGCTCCTGCCGCGAAGGCATTTGCGGTTCCTGCGCCATGAACATCGACGGCTCCAATACGCTGGCCTGCACCAAGGGCTGCGACGACATTTCCGGCGCGGTCAAGATCTATCCGCTGCCGCATATGCCCGTGATCAAGGACCTGGTGCCGGACCTCACCAATTTCTACGCCCAGCACGCCTCGATCGAGCCGTGGCTGAAGACGGTGTCGCCGACGCCGGCCAAGGAATGGCTGCAGAGCCATGAGGATCGCGAAAAGCTCGACGGGCTCTACGAATGCATCCTGTGCGCCTGCTGCTCCACCTCATGTCCGAGCTACTGGTGGAACGGCGACCGCTATCTCGGCCCGGCGACGTTGCTGCAGGCCTATCGCTGGCTGATCGACAGCCGCGACGAGGCCAAGGGGGAACGGCTCGACAATCTCGAAGACCCGTTCCGGCTCTACCGCTGCCACACCATCATGAACTGCGCCCAGACCTGCCCGAAGGGGCTGAACCCGGCGAAGGCGATCGCCGAGATCAAGAAGATGATGGTGGAGCGGCGCGTCTGACGGCGATCGGTTTCTCTTTTTTGCGCCTTCGGCGACACGGCTGCCGAGATGAAGAAGGTGATGGAGGAGGGAAGGGTTTAGCGGCTCCCAAGGCAGTTGTCTGGTCGAAACGCCGAATCCGCCAACTCTCAATGTGATGCATCCCGCAGCCAACCAAAGGACGACGCGCGCGCCGGTGACGGCGCTGATGCCTCGGGCATTCCAAGTGCCTGAGCAGAATGGCTCGTGCGGCAGAAATTGGACCCGTGCATCGAGCGCTATAAGCATCAGATGGCGCAGCGATTGTCGCGGCCGCACAGTCCGTCTCACCTTGCCTGTTCTTGTGGCGTAGGCCGCTGACTGCGGATCAATTGCTGACGCGCGCCGAACGCCACCATCATTGTTTCCAAGCATGTCACTCGGCAGGACCGGGGACATTTTCTCGCTGCGTATATTAGTTATTTCTCAAATAATCAACCGTCTATACCCGGAATAACACCGCATTGCCTTAGTATAGTTTTAAGCGATCCTCGATATCTGCTTTCCAGAGCGTTGCTCGGGTGCAAAGTGATGGACGGCTTCATCATGAATCGCTACTGGGTATCTGGTCCATTGATCAGCGTCGCAACAGTGGGATCGCTCACTTGGCTTGTGTCGCTGATCTATTTTCAGGAGAAGGGGCTGCTCGTGGCCCTCGGCCTGGGGATTTTGCTCGCGCTTGTGTTGCTGGATCACCTCCAGGACAAAAGGGATCAGCCAAAAAGCGGATGGCTCAAGGTCTATTTCTCGCTCCTTCCTGGCCTTTTCTTCCTTGTGTATGTCTATCTCGAAAGTGTCTTCGGCTACTTTGATTGGGGTGCGATGCTCATGCATGTCGATGCGGGCATCCTGACGCCCGGTGTCGTTTTTGAATACCTGATGAATACCGGCAGCACGATACTGATCATTTTATTGGTTCTTTTCGGTCTTGGCGCGCTGAAGGCACGTGGCACGCTCACAAGAGGATTGGACGTTGCCTTGATGGTGTTCTTCCTGGCGGCAAATCCGATGCTGACACGTCCGATCGCCGCAGCGATCCATCCCAACCCGCTGCACGATTTCCTGTCCAAGCGGTTCGTCGATGTCACTTCCTTGACAAAGCCGGAGGCTGGAACGGCGTCCGTGACCGTTGCGCCAAGGAACCTCATTCATATTTTCATCGAAAGCGCCGAGCGCACCTACATGAACGAGGCCGAGTTCGGCGATGTCATGGACCCGCTGCTCGAATTCGACAGGCGTGGCCTTTCGGCGACCAATATGGTCCAGCTTGCCTACACCAACAACTCCATGGCCGGGATGGTGGCGGCGAACTGCGGAACGCCGTTGCTGATGACGTATTTCACGACGCGCCAGTATCTGGAGGAGAATTCGCAATTCCTGCCAGGCCTGACCTGCCTGGGAGACGTTCTGAAGGCGCGGGGTTATCGGCAGAATTTCATTTCGGGCTGGCCGCTCGACTTCACCGGTCAGGGATCTTTCTATGCCACCCACGGCTACTCGTCGCTTTTTGGGGGACCGGAAGTCGTGGCCGCTGTCGGCGGGCCCGGCAGCTCATTCGGCGCCGACGACGCCCAGGTTCTGAATATGAGCCTCGACGTTTTGCGGCGCGCGCAGCGAGACGGCAAGCCGTTCTCGCTGACGATCGCCGTCAGTGGTGGACATGCGATGGACGGCTACCTGACCGAAAAATGCATCGGCAAGACGGGACTTCCTTCCCGGTCCCCCAACATTCTCCATGCCGTGAAATGCACGAACATGCTCATCGCGGATTTCCTTCACGAAGCCGAGGCCGAAGGCCTGATGAAGGACACCGTTCTGGCGCTGCAAAGCGATCACCTTTCCGCGCCGAGCACGGTGACGGACATTCTGAACAAATACGAGCGACGCAACTTCTTCTCTGTATCGGGCGACGGCGTTCCCGCCAAAACGTACACCGGACTCTCAGGCACGATCGACATATTTCCCACAATTCTGGACGCGTTAGGCCTGCCGCTGGTGAATGGCCAGGCTGCCTTTGGCGTTTCGTTGCTCCGGGATCGGCCGGCGATGGTCCAGGTCCTTGGACAGGCTGAGTTTGATGATGCGATCCATGCCGAGGATGTGCTCGTCAGATCATTCTGGCAGCTGAAACCAGTGCGGACGGCTGTGGCGCCCAGGGCCGATGCACATTAATGCCGACGCGAGCGTCGGAACCAGGAAGATGATGCTTGAGCGGCGGTACAGCGGCTCAGGTACATGTAGCGATGGCGTTCTGCCCTGTCGCAACGCCTTGATGTCTGTCAAAATCATCAGCGCCGACAACAGCGAATAAGTATCAATGACCGACTCCGATCTTCCCATCCTCTCTCCCGTCGAAGCGCGCGTGCTTGGCTGCCTGATCGAGAAGAAGGAGCTGACGCCTGATGTTTATCCGCTGACGCTCAATGCGGCACTTGCCGCCGCCAACCAGAAGACGGCGCGCGAGCCTGTCATGGCGCTGGAACAGACGGAGGTGCACAGGGCGCTGAAGCTGCTCGAGCAGAAGGGACTTGTGCGGCAGATGTTCGGTTCGCGCGTCGAGCGCTACGAGCATCAGATGGCGCAGCGCTTTTCGCTGACCACGCCGCAGACCGCCTTGCTTGGCCTGCTCTTGCTGCGCGGACCGCAGACGGCGCATGAGCTGTTGGCGCGGAGCGAACGCATGGCGCGGTTCTCGTCGATCGAGGATCTGCGCGCTGAACTCGACATGCTGATCGGCCGGCGGCCGGCGCTGATCCAGGAAATCCCGCGCGGACCGGGCCAGCGCGAGGACCGCTATGTGCATCTGCTTGCCGGGCCTGTGGACGTGGCTGCACTATCCGCGCAACGCGGTGCTTCGGCCGTGCCCGTTTCCGACCTTGAAGCCAGGGTGGAAGCGCTGGAGCAGGAAGTCGCGGCTCTGCGCGCCCGGCTTGACGCCCTGGGCGCTTAGCCCTCTTCTCTGATTAACGTGCCCGGCGCGACCATGCGCGCCGGATTTCACACGGGATGCCGCAATCTCAGCCAAGCCTGGCGTCGAGCGAAACCTTGATCGCTCCGAGCGCCTTGGAGACCGGGCATTCGGCCTTGGCCTTCTCGGCCAGCTCCTTGAATTTCGCCGCATCGATGCCGGGCACCTTGCCGACCAGCGTGATCGCGCTGCCGGTGATGCCTGTGCCGGGAACCAGGGTGACCACCGCCTTGGCGTCGAGCTCTTGCGCCGGCGTGCCGTTCTCGGCCAGGAAATGCGACAGCTGCATGGCGTAGCAGCCGGCATGGGCGGCGGCGATCAGCTCTTCCGGATTGGTGCCGGACTTGCCGCTTTCGTCCTCGAAACGCGCCTTGAACGAATAGGGCGTGCCCTTCAAGGTTCCGCTCTGGGTGTCAAGCGTACCCTTGCCCTCTTTCAGATTGCCTTTCCAGACGGCGTTTGCGGTGCGGTCCATGGAGTCCTCCTGGGTTGTCGTGAATTTGTCTCGGGTGAGCCGGCGTCCGGTCAACTATAGCGCGGGCGTGCGCGAAGACCACTGCGCTGTTTGCACCACGGCACAATGACGGCCCCTTCCCTTGCGAAAAAATATGCGCGCAAAAATGTCGGCTTCCGTCCGAGGCGTCCGTCCTGCGGGTGGTCACGGGGTTGTGGCCTGATGGAGGTTTTCATGGAGAATCTGTTTTTCGCGCTATGGAAGAACCCGGGTCGCGGGCCTGAGCGACAGGAGGACTTCTGGCTGAATCCGCCGGCTTTGGCCGGCTGCTGGCGGCGGTTGCCATCATTGTGGCCGCGGCATGCCTTCTCGATCATGCGGCCGCGGGCAAGACTGACATGGTTGTGGCCGCATCCTATGGTTCGTCAGAGGAAGGGAGCATGAAATGAAATATGTCTTGCTCGTCTATGGTAAGGAAAAAGACCTCCATGCACTGACCGCGGAACGCGGGGCCAAGCTCGACGCCGATTCGCTCGCCTATGACAGGTCGCTGGATCAGCAAGGCAAGCTGATCATCGCGCAGGCGCTGCAATCGGTGGGGACGTCGAAGTCGGTGCGGCGGCGCAAGGGCAAGCGCCTGGTCACCGATGGTCCCTTCGCGGAGACCAAGGAACAATTGCTCGGCTTCGTGATGGTCGAGGCCGGCACTCTCGATGAGGCGCTGGACATCGCCGCCGGCATTCCGCTGGCCGAACTCGGCACGGTCGAGGTTCGGGCGATCTACGACATACCGGGATCATAGTCATGACCGGCCTTGCTTGCGGCACGTGAGCAAAGCTTGTTTATCCGCCTAAGCTTCACCTTCCGTGAATTGAATTTTCTTCGCCGGAAGCAACTCTTGCGTGTTGAAGCAACGGGATAGTTCTCCTATCGTCACCCGGATTTCGGGGGTTCGATATGCCTTTCCTGATTGCTATCCTTGGCGCACTGGGCGCGGCGGCGTTCTGGTGGTACCGGATGAAGGCGATGAACGATGCCGCGCGCGAGGTCGCCGATGTCGTCGGGCGCGTGCAAGGCAACATCAGGCGCAAGAAACTGCGCAAGCAGGCGGCGCTGTCGCCGTTGACGGCGATCGACGATCCGGTGGTGGCCGCCGCGACGTTGATCACCGCGATGGTTTCGGAAGACGGGCCGGTTCTGCCGCTGCGCGAAGCCGTCATTCGCGAGGTGATCTCGCAGATCGCGGCCGGGGCGAAGAAGACCGACGAGGCGGTTGTCTATGCCAAGTGGGCCGCGACGCAGATAGACGACGCCACCATCGTCATCGACAAGCTGGCACCCTTCCTGCGCGAAAAGCTCGATCCGAGCGAACGGGACGATCTGCTGCAGATGCTGAACCGGGTGGCTCAGGGCGGAGAGCAGAGCCTGAAGATACCCGACCAGCGCATGCTGCGGCTGAGGCAGAAGCTCGGGTTCGAGGTGAACTGAGATCGCTGGCCCCGGCGATTGGCGCGAAACGCCCGCTGCGTCGTCAGCGAGACGGTCAGATCGCCTCGCCCTTCAGCAGTCTCGGCGTGCCGGCCGACAGTCCCGAGGCCTGGCGGATGAAGAACTCCTTCAGGCGCGGCATGCGCTCGACGAGGCCGAGGCCGATGTCGCGCACGGTGCGCAGCGGGGTGATGTCGTTGGAAAACAGCCGGTTCAACACATCGGTGGTGACGCCCATCTGCACCGTGTCGAAACGGCGCCATTGCTGGTAGCGCTCCAGCACGTCGAGCGCGCCGATGTCCTGGCCGAGCCGGTCGGCCTCGACGATCACCTCGGCAAGGGCCGCAACATCCTTGAAGCCAAGATTGAGGCCCTGGCCGGCGATCGGATGGATGCCGTGGGCAGCGTCGCCGGCAAGCGCGACGCGCGGCGCAACGAAGGCGCGCGCGATGGTCAGGCCGAGCGGCCAGGCGCGCGGCTTGTCCGCGACGCGAATCTCTCCCAGCTTGAGACCGAAGCGCTGTTCGAGTTCATGCTCGAAGACGAGATCGTCGCCTTCAACCAGCGCCTTGGCATCCTCCGCCCGTTCGACCCAGACGATCGACGAGCGGTTGGTGCCGTCCTCGTCGGGTTTCAGCGGCAGCGTGGCGAAGGGGCCGGCGGGTAAAAAGTGTTCTTCGGCGCGGCCATTATGCGGACGTTCATGCGCCACGGTGCAGACGATGCCGGACTGGCCGTATTCCCACTTGACCGTCTTGATGCCGGCCATGTCGCGCAGTTT
Organism: Mesorhizobium sp. ES1-6; assembly: GCF_020164775.1. Lineage (NCBI taxonomy): Bacteria > Pseudomonadati > Pseudomonadota > Alphaproteobacteria > Hyphomicrobiales > Phyllobacteriaceae > Mesorhizobium > Mesorhizobium sp. ES1-6. The sequence goes on from NZ_JAIUGU010000003.1 coordinate 241,737, forward strand.
CGAATTGACGCCATCGGCGGCGACCAGCAGCCGCGCCGTCAAGGCGGCGCAGTCGGCCAGATGCACCGTGATGCCGGCGCCATTGGTCTCAAAACCTTGCACCGCCACGCCTTCGATGATGTCGATGCCGAGCTTTTCGGCCTTGGCCCGCAAGGCGCCGTTCAACGCCCTGTTGGCGACCATATGCGCGAAGGGTTCGCCGGGCGCCACCTCGCCGCCGAAGGTCAGGAAGACCGGGCGAACCGGATCGGCGCTGCGCGAATCGGTGATGATCATCTCGGTGATCGCCTGCGCCCGAGGCGCGATCTCGGCCCAGACGCCGAGCTGGTCGAGCATGCGGCAGGCGGCCGCGGCGATGGCCGAGGCACGGCCATCCCTTTGCCAGGAACCGGCGGGCGCGGCATCGACCAGTGCCACGGCGAGGCCCGGGCGGGCCTGCTTCAGCGAGACGGCGGCGGCCAGCCCGACATAGCCGGCGCCGGCGACGAGAACATCGAGCCCGGATCTGGTCTTGGCGTCCGCCTTGCGTTCCATTGTCCTGGCTCCTTCTCTCGGCAACCTTTGGGCGTGCCGGGCGGGGCTTGCGCCCTTGACGGCTCGTCCTTCCTGTCGGAAACCGCCATAGCAATTTTGCGGCGAGGTCACAAAACAATGACGGCGGCGATCGACGAGCTTCTGCGCATTCTCGACCTCGAGAGGCTGGAACACAATCTGTATCGTGGTCGCAGCCCCCAGGTGGAATGGCAGCGCGTGTTCGGCGGCCAGACGATCGCCCAGGCGCTGGTGGCGGCGCAGCGGACGGTGGAGCCGGACCGTTTCGTGCATTCGCTGCACGGCTATTTCATGCGCCCGGGCGACATCAAGGTGCCGATCATCTACGAAGTCGACCGTATCCGCGACGGCGGTTCGTTCACCACGCGGCGCGTGCTGGCGATCCAGCACGGGCAGGCGATCTTTTCGCTGGAGGCCTCGTTCCAGGTCGACGAGAAGGGGCTCGAGCATCAGTTCGCGCTGCCTGACGACGTGCCGCCGCCGGAAGGGCTGAAGACGCAGCGCCAACTGCTCGAAACCGCCGATCGGGTGCCGGAGGCGGTTCGCCGTTTCTGGGCGCGCGAGCGGCCACTAGAACTGCGGCCAGTCAACCTCCAGCACTATGAAAGCCGCGATAAGCTGCCGCCCCGACAGAATGTCTGGATCCGCCTGGCCGGTCCCGTCCCCGATGACCGCGCGCTGCAGTCGGTGCTGCTCGCCTACCTCTCCGACATGACGCTGCTCGACACCTCGACCTTCGCGCACGGGCGGGGCCTGTTCGATCCCGACATCCAGGCCGCCAGCATCGACCATTCGATGTGGTTCCACCGGCCGCATTCGCTTGATGGCTGGCTGCTCTATGCTCAGGACAGTCCCTCGAGTTCGGGATCACGTGGTTTCAGCCGTGGCACGCTCTATGCCCGCGACGGCACGCTGATCGCCTCGATGGCGCAAGAAGGGCTCATCCGGCTCAAGCGTTGAGCAGAAGCCGGCAAATTAGGCACTTTCGGAAAAATGCATAATTTTTGAGCAAACTGTATGGCGTGAGTCCCGGCACCTGCTGGCTGCGATCCCTCCAACCCCTTTGTTTACAACAGGTTAACACCCTGCTTCGGCACTTGGCACGGAGCTTGAATCCTTGGGGGCACTCTCCGGCTCCTCGGGATCGGTGAAGGTGTGCAAACGCGGGGGACCGCAACAGCAAAGGGTGAAACCTTATGAAAATCGTGATGGCAATCATCAAGCCGTTCAAGCTGGACGAGGTACGCGAAGCGCTTACCGCCGTCGGCATCCAGGGCCTGACCGTCACCGAAGTCAAAGGCTACGGGCGTCAGAAGGGACATACGGAAATCTATCGCGGGGCGGAATACGCGGTCTCCTTCCTGCCGAAGATCAAGATCGAGGTCGCGGTCGCGGCGGACACGGTCGACAAGGCCGTCGAAGCCATCACCGCCGCGGCCAAGACCGGCCAGATCGGCGACGGCAAGATCTTCGTCTTCGGCATCGACCAGGCGGTGCGCATCCGCACCGGCGAAACAGACACCGACGCACTCTGAGCGGCGAACACGTATTCCAATGGAGAGTTCAATGAACATACCTTCCACCTTGAAGACGACGGGACGGGCGGCCCTGCTGGGTTCGCTTGCCCTGGCAGCGTTGGGCAGCGTCGCCGCCTTCGCGCAGGAAGCCGCACCTGCTGCCGCGGCGGCCGCGCCGGCTGCTGCTCCGACCCCGGTTCTCGATACGGGCAACACCGCCTGGATGCTGACCTCGACGGCGCTGGTGCTGATGATGACCATCCCCGGCTTGGCGCTGTTCTACGGCGGCATGGTGCGCAAGAAGAACGTGCTCGCCACTATCATGCAGAGCTTCGCCATCACCTGCCTGGTGACGGTGCTTTGGTTCATGTTCGGCTATTCGCTGGCCTTTTCCGACGGCGGCGGCATGAATGCCTATCTCGGCGGCTTCTCGAAATTCTTCCATCACGGCATCACCACGTCGACGCTGTGGGCGCCGGGCGTGGCGAACATTCCTGAATTCGTCTTCTCGATGTTCCAGATGACCTTCGCCATCATCACCCCGGCGCTGATTGCTGGCGCCTTCGCCGAACGCATGAAGTTCTCGGCGCTGCTGATCTTCATGGCACTGTGGCTGCTGGTCGTCTACGCGCCGATCGCGCATTGGGTCTGGGGCGGCGGCTTCCTCGGCGCGGCGGGCGTTCTCGACTTCGCCGGCGGCACGGTCGTCCACATCAATGCCGGTGTCGCGGGTCTCGTCTGCGCGCTGGTGCTTGGCAAGCGTGAAGGCTATGGCACCACCAACATGGCGCCGCACAACCTGGTCTACTCGGTCATCGGCGCTTCGCTGCTGTGGGTGGGCTGGTTCGGCTTCAACGCCGGTTCGGAACTGGCGGCCGACGGCCTCGCGGGCGCTGCCATGCTCAACACCCAGGTTGCCACCGCCGCGGCGGCCTTGGCCTGGATGTTCGCGGAATGGATCGTAGCCAAGAAGCCTTCCGTGCTCGGCATCATCTCGGGTGCCGTCGCCGGCCTCGTCGCGGTGACGCCGGCTTCCGGCTTCGTCAACCCGACCGGCGCCTTCATCGTCGGCATCGTCGCCGGCGTGGTCTGCTACATCTCGGCGGTCAAGGTGAAGCACATGTTCGGCTATGACGACTCGCTCGACGCCTTCGGCGTGCATGGCGTCGGCGGCGTGGTCGGTGCGTTGCTCACCGGCGTGCTCGCCGATCCGGCGATCAACAGCCTGTCGTCGGGCGCTTCGCTCGGCAGGCAGCTCTACGGTATCGTCTTCACCATCCTGTGGACGGCGATCGCCACCTTCGTGATCCTCTACATCGTCAAGGCGCTGGTCGGCCTGCGTCCGACGACCCAGGAAGAGGTCGAGGGCCTCGATATTTCCCAGCATGGCGAAGTGGTGCCGTAAGGCATCCTTGCCACGGGGCCGGCGGAACCCTCCTCCCGCCGGCCCCATACTTCCAGGCAATTCGGAAAACCGCGAAAGCACTTTTCCCGGATTGCTTTGAAAAGCATCCCGTCGTGACGCTCCCGCAAGGAGTTCACGCCTTGAGGCCCGGATCGCTCCGGGCCTCTTTTTTGGAAATCCGTTCTGACTTCACCTGACTTTGCGCAATCACATTCGCGTGATGAAGATTCCTGAGGAAACATCGACCGCCCTGCCCGCGAAATCATGGGGGCGATCGTCGTTCTGACGCTCGTGTTTTTTAAACACAGGGAAGGAACTTTTCTCATGAACCTCAAGAATATCTGCCTCGGGGCACTCGCGCTTTCCATGGTCAGCGGCTTTGCATTTGCCGGTGCCCTGGACGAGCCGGACAATATGGCGCCGTTCTTCACCGATACCGGCATGAAAACCATGAAGCCGATGGAGGAGTTCAAGGCGGCCTTCATGGCCATGCCGAAGGAGAAGCAGGACGCCATGATGAAGGAATGCCAAGATGCGGCGATGAGCAAGCCGCACGCGGAGTTCTGCGCCAATTTGAAGATGCTCGGCGGCGCCAGCAAGTAACGCGCGGCCCAAGCCAACGAATGGATGGCGGGCCACAAGGGCTCGCCATTTTCGTGCTGTGCGGGCACCAGAAGGTCGCAATGCCAAAGGACAGCCGCCGGCAGCCTTATAGTTAATGCGCCCTTAACCTTCCCACGCCTAGTCTGGCGTCCGAATCTGCCGGAGTGCGTCATGCGCTCGGGCCAGTCACGCACAGACGGGGAAGAGCATGCGTTCAGGGGCTTCAGCACCGCTCGCGCTGACCGATACGGGGCACGGCATCCAGGCATTCGCGCGGCGCCAGGTCGGCCGTCTGGTCGGCGCCGGCCTGTTCGCGTTCGCGGCCTTCGCCGTCGCCAGCCTGGCGACCTGGAACGTCGCCGACCCGAGCTTCTCGCATGCCACCGCCAACATCGTCACCAACGCCATGGGCTATGCCGGCGCGGTCTTCTCCGACCTTGCCATGCAGTTCTTCGGGCTTGCCGCCGTTGCCGCGCTGGTTCCAGCCGTCATCTGGGGCTATCTGCTGTTTTCGGCGCGCGGCGTCGACCGGATGCCCAAGCGCGGGCTGTTCTGGTTCGGCTTCGCGCTGCTCGCGGCGGCGATCGCCGGCTGCGTCGTTCCGCCCAAGACCTGGCCGCTGCCCACCGGTCTCGGCGGCGTCTTCGGTGACATGGTGCTCAAGATTCCCGGTGTCCTGATCGGCGGCTATCCGACCGGTCTGGTCGCCAGCGTGCTCGCGGTGTTGCTGGCGGCACCCGCGCTCTGGCTGTTCGCCTATGGCGCCGCGCTGATCGGGCGCAAGAACGGCTTCGCCGTCATGGAAGAACCGGCCGCCGCGGAACCGCGCGAGGACGAGCTTCTGTTCGACAATGACGAGGACGAGGGCGACGAGGGCATACTGGCGCTCGGCGCCATCACCCATTGGTGGCTTTCCTTCCGCGCGTGGATGCATCGCCGCGCGGCGCGCCGCCGGCAGGAGCGCGACGAGTTCGAACCCGACATGGAGCCACGCGCCAGCGCCTGGCGCCGCGCCGCCGAACGGGTCGAGTCGGCCGAGTTCGCCGAGCAGCGCATGAGCCATGACGGGCGCGCCCGTGTCGAACCGGAATTCTTCGCCGCGATGGTCAATGACCGCAGCGTCTCCGTCGATCCCGATGACGACGATGTCTTCGACGATCGTTTCGAAACCGGCGAGGACGATGTCGATCTCGACGATGAGCCTGTCGTCGCGCGCCGCGCGTCGCCGGGCGCCAAGGTCCAGCAGTTCCGCTCCGACGCCGCCACGCGTGTGGCCGCGCCGGCACCGCGTCCGGCTCCGGGCGGCCGCGTCCAGCGCGAGGCGCAGACCTCGCTGATCGGCCCGGACACGTTCGAAATGCCGTCGCTGCATTTCCTGTCCGAACCGAAGAACGTCGCGCGCGACCCAAGTCTTTCCAAGGACGCGCTGGAGCAGAATGCGCGCCTGCTCGAAGGCGTGCTGGAGGATTTCGGCGTCAAGGGCGAGATCATCGCCGTTCGCCCGGGCCCGGTCGTCACTCTTTACGAGCTCGAACCCGCGCCTGGTATCAAGTCATCGCGCGTCATCGGCCTCTCCGACGACATCGCCCGCTCGATGAGCGCCATCGCCTGCCGCGTCGCGGTGGTCCCGGGCCGCAACGCCATCGGCATCGAACTGCCCAATGCCAAGCGCGAGACCGTCTATCTCAGGGAAATCATGGCCAGCCGCGACTTCGAGACGACGAAGGCCAAGCTGGCGCTGGCGCTGGGCAAGACCATCAATGGCGAGGCGGTCATCGTCGACATCGCCAAGATGCCGCACGTGCTGGTCGCCGGCACCACCGGTTCGGGCAAGTCGGTCGCCATCAACACCATGATCCTGTCGCTGCTCTACCGGCTCACCCCGCAGGAATGCCGGCTGATCATGATCGACCCGAAGATGCTCGAACTCTCCGTCTATGATGGCATTCCGCATCTGCTCACGCCCGTCGTGACCGACCCGAAGAAGGCTGTCGTGGCGCTGAAATGGACCGTGCGCGAGATGGAGGACCGCTACCGCAAGATGTCCAAGGTCGGCGTGCGCAACATCGACGGGTTCAACGCGCGCGTGCAACAGGCCGAGAAGAAGGGCGAAAGGATCTCGCGCACCGTGCAGACCGGCTTCGACCGCCAGACCGGCGAGGCGATCTACGAGACCGAGAATCTCGATCTCGAGCCGATGCCCTATATCGTCGTCATCATCGACGAGATGGCCGACCTGATGATGGTCGCCGGCAAGGACATCGAAGGCGCCGTCCAGCGCCTGGCGCAGATGGCGCGCGCCGCCGGCATCCATGTCATCATGGCGACGCAACGTCCCTCGGTCGACGTCATCACCGGCACCATCAAGGCCAATTTCCCGACCCGCATCTCCTTCCAGGTGACGTCGAAGATCGACAGCCGCACCATCCTGGGGGAGCAGGGCGCCGAACAACTGCTCGGCATGGGGGACATGCTCTACATGGCCGGCGGCGGCCGCATCCAGCGTGTGCACGGGCCGTTCGTCTCCGACGACGAGGTCGAGAAGATCGTCGGACACCTGAAGCTGCAGGGCGTGCCGGAATATCTCGACGCCATCACCGAGGATGACGGCGAGGACGACGACGAGCCGTCCGGCAAGGGCGGCTCCGGCGGCGGCGGTGGCAATTTCGAGGATTCCGACGACCCCTACGATCAGGCGGTCTCGGTGGTGCTGCGCGACGGCAAGGCTTCGACCAGCTATATCCAGCGGCGTCTCGGCATCGGCTACAACAGAGCGGCCTCGATCATCGAGAAGATGGAGAAGGAAGGCATTGTCGGCCCGGCCAACCATGCCGGAAAACGCGAAATCCTGGTGCCGACCGAAGACGACAAATTCTGATGGACGCGGAGTTCGCGGCAACTTTGAACCTTCTGGCGCGTTCAAGCGACTGAGCAGCGATCGCCTCGCCAAACTTCAGCCCAACTGGGGGTTCACGACAGCGACCAAATCAGGAATCAGACAAGAGTGACCGATATGAAAAACGATCTTTCAGCGCTCAGCGATCTTGCCCCGACACGCCGCCAACTGCTTGGCCTCGGCCTTGTACTCGCGGGTGCCGCCGCGCTCAACGTGGTGCCCGGTTTCGAGCTGCTGGCCTCGGCACAGGCGGCGGTGCCGGCGGCGGCGCAGAAGATCGCCGACCATTTCTCCTCGGTCAAATCGATGAGCGGCGAATTCGTCCAGTTCGGCCCCAAGGGCGAGCAGACCGGCGGCAAATTCTTCCTGGAACGGCCGGGCAAGATTCGCTTCAACTACGACGGGTCGTCGAATTTCCGGGTGATTTCCGACGGCAAATCGGTGGTCATCCTCAACAAGAAACTGAACACGTCGGACCTTTATCCGCTGGCGAAGACGCCGCTGAAGCTGCTGCTCGACGATCGCATCGACCTCTCGGGCAACCGCGTCAAGTCCGTCAAGGAAGAGGACGACCTCACCACCATCAAGCTGTCCGACAAGTCGGTGTTCGGCAATGCGATGATCACCATGATGTTCGACCCGAAAACCTATGATCTGCGCCAGTGGACGATCACCGACGCGCAGGGCAAGGACACCACGGTGATGATCTTCAACACCAAGGAAGGTGTCAGCTTCGCGGCCGACACTTTTGCCATCGACTATACGGCCAACCGCGAGTTGAATACGAAAACCAGGTAGGCTTTCGCCGCCTCGCTTGTCTTTCCGGCGTGTGGCTGGCAGTAGTTCGGCGATCTCTCGCCGGACCTTGCCGCATGCCCTTTTCGATAGCGACCTGGAACATCAACTCCGTGCGCCTGCGCATGCCGATCATCGAACGCCTGCTCGATGAATATGCGCCCGATGTGCTTTGCCTGCAGGAAACCAAGGTCCCGGACGAACTGTTCCCCGAAAAAGCCTTTCGCAAGGTCGGCTATCCCTACATCGCCTTCCATGGCCAGAAGGGCTATCACGGCGTGGCGACGGTGGCGCGGCGGCCGATCGAGGTGGTCGAAAGGCGCCGCTTCTGCGACATCGAGGACAGCCGGCACCTGTCGGTGACGGTGCGCGCCGGCGGCAAGGCAATCCTGCTGCACAATTTCTACGTGCCCGCTGGCGGCGACGAGCCGAATCCCGAGATCAACAGGAAGTTCAGGCACAAACTCGATTTCGTCGCCGAGATGAACGCCATCCGGGCCGAGCACGGCGAGATGTCGGCCTCGGTGCTGGTCGGTGACCTCAACATCGCGCCGCTGGAGCATGATGTCTGGTCGCACAAGCAATTGCTCAACGTGGTCAGCCACACGCCGGCCGAGACCGAAAACTTCGAGGCGATGCGCCAGGCCGGCGGTTGGGTCGACCTGATGCGGCACAACGTGCCACCGGAGCAGAAGCTCTACACCTGGTGGAGTTATCGGGCGCAGGATTGGGAGGCGTCCAATCGTGGCCGGCGGCTCGACCATGTCTGGTCGTCGCCGAACCTGGTGCCCGATTTTACCGGCTACGAGATCCTGAGGGCGGCGCGCGGCTGGGACCGGCCGTCGGACCATGTGCCGGTCATCGCCAGGTTTGATCTGGATTAGCCCAAGGGTGGATGGCGGCTTCGGCTGATGTCGAAGGATAGGCTGCGACCGACGATTCAGAATTCACCCCGAAAAGCGGGGGGCCAGTTCCTCGATGCGGCGGATCATGTCGTGGAATTCCTCGGAGATGCGCTGGTGGAGCTTCACCGCGACATCGGGATACTCCTCCAGGATGCGCCGGAACATTTTGCGGCTCAGCCTTATCACTTCCGAATCGATTTCGGCCGAAGCGCTGGTCAGCCGATTGGTGTCGGCGATCAGCGCCAGCTCGCTGAGCATCGTGCCGGGGCCGGCTTTGCCAATCGGGAGGCGCTCCCCATTCTGCTCGCGATAGAGCACGATACGCCCGCTGACCACGACATAGGCCGAGTCGGCCACGTCGTCCTCGCGATAAAGCTTGTGGCCCGCCTGCACGAAAGTGGTCTCGGCACCGAAGGCGAGCAGGCGCAACTGTTCCTGCGTGAAGCCCTCGAAAAGCCTCACGGCGGACAGGATACGGATGTCGTCATCCAACGCCATCTCTAGCTGCGTCCCCGAACGGTCAGTCCAATCCCTCCTTCACGAGTCGATCCTGAATACCCTCCAACAGGATCGCACCCGAAGCGGCCCCGCCCAGACCGCTCATTGGATAATGAAATGTTTAAGGAACCAGCTTGTAGCCGCCGCTTTCTGTCACAAGAATTTCCGCATTGGAAGGATCGCGCTCGATCTTCTGCCGCAGACGGTAGACATGGGTTTCCAGCGTGTGCGTGGTGACGCCGGAATTGTAGCCCCAGACCTCCTCCAGCAGCACGTCGCGCGTCACCACCTTCTGGTCGGCACGGTAGAGATATTTGATGATCGAGGCTTCCTTCTCCGTCAGCCGCACCTTGCCGCCGCGCGGGTCGATGAGCAGCTTCTGGCTGGGTTTGAAGGTGTAGGGGCCGACCGAGAAGGTCGCGTCCTCGCTCTGCTCATGCTGGCGCAACTGGGCGCGGATGCGGGCAAGCAGCACCGCGAAGCGGAACGGCTTGGTCACATAGTCGTTGGCGCCAGCCTCGAGACCCAGAATCGTGTCCGAATCGGTGTCGTGGCCGGTCAGCATGATGATGGGAGCCTTGTAGCCGCCCTTGCGCAGGATTTTCACCGCTTCCCGGCCATCCATGTCGGGCAAGCCGACATCCATGATGAGCAGGTCGATGAGGCCGCCACGCGCGGCGGTGACGCCTTTTGCCGCAGTGGCTTCCTGCAGCACGTCGAATTCCTCGTAGAGGGACAGCTGCTCGACGAGCGTGCCGCGCAGGTCGTCATCGTCATCGACGATCAGGATGGTACGTGAGGTCATGGATCAATCCGTTGTTTTGAAAAGTGAATTCAGTTGACCGCTGCGTATTTATGCGGAAGCTGGCCAGCACAATAGCCGATCACAGTGATTTGTTCCGTGGCACGATCATACAAGAAAAAACGCGATCGCAATGCAGCCGGCGCAATTTTGCCAAAAGGGTTGCGCGTGCTGACCGTGCGGGCGAGGCCCGGCCACCCGAGCCAGGGCCTGCTGCAGGCCGGCAAAACGGTGTTTTCGTGCGCGCTGGGGCGCGGCGGGATCTCGGCCGGCAAGCGCGAGGGCGACGGCGCCACGCCGCTCGCTTCGATGCGCATTCTGGCAGGCTATTTCCGGGGAGATCAGTTTGCCACAGGCCGCAAAACACGCTTGGCGATGGCGCCGATCGGGCCGGATCTCGGCTGGTGCGAAGTGCCTGACGACCGCAACTACAACAGGCCGGTCAGGATACCCTACGGCGCCAGCCACGAACGCATGCGGCGCGACGACCGGCTCTATGACGCCTGCCTGGTGCTCGACTGGAATATCGCGCCGCGCCGACGCGCGCGCGGCAGCGCGATCTTCTTCCACCTGGCGCGTCCCGGCTTCACGCCGACGGAAGGTTGCGTGGCGGTGACCGCGCGTACGATGGCGCGGCTCCTGCCGCTGCTGTCGGACAGGACGGTGGTGAGGGTGGTGAGGTGAGGGGAATAGGGGAATAGGGGAATAGGGTGGGTGTATCCGGGCCGCTTTCCCTTAACCTACTCCCCTACTGCCTTACCTCCTTGGCTGCTGCCAACCGAGATCCAGCAACCCGATCCGGCCGAGTTCACGGTCCATGGCCTTCGCGATGTCCTTGCGGGCGGCGCCGATGTCGCGCAGCTGGCGATCGGACAGGTCCTCGACATTCTGGTGTGGCAGGTTGACCGCGACCCTGGCCTGACGCAGCCAGTCACGGACCGCCGACAGCCAGGAGGGCCGAGCGATGTATGCTGGGTGAAGAGCAATGTGAGACATGATCGTATCCGTACTCTCCGGACATCAAATCCGGTTTGATGGTGTTTTGATGTTTCGATCATGCCCGATTGAAAAACAGCCGGGAAACGAGTAGTTCTTTTCTCACCGTCAAGTTTTATTTGAGGATCGAGGCTCCATGAGCCGCTGTGGTCGGGTTACGCGTTGATGGCGGCGCTTCTGCCGGGAACGCGGGCGCTGAGGACGCTGGAGGCGGCGGCCAGGCACCTCAATTTCACCCGCGCCGCCGACGAGCTTGGGCTGACCCCGGCCGCGGTCAGCCACCAGATCAAGGAAATCGAGGATCAGCTCGGCTTCGTGCTGTTCACCCGCACCAGCCGCACCATCCGGCTGACGGAGGCGGGCACGGTGCTGTACGAGGCGGCGACCGACACGCTCGACCTGCTTGGCCGGGCCGTCATGCGGGCGCGCAAGCTGGCGCGCGGCACCGAATTCCTGAAAGTGACGCTGGACGCGCAATTCGCGGCGAAATGGCTGATGCGGCGCGTCGAGAATTTCCGCAAACAGCACCCAGGCATCGAGCTGAGGTTCGACATCGCCTATGGCTTGCGCGATTTCGATCTCGACGACGTCGATGTCGGGATCCGCTTCGGCGCCGGCAAATATCCGGGCCTTTGCGCGCACCGCCTGTTCGACAACATCATCATTCCGGTGTGCAGCCCAAGCCTGTTGAACTCCGGGCCGCCCCTGCGGGAACCGCGCGACCTGTTCAACCACACGCTTGCCCATATCGAATGGGCGCGCCAGGGCGTGACATGGCCGAACTGGCGCATGTGGATGGCGGCGGCCGGCGTGGACGATTTCGACGACAGCCGCACAGTCGTCTTCGGCACGTCGACGGATGCTGTCCAGGCGGCGCTCGACGGCAATGCAGTGGCGCTCGCTGATTTCGCCATGGTGGCGAACGACCTGTCAGAGGGGCGGCTGGTGCGGCCCTTCGAACTCAGCATCAGGGTTGCGCCGGAATTCGCCTATTTCCTGGTCTATCCCCAGGCCACGGCCGACGATCCCCGCATCGTTGCCTTCCGCGAGTGGATACTGGAGGAAGTTGCCAGGACGCGGACAGCGGACAAGCTGTAGGTCGCCGCGACCGGCAACGCCGATTCAGGACCGGGCGTTGTGGCCGAAGACCATCCTCGTGTACTTCTTCCACTTCCATTTCAGGCTTTTGTAGAGCAGCGGCTGCTTCTTGCCGGCGACGGAGGTGTGGAAGGCACCGTTCTCGCTGCCTTGTTCGGCGATCGGCCGCTCGAACCAGAGCATTTCAACCCCGAGCTTTTCGTCCATCTGCTCGATCTGGTGATCGATCGCCGTGGATATTTTGTTTTGCTCGATCCAGGCGCAGCGGGCCTCGGCGACGGGGCGCGTAATCAGGTAGGAATCGGCGCATCTTGCATGCAGCGCCGGATAGAGCCTTTGACCCTTCCGCAGCTTCCAGCTCGGGGTGTAATAGTTGCTGCCATTGCCGAGATAGATGACGGCCTTGCGGTTGGGATCGCCGAGTTCGGAGAGCCCCTGCCGGAACTTGGCGACAAAGTCGCGGGCCAGGAACACGTCGTCCTCGAACACCAGGCAATAGGGCTGGTCGGTCTCGAGGAAATCTCGCCAGATGCCAAGATGCTTGAGCGCTAGCGAGACCGCCGCCGGATGGGTAAAGCCGGGCGCGATCAATTCGTCGCGTATCTCCGGCGTGATGTCGGGCCGGTCCCAGTCGGTGTAGAAATAGACCGGCACACCGCGCCGCTCGAACTCCTTGACGATGTGGCGGCGCCTGTCCTCGTAGCCGTGCTTGACGTGGCAGATACGGGTGAAAACCAGGTCGCGAGGAAATCCGAAACTTTCCGCCAGCATCAAATCACCATCGTTCAGCTTGCCGCGGCGCCGAACCAGCCGATCACCGCGCCGATGATCAGCAATACGCCCAGCCAATGGCCGCCATCGATCAGGGTCAGGTCCCAGCCGAAATTCTCGTAGCGGTGGTTGACGGACAGCGTGGTGGCGACAAAGCCCAGCCAGAGCACGAAACCGAAGATCAGCCCGGCGAGCCAGGTCGGTTCACCACCCGTCATCGCGCCGACGACCAGCGCCATGATGGTGGCCATGAGCAGCTCGGCGATGAAGGAGATGACGAAGGGCAGCGGCGACTTCTTCATCATCGCCGGATTGAGCTTGGCGGCCTTCAGCCAGGGCTTGCTCAACGCCATGTACCAGGCGGCACCGAACAGCCATGCGACGACGGCGGCAGCAATCACCGCTATCCAGTTCACCGCGGAAAAATCCATGAGTCCCCCCTCCTGTTCGGTTTATGGAAACGCTTGTTCGGCGATGGCGTCAAGCAGGCGCCATACGGTCGTGCGCTTGACTTCGGCATCCTCTAGAGCCCGTGTCACCGGCACCTGATAGACGCCAAGCGGCTCCAGCCCCGATCGCGGCAGGTAGGACCGGCCGGGATCGCCGATCAGGATCTCGGCGCCACGCCGTTTGAGCACCGAAAACCACGGCATCAGCCGGTCGGCGAAGGGTTTGTCATAGAAGACGTCACCGGCCAGGATCACGTCCCAGCCGGCGTCGCTGCCGATACAGTCCGTGCCGAGGAATTCGATCGGAACACCGTTGGCCTCGCTATTGAGGCGAATCGCGGTGGCGCAGAACGGGTCGATGTCGGCCGCCGTCACCTGCGCGGCACCGGCCTTGGCGGCAGCGATGGCGACCAGGCCGGAGCCCGAGGCGAAATCGAGCACGCGCTTGCCCCGCACCATATAGGGATTATCGATGACATGGCGGGCGAGACCCTGGCCGCCGGCCCAGGCGAAGGCCCAGAAGGGTGGCGGCAGGCCGATTTCGACCAGTTCGTCCTCGGTCCGTTGCCAGAGATCGTGCGCTTCGTCGGCGAGATGCAGAAGAATCCCGGGCACATGCGGCGGCGCCATCAGCGCCGTGTTGTCGAGAATGAACTGCCTGGCGCTGTCGGGGGTGAGCGCCGTCACGGCGCCGGCGTCAAGCCGCCCATGCGGCAGACTTCCTTCCATTCGGCCGGCGTCACCGGCTGCACGGAAAGCCGTCCGAGCCGCACCAGCGCCATTTCCGCAAGCTTCGGATTGGCCTTGACGTCTCCCAGTGTCGGCGGATTTGGCACGTCCTTGAAGGCCCGAATATCAACGCACTCCCAGCGCGGGTCGTCCGACGTCGTGTCGGGATGGGCCAGCCCGCAGACCTCGGCGATGCCGACGATGTTGAGCCCTTCATTGGAATGATAGAAGAAGCCGAGATCGCCGACCTGCATGGCCTTCATGTTGTTGCGGGCGGCGTAATTGCGCACGCCGTCCCACTGCGTGCCGGCCTTGCCCTTGGCTTTCAGCATCTCGAAGGAGAACTTGAATGGCTCCGATTTGAACAGCCAGTAGTTCATTTTTTCTCCTCCTAGCGGCCCGGTCGCGGGCGACCTGATTTAACTAGCCGCAGGCTTGTTGAACGTCCAGTTCCACTGGCGGATTTCGACGCTTTCGAACAGCCCGGCCTTGGCATAGGGGTCCGCTGCCGATAAGGCCTGCGCACCCGCCAGATCGGGCGCCTCCACGACCACGAGACTGCCATTGGGCTTGCCGTCGGCATCGAGGAACGGACCGGCAAAGGCCAGTTTCTTGTCGCCGTTCAGCCCCTCGAGAAAGGCAACATGCTCGGGCCGCGTGTCGAGGCGCACCTGCAGGCTTGCGGGCTTGTCCTTGCAAATCAGTGCAAACAGCATGTCTTTCTCCTGACGTTGGATCAGAGGGTGGGGATCAATCGTTGGTCTCGGTCTTCAGCGGCCGGGTCATCAGCGCCGTCACGGCCTGGCCGATGGTGATGGTGCCATCCAGTATGGCCGCCACGGCGGCTATGATGGGCGTGTCGATGTTGCGCTCGGCGGCGATGCGGGCGGCGATGGCCGCCGTCGGCACGCCCTCGGCCAGCGGCAGTCCGGCAAGCGCCTTGCCTTGCCCGAGCGCCAGCCCGTAGGCGAAATTGCGCGATTGCGCCGACGAGCAGGTCAGCAACAGGTCGCCAAGGCCGGAAAGCCCCATCAGGGTCTCGGGCCTGGCGTCGAAGGCGGCGCCGATGCGGCGCAGTTCGACGAAGCCGCGCGTCACCATGGCGGCCTGGGCGCTGGCGCCGAGCCCGGCGCCGGTGACAGCGCCGGCGGCGATGGCGAAGACGTTCTTCAAGGCGCCGCCGATTTCGACGCCGATCAGGTCGTCGCTGGAATAGCAGCGCAGGTTTTCCGCTGAAAAACGGGCAGCAAGGTCGGCGGCCAGGGTCTCGTCGCCGGCGGCGACCACCACCGCCGTCGGCAGGCCTCGAGCGACATCGCTGGCGAAGCTCGGCCCCGACAGGGCGGCGACCGCGTTTCGCGGCAGGATTTCCGCGGCGATCGCCGACAGCAAGGCGCCGGTGTCGCGCTCGATGCCCTTGGCGCAAAGCACGAGCGGAATGCCAGGCGGCATATGATCTCGGGCGGCCGCCAGTGTCGCCCGCAACGCCTGCGCCGGCGTCACCGCCAGCACGCAATCGGCCCCGGCGAGCGCCGCCTCGATGTCGCTGGTCGCCTCGATGCCGGGGGCGATGGCGATGCCGGGCAGATAGCGCGGGTTCTCGCCGCGAGCGATCGCGGCCACGGTTGCAGGGTCACGCGCGAACAGCCGCACGGCATGGCCGGCGCGCAGCATGGCGAGCGCAAGCGCCGTGCCCCAGGCGCCGCCGCCGAGCACGGCGACATGCCAGCCGCTCCTGCCGGGACTGTCCGTGCCCGCGCTCTTCACGGCTCGATCGGTCATGCCTTGGCTCCGCGCCGGCCCGAGCCGATCATTGGCGTCGAGATGCTGTCGAGCGGCCAGCGCGAGCGCGGCACGAAATCGAAGCCGTTCTCCTGCGCCATGCCTTCGCGCAGCCGCTCGATGCCGGCCCAGGCAATCATCGCGGCATTGTCGGTGCACAGCTTCAACGGTGGCGCGACGAAGGTGAAGCCGGCGTCAGTGCAAAGCCGCTCCAGGGTCGCCTTGATGGTGCGGTTGGCGGCGACGCCGCCGGCGACAACCAGTGCGGACTTTTTCGTGCCAGGAAATGTCTCGGCAAATCGAGCCAGGGTGCGAGAAACGCGGTCGGCGAGCGCATCGGCGACCGCCGCCTGGAACGAGGCGCAGATGTCGGCAACGTCCTGGTCGCTCAAGGGCTCGATCGCCGTCGCGGCCTGGCGCACGGCCGTCTTCAGGCCGGAAAAGGAAAAGTCTGGCTGCGCCGAACCCTTCATCGGCCGGGGGAAGGCAAAGCGCGAGGGGTCGCCCGACAGCGCCGCCTTCTCGACATTGGGACCGCCGGGATAAGGCAGGCCGAGCATCTTGGCGGTCTTGTCGAAGGCTTCGCCGAGCGCGTCGTCGATGGTGGTGGCCCAGCGCTGGTAATCGCCGACGCCGCGCACGGCGAGGATCTGCGTGTGGCCGCCGGAGACCAGCAGCAAGAGATAGGGGAATTCGAGCCCGTCGGTCAGCCGCGCGGTCAGGGCATGGCCTTCGAGATGGTTGACGGCGATCAGTGGCTTGTTCGTCGCGGCCGCGATTGCCTTGGCCGTCATCAGGCCGACGATCAGCCCGCCGACGAGGCCTGGCCCGGCGGTCGCCGCGATCGCATCGATATCGGCCAGCGCCACGCCCGAATCGGCGAGTGCTGCCTCGACGATGCCGTCCAGCGCCTCGACATGGGCGCGCGCGGCGATCTCGGGCACGACACCGCCGAAAGCGGCATGTTCCTCGATCTGGGAGAGCACGATGTTGGACAGGATTTTCGGCGCGGCATCGCCCTCCAGCGCCACGACGCTGGCGGCGGTCTCGTCGCAACTCGTCTCAATGCCCAGAACGCGGATCAATTCGTCGCTGTCTCCAGAGATTGTGTAGCCGGGCGTTCCTGTTTAGGAGAGTGCCCGGAAACGCAAAGCCAGCCGGGGGTTATCACGGACCGCGCGCCATGCAAACAATCTTGAAAATAGGAACACGCGGCAGCCCGCTGGCACTGGCGCAGGCGCATGAAACGCAGGCGCGGCTGATGGCCGCGCACGGCCTGCCGGCGCAGGCCTTCGAGGTCGTCGTCATCTCGACCAGCGGCGACCGCATCCAGGACCGGCCGCTGTCGGAAGCTGGCGGCAAGGGCCTGTTCACCAAGGAGATCGAGGAAGCGCTGCTCGCCGGCGCGATCGACCTCGCCGTGCATTCATCCAAGGACATGCCGACACAATTGCCCGACGGCCTGGAACTCTCCGCCTTCCTGCCGCGCGAGGACGCGCGCGACGCCTTTGTCGGCAAGGCGGCAAAGACCATCGCCGGGCTGCCACAGGGCGCTAAAGTCGGCTCCTCGTCGCTCAGGCGCCAGGCGCTGATCCGCCGCATGCGGCCGGATCTGGACGTGGTGATGTTCCGCGGCAATGTGCAGACGCGGCTGCGCAAGCTCGACGAAGACGTCGCCGCCGGCACCATCCTCGCCTATGCCGGGCTGAAACGGCTGGGTCTGGAGCATGTCGCCACCGACCTGATGCCGCTTGACATTTTTCCGCCGGCGCCCGGACAAGGCGCGATCGGCATCGAGACGCGTATTGGCGACCGCGATGTCGAAAGGATGCTGGTGGCGATCCACGACGTGCCGACGGGACAGGCGCTTGCCTGCGAGCGCGCCTTCCTGGCGGCGCTCGACGGCTCCTGCCGTACGCCGATCGCCGGCTATGCGGCGATCGAAGCCGGAAAGCTGTCTTTCGCCGGGCTGATCATCTCGCCCGACGGCACGCAGTCGCATACGGTCGAGTTGCTGGGGGCGGCCGAGGATGCTTCACGCATCGGCGATGAGGCCGCAAGGACGGTGCGGGCCAAGGCCGGCGAGAAGTTCTTCGACGGCTGGCTCTGAAATGCTTCGCGTCCTGGTGACAAGACCGGAACCGGGCGCCTCGCGCACGGCGCGGCGGCTTCAGGAGGCGGGCTTTCAGCCGCTTCTCCTGTCCTTGACCGAAACCGTGGCTTTGCCGGTCGATGCCGGACTGATCCCCAGGGATGCCGCGGCGGTCGCGATCACTAGCGCCAACGCCGTGCGCCATGCCTCTAAGGGCATTGTCGCGGCGCTTGCCGCGCTGCCTTGCCATGCCGTGGGCGCCAGGACCGCAGAGGCCGCGCGCGAGGCGGGTTTCGCGTCCGTCATTGACGGTCCCGGCGATGCCGGGTCGCTGGCCGACGGCCTTGCCGCGGCTTTTCCCGGCGAGGCAATCGCCTATCTCTGCGGACGCGTGCGCTTTCCCCTGTTCGAGCGGAGGCTGGAAGCGGCCGGAGTCCGCGTCGAGGCCATCGAGACTTATGACACAGCGGCGGTGGATTATCAGGACGAGGCCATCTTCGCGCGGCTGTACGGCCAACCGGTCGATGCGGTGCTGCTCTATTCGGCCACGGCGGCGGCAGCGATGCAGAGCCTTGCCAAACGGCCTGCCTTGCAAAAAATCTTTGAAAAAACACGGTTTTTCGCCCTTTCAGCGCGCATAGCAGCCGCCCTCGGCGACAGCGCCGGCAAAGCGATGCGCATTGCCGCACGGCCCGACGAGGAGGCGCTGCTGAGGCTTTTGCGGGCATGGCCCTGAACCGCGTCATCACACCGCCCCTTTTCACCGCTTGGTGATGTGCTAGACCCTTTTAGAACCATCACGCGCCGCCGGGCGTTGAGACGAAGCGAATTTTGCGGAGCCCATGCATGGTCAAGACGCCGAAGATGCGACACTCGAAAGGCCGCCGCGAGCCGGTGACCATCGATCTGGAGCCGGGCGCCGTGTCGCGCATCGTCGACGAGGATGCTGCCAAGGATGCCGCCCAGACCGACGAGGCGAAGGCCGAGGAGGCCGCGAACGCTTCGCGGCCAGAGACGCCGGAAGAGCCCGTGCATGCCGACCAGACCGATCTCGAACCCTGGGAGCATGCCGATGCCGCCGGATCGCAGGCCGGTGCGGATGCGCCTGCGGATGCCCAAGGCAAATCCGAGGAGCCGGAGTTGCCTTATCCCGGTTCGGACGCGCCGCCCGACCGTGCCAGGGCTTCCGACTATAATTTCGAGGACGCAAGCACAAAGGCCGGAGAGACCAAGGCGGCTACGGGGAAAACCGACGCAAGGAGCGAAACCATGGCAGGGCAGCCGAAGCGTGGCGGCCTCAACGGCATTGCCGCCGGCATCATCGGTGGTGTCATCGCGCTGGTCGGCGCGGGCGGCTTGCAAGTCGCCGGCCTGCTCGGCGCGCCGGGTTCCGGCGCTGGTGTCTCGCTCGACGGCGTCAATGGCGAGATTGCGTCGTTGAAGAGCGAAATCGCGGACATGAGGGAAGCCGGCGGCGGCAGCGGTGCTTCGGCCAAGGTCGACGGCCTGTCGTCGGCGCTCGATCAGGTCAAGAGCGACGTCGCGGCGCTGAAATCGGCGGTCGAACAGGGCGGCGCCGGCGATAATGCCGGGCTCGCCGCTCTCGGCGACAAGGTCAAGCAGATAGAAACCGCGGTCGCGGCGCTCGGCAAGGCGGGCAGTGCTGCTCCCGTCGATCTCGGGCCGCTCAATGAAAAGCTGGCGGGCCTCGATGCGCTGGTGAAATCGACAGGGGAGGCGGCGAAGAACCAGGAAGGCCGTCTCTCGGCACTCGAACAGTCGCTGTCGCAGCTTTCCGGCAAGGTCGATGCACAGGCGTCGCAGCCGAAGATCGCGCTCGCCATCGCGGCTTCCGCACTAAAGTCGGCGCTCGACCGTGGTGCGCCGTTTTCGGCCGAACTCGATACGCTGGCCGCGATTTCGCCCAACGCACCCGAGCTCGCGACCTTGCGCCCCTATGCCGAAAAGGGCGTGCCGACCCGCACCGAGATCGCCTCGCAGATGGATGCGGCCGCCAACGCCATGGTCGCCGCCGCCACGCCGGTCGACCAGAATGCCGGCTTTTTGCAGAATCTGATGGCGAGTGCCGAATCGCTGGTCAAGGTCCGGCCGATCGGGGCCGTGGAAGGCAAAGGCGCGCCGGAAACCGTGGCGCGCATGGAGGTCGCGGTCACCCAGGGTGACTATGCCAAGGCGCTCGGTGAATATGACACGCTGCCGGAAGCCGCGAAGGCGGCGGGTGCCGACTTCGCCGGCAAACTGAAGGCACGCATCGAGGTCGAAACCCAGGTCGACGCGCTGATCTCCGGCGCGATGAAGGCATGAGGGCAACACGATGATCCGCCTGCTCGCCTTCCTCGTCGTTGTCTTCGCGCTCGGACTGGGCTTTGCCTGGCTGGCCGACCGGCCGGGCGACATGGTCGTCACCTTCAACGGCTATCAGTATCAGGTCAGCCTGATGGTTGCCGCCGTCGCCGTCGTCGCCATCGTCGCCGCGGTGATGATCGTCTGGTGGCTGATCAAGTCGCTGTGGAACAGCCCCTACACCATCTCGCGCTATTTCCGCGTGCGCCGCCGCGACCGTGGCTACCAGGCGCTGTCGACCGGCATGATCGCCGCCGGCGCCGGCGACGGGGCGCTGGCCCGCAAGAAGACCAAGGAGGCGGCCAAGCTGATCCGTTCCGACCAGGAGCCGCTGATCCACCTGCTCGAGGCGCAGGCATCGCTGCTTGAAGGCGACCACGAAGGCGCGCGGCAAAAATTCGAGAGCATGCTCGACGACCCCGAAATGCGGCTGCTTGGCCTGCGCGGGCTCTATCTCGAGGCTGAACGCCTGGGCGACCGCAACGCCGCCCGGCACTATGCCGGCCGTGCCGCCGCGGTGGCGCCGCAATTGGCGTGGGCGGCCGAATCGACGCTGGAGGAACTGACCGCGCGCGGCGACTGGGACGGCGCCCTGAAACTGGTCGAGGCGCAGAAGTCGACGCGGCAGATCGAACGCGACGCCGCCAACCGCCGCCGCGCCGTGCTGTTGACCGCCAAGGCACAGTCGCTCGCCGACAGCGATCCCACTGCCGCCCGGACAGCGGCGATCGAGGCCAACAGACTCGCCCCCGACTTCGCCCCAGCCGCCGTTGCCGCCGCCGCCGCGCTGTTCAAGCAGAACGACGTGCGCAAGGGCTCCAAGATCCTGGAGACGGCGTGGAGAGCAGAGCCGCATCCGGAGATCGCGGAACTCTATACCCACGCCCGCCCGGGCGACGCGGTGCTGGACCGGCTCAACCGGGCCAGGAAGCTGCAGGAGATGAAGAAGAACCACGCCGAATCGTCGATGACCGTGGCGCGCGCCGCGCTCGACGCGCAGGATTTGTCGACCGCCCGCCGCGAGGCCGAAGCCGCGATCCGCATGGACCGTCGCGAGGGCGCCTATCTGCTGCTCGCTGACATCGAGGAGGCGGAGACCGGCGACCAGGGCAAGGTGCGGCAGTTGCTTTCCAAGGCGGTGCGGGCGCCGCGCGACCCGGCCTGGGTCGCCGACGGCGTCGTTTCGGAGCGCTGGGCGCCGGTATCGCCGGTCACTGGCCGGCTCGACGCCTTCGAGTGGCGCGCGCCGATGGAACGGCTCGGGCAGTTGATCGACAGCCGCGACGATGCGCCGGATGCTTCGGTGGTGGCCATAGAAGCGCCGGCCAAGCCGGAAAAGCCGATCGACGTCATCGATCATGCCGACGTTGAAAGCGAGAGCAAGCAAGCCGACAATCGGGAGGATCATGTCACGCCGGTCACGGCGGCGGCGTTCGCGGCGGTGCCGGAGGATGCCGAGGCCGTCGAGCCGGCGGAAGAGTTGGCGCGCCTGCCGGACGATCCAGGCGTCGATCCGGACGAGGAGGCGGAGAAGTCGCCGCGCCGGTTCCGGCTGTTTTGATTTGGGCCTTCGGGTGATTGACTTGGCATCGGGCCGTTTGGGAATGAATTGATGTTCGAGCGCGTTCTGTCGTTTCTCAGGGATTTGCCGGCCGGCTCCGGCAGCCATACCAGCACGGACGATCCGCGCGTCGCGGCTTCGGCGCTGCTCTACCATGTGATGAATGCCGATGGCGTACGCCAGGATGTCGAATGGGAACGCTTCAAGGCAGTGCTGGCGCAGAGCTATTCGATCAGCGGTGCCGAACTCGAAGCGCTCGCCGCCGCCGGTGAACGCGCCGACAACGAAGCGATTGACCTCTACGCCTTCACCAGCGTGCTCAAGCGGCATCTCGATGCCGAGGGGCGCAAGGCCTTCATCGGCCTGATGTGGGAGATCGTCTACGCCGATGGCGAGTTGCATGAACTCGAGGACAATACGGTGTGGCGTGTCGCCGAGCTGATCGGTGTCGAGCGTCATGACCGGGTGGAGGCGCGCCGCAAGGCGGCCGCACATGCGCCGGGCGCCACTGGAACATCCTCGGACGAATAGGATTTTCGCCGTCTCATGCCACGCCAGACGAGGTCGAAGCCAAAGATCCTGATCGTGCTGCATCAGGAGAATTCGAGCTCCGGACGCGTTGGCCACATGCTTCTGGAAGAAGGCTTCGACCTCGATATCCGCCGCCCGCCGCTCGGCGATGCCTTGCCCGAAACGCTGGATGGCCATGCCGGCGCGGTGGTGTTCGGCGGCCCGATGAGTGCCAATGACGAGGACGAGTTCGTTCGCCGCGAGACCAACTGGCTGCAAATCCCGCTCAGGGAAAACCGGCCACTGCTCGGCATCTGTCTTGGCGCGCAGATGCTGGCCAATCATCTGGGCGGCAAGGTCGAGGGGCACGACGAAGGTCTGGTCGAGATCGGCTGGTATCCGCTCAAGGCGACCGAGGCCGGCAGGAAACTGATGCACTGGCCCGAAATGGTCTACCAGTTCCACCGCGAAGGCTTTTCGCTGCCCGGCGACGCGACGCTGCTGGCCACCAACGAAACCTATCCCAACCAGGCCTTCCGCTATGGCGACAATGCCTGGGGCATCCAGTTCCATGGCGAACTGACCAGGGTGATGATGCAGCGCTGGGTGGTGCGCGGCGCGCATCGCTTCGAACTGCCCGGCGCCCAGCCCGGCCGCGACCATCTCGGCGGCCGGCTGATCTGGGACATGCACCTCAAGCGCTGGCTGGACGAGTTCTTGCGGATGATTTTTGGCGGGCCGGTGGCGCGTTAAAGCCGAACCAGTGCTCTTTCGGCTTTCGCAGGGGGAAAATTAGTCCGAAAAGCTCACGCTCACGCCGCGCTGGCGAAAATAGGCCTGCATCAACTTGCGGCCCGAGCGGTTGCTCTGCGCCAATTTGGCAGGATCGAACACCGCCTGTTTTATCCCCTCGCGCGTCAGCGCTGCCTTGAGCGCCGCGATATGGGCGTCGATGTCGGCATTGTCCGCTCTGAGCGACGCATAGATATTTTCAGTCGCTTCGGCCACGGTCGGTTCGCTCACTTGTATCGTCCTTTGGTTGGTTGGGCGGCGGCTTGGCACAGAGTCGCGGCTGCGCCGGTGCGCCCCGGTTTTGCAAAGCGACTACAGCGTTGCTTCGAACTTGCAAAGGCAGATGTCAAACAATTCCCAACCGTGGCAGCCGGCGGCGAAGCGCGATGTCAATCAGTTTCGGCTGTTGAGATGCTGCACCTTCCGCAGCGCCGGGAACAGATAGGCCCACAGGCCGGCGACCGCGACGGCGCCGATGCCGCCTATGACCACCGCCGGAACCGTGCCGATCAGCGCCGCCATGGTGCCGGCGCGGAATTCGCCGACTTCGTTGGAGGCGCCGACGAAGACCTGGTTGACGGCGTTGACGCGGCCGCGCACCTCGTCCGGCGTCCAGAGCTGGATCAGCGTTTCCCTGATGTAGACGCTGAACATGTCGGTGGCGCCGAGCAGGGCAAGCGCCACGATCGACAGCCAGGTAAGGGTCGACAGACCGAACAGCACAGTGCAGGCGCCGAACGCCGCGACGAAGCTCAGCATGATCTTGCCGGCATGATCGCGGATCGGATGGCCGGCAAGCCATACCGCGACGCAGATGGCGCCGATTCCCGGTGCCGAGCGCAGCAGGCCGAGGCCCCAGGGGCCGAGTTGTAGGATATCGCGGGCATAGACCGGCAGCAGTGCCGAGGCGCCGGACAGAAGCACGGCGAAGAGGTCGAGCGAGATGGCGCCGAGCACGATCTTCTCGCTCCAGATGTAGCGGAAGCCGGCAAACAGCGTTTCCATTGTCGGCTTGTCCGTGGCGGTCTGCTGCGCGGGCTTGGGAATGGTGAAGATGAGCACCGCGGCGGCGAGCATCAGGACTGCCGCCGTGGCATAGGCCACTTCCGCCGACACGCCATAGAGCAAGCCGCCGGCGACTGGACCGACAATCGTTGCCGTCTGCCAGGCGGAAGAGTTCCAGGCGATGGCATTGGCGAAATCCCGCTGCGGCACGAGATTGGCGAACAGGGAGGAGGAGGCCGGGCCATAGAAGGCGCGGGCAATGCCGAACATGACCAGCACGGCGAAGATCGGCAGCGGGCTGGTAAGGCCGCGCAGGGTCAGAACAAGCAGAGCCAGCGCGCAGGTGCCTTCGACCAATGTTGCCAGCGTCATGATCAGCCGGCGACCGAAGCGGTCGGCGACGACACCTGTCACCAGCACCAGAAGCAGCGCCGGCAGGAACTGGACGATGCCGACAATGCCGAGATCGAACGGATCGCGTGTCAGGTCATAGACCTGCCAGCCGACGGCGACGGAAACGATCATGGTCGCGAAGGTGGTGAGAAAGCGCGCCGTCCAGTAGCTGAGGAAGGCCTTGTGCCGGAAAGCCGCGTAACGCTGCTCCGGCAAAGTCTGTTCTGGTATCATGGAAAGAGGCCCCGTTGCGGTGGGCATCGGCTCGCGGGGCACTTCCCGGATGGGCGCTGTTCGACCAATGGAACTGGATAAAGTTCGGGGCGGATATGCTTTAAATTTAGGCCTGGATCAAGGGACTTTCGATCCACACCGCCCACCGCACGCGGAATTTACCCGCGCAGCGCAGCCGAAATGGCGTCCAATCCGCCTTTCAACTCGGCCTCCGTCGGCCAGCCGAAGCCGACGCGGAAGAAGCGCTTTTCCATTTCGAACCAGTGGCCGGGTCCGACATAGGTGCCGTGGTCTTCCAGCAGCCTGACATAGAACCGGTCGAGGTCGAAGCCGGGCTCGACATTGAGGCGCGGGAAGCCGACGACACCGCCCTCGGGCCGCACCCAGTCGACCAGCGGTTCGCGGTCGATCCAGGCCTGGACGATATCGCGGCGCCTGGCCATGTCGGGCAGCAGCTTTCCCAGGAACGCGTCCCGGCGCTCCAGCATGCCGCGCGCTATGCCTTCGTCGATGACGCTGCCGCAGATGCCGATCTGCTCCTTGGCGGCGAGGAATTTTTCCTGCAGGGCGGCATCCCTGGTGACCAGCCAGCCGATGCGGATGCCGGGAATGCCGAAGGCTTTCGACAGCGACGAGACGCTGATCGCCTTTTTGCTCAGCGAGGCAGCCGAGGGCAGCCGCCTGCTATAGGAGAGGTCGCGATAGGTCTCGTCGACCAGCAAATGGCAGCCGTTGGCGTCGGCGAGCGCGACCAGCGCGTCGAGATCGGCGCGGCCCATCATGGTGCCGGTCGGGTTGTGCGGGCAGGTGACGCTGATCAGCCTGGTGTTCGGCCGCATCGCGGCCTTGATGCGCTCGACGTCGATGGCGAAGCCGTCCTCGAAGGCGAGGTCGACGAAGCTGATGGCACAGCCGATGGCGCGTGGCGTTTCGATGTTGGTGGCGTAGTTGGGCCTGATGACGACGAGGTGGTCGCTGGCCGATAGCAGTGAGGTCGAGATGATGAACAGCGCGCCGGCGGCACCCGCGGTCACCAGCACATCATCGGGCGAGATGCCGGCATCCTGCGCCGCGACCAGCGCGCGCAAGTCCTTGTCGCCGCGATGCTCGCCGTAGAAAAGCGTCAGGTCGGGCAGCGACAGGCCGATATCGGAAAGCTTCTGGTCGGCGATCGAGCTTTCGGAAAGATTGTGGCGGATACGGTCATAGCCGTATTCCTCCGGCGCTTCCTTCTCGATCACCATCCTGGTGTAGTTCATATCAGCTCCCCCTCAAGGCACCTTGTCCGGCCTATCCAAGCCACAAAAACATGAAGCCTGCCAAGGCGGATTCGCCGGCAGGCTTCTGTTCCAGCCGTCCTGAGTATTGGCTCAGGCGGGATTGCTCAGGCCGGGACTTTGGCCTTCCGGCCCTTGCCCTTGACGGGCACCACCACGGCGGCCTTGCGGCCGAGACCGATCGACTTCGCCAGTTCGGAGCGCGAAGCGGCGTAGTTGGGGGCAACCATCGGGTAGTCCGACGGCAAGCCCCATTTGGCACGGTAGGCGTCCGGGGTCAGGCCGAAATGCACGCCGAGGTGACGCTTCAGCGATTTGAACTTCTTGCCGTCCTCGAGGCAGATGATGAAATCCGGCGTTACCGACTTCTTCGGGTTGACGGCCGGGACCAGCGGTGCCGCCACCGGGGCCGCCGGCTGGCTCAGCCCGCTGATCGAGGCGCTGACGCTGGCGATCAGTTCGGCAAGGCCGGACGCGGGCAGGCGATTCTTCTCGACATAGGCCGATACGATATGGGCCGTCAGTTCGAGAAGGTCGAGGGTCTTGCTGGCGTGGCTGTTTTCGTCGTTCAATCTGTTTCCTCCATCCATGGCGCATGACCTCGAAAATGGGGCCGTTTTCAAAAAGGATGATGCGCAAAATTAAAGTGCGTCGTCTTTGTGCGTCGCGCGCGACGTGATGTAGTGGGGCTGACTACCTAGTCGGCAAATCTGCACAATGCAATCTATCGGGGCGACATAACACGGCATTTTGAACGACTATACTAAACTGTAATAATATCAGACGATCAGGGCCTTGTCTCGCCACAGACGAAATCCGCCTTCGAAGGCGCGTGTGTTGTCGCCGCGCCTGGAGTTGGCGGGCAATTCGTCGAGCTTGTCGACATTGCCGCCACCGATGACGACATAGTCTGGCTGCAGGGCGGCGCGCAGCCTGTTGACGACGTCGAAGACATGACCGCGCCACTTCTTCTTGCCGCGCTTTACGAGACCGCGTTCGCCGACATAGTCCTCGAAACTCTGGCCTTTTCTGTAGGGAAGGTGGGCGAGTTCCATCGGCTGGCCGACATTTTCGAGGACCATCGCCGCACCGAGGCCGGTTCCGAGGCCCAGGAACAGCATGCGCCCGCCCTCATAACTGCCGATGGCCTGCATCAGCGCATCGTTGACCACCTTGACCGGCTTGCCGAACTCCGCGGCGAAATCGAAGCCGGCCCAGCCCTTGCCGAGATTCATGGGGTCGAGCACCGGCTTGTTGTGGCGCACCGGGCCTGGGTAACCCATCGAGATAACGTCATAGGACAGGCCCTCGGCGAGCGTCTTGACCTTGTCGATCATTTGCCGCGGCGTCAGGTCCGGGCCGGAATCGGTCCGGCGTTCGGTGCCGCCGTCGCTGGTCAGGATCTTGACGTGCGAGCCGCCAATGTCGATCGAAAGGACGACCTGCCCGGTCTCCGGCGCAGCCTGCTTCACCGCCTTGGCCATCCTGTTCCCTCCGCTCATGCCACCGGGTCGATCCAGCCATTGGGCGGCCCGAAGCCGGCCATGGCGTCCGCCGGTCCCCATGTCTTGGGTTCGTAAAGATGCGGCGGCGTGGTGTCGCCGAGCACCGGACCGACGATGCGCCAGGCGAGTTCCGCCGCGTCCTGGCGGGTGAAGAGCTGGCCATTGCCGTTCATGGCGTCGCCGATCAGCCGTTCATAGGGCGGCATGTCGCCCTTGGAGTCGTCGAGCGCGGTGAGTTCCACCTGTTCGCCGATCATGTCGTCGCCGGGCGCCTTGCGCTGGGCGCCGATGGCGATCATCACCTGCGGGTCGATGCGGAAACGGACGTAATTCTGGTCGGCGGGCTTAATCGGGTCGAAGACGTCGAGGGGCGGCCGCTTCAGCCGCACCACCACTTCGGTGACATGCACCGGCATGTTCTTGCCGGCGCGGATGAAGAAGGGCACGTCCTGCCAACGCCAGGTGTCGACGAAGAAGCGCACGGCCGCGAAGGTCTCGACCGGCGAGTTCGGCGCCACGCCGGGCTCGGCGAGATAGCCGGCGAACTGGCCGCGCACGACATCGTCCTTCGTCAATGTCCTGATAGCGCGCAGCACCTGCACCTTCTCGTCGATCAAATCGTCGGCGGAGCGGCCGACCGGCGGCTCCATGGCGAGCAGCAGCAGGATGTTGAGCAGGTGGTTCTCGATGACGTCGCGGATCGCACCGACATCGTCATAGAAGCGGCCGCGCCCTTCGACGCCGAAATCCTCGGCCATCGTGATCTGCACGCTCTCGACGAAGTTGCGGTTCCAGATCGGTTCGAGCAGGGCGTTGGCGAAGCGGAAATAGAGCAGGTTCTGGATCGCTTCCTTGCCGAGATAGTGGTCGATGCGGAAGATCGACTGTTCGTCGAATACCAGGTGCAGCACACGGTTCAGCCAGCGCGCCGACTGCAGATCGTGGCCGAACGGCTTTTCCACCATCAGCCGCGCGCCATGCGCGGTGCCCGATTGCTCCAGCCCTTGAACGACGGTCTCGAACATGGTCGGCGGCACCGCCATGTAGTGCAGCGGCCGCTGGGCGCTGCCGAGCGCGGTCTTCAGCTTCTCGAAAGTGGCCGGATCGCGGTAGTCGCCGCTGACATAACGCAGCAGCGACGCCAGCTTGGCGAACACCTTTTCGTCGATCTTGCCGAGCGCGTTGACGATTCCGTCGCGGGCACGGTCCTGCAACTGCTTCAAATCCCAGGCATCGAAGGCGACGCCGATCACCGGTTCGGTGAGCGTGCCCTTGGCGACCATCTGGTAAAGGGCTGGAAATATCTTCTTGTGGGCGAGGTCGCCGGTCGCTCCGAAGAGCACCAGCGTGTCGGACCGTTCCTGGCTCATGCGCGCGTCTCCCCTGTCGCCGTCACTTGCCGGCCTTCGGCTTTTCGATGTGGCCGCCGAAAGCGTAGCGCATGGCGGACAAGAGCTTGTCGGCGAATTCGGATTCGCCCTGCGAGGAGAAGCGGTCGAACAGGGCCGAGGACAGGACCGGGGCCGGCACGCCGGTGTCGATCGCTGCCTTCAGCGTCCAGCGTCCCTCGCCGGAATCCGAAACCCGGCCGCCGAACTGGGCGAGGCCCGGATCGCTCTTCAGCGCGCCGGCGGTGAGATCGAGCAGCCAGGAGCCGATGACGCTGCCATGCCGCCACACCTCGGCCACCTGCGGAAGGTCGATGTCGAACTGGTAGTATTGCGGGTTTTCCAGCGGGCTGGTCTCGGCGTCCGCCGTGCGCGGCCTTTTGCCGGCATTGGCCGACTTCAGGATGTTCATGCCTTCCGCATAGGCGGCCATGACGCCATATTCGATGCCGTTGTGCACCATCTTGACGAAGTGGCCGGCTCCGCTCGGTCCGCAATGCAGGTAGCCGAAAGGCGCGGTCCCGGCGGCCTTGTCCGGCGCCGCCGCGCCGGCATCGAGGCCCGGCGCCAGCGTGGCAAAGACCGAATCGAGGTGCTGCACCGCCACGTCGGGACCGCCGATCATCAGGCAGTAGCCACGCTCCAGGCCCCAGACACCGCCGCTGGTGCCGACATCGACAAGATGCATGCCCTTGGTGGCCAGTTTCGCGGCCTGGTCGACGGCGTCGTGGTAGTAGGAATTGCCGCCGTCGATGACGATGTCGCCGGGCTCCATCAGCGCCGCGACCTGATCGATGATCCTGCCGGTGATCGCCGCCGGCAGCATCAGCCAGACACAGCGCGGCTTGGCGAGCTTGCCGACGAATTCCTCCAGGGATGCCGCCCCCAAGGCGCCGTCGCTCACAAGCGCGGCGACGCTGGCCGGGTTGATGTCGTAGACGACGCATTCGTGGTTGTCGCGCATCAGGCGCCGCACCATGTTGGCGCCCATCCGGCCCAGTCCCATCATTCCGATCTGCATGGTTTCGTCCCTGTTTCCTGAAAGAGTCTCGGGGTTTCCCTGGAGAAGGGTCTACTGGCTATCCTGCCCGCCAGATATGACAGAGAAGTCGACATTCTCCCAATCGCCGGTGCCGGGCCAGAAAAAAGTGAAGATCAGCGTGCTTCCGCTGGGGAGCCCGGCCGTGGGCAGATCGACAAGGTGGATGCCGAAGGCATTTTCCACTGTCTGGCTGTCACGGGCGGTCGCCCAATTGTCGGCGCTCCAGTGTACGGTCGCCGCCGCCAACAGCTCGATGCGCAATGTCTTGCCTTCAGGCAGCGCACGGATCTTGTTGTTGAAGCGCCATGTCCTGAACGGCGATAGGGTGTTGTCCTCGATGTAGCGCTTCACGCCTTGCGGCGGCATGTCGAAGACGGCGCCGTCGCGAAGCGAGCGCAGCAGCTTGATATGTTCGGAATGCGCCCAGACCAATGGCATGGCGCTGCCCGACGGCTTGCCATGCAGCAGCTCGCGCTCGGGAATGTCGGCGCCGTCCCACACCTGTTCCGGCAGCAGGCCGCCAAGCCCTGCCGACCCTTCCAGCGCGTCGAGCAGGCTGGCCGCCATGTCCTTGCGGCCGGCCGCCAGCTCGTAATGGGCGCGTTCGCCGGCGAGCAGAGGCCAGGGCCGGCCCTGGCCGGTGCCGTCGAAGGGCGAGCCATCCGCGTGCTCGCCGTAGCCGTCGCTGTTGTAGCGGTACCAGAGCGGTCCTTGCGGCAGCTCGCGGCGCAATTGCGCATCGATGACCTTGACGGTGTCTACGATGCGCGGATCGTCGGCGGCTCTCAGGCCAAAGCGCACGAGCGCCAGCGCGTCGGGGCTGACGATTTCCTCGGCTGGCCGTTCCGTGTCGCCCGGCGGGCGGTTCTTGATGGGCACATAGCCGTCCTTCGGCGAGCCGGCATCGGGGTCGTTGGGCGGCGCGATGCGGACGTAGTAGCCGGCGACGCCTGCCGCCTCGCAGGTGGCCGTGCCTGTGACATAGGTCCAGCGCTCGACCTGATCGTTCCAGCAGTCCGCGGTCTCGCGCAGATAGGCCGCCTCGGTTGTCCGGCCGCAGACGTCAAGAAGGTCGGCGCCGGCAAGCAGCGCCGCGATCTCGACGGCCAGCGTGAACGGGCTGTAGCCGGCGTCCTCTTCCCAGCGGTCCTCGCCGGTGACGGGGCCATTGCGGACGACATAGGAGGCGGCGCGCTCGATCATCGGCAGGAAGGCCTTGAGCTTGGCACCAGGCAAGTGGCCGGCGCGATGCAGAGCATCGGCGAGCAGCAGGGGAAAGGCGCATTCGTCCATCTGAATCCCGGGCCAATAGGCCGAGCCGTCGAGCCAGGCGTTCTGCGGCCAATGGCCGTCCGGTTGCTGAATGGAACGGAGGTACTCCAGAGTCCGCAGTGCCGAGGCGGCATCGCCGGCGGCGAGAAAACCGCCCGCAGTCTCGACCAGATCGCGCGGCCAGACCAGGTGGTAGCCGCCGAGGTCGTCATCGCCTTTGTTGAATCCCCACGGGATCGAAAGGCTGGCCACCGCCGCGCCCGGCATGGCCGATGACCGGTGGGTTGCCAGCACCGCGGTTGAAACGCGGTAGCTGTTCACTCCGGGCGTCCGGTGGCGGTCCAACGGCAGCAGGGCCGCCTGCCATTCGCGCCATGCTTCGACATAGGATTTCGCCGCCGGCTCAAAACCCCGCTTCAGGCTGGCGCAGGCGTTTTCGGCGGCTTCGTCCGGTGTCGCGCCAAAACCCAGCGCCAGCACGGCTTTTGTGTTCGTGGCGGTGAAGCCGATCTCACCGGTCAGCGCGACATTGCCGTCCTCGGCGCGCTGGCATGCAGGATCGAGCATCCCGGCATGGTTCAATTGCTGCCAGCCGTCGGAGAAGCCGACATAGCCGGCCGAACAGTCATGCCAGGGCAGCGACGAGGCCAGCGCCAGGCAGGTGCCGCGCCCCGAGGCAAACAGGACAGGCTTTCCCTCGTGTTCGCCGACCCAGGCGGTGTTGCCCATGCCTGCATTGACCAGATGCGGCGCCAGAAGCGCGTAGACGCGGTAGTCTTCGGCAGCCCCCGTGAGCGGTGTGAAGGTGATCTCCTGCAGCAGCGTCGGCCGCGACGGGTCGGCCACGACGCGCTTCTCGATCCGGTAGGCGCCGTCATCGGCCGTGTTGACCAGCCTGTAGGCGGGCACGCCGTCCTCGAACGGCTCGATGACGTGCGCGGCATCGCGCTTTTCTTCCGAGAAATATCCATCCTGGCCGGTGACGATCAGGCCGAGGTCGCGCGTGCAGGCGCTGTCGACGCGCGGATAGTAGATTTCGTTCAGAATGCCATGGCTGATGGTGAACCAGACCCGGCCGGCCCGCGAAAGCGCTGTTCCAACGCCGCTCTTGGCGCTTGACGTCCAGCGTGCCGGAATTCCCGGTGCGTCAGGGGGAACGATCGGCGTCGCCGTCATGCTTTCAACCTCATATCCGCATGCCTAGCCCATCAGCCGAAGCTTTTTCAATCGTCGCACCGCAAAGTGATCACGGGCTCTTCGCGGATTGCAGTTGACAGCTCGCCGGCCCTTCATGCACTTTTGTCTGACAATAGATAAAAAACAGGAACGCAATACGCGGCACTTTTATCAGCAAGCAACCAGACCATTAACACTCGGGAGGAGTATGACATGAAGAAACTGTTCGTTCTCAGCACGCTTGCGGCGATGCTCGCCGCCGGTACGGCCTTTGCCGACACCAGCGGCAAGAAGATCGCGTTCTCCAACAATTATGCCGGCAATTCGTGGCGGCAGGCGATGCTCGACAGCTACGGCATCGTCACCAAGAAGGCGGTCGACGACAAGATCGTCGGCGCGGCCGATGTCTTCACCACCGCCGACAAGGAGGTGCCGACGCAGGCCGCCCAGGTGCAGAACCTGATCCTGCAGGGCTATGACGCGATCGTCATCAACGCCGCCTCGCCGGATGCGTTGAACGGCGCCATCAAGCAGGCCTGCGACGCCGGCATCGTCGTCGTTTCCTTCGACGGCACAGTCACCGAGCCTTGCGCCTACCGCGTCGTCGTCGACTTCAAGGACATGGGCAAGCAGGAAGTCGAGCAGATGGCCAAGTTCCAGCCAAAGGGCGGCAACCTGCTGGAAATCCGTGGCCTGGCCGGCACATCGATCGACGACGCCATCCATGCCGGCATCCTCGAAGGCGTGGCCGCGCATCCAGAATTCAAGATCGTCGGTTCGGTAACCGGCGACTGGGACCAGACCACGGCGCAGAAGGCGGTCGCGACCATCCTGCCGTCCTTGCCCGACATCGTCGGCATCGTCGACCAGGGCGGCGACGGCTATGGCGCCGCGCAGGCCTTCGCCGCGGCCGGCAAGCCGCGCCCGACCATCATCATGGGCAACCGTCAGGACGAATTGAAGTGGTGGAAGGAACAGAAGGACAAGGACGGCTACCAGACATGGTCGGCATCGATCGCGCCCGGCGTCTCGACGCTCGCCTTCTGGGTGGCGCAGCAGGTGCTCGATGGCCGCAAGGACATTCCGCACGATCTCTTGGTGCCGTATCTGGCCTTCACCCAGGACGATTTCGAGGCGGCCCTGCCGAACATCAAGGAGGGCGGCGTCGCTACCCACGAATACACCCAGGAAGATGCCATCGCGGCCATCAAAGCCAATATCAAGTGACGGTCGCAGACGCGTTGCCGCGGCTATCACTGGGCGGATATCGTTGAGCATGGCCGCGGGTAACACGAACGTCATCAGACCGAGCGGCGCCGAAAAACAATCCGGCGCCGCCAATGTCGACATCGTAAGACTTGACGGTGCCGAAAAGCATTTCGGCGCCGTCAGGGCATTGGCCGGAGTGGATTTCCATGTCGAACCCGGCGAATGCGTCGGCCTCGTCGGCCATAACGGCGCCGGCAAGTCGACGCTGATGCACATGGTGGCCGGCACCTTGACGCCCGACAGCGGGGCGATCCGCGTGCATGGCGGCATCGAGGAAAGCTACTCGGTGTCGCGGGCGCGGCAGCTCGGCATACGCTGCGTGTTCCAGGAGCTGTCGCTGTGCCCCAATCTCAGCGTCGCCGAAAACACGCGCATCAACCACGCTTCGCTGTCCGGCTTCGGCTGGCGGCGCAAGGCGGCCGAGCTGATCGCCGCCAAGCTCGACGAAATCTTCCCGGACCATGGCATTTCGGCCTGGGACATCGTCGGCGACCTGTCGATCGGCCGGCGCCAGATGGTCGAGGTGGCGCGCGCCTTCACGATGACGCAGGACCGGCTTGACCTCGTCATCCTCGACGAGCCGACCTCGTCGCTCGACGCGCACACATCAGGCCAGTTGCTGGCGTTCGTGCGCCGCTTCGTCGCCGGCGGCAAGAGCTGCATCCTGATCTCGCACGTGCTTGGCGAGGTGTTGCGCAACGCCGACCGCATCGTGGTGATGCGCGACGGCAAGATGGTGGCGTCGGACGCGGCCGGCGCCTTCGACCGCGACCGGCTGGTGACGGTGATGGGCGGGGCCGAGGCGCGCCAGAAGGTTGCCGCCGCTGCCGCCGCGAAACCTGAGGCGCGCCCGCTGCGCGTCCGGGCGCGGCCCGCCGGGCAGACCGACGGCAAGGAGCTAGTCGCTTGCGCGGGCGAGATCATTGGCCTTGCCGGGCTGGCCGGTCACGGACAGACCGACTTGCTGCTGCGGATCTTCGATGCCGCCGCACGCGCCAAGGCCGGTATCGAGGTCACGGCGCCGGTGGCGCTGGTGGCGGGCGACCGCCAGTCGGACGGCATTTTCCCGCAATGGTCGATTGCCGAAAACATCGGCATCCGCTCGCTGGCGCGTCTGCGCAACGGCTTGCTGATCTCGCCCCAGCGCGAGGCCGAACTCGCCGCGTTCTGGCAGAAGAAGATCGGCATCCGCACACCCGACATGAACAACAACATCTTCTCCCTGTCGGGCGGCAACCAGCAGAAGGCGCTGTTCGCCAGGGCGCTAGGTTCCGATGCCCAGATCGTGCTGATGGACGACCCAATGCGCGGCGTCGACATCGGCACCAAGCTGGAGGTCTACGACCTCGTGCGCGAGGAAGCAGCCAAGGGCCGTACCTTCCTCTGGTACACCACCGAAACCGAAGAGCTCGACAATTGCGACCATATCCATGTCTTCAAGAACGGCCGCATCGTCGCCAATTTGACGCGCGACGAGCTGACCGAGGAGAAGATCATCCAGTCCTCCTTCGGCGACGCGGCCTGAGATGAGCGCGACGCCAATCGACACTGGCTTCAAGGGATCGGCGGCGCGCAATGCGGCGGCGCGTGCGCGGCTCTTGCGCGGCCTGCTGCCGGCGCTGTCGCTGGCACTGGTGTTGCTTGCCATCGCCTGGCTCAATCCGCGCGCCATCAGCTATTTCGGCTTCAGCCTGATGCTGAACCTGGCGATCCCGATCGCGCTGGCGACGATCGCGCAGATGTTCGTCATATCCGGCAACGAGCTCGATCTCTCGATCGGCACCTTTGTCGGCTTTGTCGGCTGCGTCACCGCGACCTGGCTGAAGGATGCGCCGCTCGTCGGCGTCCTCATTCTCGCCGGATCAATCGGCATCTATGCGCTGCTTGGCGCGCTGATCCATCTGCGCAACCTGCCGTCCATCGTGGTGACGCTCGGCATGAGTTTCGTCTGGCAGGGGCTGGCCATCCTCGTCCTGCCAAAGCCCGGCGGCAAGGCGCCGGACTGGCTGCTGGCGATCATGTCCTTCAAGCCGCCCTTCATCCCGTTCCCGATCATCGCCGCGCTGCTGATCGCTGCGGTCGTGCATTTCGGCCTGATGCGCACCTCCTATGGGGTGATCCTGCGCGGTTCCGGCGGCAATCCGGCGGCACTGCGGCGCGCCGGCTGGTCGCTGCTCAAGACCAAGATCGTGCTGTTTGCGCTGGCCGGACTGTTCGGCGTGCTGTCGGGCATGGCGCTGATCGGCATCACCACATCGGCCGATGCCAATATCGGCAATGGCTACACGCTGCTGGCGATTGCCGGCGTCATCCTCGGCGGCGGCGAGTTCGTCGGCGGCAGGGTGTCGCCGATCGGCGCCGTCATCGGGGCGCTGACTCTGGCGCTGGCTGCTTCGCCGCTGCTCACCTTCATGCACATTCCACCCGACTGGCAGGTGGCGGCCAACGGCGCCATCCTGATCATCGTGCTGGCGGCGCGGGTGCTGATCAGCCGCAGGGAAAGGTGAGCGATGGCCGCGCTGAAAAAGCTGCTCACAAGACCCTGGATCTGGTCGTTCGTCGGTGCCTTGCTGGTGTGGCTGGCGACGATCGCCTTCACCGGCGGTTATGGCGCCGGCGGCATGGTGACGGCCGCATTGTCGCTTGCCGTTTTCACTGTCATCGTTGGCGTCGGCCAGATGTTCGTAATCACGCTCGGACCCGGCAATGTCGACCTGTCGCTGCCGACCAATATCGGCTTGGCCAGCGCGGTTGCCATGAAGGTGATGGGCGGCAGCGATTCCATGATCGTGATAGGCTTGCTGGCGGCGCTCGCCTGCGGCGCCGCGATCGGCGCCATCAACTATCTGCTGATCTGGGCGCTGCGCATTCCGCCGATCATCGCGACGCTGTCGGCGAGCTTCATCATCCAGTCGGTCGACATCAGCTATGGCCGCGGGCTGCAGATCAAGCCGCCGCCGGCCTTCGCCGATTTCACCAACTGGCAAGTGCTGGGCATTCCGGTGCTGGCGATCCTCACCGTGTTGTTCACCATCGGCGCGGCCATCGCCTTGCAGCGCATGATCTATGGCCGCTCGGTGCTGGCGATTGGCCAGAACATCCGCGCCGCCTGGCTCGCCGGCGTCAATGTCGGGCGCATCCGCTTCCTCACCTACACGCTGTCGGGCGCGCTTGGCGGCCTCGACGGCGCGCTGCTCGCCGGCTATTTCCGCGGCGCCAATGTCGACATCGGCAATGAATATCTGCTGGCCTCGATCGCGGTCGTCGTCATCGGCGGCACATCGGTGGCTGGCGGCAAGGCCAATGTGCCCGGCGTCTGGGGCGCGGCGCTGTTCCTGGTGCTGCTGCTCACCATGCTCAACACATTCGGCGTCAGTGCCGGGGTGCGGTTGCTGCTGACAGGGCTGATCATCGTTGGCGTGATCACGGCGGCGGGTGGCGAGAAGGCGGTGCGCTGACTGCAACGTCTACGGCACGACCGTAGCCTGTCGGGCCAACCATTGGACCAGCTCAACATCGGGTTCCCATTCGCCGCATGGCCTAGTAAACCCTTTCGCGATCTCAGCCGGTCTCGGGAGGCTCCGCTTGTCCAATTCTGTCAGTGTCGTGAACGAGGACGGCGTCGCCGTCGTCACCATCGACAATCCGCCGGTCAATGCGCTGAGTTTCCACGTCCGCGGGCCGCTGACGCAGGCGCTGGTCGCGCTGCGCGACGACGCATCGGTCGCGGCGATCGTCATTGCCTGCGCCGGCCGGACCTTCGTTGCCGGCGCCGACATCACCGAATTCGGCAAGCCGGTGCGGCAGCCCGACCTGCGCGCCATCGTGGCGACGCTCGAAACCATCGCCAAGCCGACGGTCGCCGCCATCCACGGCACCGCGCTCGGCGGCGGGCTGGAGCTGGCGCTCGGCTGCCATTTCCGCGTTGCCGATCGAAGCGCCAGGCTTGGCCTGCCCGAGGTGAAGCTCGGGCTCCTGCCCGGCGGCGGCGGCACGGTACGGCTGCCGCGCCTCGTGGGCGCTTTAAAGGCGGTGAGAATGATCGTTTCCGGCACTCCGATCGGCGCCGATGAGGCACATGGCGCCGGCTTGGTCGACGCCGTCTTCGAGGGCGATCTGACCATCCACGCCGTGAATTTTGCCGGGGAAATGGCCCGCAAGGGCGGCCCCTTCACCCCGGTGCGCGATCGCGATGAGGAGCTGAAGGACACCGATCTCGTGGCCTTCGATGCGGAAGCCCAGGGCCTTGCCCGGAAGGCGCGGGGCCTCGAGGCGCCAATCGCCTGTGCGCAGGCAGTGCGCAATGCCGTCACGTTGCCCTTCGACGAGGCACTGGCGGCGGAGCGGGCACTGTTCGTGAAACTCGTCGCCAGCGACCAGTCTCGCGCGCAACGGCATCTGTTTTTCGCCGAACGCGAGGCGGCAAAGCTGCCCGGCAAGGACACGCCCAAGCGCAGGATCGGTCGCGTCGGCGTGATCGGCGCCGGCACGATGGGCGGCGGCATCGCCATGGCTTTCGCCAATGGCGGCTATCCCGTCACCTTGCTGGAAACCAGTCAGGAGGCGCTACAGCGCGGGCTGGCGACGATCGAGAAGAATTATGCCGTCTCGGTTTCGCGGGGGTCCTTGAGCGAAGAGGCCAAGCTGCAGCGGCTCGCCCAGTTCAAGGGCTCGATCGACCATGCCGATCTCGCCGATTGCGACCTGATCGTCGAGGCGGCGTTCGAGGACATGGCGGTCAAGAAAGACATCTTCGGCAAGCTCGACGCGGTGGCCAGGCCGGGCGCCATCCTTGCCACCAACACTTCCTATCTCGACATCGACGAGATCGCCGCCTCGACGTCGCGGCCGCAGGATGTGCTCGGCCTGCATTTTTTCTCGCCGGCCAATGTCATGAAGCTCCTGGAGATCGTGCGCGCCGAAAAAACCGCACCGGATGCGCTGGCGACCGTGGTCGACCTTGCACGCCGGATCGGCAAGGTGGCTGTCGTCGTCGGCGTCTGCCACGGCTTCGTCGGCAACCGCATGCTGGCCGCGCGCGGCTCGGAATCCGAGGCGTTGCTGTTGGAAGGCGCTACCCCCAGCCAGATCGACAAGGCGTTCACCGATTTCGGCTGGCCAATGGGTCCGTTCCAGATGGGCGACCTTGCCGGTCTCGACATCGGCTGGCGCAACCGCAAGGCGCGCGGGCTGACGGCCGTGATCGCCGACACGCTGTGCGAACAGGGGCGTTTCGGCCAGAAGACCGGGCGTGGCTTCTATCTCTACGAGGCTGGTGCCCGGTCAGGCGTTCCCGATCCCGAGGTCGAGGCGCTGATCCGCGACAAGGCCGCCGAGAAAGGCATCGTGCCGCGTGCCATCGGCGCGGACGAGATCATCGAACGTACGCTCTATCCGCTGGTCAATGAGGGGGCGAAGATCCTGCAGGAAGGGATCGCGGCCCGTGCGTCCGACATTGATGTCGTCTGGGTCAATGGCTACGGCTTTCCCATCGGCAAGGGCGGCCCGATGTTCTGGGCCGGCCTCGAAGGGGCGGGGAAGATCGTCGAGCGGCTCGAGCATTGGCACGAGCGGACCGGCAAGGATGTGTTCAAGCCGGCGCCCTTGCTGAAGCGGATGGCCGAAACGGGTTCCTGGGAAGCCTGATCCGAGGTTGGTCAGCGGCCTGCGTGAATCAGCGAATCCGCGCGTCGATGATCTCGACGAAGCGGGCGAAGAGACCGGCCTGCGATTTGATCTTGAGCTTGCGGTAGATGTTGCGGCGATGAACCTTCACCGTTCCCGGCACGATGCGCATGGCCCTCGCGATCGATTCCGTCGAATGGCCCTGGAGCACCAGGTCGACGACATGCTTTTCG
This sequence comes from Mesorhizobium sp. ES1-6, assembly GCF_020164775.1. Classification (NCBI taxonomy): domain Bacteria; kingdom Pseudomonadati; phylum Pseudomonadota; class Alphaproteobacteria; order Hyphomicrobiales; family Phyllobacteriaceae; genus Mesorhizobium; species Mesorhizobium sp. ES1-6. The sequence goes on from NZ_JAIUGU010000003.1 coordinate 281,273, forward strand.
CGCGGCGTCAGCGACAGGCTCTTCCAGATATGGGCGCGGTCGAACTCGTTGACGGCGGCTATCGTCTCATCGTGCTTCGCCTCGGCCGGTTCTTCGGCCGGAAGGGCAGGCCAGCGCAGCTTGGCGAACTCGATCACCGCCGGCGCCATGTCGCGCAACAGCCTGGCGTCCGCCGTGCCGAACGGGCCCGATGCGCTGAGCCGCATCAGCGACAGCACCAGCGCGTCCTTGCCCGCCAGCGGCACGAAGAAGCCGACCTCCTCGGCCAGCCTGGTCTGGCTGTAATAAGATCGAAAATACTCGCTGGCATAGAAACGGTCGGGCGCGAGTTCGCGCATGCGCCAGAACCCTTCCTTGCGCTCGACAGCCGCGTGGTGGAACGGATCGAGCAGATAGGGTCCCTCCTGATAGAGGGCGACGAAGACATGGCTTTCGGCCGGGGAGAAGGTCTCGAACAGCAGCGGCGGCCGTGAGGCGCCGCGATAGCCGAAGATCACGCAATGGTCGAACCCGACATGCTTGCGCAGCCAATCGACCATCGCCTGGCCGAATAGGTCGCCGCCGGTCTCCCGCGTCGCCGCGACGACTCCTGCCAGCTTTCGGTATTCGTCGCTGCGGGACAATTGATACCCCTCTGGATGAGAAAATAGATCAGATATACCACCGTTGAGGTATATACTAGCCGCCATTGGCTCTGGTAGCGTTCTCAAAATCGATCAGTCACTGGAGCCCGCAGCCTTTGACCGCAGTGCCCGACATCGAGTTTCGAGGCGTCACCAAGCGCTACGGCGCGGTGACCGCGGTCAGCGGCATCGATCTGGCGGTACCTCCCTCCGCCTTCGTCGCCTTGCTCGGGCCGTCCGGCTGCGGAAAGACGACCTGCCTGCGCATGATCGGCGGCTTCGAACAGCCGAGCGAAGGCCAGGTGTTGATCCGTGGCCAGGACATGGCCGGCACGCCGCCCTACCGGCGGCCGGTCAACATGGTGTTCCAGCAATATGCGCTGTTTCCGCATCTCGACGTCGAAGCCAATGTTTCCTATGGGCTGCGCCAGGCAAGGCCACGGCTGTCGCCGGGCGAGATCGGCCAGAGGGCCGGGGAGGCGCTCGAAATGGTGCGGCTCGCCGGCTATGGCGGCCGCAAGATCCATGAACTGTCCGGCGGCCAGCAGCAGCGTGTCGCGCTGGCGCGTGCACTGGTCAACAAGCCGGCGGTGCTGCTGCTCGACGAGCCGCTGGCGGCGCTCGACAAGAAGCTGCGCACCGACATGCAGATCGAGCTGCAGAACCTGCAGCGCGAGATCGGCATCACCTTCGTGCTGGTCACCCACGACCAGGAAGAAGCGCTGTCGATGAGCGATTTCGTCTGCGTCATGAATGGCGGCCGCATCGTCCAGCTCGGCCAGCCGAGCGAAATCTATGACGAGCCGGCCGACCTGTTCGTCGCCGATTTCGTCGGCAAGACCAATCTGCTGGCCGGCAAGGTGGCCGGGCATGCCGGCGATCTCGTGGACGTTGCGCTGGCGGACGGCACCGTCATCGCCGCGCGCAAACGCACCGCCCTGCGGCAGGGCGAGACCGTCTCGGTCAGCCTGCGTCCTGAATCGCTTAGCCTCGGGGCTCCCGACAGCGGCCCGCTCAAGGGTGTCGTCCGCAACCGGATTTTCCTGGGCTCGACGGCGGAGTACGCGATCGAGGTCCAGGGTATCGGAACATTGCTCGCCAAGGCCGACCATGTGGTCGGCCAAGGCAATCTCTTCAAGCCGGGTGAACCCGTCGCCATCGGCTTTGCCACGGGGACGCCGCTGGCGTTTCCCGAAACCAAGAACAACGGGACCAACCAGAGGGTAAACAAACATGTCGAAATCATATCGTGACGGACTGCCGATAAGCCCCGAGAATTTCGTCGACCAACTGATGCGTTTGAAGCGCGGCTCGATCGGCCGCCGCGATTTCCTTGGCCTCACCGGCCTTGGCATCGCAACGGCGGTGATGGCGCGCGAGATCGGCATCATGCCGACGCCGGCCTTCGCCGCTGAAAACCTCGGCGACCGCATGTCGATCGCCACTTGGCCGAATTATCACGACCCGCAGACCTTCGAGAACTTCAAGAAGGACACCGGCGTCGCCGTCGAGGTCAACGTGTTCGGCTCCAATGAGGAGATGCTGGCCAAGCTGCAGGCCGGTGCCTCGGGCTGGAGCCTGTTCGTGCCGACCAATTATACGATCTCGACTTATAAGAAGCTCGGCATCATCGAGCCGCTGGAGATGGCGAAGCTGCCAAATTTCGATGGCACGCAGGAAGACCCGCGCTTCACGTCCGAGGGTACCATCGACGGCACCATTTACGCCGTGCCAAAGAATTGGGGCACGACAGGCTTTGCCGTCAACACCAAGAAACTCGCCAAGCCGATGACGAGCTGGAAGGAGTTCTGGGATACCGCCATGGCCGAGGGCGATGGACGCACCATGGTGCACGACTACCAGCTGACCACCATCGGCAACGCGCTGAAATATTACGGCTATTCGTTCAATTCGCTGAAACAGGACGAACTCGCCAAGGCGGAAGAATTGTTGCTCAGGGTCAAGCCGCATCTGTTCGCCGTCTCGTCCGACTACCAGCCTGGCATGCGCGCGGGCGACGCCTGGATGACCATGTGCTGGACCAATGACGGCGCGCAGCTCCATCGCGACATTCCCGAGATCGCCTATGTGCTTGGCAAGGAAGGTGGCGAGATCTGGACCGATTTCTACGCCATCCCGAAGGACGCACCGAACAAGCCCGCCGGTTATGCGCTGCTCAACTATCTGATGAACCCGCAGGTCGCGGTGAAGGAGCATCTCGCCAACGGAGCGCCCTCCACCGATGCGCGCGTCAACAAGCTGCTGCCGAAGGAGGTGCTGGACAATCCGATCCTCTATCCGGCGGCGGACCTGCTGACGCCGCTGGAATTCGGCGCAGCGGCAACGCTGACCGATCCGGGCCGTGCCGAACTGATGGCGCGCTTCAAGTCGGCCTGAGACCGGCCTCACAGGGACAATCGACCGGCGGGCCATGTCCGCCGGTACCGGGGCGGTTTCAATGCACGGCAACAGATTTCGGCATAATATCCTGACCGCCTTGCTGCTCGCGCCGGCGACGGCATGGCTGGTGGTGTTCCTGGTGCTGCCGTTCGTCGCCATCGCCGTGTTCAGCGTCGGCGAGCGGGCGCCCGAGGGCGGCTACCAGGCGGCCTTCACGCTGGCGCAATATGCCAACCTTCCGGCACGGGCGACGGCGTTCTGGAACACGATGGTGCTGGCGCCGGTCGGCGCGCTCGCCTGCCTGCTCGTTGCCTATCCTGTCGCCTATTACCTTGCCCTGAAAGCGCCGCCGCGCTGGCGGCTAATCCTGCTCGCGCTGGTCGTCATTCCGTTCTGGACCAGCCTGCTGATGCGGACCTATGCCTGGATGTACATTCTGGGCGGTCGCGGCATACCGGCGCTGCTCGCCTTTGTCGGCATCGAGGATGTCAGGCTGATCAATACGCCGGGCGCCGTCCTGCTCGGCATCGTCTACGGCTATCTGCCGCTCATGATCCTGCCGATCTATGTCAGCCTCGAGCGGCTCGACCGCAGGCTGCTGGAAGCCTCCGCCGATCTCGGCGCAAAGCCGCTCTCCACCTTCCTGGGCGTGACCCTGAAGCTGTCGCTACCGGGGGTGATGACCGGCTTCTCGCTGGTGATGATCCTGCTGCTTGGCGAATATTTGATCCCGACGCTGCTTGGCGGCGGCAAGGTGTTCTTCATCGGCAACGCGCTGGTCGACCTGTTTCTGCAGTCGCGCAACTGGCCGTTCGGATCGGCCATCGCGATCACGCTGGTGCTGGTTTCGGTGGTGGTGCTGGTCGTTGCCAATCGTATTTCGAACCGGGTTGCGGGCGCTCGCCGGGTGGACCTCATCTGATGCGCGCCTTCGTCATTGCCGTCTTTGCGTTCCTCTACCTGCCGATCGTGCTGGTCGTGCTGTTTTCCTTCAACGCCGGCCACCATGCCAGCGAGTTCACCGGTTTCTCGGTGCAGTGGTACGGCAAGGCCCTGTCCAACCCGTTCCTGGTCGAGGCGCTGAAGAACAGCCTGTTCATCGCCACCACCAGCGCCCTGCTGGCGGCGGTTTTCGGCACCGCGGCAGCGCTTGGCCTGGCGCGTGTCGGCGCACGCACGCGCGCCGTTTTCGACGGATTGCTGGGAGCGGCTATCGTTGTTCCCGGCGTCGTCATAGGCATCTCGACGCTGGTCGCGCTGGTCCAGCTGTTCGCCGTCGTCAACCCGTTCCTCGCCTCGATCTGGCCCAACGATCAGCCGCCGCGCTTGTCGCTCGGCTACGGCTCGATCATCGCCGCGCACGGCTTGTTCTCGATGGCGCTGGTGACGATGATCGTCGGCACGCGGCTCGGCAGCCTCGACCGCAATCTGGTCGAAGCCTCAAGCGATCTCTACGCCACGCCGCTGACGACCTTCCGCTCGATCGTGCTCCCGCAGATCATGCCCGCCGTGGTCGCCGGCTTCCTGCTCGCCTTCACCTTCTCCTTCGACGATTTCATCATCGCCTTCTTCGTCGCTGGCGCGCAGACGACGCTGCCGATCTATGTCTTTGCCTCGATCCGGCGCGGGGTGACGCCGGAGATCAACGCCATCGCGACCATCGTGCTCGTCGCTTCCGTGCTGCTCGTGGTGCTTGCCCAATGGCAATTGCGCCAGCGCAAGCCGTCAAACTGAAAGCCGCTCCATGATCCTCAAAGACCGCATCGCCGTGGTGACAGGCGCCGGCTCCGGCATCGGGCGCGCCGGCGCCATGATCATGGCCAGGGAAGGCGCGGTCGTCGTCATTGCAGACAGGGATCAGGCCGCCGGCGAAGCCGCGGCATCGGACATCCGCGCTGTCGGAGGTCGGGCCGAGGCGATCGCGACCGACGTCCGCGACGACAATGCGGTCGACCAACTCCTTGGCCGTACGCTCGACAAGCATGGGCGCATCGACATCCTGCACAATCATGCCGGCATCCAGGTCGGCGGCACGCTGACCGAGGTCGAGACCGATGGCATGGATGCGTCGTGGCGGGTCAATGTGCGGGCACAATTCCTGGCGGCGAGGATCGTCATGCCGTCGATGATCGCGCAAGGCGGCGGCGTCATCCTCAACACGGCTTCGAATTCGGGTGTCTTCTATGACCGCGAGATGATCGCCTATGCGACGTCGAAACATGCCGTGGTGGCGATGACCAGGCAGATGTCGCTCGACTATGCCCGGCACAATGTGCGCGTCAACGCGCTCTGCCCCGGCTGGGTCGACACGCCTTTCAACGAGCCGTTCATCGCCCAGATGGGCGGACGCGATGCAATCGAAACCTATGTCCGCACCAAGATCCCGATGGGGCGCTGGGCCGTGGCCGAAGAGATCGCCGAGGCGATCCTGTTCCTGGTCTCGGATCGCTCATCCTTCATGACCGGGCAGGCGCTGGTGATCGATGGCGGCGAAAGTATCGGCTGACTGTTACTTTCCGCGCAATAGGCGACGAAAAACCACCCCGCGCATTTTCCCTGGAATTCGTCCTAGGACCATGGTCCGGCCGGCATGGGACTTCAGTAGCACGACAGTTCAAGAGTGGCGATTTGCGTTCAATATCAAACTGTTGCTGCGCGTTCTGCTTGCCCTGCTCGCGCATTGAGACGGCATTTATCTAAAGTTTACTGCGCACAATTAGCGACTTCTCATACGAACTTGACCTAGCGGCTGGGCATAGGGCGGCGATTCCCAGAGGAGGTTACCCATGACTAATCGAAAAACTCTTTTCGCGGCGATTGCCACATTGGCGCTTCTGGCGTCTCCGGCGCTTGCCGGAGCCGGCGGCAACGGGCACGGGAATGGCGGTGGCAATAGCGGCGGCGGCAATGGCGGCAACGGCAATGGCGGCGGCGGCGGCGGTAACGGCAATGGTCACGGTAACGCCGGCGGCAACAGCAATAGTAACGGCAAAAGCGGTGCTTCGCATGGCAAGTCCGCCTCGGCCCCGGGACAGGTAGCCAAGACGGACACGGACACGACAGCCAGCACCACGGCCGATACGACGACAAACGTCTCGCCGAAGGAGAAGAACATCCACGCCAAACTCGGCCGGCTGAACTCGCTGCAGCGCAATATCAACGCCTATATGAACTCCAAGAGCAAGAAGTTCGCCGCCATTCAGGCATTCGTGACGCAGTCCGCAAAGGCCAAGAATGCGCAGACCCAGCTGGATGCTCTGAATGCGCAGCTGGCCGCGTTGACATCGCTGACCCCGGAGGAGATAGCCGCCATGTCGCCCGAGGATCAGGCGGCCTTGCCCGGACAGATATCGGATTTGACGGAGCAGGTCGCTGCCCAGCAGAAAGTGGTCGATGCAGCCGCGGTCGGGACCGACCCGGCGTCGCTCGATGCAGCGCTGACGGACATGGCCAACAAGCCCGTCGACGCCGAGGTCACGGCGTGGGCCCAAGGCGTGCTCGCCGGCAAGATCGATCAGGCGGCGGCCAAGCTTCAGGCGGGAACGACGCCCTAACGGATCGAGGCATAAGCATATGGGCGCGCGGCTGTGCCGCGCGCCCTACTTCATACGTGTTTGCGGCCGCCGGTTTCGCGAAACCAGCTGTCGGGATAGGGGTACCACCAGTCCTGGATTGCCGGTCTGTGGTCGATGATCACCATCTTGGAGCGGCGGAAGGCATCGAGCCCCTGGCGCCCGAGTTCGCGGCCTAGACCGGAAGCCTTCCAGCCGCCGAAGGGCAAGGCGTCATTGTCGATCAACGGGTTGTTGACCCAGACCATGCCGGCCTCAAGCCGTTCGGCCGCCTCATGGGCTTCGGCCAGATCCGTGGTGAAGACCGAGGCGCCGAGGCCGAACGGGCTGTCATTGGCAAGCCGGATCGCCTCGTCGAAATCCTTCACCCGGCAGATCGCGGCGACTGGGCCGAAACACTCCTCACGCACGATCGCCATATCCGAGGTGACGCCGGTCAGAATGGTCGGTTCGTAGAACCAGCCGGTGTTGTGCGCCTGCGGAATGCGCCCGCCAGTGACAGCGGTGGCGCCGTTGCGGATCGCGTCATCGACCAGCCGCATCACCTTGGCTCTTGCCGCTTCGCTGACCAGCGGGCCGATCTCGGTTTTTTCCATGCCGTTGCCGATGCGCAGCGCGCGGGTCTTTTGCGCAAACAGCTCGACAAAGCGGTCGTGCACGGCATCGACGACGAAAAAGCGCTCGGCCGAAGTGCAGACCTGCCCAGTGAGATGGAAGGCGGCGGTGACGCTGCCGGCCGCCGCCACGTCGAGCGGCGCGTGTTGGCTGATGATCAGCGGATCGCTGCCGCCGGCCTCGATGACACTGGGCTTCATGCGCTCGGCGCAGGCCACCGCGACCGCCTTGCCGGCGGCGACCGAGCCTGTGAACGCAACCGCATGGGTGCGATCCGAAGTGATTAGTGCCTGCGCCGTGGCCGCGCCGCCCGGCAGACAGGAGACCAGGCCTTCCGGCAGCGCGCGGAAGACGGTCATGTACTCCAGCGTCGACAGCGTCGTCGCTTCCGCCGGCTTGATGAGGCAGGCGTTGCCGGCGGCGAGCGAGGCGGCAACGGTCCAGCACATCAGCAGGATCGGGAAGTTGTAGGGCATGATGTGGACGGAGACGCCGTAGGGCTCATAGCGCGCATACTGGAACGAGCCGGCCTGTGTCGTGCCGGCGACCTTGCCGGCATCGTCGCGCGCCATCTCGGCATAGTAGCGGAAGATCGGCGCGCAATTGGCGATCTCGCCGATGGCTTCGGGATAGGGCTTGCCCATCTCGCGCACCATCAGTTCGGCGCAGCGCGTGAAATCCGCCGCCTCGATGGCGTTGGCGACGGCGTGCAGATGCTTTGCCCGGCTCTTGGCGTCGAGCTTTTTCCAGGCAAGCTGCGCCTTGGTCGCGGCGGTGAGGGCGGCGTCGATCTCACCGTCGCTGGCGGAAGCGATGGCGCCGACCGTCTCCAGTGTGGCCGGATCGATCACCGGTTTCGCCGCACCAGTCATCGGCCGGTAGTCCGGATTGACGAAGAAAGTCGGCCGGTCGGGGGCGAACTGCATGGACATCCTCTCTGGCCCGCTTAGCGGATCATGTAGACCTTCTTGATTGTCTCATGGACGGTGCAGACGCCTTTCCAGTCCTGCGGAAAGAAGGCCGCCGTGTCCGGCTCGATCTCGATGACCTCGCCGGATTCATGGATATAGGTGCAACGCCCCTCCAGGAAGTGGCAGAACTCGTCGCGGGTGACGTGGCAGTGCCATTTGCCGGGGGTGCAGACCCATAGGCCGCATTCGGAACGGCCTTCCGGGCCCTTGTGGAGCAGCTTGCCCGAGGTGTGGGATTGCCCCTCGATCATTGTCGGGATGACACCCCAGTCGACGAGGTCCGTGATGGCAAGCGGCGATTGCATGATCGGCGTGGTCATATGGATTTCCCTGGTAAAATGCTCACCGGCACATGAAGGCCTTGGTCAGCGTTTGCGTGATGATGGAGATGCCGGTCCAGCCGGCGGGGAAGAAGACGAGCGTGCCGGCCTCGACCGGAATGTCTTCGCCGTCGTCCCTGACATAGCTTCCGCGTCCCGATAGGAAATGACAGAATTCGTCAGTGGCAAAGCTGACCTTGCGGGTGCCCGGCGTGCAGGACCACAGGCCGCATTCGCTCGATCCGTCAGGGTTTTGCGAGAGAATCCTGCCTGAGGCACGCGGCGCGCCGGCGAGCGTGTTGACGCCCGCGCCCCAATCCTCCAGTTCCACGCTTGCGGCATCAGGCCAGTGCGGTGTCGGCATGTTGTGCTCCTAGGCGGCTGATTTCTTGCTCAGGCCAGCATGTAGACGTTGCGCATGGTCTCATGAACCGTGCATTCGCCCGTCCAGCCGGCGGGGAACATGACCACGGTTCCGGCCGTAACTTCTATCACCTCGCCGACATCGGAGCGGTAGGTCGCGCGGCCGGACACGAAGTGGCACAGTTCGTCGCGCGGGATAGAGAGCCGCCAGCGGCCCGGCGTACACACCCAGATGCCTGACTCCGGCTGATTGTTGGGGCCCTTGTGCACCAGTTTGCCGGTGGAGTGCGAGGTGCCTTCCAGCGAATCGGGCTGGGCGCCCCAGTCGACGAGGTCGGTGCGGGTGGACGCCTGGTGGAGGTGCGGGGCGGAGGAGGTCATGGGCATGGTCCGCAGTTATGACGCCGAGCATCGATGCGTTGCCACTCTACGAGGCCCCCCTCTGTCCTGCCGGACATCTCCCCCTCAAGGGGGGAGATCAGATGATGTCTCGGCTTTCGCCAATCACCAATATTGCTAAAGGAGAGCCGGCGGCGAAGCTGCCAATCTCCCCCCTTGAGGGGGAGATGTCCGGCAGGACAGAGAGGGGCGCCTGGGCTCGACATAGCAATCGGTCTCACAGCAGCGCCTCCAGCAAACCTGCCGCTTTTTCCGGCCCGTTCTGCGCCTGCATCTGTGCCGAGGTCTTCGCCAGCTTCGCCTTCATCGCCGGATCGGTCAGGCAGCTCTCTATCCTGGCGACCAGCTCGGCGTCCGTCCAATCGTAACGCGGCATGCCGAAGCCGTGGCCGGTTTCCTGGACGCGCGTGGCGTTGTCGTGGCCGTCCCAGACATAGGGCATGATGATGGCCGGCTTGCCGAAATAGAGGCATTCGGTGAACGAGTTGTTGCCGCCATGGTGGATCACGGCATCGACCTGCGGGATCACCGAAGGCTGCGGGAACCAGCTATCGACGATGACGTTGCCGGGGACGTCGGTGTACTGGTCCTTGTAGCCGCCGACATTGACCAGCCCGCGATAGCGCGTCTTGCCGAGCGTGGCGATGATCCGCTTCAACAGGTCGACATCGCCGGCGCCCAAGCTGCCGAAGGAGACGTAGAGCAGCGGTCCGTCATTATTCTCAGCGAAGGTCGGCACGGCGTAGGGTTTTTCCTGCCGCACGCAGCCTTCGAGATACTGGAATTTTGCCGGATCGAGCGGATGGCGGCGCTTGAATTTCGCCGCTTCGGGATAGAGCAACAGGTTCAGATAGGGCGAGGCCTCGAAGAACTGGCCGATCGGATAGGGCGCCTCATTGTTGGCGGTCAGGAAGGCGTTGAAGTCGTCATGGATCGGCTTGATCACCGCGTTGAAATGGTCGCGGTAGCGCTGGTGGCCGGCATGGTCGTTCTCGCCGCAGCCCGACAGATGCGGTGGGATGTCCTCGTCCTCGATCTCGTTTTCCGAGCAGGAGATGACACGCACCCACGGCTTGCCGAACTGCCTGATCGCCGGGAACAGGATGACGTTGTCGACGCAGATCACGTCAGGCGTGATGGAGGCGAGCACGCGCGGCAGGTCCTTCTGCGCCCATTTGGCGCTGTCGACGATCGCCGTCCAGCAATCCTTGACGTAATTGTCGACTTGGTCGTAGGGCGACTTGCGGAAGTTGGGGATGTGGCCGTTGATGAAGTCCTCCCAGAATCTCGCCATCTGTTCCGGCGGCATCGGTTCGGAAAGGTTCACCGGATGCGCCTCGAAGCCATAGCCCCTGTAGACATCGACGAAGCCCGGGTCGGACAGAAACACCGCCTTGTGGCCGCGCGCCTCGACCGCTTGCGCGATGCCGACGGAATTGAGCGCCGGGCCATAGGCGGCTTCCGGAAAAAACGCGATCGTCTTCTGCGCCATCAGGCTTCTCCTCTATTCCTTGAAAATTCTGACATCGGCGGCGTCCCAGCCGAGTTCGATCTGGTCGCCCGACGAGACCGGCCGGCGGTCGGCGGCATCCGCGGTGACGCGCACCAGGAACGGCTTTGGCGCCAGCGGCGTGCGGACGTGCAGCTGCAGATCGAGCCCCTGATAGGCCAGCGCCTCGACCGTGCCGGTGGTGCGGTTGGCGGTTTCCGACGACGGGAACAGCCGGATGCGTTCGGGCCGCACGGAGGCCACTGCCGATGCACCTGGTGTGAGCATGGCAGGAACCTTGCCGGCAACGCTCGTGCCGTTGGCCGCGATTACGCCGTCGGCTGATATTGTGCCCGGCACAAAGTTCATCACGCCGATGAAGTCGGCGACGAAGCGGTCGGCGGGATGTTCGTAGACCGCGTGCGGCGTGTCGCATTGCAGCAGCTTGCCGTCTTTCAGCACCGCCATGCGGTCGGCCATCACAAGCGATTCCTCCTGGTCATGGGTGACGATGACGAAGGTGATGCCGACCTCGTGCTGCAGGCGCTTCAATTCCAGCTGCATGGCGCCGCGCAGCTTCTTGTCGAGTGCGCCGAGCGGCTCGTCGAGCAGCAGCAGCCGGGGCCGCTTGACCAACGCGCGGGCCAGCGCCACGCGCTGCTTCTGGCCGCCGGACAATTGCTCGGGCTTGCGGTCGGCGAAGGGCACCAGTTCGGTGGTGGCCAGGATGGCGTCGACGCGCGCGCGGATTTCGGCCGCCGGCAAACGCTCCATTTCGAGCCCGTAGGACACATTCGCCCTGACGCTCATATGCGGAAACAGCGCGTAGGACTGGAACATCAGATTGACCGGCCGCTTGTTGGGCGGCGTCCTGGCGATGTCCTTGCCGTCGAGCAGGATGCGCCCATCGCTCGGCGTCTCGAAGCCGGCCAGCATGCGCAAGAGCGTGGTCTTGCCGCAACCCGATGGGCCGAGCAGCGCGAAGAACTCGTTCTCGCGGATATCCAGCGAGATGCCGTCGACGGCGGTGACGTGGCCGAAACTCTTCGACACATGATCGATGGCCAGCAGCGTGCGCGGTTCGCTCATTGGCCTGCTATCCCCCGGTTGAGCCGCTGCGAAAGGGTCAGCGCGGTGACCGAGACCGCCATGACGATGGTGGCCAGGGCGTTGACCTCGGGCGTGATGCCGAAGCGGATCATGGCGTAGATCTGCATCGGCAGGGTCGTCGAGGCGCGGCCGGCGCCGGCGGTGAAGAAGGCGATGATGAACTCGTCGACCGAAAGCGTGAAGGCGAGCAGCGCGCCGGCGATCACGGCCGGCAGGATGACCGGCAAGGTGATCCGCCGGAAGGTGGTGATGGCGGAGGCGCCGAGATCGGCGGAAGCCTCGACGATCGACCAGTCGAAGCTCTTCAGCCGGGCGCGGACCACCGAGCAGACGAAGGCGAGGTTGAAGACGACATGGGCGAGGATGATGGTGTGCAGGCCCATGGTCAGGTTGATCATGGAGAAGAAGGACAGAAGCGCGATGGCCAGCACGATGTCGGGGATGATCATCGGGGCAAAGATCAGCGCTTCCAGTCCCTTGCCATAGTGCCGGCGCATCTCGACGCCGATGGCCAGCAGCGTGCCGAGCAAGGTAGCGATGGCTGTCGAGACCAGCGCCACGATCAGCGTGTTGAGGGCGGCCGACAGGATGGCGGAATTGCCGGCCAGCGAGGCGTACCATTTCAGCGAAAAACCGGACCACGCCGTCGGCAGCCCGCCTTCGTTGAAGGAGAGTGCCACCAGCACGGCGATCGGGATGTAGAGGAAGGCGAAGACGAGACTCAACACGAGCCAAAGCATGCGCCGTGTGGCTGGTGAGCGTTCAGCCATTCGCGTTGCCCTGGGCTTCCGCGGTACGGCCAGAGGCGCGATTGGCGACGAGCGCTTGCGCCATCAACACCAGCAGCATGATGGCGATCAGCGCCATCGCCAGGGCCGCACCGAAGGGCCAGTCATTGGCGGTCAGGAACTGGTCGTAGACGAGATTGCCGATCATCTGGAAACGGCCGCCGCCAAGCAGCGCTGGCGTGACGAAATTGCCGATCGACAGCACGAAGACGAAGACGGCGCCGGCGGCGATGCCAGGCACGGTCAGCGGCAGGACGACACGGCGAAACGTCGTCATGGCAGAAGCGCCGAGATCGCGCGATGCTTCGGCCAGTTCCGGGTTGAGGCGCGACAGCGGCGCGTAGCAGGCGAGGATGACAAAGGGCAGGTAGTTGTAGACCAGGCCGGCGATGACCGCCCCCTCGGTGTAGAGCATCGATGGCGGCTCGCCGGTGTAGCCCACCCAGCGCAGGAGCTGAGTGACCAGCCCTTCGCGGTTGAGCAGCACGATCCAGGCATAGGTGCGGATCAGATAGTTGGACCAGAACGGCAGCACGGCGAAGAACAGGAACACCGGTTGCCAGCGGCGTGGGGCGGCCGCGATGGCATAGGCGGCGGCATAGCCGACCACCACCGCGATCAGTGTGGCCGTGCCGGCAATGCGTGCCGAGTTCAGGAAGATGCCGGCATAGAGCGGGTCGAAGACCAGCCCGAAATTCTCCAGCGTGAAAGTGTAGTCGATGCCGCCATAGATGCCGCGCCGGAAGAAGGCGAGCGCCAGCACCAGCGCGCACGGCACAACCATCAGCGCGGTCAACCAGACCAGCGCCGGAGCCATCAGGAGGGAGGAGCGGGACGGTCGTGTCATGCCGCGCCCTCGCTAGCAGCAGGCGAGTTCCCCCTCACCCGGATTGCCAACCGAATTGCGAAGGGCAATTCGGGGCAATCCGACCTCTCCCCAAGGGGAGAGGAGCGCGCCAGAGCTGGCTCCAGCCTCTTCTCCCCGCCGGGGAGAAGGTGGCCGCTAAGCGGCCGGATGAGGGGGCGCTGCGCTGGAGATTGGCGAAGGCCCGCGAGCCAGCCCATCTCCCCGCTTGAGGGGGAGATGGCCGGCAGGTCAAAGGGGGGCGTGAAGGAACGCAAGCGTGATTCCAGCAATCGATCTTACTGCGCGGCCTTGATCTCGCTGACGATCTTGGAATAGTCGCGCTGGGCTTCGCCGACGTCGCGCAGCTGCTCGAACTTGACGAGATCGGCCACCGGCATCGCCATGTTGGGGAATTTGGCGAGGAAGTCGGCCGGCAGGCTTTCCATGGCCGGCTTGTTCGGCACCTTGTAGTCGATGTTTTGCGCCGCCCAGGCGTGGTTCTTGGCGTCGAGCATGAAGTTGATGAACTGGAAGGCGGCGTCCTTATGTTCGGAGGCCTTCATCACCACCATCGTGTCGACCCAGAGATCCGAACCTTCCTTCGGGATGACGTATTTGATCTCCGGCTTGTCGGCGATGCCGTAATTGCACCAGCCGTCCCAGGCCTGCACCATCAGAGCTTCGCCAGAAACCAGCTTGGAATAGAAGGTGGTGTCGTCATAGGCGAGCAGGGTCTTCTTGGCCGAGATCAGCAGATCCTTGACCTCGGCCATCTTGGCCGGGTCGGTCTCGTTGACCGAAAAACCCTTGTCGAGCTGGCCGGCGGCAAGCAGCCAGCGATCGGTCGCCAGCATCGTGGTCTTCCCCTTCAGCTCGTCGGATGGAGCGAGCAGGTCGCTCCAGCTCGTCGGCGCGGTTTTCACCAGATCCGAACGATAGCAGAGGCCGGTCGTGCCCCAGGTGTAGGGCACCGAGAAAGTGTTGCCGACATCATGCGGCAGCTTCGTCGCTTCGGGATAGAGGTTGGCGAGGTTGGGTATCTTAGCGTGGTCCATCGGCTCGGTCAGGCCGAGCTTGTTCAGCACCTCGGCGAAGGGCGAGGAGACGAAGACCACGTCGTAGCCCTTGCCGCCGGCGGCGATCAGCTTGCCCATGATCTCTTCATTGGTGGCGTGCACCACGACTTCGCCGGAGGCGCCCGTCGCGGTCTTGAAGGCAGCCATGGCGTCGGGCGCCATGTAGCCGTCCCAGTTTGAAATGACGAGGTCGGCAGCCATTGCCGGCGCCGACAGCGCCACCGCAAGACCCAGGGCGATCGAAGGCATTTTCAGCGCACGGCGCCGCAGGCTGGTAGCGGTCATGGCAGTCTCCCATTCCGGTTGATCGTCGAATTCGTGCTGGACCCCGCGCGACATGCGCCGCAGCTTCGGTCCTGTTCCCTCGGTCTTTTTATCGCCGATTGCCCTGACAGTACTATTGCAGAAAAAAGTACGTCAATCCATAATTTGTCAACCGGCCGAGGAATCTGGCCGATTGCGTCCACGGGGCCGATCGGTCAAACCATGCCGGCAACGTCGTTCCCGAGACCAGTCATGCAAGCCGCAGCCCGCCGACCTCGCACCAACCATCTCGATCTGGCGCAGCGCATCCTGGATGTGGCGCGGCAGCGTGGGTTCGCGCCCGGCACGCGCCTGCCCGAGCAGCAGATAGCCTCATTGTGCAATGTATCTCGAACGCCTGTGCGGGCGGCGCTCAGCCTGCTCGCGGAGCAGGGTGTCGTGCGCTGGGAGGCGGACACCGGATATCACCTGGCGATCGACCTCGCCGCGCAGCCGGCGATATCAGCCGAATTGCCCGCCGCCGAGGAAGACGAGCTTGCCGAAGCGATCCTGCGCGACCGGTCGGCCCGGCGTCTGGACCAGACGGTGACCGTCGCCGGATTGATGCGGCGCTACAGTGCCGAGAGAAAGACGGTACTAAAATCGCTTAACAGACTGACGGAAGAGAATCTGCTCGACCGTGCGCCTGGTCAGTCCTGGCTGTTCCGCCGCGCGCCCGACGATCCGGAGGCGCAGGGCGAAAGCTACGAGTTCCGGCTTTTGCTGGAGCCGGCGGCGATCCTGACGCCGGGCTTCAGGCTGGATGGCGCGCGCGCCGCGGTGCTGCGCCAGGGCATGGAGGCGCTGTCGGCGCTGCCCGATGCCGCTTTCGACACACGCGAGTTCCAGCGGCTCGACATCGATTTCCACGGCATGATCGCCGAGGGCAGCGCCAACCGCTTCGTCGCCGACGCGCTGGCCGATCATCTCAGGCTGCGGCGGCTGCCGGGCATCTATGCCGGGGTCAATGTATTCCGGCTGAAGCAATCGCTGCGCGAGCACCTGAACATACTCGACCATCTGGAAAGCCGGCAGTATGAGGTGGCTGCCGATCTGCTGCGCATCCATTTGCGGCTGTCGCGCAGCCAGCGGCCGCAAGCGGCCAGCCGTGGCGCTCCCGCGCTGTTCGGCATGATCAGCCGGCCGGAATGAAGAGGATTAATTGACGCGTCGAGCGAGTCCGACCATCGCGCTGTTTCCCGAAGCTAGTTTCGGGGCGGCGTTGAATTGCGTCGGCATCGCGCAGGCTTTGCGTGCCCGGGGCGCGCGGCCGGTGTTCATCTGCCATGCCGGCTTCTCCGGCGTCTTTGCCGACTATGGTTTCCAGGAATACCAGTTGCCGACCGACGAGCCGCTGAGCGACAGCGAACGCCAGAGCTACTGGCAGGCCTTCGTGCGCCGGCACCTGCCGCATTTCCGACTGAGCCCGATCGACCAGCTCGAAACCTATGTGGCGCCGACCTGGCAGGCGATCGTCGACACCGCGGTCAATGCCGAGGCGCCGCTGCGCCAGCTTCTGGCACGGCTGAAGCCCGACGCCGTGGTGCTCGACAACGTCATCATGTTCCCGGCGATCGCGAGTGCCGGCTGTCCGTGGGTGCGCGTCGTCTCCTGCGCCGAGACCGAGCTGCCGGACGCGGCGGTTCCGCCCTATCTCTCCGGCCTCGGCGCTGACGATCCGCAACGCGCGGCGTTCGAGAGCCGGTACATCGCGGCCTCGGCCCCGGCGCATGATCGCTTCAACCGTTTTCGCGTGGATGCCGGCCTAGCGCCATTGCCCAAGGGTTTGTTCCTCGAAGCCTCGCCCGATCTCAATCTGCTGTTGACGCCGTCGATCGTGAAGCGCGAGCGCGCGGAACCGCTCGACCCGGATCGCTTCGTCTATCTCGAAGGCTGCGTTCGGTCGGAAGGGCCGTTCGAGGTGCCGGTCTTTCCACGCAATGGCGGGCCGCTGGTCTATGTCAGTTTCGGCAGTCTCGGCGCCATGGATGTCGGCCTGATCGAGCGCATGCTTGCCGTGTTCGACCGGCTGCCGGCCCGCTTCATCGTCAATGTCGGCGGCCTGCGCGACGCCTATCGCGCGGTGCCGGACAATGTCTATCTCGATGCCTGGTTTCCGCAGCCCTCGGTGGTCGCGAAGTCGGACCTGTTCATCCACCATGGCGGCAACAACAGTTTTTGCGAGGCGCTGCGTTTCGGCGTGCCGTCGCTGATCATGCCCTATTGCTGGGACGGACACGACAACGCGCAACGCGCCGGAGAGACCGGCGTCGGCGACCATATCGGCCGTGACGGCTGGACAGAAGGAGTATTGGAGAGAGCCATTCTCGGCTTGCTGGCCGATGACGCCATGCGCGCCCGCCTGAGGGACAATGCAGCCGAGATGGCGCTGAAACCCGGAACGGAAATGGCCGCGCAAGCCATACTCTCTCTGATACGGACTTGAACGAAATGCCTGACAAGAACACCGCGACCATCTCCAACGATCCCAAGGCCTGGTTCACACAGCACGGCATCACCGAGGTCGAATGCCTGGTGCCGGACATGAACGGCGTGCTGCGCGGCAAGGCGCTGCCGACCGCCAAATTCCTCAAGGCGCTGGAAGACCGCGCGCTCTATCTGCCGAGCAGCGCCTTCCTGGTCAGCATCGACGGCCGATATTCCGGCTCGATCGACGAGGGTTTCGCCTATTCGGACCCGGACATGCGCATGGTGCCCGATGTCTCGACACTGTGCCTGGCGCCGGGTGCCGGGGCGGGGAAAGCCTATGTCTTCGCCGATGCCTTTCATATGGACGGCAGGCCATGGATGGCCTCGCCGCGCCATGTGCTGCGCGCCGTGCTCGACCTCTATCGCCAGCGCGGCTGGCGCGCCGTGGTGGCGCCGGAGCTCGAATTCTATCTCACCGCGCACAACCCCGATCCGGACAGACCGCTGACCGCGCCGGTCGGCGGCAATGGCCGCGCGGAAACTGTGCAGCATCCCTATGATATGGCGGCGCTGGAAGAATTCGAGCCGGTGATCCGGCGTATCTACGACTATTCAGCGGCGGCCGGGCTGCCGCTCGACACGCTGATCCATGAATCGGGCACGGCGCAGCTCGAGATCAATCTGCTGCATGGCGACGCCCTGCCGCTGGCCGACCAGGTGCTTTTGTTCAAGCGGTTCACGCGCCAGGCGGCGCAGCAATGCGGCATGCATGCGACCTTCATGGCCAAGCCGATCGCGGCCCAGGCGGGTAGTTCGATGCATCTGCACATGTCGGTCGTCGACGAAGCCGGCAACGCGCTGTTTGCCAGCACTGACGATGCCGACACCGAGATGTTCGGCCATTTTATCGGCGGCCTGCAGAAATATGTTCCCGAGATCATGCCGCTGTTCGCGCCCAACGTGAATTCGTACCGCCGCATAAGGCCGAACCACAGTGCGCCGGCCAACATCGAGTGGTCGCACGACAACCGCTCCTGCGGCCTGCGCGTGCCGGCCGGCGGGCGGATGGCGCGGCGCGTGGAGAACCGCCTGCCGGGCGCGGATTCCAATCCCTATCTGGCGATCGCCGGTTCGCTGCTTGCCGGCTATCTCGGGGTCGAGCAGAAGCTGGCGCGCTCGGCCGAGGCGTCGGGCAATGCCTACAAGATCAGGAGCACGTTGCCGAAGACCATGGAGGAAGCGCTGGATCGTTTCGAGGCTTGTGCCCCGGTGCGGGAGCTTTTGGGCGAGGACTTCTTCCAGACCTATCTGCGCGTCAAGAGCGTCGAACTCGACCTGTTCCAGAGCGTGGTGACGAGTTGGGAACGCGACCACCTCTTGCTGAAGGTGTGATCATGGCATCTTCAACGGGTTTTAATTCCGGTCTCGATATCGGCAAATCCTACTATGTCGCCACCGCCAATCCGGCGCCGGACCATCCGGCGCTTGCGGGCGATGTCGATGCCGATCTGGTTGTGGTCGGCGGCGGCTGCACCGGCCTGTCGGCCGCCCTTCACGCCGCCGAGCGCGGCCTGAAAGTGGTGCTGCTCGAAGGCGGCAAGATCGGCTGGGGGGCGTCGGGCCGCAATGGCGGCCAGATGATCCCCGGCCTGCGCAAGGGCGCCAAGGGTCTGGTCAAGCTCTACGGACCCGAGCGGGCGAAGGTGCTGTTCGACCTCGCTTTCGAGGCCCGCGGGCTGGTGCTCGACATCATCGAGCGCAACGCCATCGACTGCGATCTCAGGCTGACCGGCCATCTGGTCGGCGCGGTCAACGGCTCCGACCTCAGGGATCTGGAGGAAGAGGCCAAATGCCTCGAGAGCGTGATGAAGTTTCGGGAGGTCGAGATCCTGTCGGCGGCTGAGGCGCGCGCCAGAGTCGACACGCCCTATCATGGCGCCATGTATGAACCGCTCGGCGGCCACATGCATCCCTTGAACTACACGCTCGGACTTGCTCGTGCAGCGGTTGCTGCCGGCGTCGTTATCCACGAGAACTCAGTAGCCGTGAAGCTGGAACGCGAGCCCTCGATCCGGGTCTCGACGGAGAAGGGCTCTGTGCGAGCCAAACATGTGGTGCTGGCGGGCGACGCGCTGCTCCACGGGTTGGAGCCGCGCGTCAACAGCCGCATCATGCCGGTCGGCAACTACATCGTCGCCACCGAGCCGCTGGAAGGCGCGCGCAACGTCATTCCGGCCAATGTCGCGGTGTCGGACACGCGTTTTGTGGTCAATTATTACCGCATGTCGGCGGATGGGCGGCTGTTGTTCGGCGGCGGCGAACGCTACACGCCGTCACCGCCGACCGACATTGCCGGCTTCGTGCGGCCGCATATGGAAGCGACCTTCCCGCAGCTCAAGGGCTGCCGCATCGATCATGCCTGGGGCGGGCTGGTGTCGGTGACGACGTCGCGGCTGCCGCATGTCGGGCACTATGGCGAGGTCTATTTCGCGCATGGCTATTCCGGCAAGGGCGTTATCCTGTCGACGCTGTCTGGCAAGCTGCTCGCCGAAGCCATCACCGGCGATGCCTCGCGGCTCGATCTGTTCTCGACGCTGACGCCCATGCCGTTCCCCGGCGGCACGGCGCTGCGCGGCCCGCTCTATGTGCTGGGCATGCTGTGGTACGCGATGCGGGATCGGATCAAGCATTGAGGGTGCGTCGCGGGGAGCTGAAGCGACTGGCCGGCGGGTCGTCGCGCTTTGACAATCGCGGCGGCTCACGCGTCGCCAAATTTGACCATGTGGACAAAAGTCCGGACCCGTTCCATAGTTCCCCGTCTGATTTTTGGAACAGCCGGCTCGACACGGCTGTCAAACAGAGGGGCATGCAATGGAAGACCGGAAGAACAAATCCCATTCGACACGCGAAGGGTTTTCGCGACGCAACGTGCTGGAGCTGGGCGCACTAGGCCTAGCCGCGGCGATGCTGCCAGGTGCGGCCTTCGCCAAGGACAAGAAGCTGAAAGTGGCGGCGATCTTCGCCACGCCGATCGAGGAGCCGTGGGACAACCAGATCCACGTCGCCCTGCAGAAGGCCGAGAAGGAACTCGGCATCGAATACAAATGGTCGGAGAAGGTGCAGACCGCCGATTTCAGCCGCGTCATGCGCGAATATGCGCAGGGCGGGTACCAGCTGGTGCTGGGCGATGCCTTCGCCGCCGAGCGTGAATCGCGCCGCACCGCCAAGCAGTTTCCCAAGACCGCCTGGCTGTTCGGCTCCGGCGCCGGGCCGGCCGAACCCAATTTCGGCGTCTTCGACAACTGGATTCACGAGCCCGCTTATCTCTCGGGAATGATCGCCGGCAAGATGTCGAAGTCGGGCACGGTCGGCGCGGTGGCGGCGATGGGCATTCCGGAAGTGAACCGGCTGGTCAACGCCTTCTTCGCCGGCGCCAAGGAGGTCAACCCGAACGTCAAGAAGAAGGTCGCTTTCATCGGTTCGTTCTTCGATCCGCCAAAAGCCAAGGAAGCCGCGGTGGCGCAGATCGATGCCGGCGTCGACGTCATCTACGCCGAGCGCTTCGGCGTCATCGAGGCGGCGGTGGAGAAGAAGATCCTTGCCATTTCCAACATGTCAGACCAGTCGAGCCTCGGCCCCGATACGGTGATCACCGGGCCGGTCTGGGACATGTACCCGACGGTCGAACAGGCGATCAAGCTGGTCAAGGCCGGCGTCTACACGGCGCAGGATTACGGCGATTTCTCGCGCATGGCCAAGGGCGGCTCCTATCTCGCCCCCTTCCACAAGTTCGACAAGACGCTGCCGGCGGACGTGAAGGATCTGGTCGAGAAGAAGAAGGCCGAGATTCTCGAAGGCAATTTCCGGGTGGATGTCGACGAGAACACGCCAGTTTCGGATTGAGTTCCGATCTTTAGGGGTTGGTGCTAGGCGCCCCCCTCTGTCCTGCCGGACATCTCCCCCTCAAGGGGGGAGATCGAATGTCACCTCGGCTTTCGCCAATTTTCACCGTGAATAAGCGGCGTCGCCGACAAAGCTGCCGATCTCCCCCCTTGAGGGGGAGATGGCCGGCAGGCCAGAGGGGGGTGCGGCGCATCCCTGTCAAGCAAAGCTAAATCGCAGACCGATCAGGAGTATCCTTGCCGACGCCCGCCCCACTCATCGAAATGCGCGGCATCACCAAGAGCTTCGGCGCCGTCAAGGCAAACGAAGCTGTCGACCTCAGCGTGGCGCCGGGCGAAATCCTCGGGCTGCTGGGCGAAAACGGCGCTGGCAAGACGACGCTGATGAACGTGCTGTTCGGCGCCTATGCGCCTGATGCCGGCGAGATTCTGATCCAGGGTCAGCCGGCGCGGATCTCCAGCTCGGCCGACGCGCTGGCCGCCGGCATCGGCATGGTGCACCAGCATTTTCATCTGGCAGCTCGGCTCACCGTGCTGGAAAACCTGCTCATTGGCATTCCTGGCAAATCGGGACGGATCGATCGCGCCGGTGGCCTGGCGCGGCTGGCCGAAATCAGCCGCCAGCATGGGTTGACGCTCGATCCCAGCCTGCCGGTCTCGGCGCTGTCGGTCGGCGAGCAGCAGCGGCTCGAAATCGTCAAGGCGCTGTTTCGCGGCGCCAGGCTGCTGATCCTCGACGAGCCTACCGCCGTGCTGGCGCCGAGCGAGGTCGATGGACTGTTTTCGGCCTTGCGGTCGATGGCGGCGCAGGGGCTCGGCATCATCTTCATCTCGCACAAGCTCAATGAGGTGCGGGCGCTGACGCATCGCTGCACCGTGCTGCGGCATGGCCGCGTCGCCGGGCGGGTAGACGATCCGGCCAACACGACGTCGGCCGCGATGGCCGAGCTGATGTGCGGCCACGAGATCGTGCCGCCGGCGCGCGGGCCATCGACGCCGGGCGAAGCAGTGCTCGCCCTCGACGGCATTTCGACCTCGAAAGATTCGGGTACGACGCTGCGCGACATATCGCTTGTCGTGCGGGCCGGGGAAATCCTCGGCATTGCCGGCGTCTCCGGCAATGGCCAGCGGGCGCTGGCGGAGGTCATCTCCGGCGTGCGCGCGCCGGATGCCGGAAGGATGACCATCGCCGGCCAGAACGTATCGCGGTTCTCGCCGCGCGAGGTGCAGGCGCTTGGCCTTGGCCGCATCCCGGAAGACCGCATGACGACAGGTCTGGTCACCAATTTGCCGCTCGCCGATTCCATGGTGCTGCCACGCATCGGCACGGCAGCCTTCTCCGCCAGGGGCCTGCTCAAGCCGGATGCGATCCGCGCCTTCGCCGAAGAACAGATCAAGGCCTACGATATCAGATGTCCCGGGCCGATGACGCGGGCCGGCGCGCTGTCAGGGGGCAATCTGCAGAAGGCGCTTTTGGCGCGCGAGCTTGCCTTCGACCCAAAAGTTCTGATCGTCTCACAGCCGACGCGCGGCCTCGATATTGGCGCGGCCCGCTTCATCCACGCAAAATTCCTCGACATGCGCGCCAAGGGCTGCGGCATCATCGTCATCGGCGAGGATCTGGAAGAACTGCTGGTGCTCTGCGACCGCATCGCGGTGATGTATGAGGGCCGCATCGCCGGCACGCTGGACAGCGCCGATGCGACCATCGCGCGGCTCGGCCTGCTGATGACCGGTGCGGAGGGCCGCGGCTGATGTTTCGCCTGGAAGTTCGCACCTCGACGCCCGCCTGGTTCAACCTGGCGCTTCCGCTGCTGGCAATCGCGGCGACGCTCATCCTGTGCAGCGGTCTTATCGCATTGGCTGGCGCCGGCGTGCTCGAGGCCTATGGCGTGATGTTCACGGCCTCGCTCGGCGACAGCTATGCCATCACCGAAACGCTGGTGCGCGCCGCACCGATGATCTTCACCGGGCTGGCGGTCGCCGTCGCCTTCCGCGCCAAATTCTGGAACATCGGCGCCGAGGGCCAATTGCTGGCCGGTGCCGTCGCCAGTTGTTTCGTCGGCGCCATCCCGATGCCGGGACCGCTCGCCATGCTCTTGATGGCACTGGCCGGTGCCGCCGCGGGTGCCGCCGTCGCGCTGGTTCCGGCGACGCTGCGTGTAAAATTCAAGGTCGATGATGTCGTCAGTTCGCTGCTGCTCAATTCGGTCATCTATTACGCGCTGATGGCGCTCATCGAGGGGCCGTGGAAGGACAGCTTCAGCGGCTATCCGATCTCGCCGCCGATCGAGGATTCGGCCAATTTCCCGGTGCTGATCGAAGGCACGCGGCTGCATCTCGGCGTCATCGCGGCACTGGTCGCCGCACCGTTGATCTGGTTCCTGATCGTGCGCACCACGCTCGGCTTCCGCATCCGCGTCACCGGCGAGAACCCGGAAGCGGCCCGCTATGGCGGCATCCACGTCCAGCGCGTGCTGCTTTCGACGGCGCTGCTGTCGGGCGCGCTGGCGGGGCTGGCCGGCGTCGGAGAGGTCGGCGGCGTGCACTTCCAGGTGATGAGCGATATTTCGCCGGGCTACGGCTATTCCGGCATTGTCGTTGCCATGTTGGCGCGGCTCAATCCGCTTGGCGTCGTGCCGGCGGCGATCTTCCTGGCCGCCGTGATGACCGGCGCCGAGGCGATGTCGCGCGCGACCGGCGTGCCGGCCTTCCTCAGCGATGTCATCCAGGGCACGGCGCTGCTCGCCATGCTGGTCGCGCTGCTGTTCACCGCCTATCGCATTCGCCGCGTCGGAGCCGTCCAATGAACGCGGTGTTCGAGCAGATCTTTCAGGTCGGGTTCCTCGCCGCCATCATCCGCATCGCCACACCGTTGGCCTTTGCCACGCTGGGCGAAATGTTCTCCGAACGGGCCGGCGTGCTCAATCTCGGCATCGAAGGCATCATGCTGCTGTGCGCCATGACCGGCTTCACCGCCACCAGTCTCAGCGGCAGCCTGTGGCTGGGCGTGCTGGTGGCGGTGCTGACCGGCATGCTTATGGGCGCGCTGCATGCGCTGTTCACGGTGGCGCTGGGCTTGAGCCAGCATGTCTGCGGCATCGGCGTGACGCTGTTCAGTTCGGGGCTTGCCTATTTCCTCTACCGGCTGATCTTCGGCCAGCAATCGGTGCCGCCGAGCATCAAGGGCTTTCAGACACTGCCGATCCCGGTCCTGTCCAACATTCCGGTGCTCGGGCCGGCGGTGTTCAACCAGTTTGTGCTGGTCTACATGGCGATCCTGGCCATCCCGCTCGCAGCCTTTGTGCTCTATCGCACGCCCTGGGGCCTGTCGGTGCGCATGGTCGGAGAGAACCCGCGTGCCGCCGATTCCGCCGGCGTCAGCGTCATTGCCACGCGCTTCCAGGCAGTCATCCTCGGTGGTGCCTTGATGGGGCTCGCCGGAGCCTTCCTGTCGATGGCGCAGTTCAACGCCTTCACCTTCGGCGTCGTGTCCGGACGCGGCTGGGTGGCGATCGCGCTGGTGGTGTTCGGCCGCTGGGACCCGTGGCGCTCGGCGGGGGCCGCGCTGCTGTTCGCCTTCGTCGATGCGCTCCAGCTGCGCATGCAGGCGAGCGGGCTGGGGCATATCCCCTACGAGGCGTTCCTGATGCTGCCTTTCATCTTCACCATCGTCGCCATGGCGGTGATGTCGCGCAACGCGGTGGCGCCGTCGGCGCTGCTGAAGCCGTTTCGACGAGAAGAGCGGTAGGCGAATAGAACCTGGCGCCGAGCTGTCGCCTCACATCGCCGTAAAACCATTGTCGACGAACAGATGCGTGCCGTTGACGAAACTCGACTCGTCGCTGGCCAGGTAAAGCGCTGCCTTGGCCACCTCGTCGGGCTCGCCGATCCGCCCCTGCTGCGCGGCCAGCGCGGCGTCGGAGACATCGACGCCGAGCTTGCCGAGGTCGGCGACTTCGCGCAGGCCGTGCGGGGTCCTGATAAAGCCGGGGCAAACCGCGTTGCAGCGGATGTTGCGGTCGCGGAATTCCACGGCGATGGCGCGGGCGAACATGTGGCAGGCGCCCTTGGTGGTGTCGTAGAGCACTTCGTTGGGCGTCGCCGCTACCGCCGAGATCGACGAGGTGCAGACGATCGAGCCACCGCCCGCCGCGACCATGCCGGGCAGCACGGCGCGCGTCATCAGGAACATCGAGCGCACATTGACGGCGTGCAGCCAGTCCCATTCCTCGAGCGTCGTCTCCAGGAACGGCTTTATCACAATGGTGCCGGCATGGTTGAACAGCACGGTGACGGGCCCGAGCTTTTCGGACGCCCCTTTCACCGCCGCTTCGACCTGCGCTTCATCAGACACGTCGGCGACAAAGTGCTCGGCGACATGGCCGCGCGCCCGGATCGCCGCCGCGGTTGCGGCGGCTGCTTCACCGTTGCGGTCGATGATCGCCACCTTGGCGCCTTCGGCGGCGAATAGTTCCGAAGCCGCGCCGCCCATTCCGGTCGCGCCGCCCGAAATGATGGCAATCTTACCGGCCAGTCTTGTGCCCATTTCCCGCCCCCACCGTCCTTCTGGATCATGTCATGTTGTCGCTGGTGACGATGCTATCCCTCCCTGCTCGCGTGGCCAATGCAGGAAATAGGTGCGTGATGACAAGCGCATAGGTCCATTCAAGGCGCATGGAGCGCTGCCGTGGCACCCTCTCTCCCGATGGCCTAAATCCGCGTTCACAGCAATTTTGCACCAATTTCTTCCTACTGACGAGAAAATATTTCTGCCAAAGACGCAAAAATAGCAATCGACAAAGTCTACAAGTTTTATAGATTAACCGGTGAGACGGAGGTCGATATGTCCTATATTCAGAACGCTCAGACAGACGGCAGCGGCCAGAGGGTGGCCAACGCCCAGAGCTTTCGTCCGGCCTATGCCGGCGCTTTCGCCTATCTCGTCTTTGCTCTTGCGTTCGTGTTCACCGGAGCGGTCGTGCTGGGCCTTATTCCCTAAGGCGCCGGATCGGCAGGGGCCGTCGCCCCACGGCTTTCAGGCAATCGGAGTTGAATGAACCGGATCCCGGAGCGCTTTCGCGTGGCCGAGGATTCGCATTTCACAGCATCAGTGATTCCAGTGATGGAGGAGATGACAATGCCGATCGAATTCACGCATGTTCCCGGCAAGGCCGCCGACGAGACGGTCCCCTTTTTCTATGACTTCGCGGAGACCGCGACCAAGCTTGGGCTGATCGAGGACGTCGGTTTCCAGAAGATCGTCGTCGACGATTCGGCTGGGCTGCTGACCAATATGGATCTTGCCGCCCAGGTGCTCAACCGCACCGCTTCGCTGGAAGTGGTGCTCACCCATTGGGCCGGCGTGATCGAACCGACGGTGGCTGCCCGTCAGTTGGCGTCCATCGACAGGGGGAGCGGCGGCCGGCTGGCGCTCAGGATGATCAGCGAGCCGCTGAACGACGACGATGCCGAGACACGGCCGGTCGGACATGGCGTCGTCTGGCAGCGCATCGATGAATATCTGGTGCTGTTGAAGCGGCTGTGGTCGAACGACCGGCCCTTCGACCACGAAGGCGCGTTCTACAGCATCAAGGGCGGTTATATCGAGCGCAAGGGTCCGCATGGCGCCGACCTGGTGATCCGCATGGGCGGGCAATCGGGAACGGCGCTGAAGGTGGCGGGCCGGCATGCCGATGTCTTCGAACTGGCGCCGGGTCCGATCGACGATATCAGGCAATTGATGGAGCGGGCGCGTAGCGCCGCGGCCGAACATGGCCGCGCCGGCAAACTGCGCTTCGCGCTTCCGGTCAGGATCCACCAAGGTGTTTCCGCCGCCGGCCACAAGACGGTCGACCTCTCCGGGCCACCGGCCCAGGTCGCGCTGTCACTGCTTGCCTATGCGGCGCTCGGCATCGATGAATTCATGATCGTCGGTGTCGACACGCCACGCGAGATCGCGACCGCTGGCCGGGAAACGATCGCGTTGCTGCGCAACTCCCTGGCGCGCCGCGAAGCCAGCGAATTCCACCACGCAGCCTATGCGCCTGGCGCAGGGTTGGAGACGCGAGCAGCGGGCTGAGGCCCGTCAATCCTCTGTTGCTTCCTGTCTGACCGCAAGCCGCGACAGGCCATCGATAACGGCGTCCGAATCGGCCAGCACGCCGAAGACGCCGTCCTCGACCGTCACCATGTGCAATGCCGCTTCATGCGCCCTTTGGTCACCGCTGGCGCAGGCGTCCGAGATGGTCAGGCACTGAAAGTTGCGATCACAGGCTTCGCGCAGCGTGGTGTGGACGCAGACATCGGTCGTGCATCCGGAAAACATCAGATTCGTGATGCCTTGCGCACGCAGCACATGCTCGAAATCCGTATAGGTGAAGGCGCTGTTGCAGGTCTTGTCGACGATGATGTCATGCGGGGCGACATCGATCTCGGGAACGATCTGGAACCCCGCGCCCGAGCGCAACAGGATGTCGGTGCCGTCGAGACCAGCACGCTCGCGGCGCCATTTCTCATAAGGCGTCATGTCGGCCATGTCGGCGCGGTATCCCTGCCTGGTGTGGATGACGGCGACGCCGGCTTTACGCGCGGCTGATATCAGGCGGTTCACCGCCGGCAGGATCGCTCGCAGCGGCGAGGGGTCATACCCTTTCCTGGCGAAATAGCCCGATGTCGACAGGAAATCCTGTTGCAGGTCGATGACGATCAACGCGGTGCTTTCGGCCACCAGCCTGCCGTCATAGGGGTAGTCGAAGGGCGTTGCCTTGATCATCCGGATCTCCTTGCCGGATTACTCTAGCGCCTTCACATCGATGCCGCGACACCGGATATCGGGTATCGGCCGGTGGATATTGCCGGCGCGGATCGGGCGAACGACAGCCCCGTAAGCGGCAACAATGCCACCGGCGTCGCGGCGCTTCAGGGTTTTGGCCGGAACTCCCACGATTTGTTGCGTATTGCAGTCACCTTCAATGTTGACTAGTAAGTTCATGTTTTATAGGTCAACCGGGCGCCTGCCTGCCGTAGCCAGGATTGGAATGCGGCGGCCGCACTGGAGAAATGCCATGACCGTGGCCGTAGCCGATACCCAGACCGCTTTCGACATCGATGCCGTGCGTTTTGCCGTTGGCGAGCGGACGCTGCTCGGACCGGTCTCGCTCGAATTGCGACGGGCGCGCGTCTACGGGCTGATCGGCCATAATGGTTCGGGCAAGTCGACGCTGATCAAGCTTCTGGCGCGCCAGGAGCCGGCAAGCTCCGGCGCGATCACCTTCGCCAGACGGCCGCTGCCGCAATGGGGCGCGCGCGAGCTGGCGCGGGCCCTTGCCTATCTGCCGCAGACGACGCCGGCGGCGACGGGCCTCACCGTGCGCGAACTGGCGACGCTCGGACGCTACCCCTGGCACGGCGCGCTTGGCCGTTTCGGCGCCGGGGACAGGCGCCATGTCGAGGAGGCGCTGGTGCTGACCGACATGGAAGGTTTCGCGGACCGGCTGGTCGACGAATTGTCCGGCGGCGAGCGCCAGCGTGCCTGGCTCGCCATGCTGGTAGCGCAGAATGCCGGCGTCATGCTGCTCGACGAGCCGATCTCGGCGCTCGACATCGCCCATCAGGTCGAGGTGCTGGGCCTGGTCAGGGATCTCAGCCGCAAGCGCGACCTCTGCGTCGTCGTGGTGCTGCACGATCCCAACATGGCGGCGCGCTACTGCGATGAGCTGATCGCGCTGAAGGATGGCAAGCTGCTGACCCGCGGCACACCGGGCGAAATCATGCGGAGCGATGTGCTCAAGGGCATTTTCGGCGTGGAGATGGGTGTGTTCGCGCATCCCGTCACCGGCCAGCCCGTCGGGTATGTGCAGTGAGGACTTCGTTGTGAGAACAAGGAAGAAGTTCGTGTCGAGACATGGTTTGTTGGCGGCGTTGGTCGCATCGGTGATCCTGACGACGACCGGCGCGACGGCCCAGGAGCAGCCGGCTGGCGCGGTTCCAGCAATCGCGACGCCTGCCGCACCCGCCGCAGCGGCACAAGGTGCTCCAGCCGCCTCGGTACCCGCCAGCCCGGCGGCTGGGGCGATGGAGCTGAACTTGCCGCACGATTTGTCGCCATGGGGCATGTTCATGGCCGCCGACATCATCGTGAAGGCCGTGATGATCGGGCTGGCCTTCGCATCGCTCGTCACCTGGACGATATGGCTGGCCAAATCGCTGGAGATTTTCGGCGGCAAGCTGCGCGTCCGCCGTGCCGTCCGGGCGATCGGCGACGCAGCGACGTTGCGGCAGGCGAGCCGCGCACTCGACCGCAGCGGGGGTGCCGGCGCGCTTCTGGTGCGGGCGGCGGAGGAAGAGACCGCGCTTTCGGCCGGCGCGCTCGACCATGTCGGCGGGGACGGGCTGAAGGAACGGGTCACCTCGCGCCTGTCGCGCATCGAGGCCGCCGCGTCGCGGCGCATGTCGCGCGGTACCGGCCTGCTGGCGACGATCGGTTCCACGGCGCCTTTCGTCGGCCTGTTCGGTACCGTCTGGGGCATCATGAACGCCTTCATCGGCATTTCACAGGCGCAGACCACCAATCTTGCCGTGGTCGCGCCAGGCATCGCCGAGGCTTTGCTTGCCACCGCGATGGGCCTGGTGGCGGCAATCCCCGCCGTCGTCATCTACAACGTCTTTGCCCGCTCGATAGCCGGCTACCGGCAGATACTGGCCGACGCCTCGGCGGGCGTCGAACGGCTGGTCAGCCGCGACCTCGATTTCCGCACGGTCGCACCCGCGACGGCGCTGGCGGCGCAATAGCGGAGCAGGACGATGGGCAGCCGAATCCGCCAGATCATGGATGACGATCTCGAGGAGAGCCACGAGATCAACGTCACGCCGTTCATCGATGTCATCCTGGTGCTGTTGATAATCTTCATGGTCGCCGCGCCGCTGGCGACGGTGGATGTCAATGTCGATCTGCCCGGCTCGACCGCGACGCCGGCGCCGCGCCCCGAAACTCCACTGTTCCTGACGTTGAAGGATGATCTCACGCTGGCGATCGGCAATGATCCCGTGCCGCGCCCGGCCTTTGCCGCCACGCTCGACAGCCGCACCAAGGGCGACAAGCAGACGCGGATCTTCCTGCGCGCCGACAAGGCGGTCGCCTATGGCGACCTGATGGAAGCGATGAACCTGCTGCGCGCCGCCGGCTATCTGAAGGTCGCCCTGGTCGGACTGGAGGCCGCGCCCGCCGGTGATGCCGCCGCGCCGGCGCCCGGCGGAACGGCCGTCCCATGACACGACCGGCCGGCTCGCCCACGGCGGTGCTGTCGCGCTTCGGCTGGCGCGACCTTGGCCTATGGGCATGTGCGGCCGTGCTGATGCTCGGGGCGCATGTCGCGGTCGCTTATGCCGTGCAGAATTTCAGCCCGGTCGATCCGTCGGATGGCGGGCCGCCGCCGGCCCCGGTGATCGAGATGGCGCCGATGATGGTGACGCCGGCGGTGCCCGAACAGGCCGCGATGCTGGATGCGGTCGTTCCCGACCAAACCGAGCCGGTCGAGGAGACTGAGAAGATCGCCGAGGCCGAGCCCGACAAGGTGGTCGAGCAAGCGGAGCCTGTTGCCGAGCCGCAAGCGGTGCCGCCGGACGAGCCGGTGGAGATGACGAAGGCCGGACCGGTCGACCAACCGCCGCTGGAGGAGGTCGTCCCCGACATCGTCGAGACCGTCGCGCCGGAGGTTGTCGTTCCGCTGCCGCGGCCAAAGCCGGCCGAGACGCGCAAGGAAAAGAAACCGGCCGAAGCCAAGGTCAAGAAGCCCGCCGACAAGCTCAAACCAGGGCCGAAGAAGGAAAAGGCCGAACCACCGAAGACGGCAAGTGCCGCGAGCGCCGAGGCCAGGCCCGCCGCCAGGGCGGCGGTGCCGAGATCGGGGGCCGGGTTTTCGGGAGTCAGTCCGGCCAAATGGGAGTCGCGGCTGACAGCGTGGATCAATCGCCACAAGCGCTACCCGAGTGCCGCGAAATCGCGGCGCGCGCAGGGCAATGTGGACGTGACTTTCACCATGGACCCATCCGGCCGGGTGCTGTCGGCCCGGATCGTCCGTTCTTCCGGTGACGCCGAACTCGACCGCGCCGCGCTCGCGGTGCTGCAGGGTGCCACCGTGCCGGCGCCGCCGCCGGAACTCGGCTCGCGCGTCAGCCGCACGGCGCCGTTCGTATTCAGTTTGCGAGATTAACTCAGCTCATCGACTGGCACAGTGCCTCGACCTGCACCAGGTAGAAGCGGCATTTCGTCCGCAGGGTTCCGAGGTTGGGGTCGTCGGCGCCGTTGATCTCGATGCTCTGCATCATGAAGTCGAAATGGGCGTGAAAGGCATCCGCCGCGCCCCAGAGGCTGTCGGCCTGCCAGGTATCGGCCATCGCCATGGCAATCAGCTGCCGGGCCTCGACGCGCGCGGCCCGCGCCGAGGCCGGGCGGCCGGCGATCAAGCCGTTCAGCCGGGCAAAGACGCTTTCGCTGGCGTCGGCGCTCCTGATGGTGGCGATCATGTTCATTTGCTGGTCCCCTCAATTTTCTGCGTAAGGATGACCGCCTTGCGGGCTGCGGGCGATCAAGGCGGGCATCCCGGCCGCATCGGATGGCCGGCCCCTGATGATGCTGGCAATTTCGGCATCGGCCAGTTCGAACCAATAGATCATCTCGGCGCTGCCGAGGTCGGCGGCGGCCTCTCTCAGCAGCGGCAGCAAGCTTTGCAGCGCACAGAGCGTCTCCCACCGGTTCGGCCGCGTGTGGGCCGTCCCGCACCAGCCGGATATTTGCATCGCGCTACGCCGTCCTTGGCTGAGCGTGGTTGTCTTTCGCGTGCGCCTTGGGATGCATCGGGTTGCCGCTGAGCTGCGCGTGCCTCGCCGGTCGGGCGCCGCGCAGGACATCGAAGGCCTCGGCATAGGCCATGCCCAGGAGATAGGAGATCATGGGAAAACGGCTTGCTTCGGCCATCTGCACCAGCTCATTGGTCATCGACGCGATGTATTGAAGGCTATCGATCTCTGACTGCCGTAGGGTCTGATTTGGCATGTGCTGCTCCTGTCGTCGGATGAAACCTTGGGAACGCGTAACGGCTACTCTGGGCATGCTGAGACGGCTAATTGATCGACCTGCCCGCCGGATGCGGGTCGGTTTCCGGTGTTGAGAGGGTCAAGGCATAGATGGGCGCGTCGGTGAGGCGGTCGAGGCCCAGGAGGCGCTTGATCGCCGAATGGCTCAGCGCTGCCGTGGGGCAGGCCGACAGGCCATGCCTGGTTGCCGCCAGCATCATGTTCTGGCCGATATGGCCCGCCTCGATCAGCACGACGCGGTAGGCGTTGGCATCCTCATATTTCCACATAGTGCGGTCGAGCCGGGCGCAAAGCAGAATGAGGCACGGCATGGCGTCGGCCCATTCCTGTCCGCCGACCAGTTCCGAAATTTTCGGCACATGGTTGGCCGAGATCCTGCCGAGGTCATGACCGGCGGCGGAATAGTGATAGACGCCGGGTTCCAGATCTTCGACGCCGGTCGCGACCACATAGGCTTCGTAGGGGTTTCGCGCACCGCCCGAAGGGGTCATGCCGAGCGGCAGGGCGCCGACGCAGTTGCTGGTCTCGCCGGTGATGCCCATGCCCGCGAACAGGCAATCGGAAAGCTGCCGCGCGGTGATGGTGGGCGCGGCCGCGGTGCGGTTGGTGCGGCGCCGGGCCATCAGGCTCAGAAGGTCGTTGTCGGCCAGTGCGTCCGGCAGCCGGATGGCGCCCGGCGCGTTCTTGAGCAGGAGGTCCGGCTGGGCGACATGGCCGGCACGGTCGATCTGCCGCGCCTCGGCCTGTTCGATGGTCATGAACTCGCTGTCCTGGACGCAGAAATGCATCAGCGCGGTCGGCAGGCCCCATCCCCACTGCCCGGAGAACCGCGTTTCCTGTTCGGCCAGCGGCGAGCCGGCGGTGACGAGGGCGGAAAAATCGAGCAGTTGCGGAACGACGGCGTTCAGGTCCGCCTTCGACCAGCCGTGGGCGCGCGCGATCTGCGCCGTGGAAGCCCAATCATCCCAGGAAGCGAGAAGGCCGACCACTTCGGGGCTGCAGTCGAAGACGCTTCTGGTCAGGAAATTGCATGCCGTGACCTTGTTGGTCCCGGGGTAGAAAACGAGCGTTTTTGAAGAGCGCATTTTCATGATGCTGAATGCCGTTCGGGGATGCGGAGCGCCGACAGGCGAATGCCCGTCGGCGCCGACGACTTCAGCGCTTGTTGTAGTGCATGCCCTGCGAGAAGAAGACGGTCTGCGTGCCCGCGGCAACCGTCAGCTTCGGGGCATTGTTGACTTTCTTGGCCATTTTCGTCCCTTTCCCGACCCCCCAATGGGATCTTTTGAGAAATCCCAAACGGGATCCGCGAGAAGAAAGGTAAGGTCGGAAGAGTTAATGAGTTGTTAAAATTGTAGTAAATCAAATATGATCTAAAATATCTTTCTTTCGATCCAAAGTCTAAAAAATCGATTTTACTCAGATATGGAGTAGGCAATCGCTAACATACGCTTTTTCGGGATATCTTGTTCTTATTTAGCGTAACGGGGCGGCTAGGCCATCCCGTCCCGTGCCAGGCTGACGACGAGTTGGTCAATGCCGGGATCATCGAGCCTGACGACATGTGCCAAGCGGATCGCATGCCTGGGCCGCATGTTGGACATATCCTGCCGCATGATGACCGATACGAAGGCCGGCCCGGCTTCGGTCAGAAGCATCGCCTTGCCTGTCAGCACCGGTTCGGAGATCGGCGCCCATTGCACCGAGATCAGCGACGGCTCGCCGGTCTGGCGGCGGTTGACGCCGCTGAAATAGATCCAGTTGAGACGCGAGATCGCCACGCCATAGTGATTGCCGCGTGCCCGCGCCCATGTCGAGCCGCGACGCTCCGACCATCCCGTGACCCTGCGGAATGTGACCAGTTCGGCTTCGCGCCGGACAAAGGTGATCGCCCGCACCAGCAGGTCGGATCGGCCGGGGATCGAAAAATAGGTGAAATAGGTGCCGCCCGCGATCGACGGGGCGGGCGGGCGGATCATCTGGGCAAACAGGCTTTCGGAAATCGGCGGCAGGCCGGTAGCCGTGGGCTCGGGCGTACCGGGGTCCCGGTACAGTTCGGCTTCGTCGACGCGGAAATAATCACAGATCAGCTTGGCGGTGGCCTTGTTGGGAACGGTCTGTCCCTGCAGGTAGCGCTCGAACTGCGTGCGGTTGATACCCAGCTCGCGGCATACCGCGCTGACGGAAGCATGGTCCTTGCAGAGCCGTCTGAGATTTGCAGCGAGATTCTCCCGAATGGACACGGCTTTGCTTTCGCAGGCGAACTCTTCATTTCGACTCGAAACCCTATAGCGCCTTCGGTCGCCCCCGCCGAAACGCCTTGTCACAACACACAGAAAAAACTGATTTGAGAACGCCAGTCTAATGGCGTGATTTCCAAAAAAAATAGCGCCGACTCGACGACGGTCCCGCCATAAGTCCAATTGACAGCCATTTCGCCTGGGAAACGCGAAATCGCATCTGGCCATTTTTGGGAGCATTGATGCCGCGCGCCTCATCGGATGAGGCTTGGACCCTACCGCATGGGAAGCGGACTATCGATTATTCCGCTGGTGGAGCTGAGGAGGATCGAACTCCTGACCTCGTCATTGCGAACGACGCGCTCTCCCAGCTGAGCTACAGCCCCGTCCAGCGGATGGCGCATTTATCGGGCGGCACGGTTTCCTGTCAAGGCGGCGTTTTGCCGAAAAACCCGACCGCCGGCCGTGTGCGGAAGCCTGCTCTTGCCGGCTCGGCGTGCAATGGCTACATGTCGGCAACAATTGGAGACCGGCATGCTCGCCCTCATTCAAACCATCGTCATGGCGCTCGACCTCTATTGGTGGGTCATCATCGCCTCGGCGATCTTTTCCTGGCTCTATGCCTTCAACGTCGTCAACTCGCGCAACCAGTTCGTCGGCAGCATCGGCAACATGCTCTACCGGCTGACCGAGCCGGCGCTGCGGCCGATCCGCCGCTTCATGCCCGACCTTGGCGGCATCGACATCTCGCCGATCATCCTGCTTTTGATCCTGTTCTTCCTCAGGCAGTTCATCCTCACCACGGTGGCGCCGCTGCTGCTGGCCTGACGATCGGATGAGCGCGCCGTTGCGCATTCGCGAGAACGGCGTCGATCTGTTCGTCCGGCTGACGCCGAAGTCTTCCGTGGACCGGCTGGAAGGTGTCGAAACATCGGCGGACGGACGAAGCCACCTGAAGGCGCGGGTCCGCGCCGTGCCGGAAAACGGCGCCGCCAATCAAGCGCTGGAGAAGCTGGTCGCCAAGGGTCTGGGCGTGCCGGCATCGGCCGTTTCGGTCACTGCCGGCGGTACCGCCC
Organism: Mesorhizobium sp. ES1-6; assembly: GCF_020164775.1. NCBI lineage: Bacteria > Pseudomonadati > Pseudomonadota > Alphaproteobacteria > Hyphomicrobiales > Phyllobacteriaceae > Mesorhizobium > Mesorhizobium sp. ES1-6. Next base: position 316,894 of record NZ_JAIUGU010000003.1, read on the forward strand.
GGCTCAAGACGCTGCGCATTTCAGGCGAACCGTCGGCGCTGGCAAGAAGCGTCGAAGCGCTCTGCGACAGCCGAAGCACGTAGCTGACAATCCGTTGAGAGTACTTCGATCGATTGTCGTAGGTCGGCGCCGCCCCTCATTGCCCTGCCGGGCATTTCTCCCCGTATAGCGACGGGAGAAAGACGCCGTAATCAATCCCCTAACGGCAGGCGGGGATCGTCGACCTTGAGCGTGTTGACGCTCTGCTTGATGCGGCGCAAATTCTCCAGCACCTTGGGGCCGCGCGTCTCGGCGACCGACGTCACGATCATGTCGACGATCGCCAGCAGCGCGTAGCGCGACGATGTCGGCTTGTAGATGTTGCCGTCCTCGAGCGGCTGGAGATGGATGACCGTGTCGGCGGCCTTGGCCAGCGCGGAATCGGGCGCGGTGACGGCGACCGTGGCGGCGCCATATTGCTGGGCGACCTGCACCGCCTCGATGACCGAGCGCGCATAGCCCGAGACCGAGAAGGCGACCACGGTGGTGTCCGGCGTGGCAACGGCGGCGTACATGCGCTGCAACTGGCCATCGATCTGCGCCAGAACCGGCAGGCCGAGCCTGAACAGGCGGTTCTGCATCTCGGTCGCCATCATCGAGGAAATGCCGCCCGAACCAATGCACAGCACATTGCCTGACCCCGCAAGGCGCGCGGCGACGTCGACCAGCGTCGTCATGTCGAGGTTTTCGCTAACGCGCTGGATGGAGGCGATCGCGGCCTCGGTGATGGCCGACGCAATGCGCTGTTCGCGGGCGTCGCGGCTCAGCGGTTCCGGCGACAGATACTGGCCGCCGATGGCAATGGCCTGTGCCAGGTAGAACTTGAAGTCGCGCAGGCCCTCGCAGCCGAGGTTGCGGCAGAAACGGGTGACCGTCGGCTCACTGACGCCGACGCGCGCTGCAATTTCCGAGATTGCCGCCTTGGAGGCGAAGTCGAGATCGGACAGAACGAGACTTGCCAGCCGGCGATCCGACTTGGTGCCGTCCTGCGACATCAGTTGCAGCCGCGTGATGATGTCGGCCGGCGTCTTCATGTCCGAGTTTCCATCGTCATCCCAGCGGCAGGCCCGTTGCCTTGTCGAACAGATGGATGTTGCCGGGGGCGACCGAGACCGGCAGCAGGTCCCCCGGCCGGACCGGCACCCGGTCGCGGAAAACGGCGCGTACCGTGTCGGCGCCAATGGCGCCGTAGACATGGGTCTCGGAACCGGTCGGCTCGACGACATCGACCTTGAGCGCCATGGCATCAGTGGCCTCGCCGACGATGAAATGCTCGGGCCGGATGCCGGCCTCCACGGCACTGCCCGCCGGCAGCGGTTTGCCGGCAAGTGCCAACCGTCCGCCGCCGGCCGACTCGAACCAGGTTCTCTCGGGCGTCGTCTTGAGCGCGCCGGAGACAAAACTCATCGACGGCGAGCCGAGGAAGCCGGCGACGAACTTGTTGGCCGGCCGGTCATAGAGCTCCAGTGGCGCCCCGACCTGCTGGATCCTGCCGCGATCCATCACGACGATGCGGTCGGCCATGGTCATGGCCTCGATCTGATCGTGGGTGACGTAGACGATGGTCGATTTCAGCCGCTGATGCAGCGCCTTGATCTCGGTGCGCATCTGCACGCGCAATTGCGCGTCGAGATTGCTGAGCGGCTCATCGAACAGGAAGACGGAGGGTTCGCGCACGATGGCGCGGCCCATGGCGACGCGCTGGCGCTGGCCGCCCGAGAGCTGGCGGGGGTAGCGGTCGAGGTAGGAAAACAGGTTGAGGACGCCGGACGCCTTCTTAACCTTCTGGTCGATGGCGGTGCGGCTCTCTCCCCGGATCTTGGGGCCGAAGCCGATATTTTCGGCGGCGCTCAGATGCGGGAACAGGGCATAGGACTGGAACACCATGGCGATGTTGCGCTGCTGCGGTGGCAGGTCGTTGGCGCGCACGCCGCCGATCAGCAGATCGCCGGAACTGATGGTCTCCAGGCCCGCCAGCATGCGCAGCAAGGTCGACTTGCCGCAGCCGGACGGGCCGACCAGCACGACGAACTCGCCGCTCTTGATGTCGAGGCTGATCTCCTCGAGGATCCTGTGCTGGCCGAAGGATTTCGACAGGTTGCGGAACTCGACGTCGGTCATGGTCACGCTCCCAATATGTCGTCGATGAACGGCAGGCAGCCGGCGGTCAATCCCGCATCCACGGGCATAACCACGCCTGTTACGCCCGAGGCCCGGTCGGAGGCAAGGAAGGCGACCGCTTCCGCCACTTCCGAGGCGCTGACGATGCGGCCGAGCGGGTAGAGCCGCTGCAGCTTGCCGATGACGTCGGGGTTCTTGGCGAGGCGATGGTCCCAGGCGGCGGTGCGGATCGATCCGGGGCAGACGACATTGGCGCGCACGCCGCTGCGGCCGAGCTCGACAGCGATCGATTTGGCATAGGCGTTGATGCCGGCCTTGGCGGCGGCATAGGCGGGGTTGCCGAAATGCGCGATGGCGTTGACGGACGAAATGAAGACGACGCTGCCCGAACCGCGCGCGGCCATCGCCTTGGCAATGGGGTCGGCGAAAATCATCACACCGGTCAGGTTGAGGTCGAGTTCGTGCTCGATCCTGTCCGCCGTCAGCGCGTCAAGCGTCTCGGCGCGCGTCCAGCCGGCATTGTTGATCAGAATGTCGGGGACGCCGTCCTTTTCGAGCACTGCGGCGACCGCGGCTTCGACCGAAGCCCGGTCGAGAAGATCGAAGACATGGCGCGAGGCAAGGTGCGGGCTCGCCAGCGCCGCTTCGGACTGGTCGCAGCCGACGACCCGCGCACCCCTGCCGGCCAGCAGTGCGACGATCGCCGAGCCAAGGCCGCCGCCGGCGCCGGTGACAAGAACGGTCCGGCCTTCGAATTCGGCTCTCGAAACCACGGCGCGTACTCCTCCCGCAGGTCAGGCAGATGCCGGCAGGCTAAAGAATGGAATGTAATTAAGCAACATAATAATCCGCTTGCATGCGGCAAATTCATGGATAATGTAGGAAAGTCACATAAATCTTATGTCAGCACCGGCACAAGGAGCGCAAAAGCGCGGACCAAATGGGAGAGATCGGATGAACCTTGCGAAATGGACTGCCGGCCTGATGGCCGGAATGGGCATGTTGGCCTTTGCCGCGCAGGCGCAGGCCGGCGAAGTGCGGGTTACCGTCGCCGAATACAGCGCCAAGACCGGCCCGTATTTCGAACAGGTCAAGAAGGAGTTCGAGGCCAAGAATCCCGGCATCACCGTCAAGTTCGAGGTGGTGCCGTGGGATGTGCTGTTGCAGAAGCTGACCACCGACATCACCGCCGGCACCAATGCGGATCTCTCCATCATCGGCACACGCTGGCTGATCGACTTCGTCCAGCAGGATGTCGCCGAGCCGCTCGACGGCTACATCACGCCCGACTTCAAGGGCCGCTTCATAGACACCTTCCTGTCGCCCTCGATCATGGGCGGCAAGACCTATGGTCTGCCGATCGCCGCTTCGGCGCGCGCCATGTATTACAACAAGGAGCTGTTCGAGAAGGCCGGCATCGCCAAGCCGCCGGCAACCTGGACCGAGCTGCAGGAGGATGCACGCAAGATCAAGGCGCAGGGTGCCTTCGGCTTCGGCCTGCAGGGCAAGGAGATCGAGACCGACGTCTATTATTACTACGCGATGTGGTCGCAGGGCACAGAAATCCTCAACAAGGACGGTACGTCGGGCCTCGGCACGCCGGGCGCGCTCGAAGCGGCCAAGCTCTACAAATCGATGATCGACGAGGGGCTAACGGAGCCCGGCGTCACCTCCAACAACCGCGAGGACGTGCAGAACCTGTTCAAGCAGGGCAAGGTCGGCATGATGATCACCGCGCCCTTCCTGTCCAACCAGATCAAGGATGAGGCGCCGAGCCTCAAATACGGCGTCGCCGCCATTCCGGCCGGTCCGACGGGTGCGCGCGGCACCTATGGCGTCACCGATTCCATGATCATGTTCAAGAACTCCAAGAACAAGGACGAGGCCTGGAAGCTGATGGACTTCCTGTTCACCACGGAGCAGCGCGCCAAGTTCACGCAGGGCGAAGGCTTCCTGCCGGTGAACAAGGAAGAGGCCAAGATGGACTACTACGTCAACAACGCCGATCTGGCCGCCTTTACCGCGCTGTTGCCCGATGCCCGCTTCGCGCCCGTCATTCCGGGCTGGGAAGAGGTCGCCCAGATCACGTCCGACGCCATGCAGAAGATCTATCTCGGCGGCGACCCCGAGGCCGGCTTGAAGGACGCGGCGGCCAAGGCGAATGCGGTGCTGAAGAAATAGGGCGGCGCTGAAGAAATAGGGCGTATCTCCCTGCGCCCGTGGCGCGCCCCCGACTCAGGCGGGGCGCGCCACACTTCTAAAAACAGGTATTCGGGTGCTCTCCACGTAAATACGAAGACTGACAGGTAATCACTCCGGACGAAGCAAAAATCGCAGTGTCGGCGCTGCCCCTCATTGCCCTGCCGGGCGTTTCTCCCCGTATAGGGACGGGGAGAAAGGGCTGGCCGCGACCTAGGCACCTTTCCTGCGACGTCGGTGATTGGCGAAACCGGCGAAGGGAGCGCCCCTCTCCCCGTCACTATACGGGAGAGGATGCGGGCAGGCAGGTGAGGGGCAGCACAGACCGTGCGTAAGGAATTCAAGGCCACCCAAGCCAAAGCAAAGCGGTACAACCCAAGCCGATGCAAAATCGCTTCCTGCCCTATCTCCTGACCTTGCCCAGCCTGTTCCTGGCGGCGGTGGTCATCTTCTGGCCGGTCTGGGACCTGATCCAGATTTCGACGCACGACGTCAGCCGTTTCGGCCAGTTGCGCGACTTCAGCGGCCTGACCAATTTCGCCGCGCTCACCGCCGATCCCGACTTTGTCGCGGCCCTCTGGCGCACCGGCCTGTGGACGGTACTGGTGGTCGGCGGCGCGCTGCTGCTCTCGATCCCGGTGGCGATGATCCTCAACACCGATTTCTATGGTCGTGGCCTTGCCCGCGTCATCATCATGCTGCCCTGGGCGGTGTCGCTGACCATGACGGCCGTTGTCTGGCGCTGGGCGCTGAGCGGTGAAAGCGGCATGCTGAATTCGGCGTTGATCGGGCTCGGCCTGATCGACCACAACATCCAGTGGCTGGCGCAGGCTGAAACCGCCTTTCCGATGCAGGTGCTGATCGGCATATTGGTGACGGTGCCGTTCACCACGACGATCTTCCTCGGCGGCCTGTCGTCCATCCCAGACGATCTCTACGAGGCGGCCGCATTGGAGGGGGCAACGCCGCTGCAGCAGTTCCGCGAAATCACCTTTCCGCTGCTGAAACCCTTCATCAACATCGCCATCGTGCTCAACACCATCTACGTCTTCAATTCCTTCCCGATCATCTGGGTGATGACGCAGGGCGGGCCCGCCAATTCGACCGACATCCTGGTCACCCACCTCTACAAGCTGGCCTTCCGCATCGGCAAACTCGGCGAGGCCTCCGCGGTGTCGCTGGTGATGTTCGCCATTTTGCTGGTCTTCACCCTGATCTATGTCCGGCTTGCCATGCGGGAGCAGCGCGCATGAGAAGCAAATTGAAGCGTACCATCGTCGCCTGGTTGCTGCTGTCGCCCTTGATCGTGGTGACGCTCTTCCCCTTCGCGGTGATGTTCCTGACGGCGGTCAAGCCGAGGACCGAAGTGCTGACGCCCAGCTGGTGGCCGAGCGAGTTCCGCTGGTCGAATTTCTCCGACATGTGGGTGGCGACCGGCTTCGGCCAGGCGCTGGCCAATTCGCTCTACGTCTCGGTGATCGCCACCGTTGGCGCCATCCTCATCTCCGTGCCGGCCGCCTACGCCATGTCGCGCTTTCGCTTTTGCCGGCTATGGCGCCTTCCGCCAGTTCCTGTTGATCTCGCAGATGATCTCGCCGATCGTGCTGGTGCTCGGCCTGTTCCGGCTGATGGCCGCCTGGGGGCTGGTCGAATCGACCACCGCGCTTGGCTTCATCTACATGGCCTTCAACGTCGCCTTCACGGTCTGGATGCTGCAGAGCTATTTCGACACCATTCCGCGCGACCTCGAGGAGGCCGCCTGGATGGAGGGCGCCGGGCGCTGGCTGACCTTGCGAAAAGTGTTCCTGCCGCTTTGCCTGCCGGCGATCGCGGTGACTGCGATCTTCACCTTCATCAATGCCTGGAACGAATTCGTCGTGGCGCTGACCATGCTGCGCAGCCAGGAAAGCTATACGCTGCCGATCCAGGTGTTCTCTCTGGTCGCTGGCCGCTACACGATCGAATGGCATCACGTCATGGCGGCGACGCTGCTGGCGACCTTGCCGGTGGCGATCCTGTTCATCTGGCTGCAGCGCTATCTCGTGCGCGGGCTGGCGCTCGGGGCGGTCAAATAGCAATTCCAGCAAGAAGGGCGCAGCGGTTTCCGCCCGGACTTGCGAAAAAACAAGAAGTCCACGGAGCTTTCATGCGCATCTTCACCGCCTCGCTGGCGACGGAAACCAACACCTTCTCGCCGGTGCCGACAGACCGGGCCTCGTTCGAGATGGCGTTCTATGCCGGGCCGGGCAAGCATCCGGAAACGCCGACGCTGTGCTCCTCGCCGATCGTGGCGCTGCGCCGCCGCGCGGCCGCGGAAGGTCTCACCGTGATCGAAGGCACCGCGACCTGGGCCGAGCCCGGCGGCCTGGTGCAGCGCCAGACCTATGAGGCGCTGCGCGACGAGATCCTCGATCAACTGAAGGCCGCCTTGCCGGTCGATGCCGTCATGCTGGGCCTGCATGGCGCCATGGTGGCGCAAGGCTATGACGATTGCGAGGGCGATCTGCTGGAGCGCGTGCGCGGCATCGTCGGGCCTGGCGTGACGATCGCCTGCGAGTTCGATCCGCACAGCCATCTTACGCCGAGGCGCGTGGGGGCGTGCAATGTCATGGCCTATTTCCTCGAATTCCCGCACACCGATTTCTACGAGCGTGGCGAGCATGTCGTCGAGCTTGGGCTGGCGGCGGCGCGTGGCGAGATCAAGCCTGTCATCTCGACCTTCGATTGCCGCATGATCCAGGTGCTGCCGACCAGCCGCGAGCCGATGCGCTCCTTCGTCGACCGCATCAAGGCGCTGCACGGCAAGGACGGCGTGCTGTCTGTCTCGGTCATCCACGGCTTCATGGCCGCCGACGTGCCCGAGATGGGCACGCGCATCCTTGTCGTCACCGACAATGACAAGGCCAGGGGCGATGCGCTGGCCGAGCGGCTGGGGCGCGAGCTCTACGCCATGCGCGAAACGACGGCCATGGCCATGCTCTCCGCCGCCGCCGGCATCGAACGGGCGCTCGCGGTGCGCGCGCAACGCAGCGACAAGCCGGTCGTCATCGCCGATATCTGGGACAATCCCGGTGGCGGCGTGCCGGGCGACGGCACCATCGTGCTGCGCGAACTCCTGACGCGCGGCATCGCAAACGTCGGCGTGGCGACGATCTGGGATCCGATCGCGGTGATGTTCTGCCAGGCGGCGGGCGAGGGCGCGGTCATCGACCTGCGCTTCGGCGGCAAGGCCGGGCCGCAGGCCGGCGAGCCGATCGACGCGCGCGTCACCGTGCTGAAGGCTGTCGGGCAGGGCTGGCAGAGTTTCGGGCCGAGTCGCGTGACATTGGGACCGTCGGCGGTGGTGCGGATCGAAGGCACCGAGGTCGATGTGATCCTGAACACCAATCGCACGCAGACCTTCGAGCCGGATGTCTTTTCCAACATCGGCATCGAACCGCTGTCGAAAGACATTCTGCTGATCAAGTCGACCAACCACTTTTATGCCGGCTTCGAGCCGATCGCCGCCGAGATCATCTATGTCGCGGCGCCGAGTTCGTATCCCAGCAACCCGGCGGCGACGAATTACAAGAAGCTGACGCGGCCGGTGTGGCCACGGGTGAAGGATCCTTGGGGGATGTAGGGTTCTCCCACAAGGGGAGAAGGAAAAAGGGCGCTACACCAAGCCCCGCTTCACCATCATCGCGTTCGGCGAAGGCATCTTGCCGCGAAACGCCGTGTACAGTTCTTCGGGATCCTTCGAGCCCCCGGCGGCGTAGATGTTCTTGCGCAGCCGTTCGGCCAGCGCCGGGTTGAAGGGGTCGCCCGTTTCCTCGAAGGCGGCGAAAGCGTCGGCGTCGAGCACTTCCGACCACATGTAGGAATAATAGCCGGCCGAATAGCCGTCGCCCGCAAAGACATGACCGAAATGCGGGGTGCGATGGCGCATCGCGATCGTATCGGGCATGTCGAGCTTTTGCAATGTTTCGGCCTCGAAACGAAGTGGCTCTTCCGGCGCATCGGGCCGCGCGTGATAGGCCATGTCGATCAGCGCCGAGGCGGTGAATTCGACGGTCGCGAAGCCGGCGCCGAAAGTGCGCGCGGCCAGCATCTTGTCGAGCAGCGCCTTGGGCATCGGCTTGCCGGTCTTGACATGCAGCGCGTGCTTTTCCAGCACCGCCGGCACTGTCAGCCAGTGCTCGTAGAGTTGGGAAGGCAACTCGACGAAGTCGCGGCTGACCGAGGTTCCGGAAACCGATGGCCAGGTGACGTCGGTCAGCATGCCGTGCAGCGCATGGCCGAACTCATGGAACAAGGTTTTCGCCTCGTCGACCGACAGCAGCGCCGGTTCGCCCGCCGGCGGCTTGGCGAAGTTCATGATGTTGTAGATCACCGGCCTGGAGCCATGGCCGAGACGGTAGCCGGACTTCAGCGCGCTCATCCAGGCGCCGGAGCGTTTTGAAGGCCGCGCGAAATAGTCGGCCAGGAACAGGCCACGCTCGCTGCCATCGGCGTTTTTCACCACGAAGACGCGCGCGTCCGGGTGCCAGGCTGCGATCCCCTGCTTCTCCTCGAAAGTGATGCCGAACAGCCGTGTCGCCACGTCGAAACAGGCGTCGATGACGCGGTCGAGCTGCAGGTAGGGTTTCAGTTCGGCCTCATCGAAAGCGAACTTTTCCGCGCGCAGCTTTTCCTGGTAGAAGCGCCAGTCCCAGGCGGCGAATTTTTCGTTGCTGCCGGCTTGCGCCGCAAGCCGCTCCAGTTCCTTCTGGTCGGCGGCGGCCTTTTCCAGCGCCTTTTCCCAGACCGGGTCGAGCAGCGCATGTACCGCCTTCGGTGTCTTGGCCATTGTGTCGTCGAGCTTGAGCGCGGCGAAGGAGGCATAGCCGAGCAGCTTCGCCTTTTCGGCGCGCAGCTTCAGCATATCGCGCACCACGGCCGTGTTGTCGGACGCACCACCATTCTGGCCGCGCATGGTGAAGGCGCGATAGGCAATCTCACGCAGGTCGCGGCGCTCGGAGAAGGTGGTGAACGGCTCGTAGATCGAGCGCGACAGGGTGACGGCGTAGCGGCCCTTCTGGCCACGTATCTCGGCGGCCTCGGCCATCGAGCTTTTCACGAAGTCCGGCAGGCCGGCAAGGTCCGCCTCGTCGAGGAACAGCGCCCAGTCGCGCTCGTCGGCCAGCACGTTTTGCCCGAAAGTCGTGCCGAGCGACGACAGCTCTTCACTGATCTTGGCCAGCCGCTTCTTGCCGTCGGCATCGAGCTTGGCGCCGGAACGGACGAAACCCTTCCAGGTCTTCTCCAGGACACGCAGCGTCTCGGGATCGAGCTGCAGGCTCTCGCGGCGCTGGTAGAGGTCGTCGATGCGGGCAAACAGTTTTTCGTTCATCGAGATCGCGGAGAAATGCCTCGACATCTTCGGCGAAATGTCGCGCTCCAGCGCCTGGATCGTTTCGTTGGTATAGGCGCCGGCGCGGCACCAGAAGATCGACGAGACGTGGTCGAGCGCCTCGCCGCCCAGTTCCAGCGCGGCAAGCGTGTTCTCGATGGTCGGCGCCTCCTCGTTGCCTGATATCGCGTCGATCTCTGCTTCATGCGCCTTCAGCGCGGCGTCGAAGACCGGGGAGAAATCACCGTCGCCAATCTGGGCAAAATCGGGCAGGCCGAGCGGTCCTTGCCACGCGGTCAAGGGATGAGCGGCGAGGTCGACGGCTTTCGTAGAGGGCATGGAGGGTCTTTCGCTGGCGTCAGGAAGGAGGGTGTCACCGATGTAGGGCGCGGCCCGCGGGCCCGCAATATGCCAGTTGGGCGATCCGCCTCAGTAGCCCTCGCAGTTTTCAGCGATCGCGGCTTGCGAGCTGGCGGTGATGCGGTTGTCGCTCACCGCGAAGGTTTCCTGCATCAGCATGTCATTGTTGGGGAAATCGTAGCAGGCGATCACGGTGGTGACCCCGCCTTCGCTCTTCTCGATGCGGTGCCGGATAGCGGCACCGGCAACCGCGCCTTTCCATTCGTCGAGCGAAGCGATGAATTCCTGCTTGCTCTGGACGACGCCAAGGTCGTCGAGCTTGATGCGGACATCGTCGGCGAGCAGGTCGGCGAGTTCTGTGCGGTCGGCGACCAGCAGCGCCGAATACCAGCGGCTGATGAGGGCGCGGTCATCGGCGCGGGCGGCAACGATCGCTATCAGCAGTGCGACGGCGGTGAAAACGACCGGCCGGACGTTCATCCCCCGGCGCGCCGTGCCGCTCATTCCAGCACCGGCCGCTCGAAATCGCCGGTCTCCTTGTTCATCACCCAGAGTTCGCCGGTCGAAATGTCGAACCAGGCTCCGTGCAGCGACAGCCGCCCCTTGCCCTCGAGGATCGAGACGCAGGGAAAGGTTCTCAGATTGGCAATGGAATAGCGGATCGAGATGCGCTCGAGTGCCGTCTGGCGCTCCGTCGCCGTCATGAGGGTGCTGGCCGACACTGTTTCGGCGGCCGGCGCGATCAGGCTCATCCACTTGCCGATGAAGTCGCCGGGAGAAAGCGGCGCGGAATTGGTATCGAGCGCGGCGCGGATGCCGCCGCAGCGGCCATGACCCATGACGACGATGTTCTTGACCTTGAGGCTCTGCACGGCGAATTCGAGCGCGGCCGAGGTCGAATGGAACTCGCCATCCGGCTCGTAGGGCGGCACCAGATTGCCGACATTGCGCAGCACGAAGAGTTCGCCGGGGCCGGCGTCGAAGATCGCCTCGGGCGCGGATCGCGAGTCGCAACAGGCGACGATCATGGTTTCGGGCGCCTGGCCTTCGCGGGCGAGTTCGCGATAGCGGCCGCTCTCGGTGAGGTAGCGGCCGTTCATGAAATTGCGGTAGCCGACGAGGAGGTGTTCGGGAAGATGAGGCATGGGCGGCTAAGGCCTTTCCGGTTGGAGGCGGCAGCTCTGCTATTTTGCTTACGCGAAAACCGATTCCGGCTTTCGGGCCGATGCGTTGCGGCCGAGGAAGGCTCTAACGGTAAAAGCCCGCTTCGAGCAATGCGGAATTGTAGGGGCTGGCCACAAATGCCATGCGCCGAAGCGGGTTGCCTGCGGACATTGTCACGCCCAGATGGCGACGGGTATGCCAAAACCGTCAGCGAGCGGCGGGTCGGGAAACGGTTTTGCTTCGCCGCTGGCGATGCGGCCGGCGATCAGCGCCATCGCGGCCGCATCGAGGAAATCGTCGGCGGCCGCACCACGGGGCGGCGGTTGGTCGAGGAAATCCATGTCATAGCCGTGCCGGCAAAGCAGTGCCCTGCGCTCCGCCATGCCTGCCGGGTTGACCGCGCCTTTGAACTTCTTCGGCAGCGACATAGCCTGATCGCCGTTCAGGCGACAGAAGGCGACTTCCGGATGCGATTCGAAGACGCGGCGCCGCAAATCGGGCTGCGCGATCAGCAACGCGTCTATCTCACGGATCTTGGAAAAGATCCCGAAAGCCTGGATGGAAACGCCGCGCGGTGGATCGGATGTGGCCTTGGCCACGTCGCTCGCCTGGCGATGCGCGGCGTACCAGGCTTCGACGGTGGTGAAGCCGCTGGTATCGGCATAGAGCGCGGCGCGGGACGGGATCGAAAAGACGCTGGACTGGCGCGCGCCGAGCAGCGGGCGGACCAGCGCTTCCGGTCCGCGCCCGCCCTTTTGCGACAACTCCGGCAGGCCGATCGGCATGTCGACGGCGACGATCGCGTCATCGGGGATCGTTGCCAGCAGGGCAGCGAATGTGGGGAAGACATCGACCGACGGCGCGATCCCCGGATTGCGTCGCACGGCAATCCAGCCGGCCTTGCAGCCATCGGCGCCGACGAGCACGACCTCGTCCGAGGTCACGCCCGGCGGTCCCGCCCCGGATGCGTGAGGTGGCGCAACTGCACCATGGCCATCGGGTGCGACAGGCTTTGCGCATCGGTTTCGAGCTGCAATTCATCGCCGCCGCGCTTGGCCGTGCGCGCCAGGATCTCGTAGACCGCCGCCGTGGTCGACTGCAGCGCCTTGATCGCCGGCTGGCCGGAGAGGATGCGCGCCAGGTAGACCGCCGCCGTCAGGTCGCCCAGACCGTTCGGCGGCTTGTCGATCAGGCGGTGTTCGGCGAGCAGCGCCTGCGTGCCGTCGAGCAGCAAATTGCCGGTGCCGCCTGAAATCATCGACGGTGCCGAGGTGACCAGCATGGTCGACGGTCCGGCATGAAGTGCGGCCGAGATCACCGATTTGAGGTCGGGCAGCGGCGCGCCCGCCATCCATTCCAGCTCATAGCGGTTGGGGGTAGCGATGTCGGCGATCGGCATCAGCCGGTCGCGCATGGCGGCGGCGGTGGGCTCGGGCACGTAGAGGCCGCCGGAATCGCCCATCACCGGATCGCAGATATAGACGGCATCAGGCGTCCTGGCCTTGACCGCTGCAACCAGCGAGGCGACGGCCTCGGCCTGGCCGGCCTCGCCGAGGTAACCGGAGAGCACCGCGCCCACTTCACCGAGCCACGGCGCGCGCTCCAGATCGGCCATCAGCGCCTTGAACTGGTCGAGCGGCGGCACGATGCGGGTGGCGCGGCCATGGCCGGGATGCCAGGGCAGGATGATTGTCGGCACCGCCCAGACCGGAAACCCCAGCGTCTCCAGCGCGAAGACGGCGGCGCGGTTGCCGACGGAGCCACGGGCGACATGGCTGGAAATGACGATGACCGCGCGCGGCGCGTCGGGTTTTTCGGCGCTCATTGTTTTTTGATTCCTAGCTGCCCCGGGTGAGGAAAAGCACGAGCCAGACCATCAGGCCCAGCGCCAGAAGCAGGCCGAGTATCCGGCCAATACGCGTGCCCCAGACCTCGATCGGATCCGTTCGGTCGGCATCGACGGCGGAGACATGGTCGCGCACGCCTTTCGTCGTCCGCGCCACGAAAGAGTTGCCGGCCGGATCGGTCTCCTGCGCGACGCGCTCGAGGATACGGCGCGATTCGCTGTCGCTGTCCTGGCGTTGCGCCATGATGATGTCCTGTTTTCACAGGAGCTTATCGCGTTCGCGCGGCCAATCACAGGGCCCTGCGAGGCGCGGTGTATTCCTGGCACGCCGTTGCCGTTTTCTTGCGCGCCGATTGTGGTAATGCTTCGCATGCAACTTCTATCGAGGGATCCCATCATGCTTGCCCAGCGCCTTGCCCGACCGTCGACATTCCGCACGCTGCCCGCCTTCCTGATGATGGCAATCGTGCTGCCGCTGCTTGCCGGCTGCGGCTACAACACCATCCCGACGGCGGAAGAAAACGCCAAGGCGGCATGGAGCGAGGTGCTGAACCAATATCAGCGCCGGGCCGACCTCATCCCCAATCTGGTCGAGACGGTGAAGGGCTATGCCTCGCATGAAAAGGACACGCTCGACGCAGTGGTCGAGGCGCGCGCCAAGGCGACGCAGATCACGGTGACGCCGGAAACGCTGAAGGATCCCGAAGCGCTGAAGAAGTTCCAGGATGCCCAGTCCGGGCTGACCAGCGCGCTGTCGCGGCTGATCGCGGTGTCGGAGGCCTATCCCGACCTCAAGGCCAACCAGAACTTCCTGGCGCTGCAGGCACAGCTCGAAGGCACGGAAAACCGGATCGCCGTTGCCCGCCGCGACTACATCCAGGCGGTCAAGGACTACAATCTGACGCTGAAGACCTTCCCGTCGGTGCTGTGGGCGACATTCTGGTTCCGGAGCAACGAGCCCTTCGCCAATTTCACCGTCGACGAAGACAAGATGCAGCCGCCGAAGGTCGATTTCGGCACGAAGCAGGGCGGGTAATTCGCGAAATCGGCTGAGCGTCTCTTTGCCACAAGACGGACCGCTGGCGTGCAAACACCCCCCTCTGTCCTGCCGGACATCTCCCCCTCAAGGGGGGAGATCAGCCGTTGTCCAGGCTTTGGCCAATTTTCAACCTCTCAAAGTGAGAGCCGGCAGCGAAGCCGCCAATCTCCCCCCTTGAGGGGGAGATGTCCGGCAGGACAGAGAGGGAGGCCTCGCGCCTACGCTACCTTTCTTGGCCTTCTTGCCGGCATCCTCCTTTTCCCCCTAACCGCCTTCGCCGCCGATCTCCCCGCGCTGACTGGCCGCGTGGTTGACTATGCCGGCATCATCGACGCCGGCACCCGTGCCGCGCTGACCCAGAAACTCGCCGACTTCGAGGCAAAAGGCTCCGACCAGATCGTTGTCGCCACCATTCCCAGCCTCGATGGCGAGGAAATCGAACCCTACGCCAACCGTCTGTTTCGCTTCTGGAAGCTCGGCCAGGCCAAGGAAAACAATGGCGTTCTGCTGCTCGTCGCGCCCAACGACCGCAAGATGCGCATCGAGGTCGGCTATGGGCTGGAAGGCACGCTGACCGACCTGCACACCAAGCTGATCATCGAAAACGACATGGTGCCGGCGTTCCGCGCCGGTGATTTCCCGGGCGGCATCTCCAAGGCCGTCGACGACATGATCATGGTGCTGGAGGGCAATCCGGAGGAGCTGGAGGCGCGCGGCAAGCGCAACGAGCAGGCGCCCTTCAATTCCGACGACCTGTTCTTCGCCATTTTCATCGGCATCTGGGCGATCATTTTCTTCGGCAGCATCGCGGCCTCGGTCCTGCCCCCGATCTTCGGCCCGAAACTGGGGCCCGGGCGCTATCGCTGGCTCGGCATGACCTTCGAGCCCCATCGGCGGTCCTCATCCGGTGGCGGCTGGTCGTCCGGAAGTTCCGGCGGCGGCTGGTCTTCGGGTGGTGGCGGCGGCGGATTTTCGGGCGGCGGCGGTTCGTCCGGCGGCGGCGGCTCCTCGGGAAGCTGGTAGGCATGGTGATAGCTGCCGTTCCTTCGATGCCCGGCCAACTCGCTTCGCGACTGCGCCTGGCCTTTATCACCCTGGCGGCGCTGCTGCTTGCCACGATCACCGCCTTGGCCGCCGATCTCCCGGCGCTGACCGGCCGGGTGGTCGACAATGCCGGCATCATCGATGCCGACACGAAAGCGGCATTGACGCAGAAGCTGGCGGATTTCGAGGCAAAGGGTTCCGACCAGATCGTCGTCGCCACCATCCCGAGCCTCGGCGGCGAGGAGATCGAGCCCTACGCCAACCGGTTGTTCCGCTTCTGGAAGCTCGGCCAGGCCAAGGAGAACAATGGCGTCCTGCTGCTGGTCGCGCCCAACGACCGCAAGATGCGCATCGAGATCGGCTATGGTCTGGAAGGCACGCTGACCGACCTGCATACCAAGCTGATCATCGAGAACGACATGGTGCCGGCGTTCCGCGCCGGCGATTTCCCGGGCGGGATATCCAAGGCCGTCGATGACATGGTCATGGTGCTGGAAGGCAATCCGGAGGAGCTGGAAGCGCGCGGCCGCCGCAATCCCGCCGACAGCAACACTCCCATGGACCCGATCGTCGCCGTGTTCCTGATCCTGTGGGCGACGATGTTCTTCGGTGGCCTGGCCATGGCCTTCCTGCCGCCGATGTTCGGCACGAAGCTGTCGCCGGGCGTGTATAGATGGCTGGGCATGACGTTTCGTTACGGGCAGGGGCCGAGCGGATCATCCGGAACCGGCGGCTGGACGACGGGATCGTCTGGCGGCGGCTGGTCGTCTGGCGGCGGCGGGTGGTCCTCGGGGTCGAGCAGCGGCGGCGGGTTTTCGGGCGGCGGCGGCTCGTCCGGCGGTGGCGGTTCTTCAGGAAGCTGGTGAGACAAGATCATGGCAACACGACCGATCAGCCCGCAGGATCATGAGCGCATCGCCGCCGCGATCCGCGCCGCCGAAGCGCAAACCGACGGTGAGATCTATTGCGTCGTGGCGCATGCCAGCGACGGCTATTTCGCTCCCGCCGCGCTGATGGCGACGCTCGGCATGCTGATCGTCAGCCTTGCCGTCGCCTATGGGCTGGAAGCCTGGTGGCTCACCATCCGGCTGCCGCATTTCGTCATCGCCGAGCTCCTGGCGCTGGCCTGCGTGCTTGCCCTGCTGTGGGCGCTGCCCGGCTTGCGCATCCACATGGTGCCGCGCCGGCTGCGCTATCAGGCGGCGCACGCCAATGCGGTCAAGCAGTTCCTGGCCCGCAACGTCCACCGCACAACGGCGCGCACCGGCGTGCTGATCTTCGTCTCGATCGCCGAGCGCTATGCCGAGGTGGTCGCCGATTCGGGCATCGACGCCAAGGTCGGCCAACATGTCTGGGACGGCGTGGTGCGCGATCTCACCGCCCATGCCGGGGACGACCGGCTCGCCGACGGCTTCGTCAAGGCGATCGGACAGGTCGGGGCGGTGCTGGCCGAGCATTTCCCGGTCACCTCGGGTGATACCAACGAGCTGGACGACCATCTGGTCGAAATCTGAAAAGCCTGCCTGCAAACGCTACTCAGCCGGCCGCCTGACGCGGCTTTCTGTGCTTCCCCGTTCTACTGCGTCGCAGTAGAACTGAGCTCACGGACCTAAAAGTCCGCTGCGCTTCGGTTCTCGAAAGCCACGCCATCCGCCTCGGCTTAACGCGTTTTCAGGCAGGCTTTGGGCAATGTCTGCAATGTCAGGATCGGCTGTGAGAAAGCGGTTGGCGGGGCGCCCGGACTCTTGCAATCGCCCGATGCGGGTTTATGGTTAACAAATCATGAATACGCTGACGATCGACATTCGGAAGGCAGACCCGCGCGATGCCGGCGCCATCGCCGAAGTGCACCTGGAAGCTTGGCGCGGCGCCTATTCCGGCATCATTCCGCACCGCACGCTGACGTCGATGATCAACCGCCGGGGAGCCGACTGGTGGGCGAATGCCATCCGCCGCGCGGCCACCGTGCTGGTCGTCGAGATCGGCGGCACGATTGCCGGCTATGCGACGATCGGCAAGAACCGCGCCAAGGAGCTCAAGCAGCAGGGCGAGATCTACGAACTGTACCTGCGCCCGGAATATCAGGGCATCGGTCTCGGCAGGCGGCTGTTTTCGGCGGCCAGGGCGCGGCTTGCCGATCATGGGCTGAAGGGCATGGTGGTGTGGGCGCTGGAAGACAACCAGAACGCGCTCGCCTTCTACGCAGGGGCCGGCGGCCGCGATATCGCCGAGGGTGTCGAGATCTTCGAGCAGAAGGCTCTGAAGAAGGTCGCCTTCATCTGGGAATGACTGCCGGGGCGATCGCGCAAGGCGCAGTCCCGGGCTCACGCAAATCACGCCGCTGAAATATCTTGTGCCGATGATTGAACGCGTCGAAGGCACTCGCGTCGCTCCCGATGCATGTGAGCGCCATTCGCCGCATTGCACCATTTTGCGCCGCCCGCTATCTCCTGCCAATCGAGAGAGGGACAAAAGCCATGCGCATCGAAGCCATAGCCACTGGAAAGAATCCGCCTGAGGACGTCAACGTCATCATCGAGGTGCCGATCGGCGGCGAGCCGATCAAGTACGAGATGGACAAGGAGGCCGGCACGCTGTTCGTCGACCGCTTCCTGCACACCTCGATGCGCTACCCCGGCAATTACGGCTTCGTGCCGCACACGCTGTCGGGGGACGGCGACCCGATCGACGTGCTGGTCTGCAACACGCGCGCGCTGGTGCCGGGCTGCGTCATCAATGTGCGGCCGATCGGCGTGCTGATCATGGAAGACAATGCCGGCCAGGATGAAAAGATCATCGCCGTGCCGTCGCCGAAGCTGACGCTGCGCTACGAGAACGTCACCGAATACACGCAGCTGCCCGACATCACGCGCCAGCAGGTGCAGCACTTCTTCGAGCACTACAAGGATCTCGAACCCGGCAAATGGGTCAAGATCGAAGGCTGGCACGATTCCAAATACGCCAAGAAGATGATCATCGACGCGGTTGAACGGGCGAAGGCGAGCAAGTAGGCGACGCTTGGACCCTACGGACCCTTTACCTTGCACGGCCGGAAGGGTTGGAGAAGCCTCTCAGCTTCGTCATACCAGGGCGGAGCAGCCGCGAAGCGGCGTCGCGTAGACCCTGGTATCCATGCCGTGACGCCCAGGTGCAGTGCGGGGCGGCGCAGAATTCTGCGCCGCGTCGCTCCTTGCTCCGCCCGTGGACGACGAAGTTACTGGTGCTCAGTTATCCACCCTCCCAAAGGCAGGCACATTGCCGATGGCTGTGTGCCGGTCCTTGCCGCAGGCAAAGGTGCGCGCCTTTTCGTCGGCGAGTTTTCGCGCCTGATCGTTGGCTTGCGGGTTGCCGGTGGCCAGGACAAGGCCGACCGTGCAGCTTTCCCGCCCATCCATCTGGCCGACCTTGGCGACAAGCAGCACATCCGTCGACTTTTTGTCATCCTCCGGATTGCTGACCGTGCGGCGATGGATGACAGCGAACGGAACGGCCCTGTCGCGGGTCGTTTCGATGCGCCATTCGATCCTGGCGCCCGAAGAACTGAAGTCTGAGAAGCTCTCCCAGACGGATGTCATGTCGCCGCCGGGTGGAAAACCGTAAAACAGCGATTCACGGGCATCATCATAGGCGATCAGCACGGGATAGCCGCGATAGCCTGAGCAAGCGAGATCGGCCCACTCGCCGTCGCCTTCGGCCTGCGCGTAGGTCACGCAGTCCTTCGTCCAGTCGAGGTCGGTGTAGGCGCTGGAAATGTCGCCGGCATGGGCTGCTTGGCAGAGACCGGCGAGGGCAAGCGGGATCAGAACGGCACGCATGACGGACACCTCCGGTTCGGGCCGGAACAGCGTACCGCCAATCGCTATTTCTTCAAGCTGGCTTCGATCAGCAGGTCGGCGTTGCGGGCGACCGACTGCGCGGGGCCACCGAGGCCGAACAGCTGGCCGCTGATATAGGCGCCTTCGATGAGCAGCAGCAGCCCGTCGCCCAGCGTGTCGGGGTCCTGCGCGCCCATCGCGGCCGCCATGGCACGCAGCCGGCGGCGCAGTTCCTGTTTGTTGTCCTCGCTCACCAGGCGAGCCGGATGGCCACGCTCGGGATATTCAACGGCCGCATTGGTCATGCCGCAGCCGCGATAGTCCGGTTTCTGCGTCCGCTTGCCGACGCGAGTCAGGAAAGCGATGATCTGTGCGCGGGGATCGCCGGGATGGGCGGCAACGGCCTCGTCGAACCGCTCCCAGTACTCGTGGTCGTATTGCCTGAGGTAAGAAGCGGCCAGTTCGTCCTTGGAAGGAAAGCTGCGATAGAGGCTCGGCTTGGTGACGCCGGCCCGCTTCACGATCTCGTCGACGCCGATCGCCCTGATGCCTCGCCGGTAGAACAGGTCATAGGCCACGTCGAGGATCTTCTTGGCGGCCTTAGGTGGCGCCGATGCATGACGGCCGCTGATGGTCAGTTCAATATTTTTGTCGGCTGGCATCATGGGACTCGATTGACAATGTTACCGATCGGTACGTATACATACCCCCACCTTGCAACGTACCGGTCAGTAACATGATAGCTCAATCCCGTCCCTTTGGCCAGCGCTACGCTTTCGTCGTGGTGGGCGTAATCTTCCTCTGCCTGCTGATCGCGGCTGGCCTGCGCTCCGCGCCGTCGGTCATGATGCTGCCGTTGGAAAACAGCTTCGGCTGGCGGCGCGACGTCATTTCGCTGGCCGCGGGCGTCGGTATCCTGCTCTACGGGCTGACCGGTCCGTTCGCCGCCGCGCTCATGGAACGCATCGGGCTGCGCCGCACGCTGCTAGCGTCGCTGGTGGTGATGTCGGCTTCAACCGCGCTCAGCCTGCTCATGACCAAGCCCTGGCATCTGTTCATCACCTGGGGCGTTTTTTCCGGCATCGGATCCGGCGCCGTCGCCAGCGTGCTGGGCGCAACCATCGTCAACCGCTGGTTCAAGACCAATCGCGGCCTTGTCATGGGGCTGATGTCGGCCTCCAGCGCCACCGGCATGCTGATTTTCCTGCCGCTGATCGCCTCCCTTGCCCAGGCAGGCGGCTGGCAGCCTGTCGTCATCACTGTCGCCATCGCCACCGCGGCGTTGATCCCTTTTGTCTGGCTGCTGGTGCCGGAGCGCCCGGCCTCGATCGGCATGGTGCGTTATGGCGCGGAGGCGGATGATGTGCCGCCGACTTCGCCCGCGTCACAAGGCAACTTCCTGGCGCATACGCTCAACACGTTGCGCCGCGCCGCCGGGACAAGGGTGTTCTGGTACCTGTTCGCCACCTTCTTCGTCTGCGGCTTCACCACCAATGGCCTTGTCGGCACGCATCTGATCGCGTTCTGCGGCGATATGGGCATCGGCGAGGTGCAGGCGGCCGGCCTGCTGTCGATGATGGGCATTTTCGACCTGATCGGCACCACGCTGTCGGGCTGGCTCACCGACCGCTTCGACCCGCGCAAGCTGCTCGGCGTCTATTATGCCATCCGTGGCCTGTCGCTGATCTACCTGCCCTATTCCGGCTTCTCGGCAACCAGCCTGATCATCTTCGCCGTGCTCTACGGGCTCGACTGGATCGCCACCGTACCGCCGACGCTCAGGCTCGCCAACGAAGCCTTCGGCGACCGCAGCGGGCCGATCGTGTTCGGCTGGATCGTCGCCGGCCATCAGGTGGGTGCCGCCACCGCCGCGGCCTTCGGCGGCACGATGCGCGAACTGCAGGGCAATTACGAACTGGCGTTCCTGATTGCCGGCATGACGGCGATCGCCGCCGCCTGTATTTCGCTACTGATCAATACGAGCCGGCCGGCTTTCGATCCTGAACCGCAGGCGGCTTGAGGCGGCAGGGGAATTGGCGTTCTCTCCACGAGGGGTGAGATTGGCAGCTTTGCCGGCTGCCCAAACCATCAATCCGGGTAGCAGACCATCGGAATGTTGGGCCAAACCGCCGCATCGCAATTGGCGCTGGCCTGTTTCTGCTTGAAGGCGGTGCTGACCGGGCCGGTCACCATCGGGTCGACGCCATCGGGCGCGTCGGCGAAGGCCTGTTGCGCGGAAGGCGCCTCAGGCGGCAGGAGAGAGCGCGCTTCCTTCAGCGTCGCCGCCGACTGCGCGGCGTTGGCCGCCAGCAGCATGGCGAAAGCGGCGGACGCGATAAGCGGCCAAAAACGGTTGAGTTTATCGGTCATGACGTTCGAACTGTCCGGGCCTCGAAAGGTTCCCGCCTTGGTTAACAAAATCATTTCACACCGAGACCGTTAAGATTTGATGAGTATTTGGTGTCGCGCGTCCCCTTTCGCAACTGCGAAAAACCCTGTATGAGCCGCGCAACCGAAAGAGGCAGCGCCCTTGGCCTGCTGCCTGCAACGCTTCCGAGACCAGAATCATGAACCTCCGTAATATCGCGATCATCGCGCACGTCGACCATGGAAAGACCACCCTGGTCGACCAGCTTTTGAAGCAGTCCGGCTCCTTCCGCGACAACCAGCGCGTCGCCGAGCGCGCCATGGATTCCAACGACCTCGAAAAAGAACGCGGCATCACCATTCTTGCCAAGGCGACCTCGGTCGACTGGAAGGACACCCGCATCAACATCGTCGACACCCCCGGCCACGCCGATTTCGGCGGTGAGGTCGAGCGCATCCTGTCGATGGTGGATTCGGCCATCGTGCTGGTCGACGCGGCCGAAGGGCCGATGCCGCAGACCAAGTTCGTCGTCGGCAAGGCGCTTAAGGTCGGCCTGAAGCCGATCGTCGTCATCAACAAGATCGACCGGCCCGACGCGCGCCATGTCGAAGTGGTCAACGAGGTGTTCGACCTGTTCGCCGCGCTCGACGCCACCGACGAGCAGCTCGACTTCCCGATCCTCTACGGTTCTGGCCGCGACGGCTGGGTGTCGGAAAACCCCGAGGGCCCCAAGGACCAGCAACTCGCGCCGCTGTTCGATCTCGTCATCAAGCATGTCCCGGCGCCGACCGTGCATCCCGGCCCGTTCCGCATGATTGGCACCATCCTGGAGGCTAACCCGTTCCTTGGCCGCATCATCACCGGCCGCATCGAGAGCGGCACGCTGAAGTCCAACCAGGCGGTCAAGGTGCTGCACAATGACGGCACCCAGATTGAAACCGGTCGCATTTCGAAGATCCTCGCTTTCCGTGGCCTCGAGCGCCAGCCGATCGAAGAAGCGCAGGCGGGCGACATCGTTGCCATTGCCGGCCTGTCGAAAGGCACCGTCGCCGACACGTTTTGCGACCTGGCGGTGACCGAGGCGCTGCATGCGCAGCCGATCGACCCGCCGACGGTGACGATGTCGTTCCTCGTCAACGACAGCCCGCTCGCCGGCACCGAAGGGGACAAGGTGACCAGCCGCGTCATTCGTGACCGCCTGCTGCGCGAGGCCGAAGGCAATGTCGCGCTCAAGATCGAGGAATCGCCTGACAAGGATTCGTTCTTCGTTTCGGGCCGTGGCGAATTGCAGCTCGCCGTGCTGATCGAGACCATGCGCCGCGAAGGCTTCGAGATCGCCGTCTCGCGTCCGCGCGTCGTCATGCAGAAGGGCGAGAACGGCGAATTGCTGGAGCCGGTCGAGGAAGTCGTCATCGACGTCGACGAGGAGCATGCAGGCGTCGTCGTGCAGAAGATGTCGGAGCGCAAGGCCGAGATGGTCGAACTGCGGCCCTCGGGTGGCAACCGCCAGCGCATCGTCTTCCACGCGCCGACGCGCGGCCTGATCGGCTACCAGTCGGAACTGTTGACCGACACGCGCGGCACCGCCGTGATGAACCGGCTGTTCCATGCCTACGAGCCCTACAAGGGCGAGCTGCCCGGCCGCACCAACGGCGTCCTGATCTCCAACGAGCAGGGCGAGTCGGTCGCCTACGCCATGTGGAACCTGGAAGACCGTGGCCCGATGGTCATCGATCCGGGCGTCAAGGTCTATCAGGGCATGATCATCGGCATTCACTCCAGGGACAACGACCTCGAAGTCAACGTGCTGAAGGGCAAGAAGCTGACCAACATCCGCGCCGCCGGCAAGGACGAGGCGGTCAAGCTCACCCCGCCGATCCGCATGACGCTGGAACGCGCGCTGGCCTGGATCCAGGACGACGAGCTGGTCGAGGTGACGCCGAAGACCATTCGCCTGCGCAAACTCTATCTCGACCCCAACGAGCGCAAGCGCTTCGAGAAGTCGTCCAAGGCGGTCGGCGCGGCGTAATTTTTTCATTTTACGGAACTGACAGAGGGGCGGGCACATCGGTGCCTCGCCCCTTTTTTATCCGCCAGCGGCCAGGATGATGGCCTGCCGATCCGGTTCGCCGGCAAGATCGACGCGGATCGTCGTTCCCTCGCGGACAGGCTTGCGAAGGGCTTTGCTCCCCTCGGGATCAACGAGCAGCAGTTGTCGTCCCTCCAGCGCCTGGAGTCGCGACCGCGAGATGCCGAGTTCGCTGGCCAGCAAGCGGTCGAGCCTTAGCGATACCGGCACTTCCAGACCGAGCCGGAGTTCCAGCGCCGTCGCGCCTTGCTTCGTCTCGCCGATCACCTGTTTGCGCACGGCGGCATCGGCGAATTCCTCGACGCGTCCAACCTGGTTGCGCAGGGCGACGATGTCGAAGGCATGGCGACGTGCCAGACCTGGATCGTTGCTTTCGAGCGCCGCGAGCAGCGCCGGCTCGATGTCGCGGCGGTTGCAGCGCTCGAAAATGCCGAAATTCCACGAATTGTCGCAGTCGACGCAACGATAGATCAGCCAGACGTCGATGCGCTTGCCGTTGGCGTTGACGCGGAATTTCCCGCTGCAGCGATAGGCTTTCAAGCCGCCGCATCGATTGCAGTTGATCTGCGGGCGTGGTGCGATTTCAGGCGCGATCGTCCAGTGGACGCGCAGGATGGAAGACATGCCGGTAAGCCCTTCCCGTCGGGAAGTTCATCAGGTCGGCGATGTCGAGATGCCCTTGCGGGCGCGGCGTGGCGGGTGGCTGCGGAGATCGTGAGGTCAGGTGCCGTTGGCGCAAAGCCGAGCGACAGCGGTCCAGCAATGCCAAACCGGTCTCGAACCGCCGCCCAGAGGAACACATGAAACGAAACAGGCACCGCTGACGCGGCGCCATGCAGGTGTCGGGGGAGTTGACGAGACCGGCGGTTACTGAGGCAAAGTGAAGCTCGGAATTGTTTCGCGGCGGCCGTTCTATCGGCGTGACGCCGGACCGGCAAGCGTCTTTTTGTCGGCGCTACCACGGCTCGATCGCTTGCGCTAATGTCGGACTTCAAAGTCTGTCCAGACAGAGGCACACCGCAATGCACCTGACCTCGCTGCTGATCTTCGCCGCCGCCTTGTTCGTGGCCGCCGGCTCGCCCGGTCCATCGATCGCTGCGCTCGTCGCGCGCGTCATCTCCAAGGGCTTCCGCGATGTGTTCCCGTTCCTGCTCGCCATGTGGATCGGCGAAGGCATCTGGCTGTCGCTGGCGGTGTTCGGGCTCGCCGTGGTGGCGCAGACCTTTCATCTTGCTTTCGTCATCGTGAAATGGGCTGGCGTCGCCTATCTCGCCTACCTTGCCTGGAAGATGTGGACGGCGCCTGTCGACGCCAAGGAGGGCGAGATGCCGCGTGAAGATTCGGCCGGCAAGCTGTTCTTCGCCGGCATGGCCGTCACGCTCGGCAATCCCAAGATCATGATGTTCTATCTGGCGCTGCTGCCGGCCATCATCGACCTCGCTTCGGTCAGCCTCGTCGGCTGGGTCGAACTGACGGCGACGATGGCGGTGGTGCTGATCGCCATCGATCTCGCCTGGGTGCTCGCCGCCTCGCAGGCGCGCAAACTGTTGAAGAGCCAGCGCGCCATGAAGATCGCCAACCGCATCAGCGCCACGACGATGGCCGGAGCCGCGGCGGCCATCGCGGCGCGCTGAGGCCTATCTCGGCAAGACCCCAGCCGCCGGCATGGCGGCGGGCTGCGCTGGCGGTCCGCCGGAATAGAATTTCGAGGCCGGATTCTCCTGCATGAAATCGTAGGCGACCATGCCGAGCGGCCGCTTTTGCCGTTCCGATGCCGCCTGATGCCAGGGGATCACCTGGCGCAGCGCCTCAAGCGCGGCGGTTGGCGCGTCGCCGAATTTCCGCTGCGGGTTCTGCGCCTTGCGGATTTCCATCCAATAGCTTGCCGTCAGCAGGTCCTGCGCCACGAGGTGAAAGGAGACATCGACCGCCTCGCGGGCGCGCTGCGTCTTGATGCGGGTTTGCGCTTCGAGGTCCTCGACGGTGGCAACGATTGCCTGGCCGTTCGGTGTCACCGGCGTGCCGAGGTCGGCCAATTCCTGCCAGAGATCGGTCGGCAGATAGCCGTCGAAGGTCGGGATGTCCTTGAGCTCTTCGGGCTTCAGCACATCGGCCGGCTTGACCACGGTGAAGAAGGGGTTGCGGAAGCGCTCGATGCGCTGCGCCACCGCGACGCCGAGATTGGTGAGCGAAATGGTGAAAGCCTCGACCTGATTGGCCATGGGATAAGGATCCCAGTTGGCGTTGGAGAAGATATAGCCTGACTTGCCGTTACTCAGTGGCCCGCCCTTGATGTAATATTTCATGAATTGCGGCGTGCTCAGCTCCGGCGAACTCTGCGGCGTCAGGCCGGGCAACACGGCCGGATTGTGATCCGACGAATTGATGGAAAGCAGCACGGATTGACGCAGATCCGCCCAGGCCTGCCAGGCCGAGCCCTGGCGCTGGCTGGAGGCGCGCATGCTTTCCGGGTCCTGGATGATGCGGGCCGGATCGTCGTCGAAGAGATAGCTGCCCTTGATCATGTCCATGATCCTCGCCGCGTCCCATGTCAGCCAGGGGTAAGGCCGCATGGATTGCACCGGCACCGAAATCGGCGTCACGCTGGAATTCATGCCGTTCAGCCCCATGGCGTAGCTGAGGTCGGTCCATTCCAGCAGCTTTCGCGCGTCCTCCAGCAAGAGCACCGCCTGCGCCTGTGCATAGGCGTTGGTGCTGATCAGCGCGGCTTGGTCGGCGGCGAACGGTTCGAGCGGTTTCAGGCCGGCCTGGGAGAGGGCCTGGGAGGCGGGCATTCGTGTGCCGTCGAGATAGGCTTCGCCTTCGCCGACCATGGCCGCGCCGATATTGCCGAGTGTCGCGAGGTCGCCTTCGCCGAGCGTGCCGCGCGATTGCACCACCGGCGTCACCCGCTTGTTCAGCATGTCGACAAGCATATGCGTCAGCTGCGGGCTGGCTGCTTCGTAGGACATGGTGTTGGCGCGGATCGCCATGATCGCGCGCACCAGCGCTTCTTCCTGCAATTCCGGCCCGTAACCCCGGTTGACGCCGCCCTTGAAGCGGGCGAGCTGCTGTTCCTTGAGCAGCTTGGTGTTTTCCGGCGTCGTCGGGTCGCCCGAAAAGATCACCGTTTCGCGCTGATCGCCGGCGCCACGGTTGAACCAGTAGATCGTGACGCCTTCGGCGGCCCCTTCGAGCAGCAGACCATAGGCATCAGCCGAACGCTGCAGGGCCTCGGGACTTAGCTCGACCTTGGCGCCGTTGCGGGCGATGTCGATGACCTGGTCGACGGTCAGGTCACGACCGGTCAGCGTGACTGTCTTGGCCGCCGCCGTCTCGAAAATGGGCTGGTAGGTGGTCGCCGCCTCGAAGGCGTGGGCGGCTGGCGCTGCGAGCGCCAACGTCACGGTCAGGGCGCAGAGGAAAATCCGGGGTTTGGCAATTCGCTCAGGCATAAGGGCTCCCATTCACGAAGCGTCAGCCTCGGGCACGAAGTTTCACCCCTCGGAAATTTTGTTTCCCAGAAAACTAGCTGGCTGCATTCGCCTGTCAACGCTTGATGAGAAACAGGCCCGATGGTGGAGCGCGCGTGGCCCTATCGCGCCATGGCGTGGTATTCGTCGTTCGGGCGCATGTCGATTGCCGCCGCGACGCGGTTCGACATGTTGAAGAAGGCCGCCGTCGAGGCGATGTCCCAGATGTCGCGGTCGCTGAAGCCGGCCTGGCGCAGCGCCGCGCGGTCGGCCTCGACGATCCTGGCCGGCTCTTGCGTCAGCTTGACGGCGAATTCGAGCATCGCCGTTTGCTTGGGTGAGAGGTCGGCGGCGCGGAAGTTCATCACCATCATCTCGCCAAGCATGGGGTCGCCCGAGAGCTGGCGCACCGCCGCGCCATGAGCGGTCAGGCAATAGTAGCAATGGTTGATCGAGGAGACGGCGACCGCGATCATCTCGCGTTCCAGCTTCGACAATCCGGATTCGCCCAGCATCAGATCATTGTACATGTCGGTGAAGGCGCGCAGTTTCTTGTCGTCGAAGGCATAGGCCTTGAGCACATTGGGGACGAGGCCGAGCTTTTCCTCGCATTTGGCGAAATAGGCTTTTGTCGCCTCGCTCAACTCTTCCGAACCCAGGTCAAGCGCGGTGATTTTGCCGGTCATGGATCATTCCTCCTCGTCACGCGACGCCTTGCCGCCGAATTCCGATAATTCTCGGCAAGCCGTCAAACCTTTGTCGCCAAACAGCGGTCATCTGCTACCATAGTCGCAAAAGCATGCGACGGGAGGGAAGAAGCGTCATGGCCAGCGTGAAGTCCGCAGCTAAGTCGAAGAAGAAGGCCGTCGCGGCGAAGACGGAGGACAGGCCGGCCAGACTTGCCGACTACCTGCTCGCCCGCGCACCGGCGGAGGATATCGCCGCCTACGACGCCGCCGACCTCGAACGCGCCGCCGATCTCGCCGGCCAGGCGGTCGCGGCCCACAAAAAGGGGGAGTGCGTCGTCGCCGTCGAGGCCGATTCGGGCGTCGTCCGCGAAGGCCGCCCGGTGACGGTCATCACGGTCGTCAACGACAATATGCCGTTCCTGTTCGATTCCATCCTCGGCGAAGTTACCGAAACATCCGGTGAGCCGACCCTGGTCACCCATCCGGTGATCACTGTTCGCCATGGCAAAACGGGGGTGGACGAAATCCTCGGCGACGGCAATTTCGCCAAGGACGATGGCAGCCACGACCGGCTGAGCGTCATCCACGTCCACATTCCCCGGCTGACGCCCGAGCAGGCAACCGGCTTGGCCGAGCGGCTGCGCAAGATGCTCGGCCAGGTCCACGCCGCGGTCAACGACTGGCGGCCGATGCTGGCGCGGCTCGATCAGGCGATCTCCGAATTCCGCTATTCCGCGGTGCCGCTCGACAAGAAGAGCGTCGCCGAGGCCATCGCCTTCCTGGAGTGGCTGCGCGACGACAATTTCACCTTCCTCGGCATGCGCGAATTCAAATATACGGGTGGCGAGGAAAGCGGCAATCTGGAGCGCGCCGAAAAACCCGGCCTCGGCATCCTGTCCGATCCCGACGTGCTTGTCCTGAGGCGCGGTACCGAGGCCGTAACGACGACGCCTGAAATCCGTGCTTTCCTGCATGGACCGGAGCCGCTGATCGTCACCAAGGCCAATGCCAAGTCGCTGGTGCACCGGCGCATCTATCTCGATTACATCGGCGTCAAGACCTACACCGCCAAGGGCGCGCTGGCGGGGGAATTGCGCATCGTCGGCCTGTTCACCTCGACCGCCTACACGCGCTCGGTGATGAAGATCCCGTATCTCAGGTCCAAGGCCGAAACCATCATCGCCAAGTCGGGCTTCGACCGGCACGACCATTCCGGCAAGGCGCTGATCAACGTGCTGGAAAGCTATCCGCGCGACGAGCTTTTCCAGGTGCCGGTGCCGATCCTGCGCAAGCATGCCGCGGCCATTCTCGGCCTGGTCGAACGGCCGCGCGTGCGGGCGCTGGTGCGCGCCGACCAGTTCGATCGGTTCGTGTCGATCCTCGTCTTCGTGCCGCGCGACCGCTATGACAGCGTCGTGCGCGAGAAGATCGGCACCTATCTGAAAACCGTGTTCGAGGGCCGGCTGTCGGCCTATTACCCGGCCTTTCCTGAAGGCGGGCTGGCGCGCGTGCATTTCATCATCGGCCGCTCCGGCGGCAAGACGCCGAAGGTCGAGCAGGCAACGATCGAGGCGGCGATCCGCGACATCGTGCGTACCTGGGAAGATGCCCTTGCCGATGCGGCGGAAGCCAGCGGCAGCGACCCGGCGTTGAAGGCGATCGCCGCGCGGCTGCCGGAAAGCTACCGGGATTCGTTCAGCGCCGGTGTGGCGCTCGCCGATGCCGGACGCATCGCCAAGATCAGCGCCGGCAATCCTATCGCCATCGACTATTACCGCCATGCCGAGCAGAAGCCGCACCAGGCGGCGCTGAAGATCTATCACCATGGCAGCCCGGTGGCGCTGTCACGGCGCGTGCCGGTGCTGGAGAATATCGGCTTCCGCGTCATCAGCGAGCGGACTTTCGAGGTCGGCGACGAGCAGTCCGGCATGGTCTTCATCCACGACATGGAGCTGGAAAACAGCTACGGCAAGCCGATCGACCTCGCCGATGGCGGTGCATTGTTCGAGGATGCTTTCCTGTCTGTCTGGCGCGGCGACGTCGACAATGACGGCTATAATGGTCTTGCCCAGACAGCCGGCCTGTGGTCCGGCGAAATCACCATCCTGCGCGCCTATGGCCGCTATCTGCAGCAGGTCGGCATTCCGCAAAGCCAGGATTTTATTGCCGCGGCGCTCAACCGCTATCCTGACATCGCGCGCGGCTTGCATGCGCTGTTCATCGCCCGGCTTGGCCCGACGGCTGAAGGCGAAGGTGTGGTAGCGGCAAAGCACCTCAAGGCCAAGATCAAGGATGCGCTGGAAGATGTCCCCAACATCGACGATGACACGATCATCCGGCGCTACCTGAACCTCATCGAAGCCTCGCTGCGCACCAATCATTTCGTTGCCGATACGAAAGCGAAAGGCCAGTCACTGGCAATCAAGCTCGAGTCGCAGGCGGTCGAGGGATTGCCGGCGCCGCGGCCATGGCGGGAGATTTTCGTCTACGGTTCCGAGGTCGAAGGCCTGCATCTGCGCTTCGGCCCGGTGGCGCGCGGCGGCCTGCGCTGGTCGGACCGTGCCCAGGACTACCGCACCGAGGTGCTCGGCCTGGTCAAGGCGCAGCAGGTCAAGAATGCCGTCATCGTGCCGGTCGGCGCCAAGGGCGGCTTCTATCCCAAGAAGCTGCCGGTGGGCGGCAGCCGCGACGCGATCTTCGAGGTCGGCACCTCGGCCTACAAGAACTTCGTTTCCAGCCTGTTGTCGATCACCGACAATATCGGCCTGGACGGTGTCATCCCGCCCGCCGGCGTCGTGCGCCGCGACCAGGACGATCCCTATTTCGTGGTCGCCGCCGACAAGGGCACGGCGACCTTCTCCGATACCGCCAACGCCATCTCGGAGAAGCATGGCTTCTGGCTCGACGATGCCTTCGCCAGCGGCGGCTCGGCCGGCTATGACCACAAGAAGATGGGCATCACCGCCAAGGGCGCCTGGGAAGCGGTCAAGCGGCATTTCCGCGAGATGAACCGCGACATCCAGACGTCGTCCTTCACAGTGGTCGGCGTCGGCGACATGTCGGGCGACGTGTTCGGCAACGGCATGCTGTTGTCGCCGAAGACGCGGCTGATCGCCGCCTTCGACCATCGCGACATTTTCATCGATCCCGATCCTGACATGGCTGCCTCGATGGCCGAGCGCGAACGCATGTTCGCGCTGCCGCGTTCGAGCTGGCAGGACTATGACAAGACCAAGCTGTCGGAAGGCGGCGTCATCGTCTCGCGCAGCCAGAAGTCGATCACCTTGCCGGCTGCCGCCGCCGCTGCGATCGGCCTCGCCAAGACGACCGCCACGCCGGTCGAGATCATGACGGCCATCCTCAAGGCGCCGGTCGACCTTTTGTGGTTCGGCGGCATCGGCACCTATCTCAGGGCATCGACCGAGACCAATGCCGAGGTCGGCGATCGCGCCAACGATGCCATCCGCATCACCGCGCTCGACGTGCGCGCCAAGGTGATCGGCGAGGGCGCCAATCTCGGCGTCACGCAGCGGGCACGCATCGAGTTCGGCATGAATGGCGGCCGTTGCAATTCCGATGCCATCGACAATTCGGGCGGCGTCAACTGCTCCGACGTCGAGGTCAACATCAAGATCGCGCTGGCATCGGCCATGCGCAAGGGTTCGCTGACGCGCCCGGCACGCAACAAGCTGCTGGCCGAGATGACCGACGAGGTTGGCGGCCTGGTGCTGTCCAACAATTATCAGCAGACGCTGGCGCTTTCGATCGCTCGCAAGCGCGGCCTGGCCGACATCGCGCATCAAAGCCGTTTCATGTCGGCGCTCGAAGCGCGCGGCCTGCTCGACCGCGTGGTCGAGACGCTGCCGTCACCGGCGGCCCTTGCCGAGCGCGAGGCGCGCGGCGAGCCGCTGACCCGGGCCGAACTCGGCGTGCTGCTCGCCTATGCCAAGATCGTGCTGTTCTCCGACATCGTCGCCAGCGACGTGCCGGACGATGCGCATTTCGACCGCGATCTCATGGGCTATTTCCCGGACCGGATGGCGAAGAAATACGTCGCCGAAATCCATGGCCACCGGCTGCGCCGCGAGATCATTGCCCGTGTCGTGGCCAACGATCTGGTCAATCGTGGCGGCCCGTCCTTCGTCAACCGGCTGCAGGAGGCCACGGGCCGCACCGCCGCCGACGTGGTGCGCACCTTCGCCGTGGTGCGCGACGGCTTTGGGCTGCCGGCGCTCTATCGCGAGATCGACGCGCTCGACAACCAGATCGACGGCCAGGTGCAGCTCGATCTCTATCAGATGGTGAGCCGGCTTATCTATGTGACCAGCGGCTGGTATCTGAAGAACGACGCCGGCACCGCGGCCCTCGGCCAGCGCATCGCCGAACTGCAGGACGCGCGCAAGGCGCTGGAGCCCAAACTGGTATCGCTGCTGCCCGCCTTCTCGCGCGAGCGGATCGAGGAGAAGCGGCACGGCCTGTTCAAGGCCGGCGCCCCGGAAAAGCTGGCCGAGCAGCTGGCGCTGAGCGAGGTGGCGGAACTCATTCCCGACATCGCGCTGACGGCGCGCACCGCCGGTGCCGATATCGTCGCGGCCGCAAAGGCGTTCTTCGCCGTCAGCGACGCCTTCCGCATCCCGCGTGTCGAGGACGCGGCGCGCTCGATCACGCCTTCGGACTATTATGACCAGCTCGCACTGTCCCGCGCTACCGACACGATCGGCGCGGCTCGGCGCGGCATCGCGGTCGCCGCGCTCACCGGCCAGGCCAAGGCGGCCGATCCGGTGGCGGCCTGGCTCGAAGCCGGCGGCGACCGGGTGGGGCGTATCCGCGAGCGACTGCAGGCGCTGACCGAAGGCGGCGACATCACCGTGTCGCGGCTGTCGGTTGCGTCGGGCCTGATGAGCGATCTGACCGGGATGTGAGCGGATCATTTCCGAGGCTGGCGGCGCGACGCTTGTCATTTGCACGAGCATCGGAAACATGCAGACATGGCGCCCGATACGGGCGTGTCCGGGGGAATTAGCATGGCGGTAGAGACAGTGCAGCGGGCGTCCGGGCGCGGCATCTGGGGGTGGATGTTCTTCGACTGGGCGGCGCAGCCGTTCTTCACGGTCGTCACCACTTTCATCTTCGGCCCCTATTTCGTTTCGCGCATGGCGGGCGATCCCACCACGGGCCAGGCTGTCTGGGGTTACGGCATAGCGGCGGCCGGGCTGGTCATCGCGGTGCTGTCGCCGATCCTCGGCTCGATCGCCGACCAGACCGGACCGCGCAAGCCGTGGATCGCCTTCTTCGCGGCGATCAAGATCACCAGCCTCACCTTGCTTTGGTTTGCAGCGCCCGGCTCGAACCTGTTCCTGATCGTGGCGCTGTTTTCGCTGGCCTCGGTGGCGGCCGAATTCTCCACCGTGTTCAATGATTCCATGATGCCGCGGCTGGTGCCGAAGAGCGAGATCGGCCGCATCTCCAACACCGCCTGGGGTCTCGGCTATCTCGGTGGCATGATCGCGCTGATCTTCGTCGTCACCTGTCTCGCCGGCTCGCCGGAGAGCGGCAAGACGATCATCGGCATCAGCCCGCTGTTCGGTCTCGATCCGCATCTGGGCGAGGATGCCCGCGCGACCGGGCCCTTGTCGGCCGGCTGGTATTTCCTGTTCATCCTGCCGATGTTCTTCTTCACGCCCGACGCCATCAAGGGGATTCCGATCGGACCGGCGGTGCGCGAGGGCCTGTCGGAGCTGAAATCGACGCTTGCCGAAGTGCGCAAGCGCGGCGGCATATTCCGCTTCCTCGTTGCCCGCATGATCTATCAGGATGGCGTCAATGCGCTGCTGGCACTCGGCGGTACCTTCGCGGCCGGTATGTTCCATTGGTCGATCACCGAGATCGGCATGTTCGGCATCATCCTCAACGTCGTCGCCATCTTCGGCTGCTGGATCGCGGCGCGCCTCGACACGGCGCTGGGCTCCAAGGTGGTGGTGATGATTT
The DNA here is from genome assembly GCF_020164775.1 of Mesorhizobium sp. ES1-6. NCBI lineage: Bacteria > Pseudomonadati > Pseudomonadota > Alphaproteobacteria > Hyphomicrobiales > Phyllobacteriaceae > Mesorhizobium > Mesorhizobium sp. ES1-6. The sequence continues at coordinate 350,499 of NZ_JAIUGU010000003.1, forward strand.
CGCTGGTCATGCTGTCCATCGCCACGATCGGCGTCGTTTCGACGGGGCCGGGCTTCACGCTGCTTGGCCTGATCCAGCTTTCGACCGCGGACTCGGGTGGCCTGTTCGGGACGGCGGCCGAAAAGGCCTACATCATGTACGGCCTGCTGATCGGCCTGGCTTTCGGCCCGGTGCAGGCCTCGTCGCGCTCCTACATGGCGCGCAGCGTCACGGCGGCGGAATCCGGCCGCTATTTCGGCATTTATGCGCTGGCCGGACGGGCGACCAGTTTCCTGGCGCCGTTCATGGTCGCGACGATCACCGCGACCAGCGGCTCGGCGCGGCTCGGCATGGCAGCGATTATTTTGTTCCTGGCGATTGGCATGGCGATCCTGGTCAGGACGCCCTATCCGGCGGATCGGCCGGTTGAGTAGCAGCGCCTTTTCCTTCTCCCACAAGGGGAGAAGGAAAAGGGTGCTCAATGCCGGAAATGCCTTGTCCCGGTGAACACCATGGCAACGCCGTGTTCGTCGGCGGCGGCGATGACGTCGTCGTCGCGCATCGAGCCGCCCGGCTGGATGACGGCGGTGGCGCCGGCTTCGATGGCCGATATCAGCCCGTCGGCGAAGGGGAAGAAGGCGTCGGAGCCGACCACCGACCCCTTGGTCAGCGGCTCCGGATGGCCGGCGGCTTCAGCGGCGTCGAGTGCCTTGCGGGCGGCGATGCGCGAGGAATCGACCCGGCTCATCTGGCCGGCGCCGATGCCCACGGTGGCGCCGTCCTTGGCATAGACGATGGCGTTCGACTTGACGTGCTTGGCGACGCGGAAGGCGAATTTTAGGTCCGCCATCTCGGCCGGGGTCGGTGCCCGCTTCGTCATCACCCTCAGGTCGAGGTCGTCGACCACGGCATTGTCGCGGCCCTGGACCAGCAGGCCGCCGGAAACGGACTTGACCGTGGTGCCGGGCGCGCGCGGATCCGGCAGGCCGCCGGTGACCAGCAGGCGCAAATTCTTCTTGGCGGCTATGATTGCCGCGGCTTCGTCGGTCGCGTCGGGCGCGATGATCACCTCGGTGAAGGTCTTGACGATTTCCTGCGCCGCCTCGGCGTCGAGAATGCGGTTGACAGCGACGATGCCGCCGAAAGCCGAGACCGGGTCGCAGGCGAGCGCCTTGGCGTAGGCCGCCTTCAGCGACGTGCCTTCGGCCACGCCACACGGGTTGGCGTGCTTGATGATGGCGACGGCCGCCGAGCGCGCCGGATCGAATTCGCCGGCCAGTTCGAAGGCGGCGTCGGTGTCGTTGATGTTGTTGTAGGACAGCTGCTTGCCCTGCAGCTGTCGCGCCGTGGCGACACCCGGGCGTTTGTCGCCATTGACGTAGAAGCCGGCGGCCTGGTGCGGGTTTTCGCCGTAGCGCATCACTTCGGCCAGCCGGCCGCCGAAGGCGCGCCAGGTCGGATGCTCGATCTCGAGCGCCTCGGCGAACCACCCCGAGATTGCCGCGTCATAGGTCGCGGTCCGGGCGAAGGCCTTGGCCGCGAGCTTCTTGCGGAAATCCAGCGACAGCGAGCCGATGTTCATCTCCAGCGCGTTGAGCACGGCGGCGTAGTCGCCGGGATCGGTGACGATGGCGACATAGGCGTGGTTCTTGGCCGAGGCGCGGATCATCGCCGGGCCGCCAATGTCGATGTTCTCGACGATCGACGCGTAATCGGCGCCGGAGCGGCGGACTTCCTCGAACGGATAAAGATTGGAGACGAGGAGATCGATCGGCTCGATGCCGTATTTGCGCATCGCCAATGCGTGCTCGGGGTCGTCGCGCACGCCAAGCAGTGCGCCATGCACGGACGGATGCAGCGTCTTGACGCGGCCGTCCATGATCTCGGGGAAGTCGGTGAGTTCCGAGACGTCGCGCACCGCCATGCCGGCTTCGGCGATCGCCTTTGCCGTGCCGCCGGTGGAGACCAGTTCGACGCCGGCCGCGGCCAACGCCCGGGCAAAGTCGATCAGGCCGGTCTTATCGAAGACGGAGAGCAGCGCGCGGCGGACCGGAACGAGATCGGGGGCTGGAATGTTCTTGGCTGGAACGGCCATGGGCTGGCGGCCTTTCAAGTCTGGAGGAGCAGGCCCGCGCCGTAGCACATGAGGCCCGGAAATCAAGCGTTCGCTGCTTCGCACACCCGATTGCCGCCGCAAGCTCAGTTGTTTTGGGGATAACCGGCGATCTTTGTCCGCGTCAGTTGCCAGTGGACCTCGGCAATGTCGGACGCCTTGAAGGCAAGCACGATCTGGCGACTGCGGCGCGGGCCGCCAAGGCCGGCGAAGTAGATCGATTCCTCGACTTCGGGCACCACTTCGCCAGAGGTGAACACCCAGGTGTCGGCCTGGTCGGCGGTCAGCACCAGCCGCTCCTGTTCGTCCTGCAGCAGATTGATGTCGGGGTGGACGTGAAAGCGCACGGTGACGAAATCACGGCCATTGTTGCGGATCGCTGCGTTGCCAGGCCGCTGGAACCGGTCCCGGCCCGCCAGCACATTGCCGTCCGAGGAGAGTTTCAGCTCGCGCTCATGCAGGAAGCCGAAACGCTGGAGATAGCCGTCATGACGGGCAATGAAACCGTGGACGCCCTTCTGGTCGATGCGCTTGCATTGCACCTGCTGCGGCCCGCCTATCAACGGCGACCCGAGCTGGTCATTGACCCGCAGCGCATGGGTGAAACGCGCCGATGACGTGTCGTTGATGGTGGCTGTCGAGTGCGCTGCGGTGGCACGGGCCAGCGGCCGGAACTCGGCGGCGCCGTAAGTGTCGATGCCGGCGTTGACGATGTAATGCTGGCGGCCCGACGACAGTTCGAAGGCGAGGCAGCCGGCATGCGCCGCGTTGGACACGTCGACCGGCGGCGGCAGGCCGGTATCGGCGATGACGGTGGTGCCGCCCATCGCCAGCCGCTCGTAGCCCGAATGCGGTGCATGCAGCAGCGGCGAGCCGGCCGTGTCGTCATGGCGCAGGATGGTGGCGATGCGGTCATGGATGGTGGCGCCCATGCCGTTGAAGCGGGCGAGGCTGCCATCCTGGTGGCGGAAGAAGCGCAGCGCCGGCAGCATGCGGTCGATGGCGCCGATCAGCGCCTGCGGCGGCGCTTCGGCCTGGTTGGCATAGGTCTGGCGCAGCGGCAGCAGGTCGGCAAGGATTTCCAGCACCGCCATCGGGTTGCGCGAGATATGGCCGCCATCGGCAAGGATCTGGCGATTGAGTTCGTCGGCGAGGTTGCGGGTGGCGCCGCGCAGCGCCGAGGCCGGCGCCGGCAGGGACAGTGCGGCGAACGCCAGCGCGATGCGGGCGCGCAGCCGGTCCTTGCCGTCGGGCATTTCGCGCGCCATCGACCTGAGATAGCGGATCTGCACCGCCAGCGATTTCAGGAAGGCGCGGTAGAAGGGAAATTCAGCGCCCTGCAGCACGACGGAAGAATGCTGCAGCCAGGCGATGATGCGCTTGGCCGTCGTGCCGGGCTCCCAGGCGACGCCGGCGATGTTGTTGCCATGCATGGTGATCCAGTCGGACACCAGCGCACGCGCATTGGCGGCGGCAAGCTCCGTGCCGGCGGCACGCATATGGCGCAGCCAGCGGAAGCCATGCAGCGTCTTTTGCCAACCGTGATTGGGGACATTGATCTGGAATGGGGATTTGCCACCGGTCTCGACCAGATGGCCAGACAGAGGATAACGGCCGTAATAGATCTCGAGTGCGATCTGCGGGTCGGCCAGGCGCAGGTCCGGCGGCGCGATCAGGACGCGTTCGGGCGTGCGGCCGGAATAGCGCCAGCGATACACCGGCCCGGCGCGCAGGCGCCGGCGTGTTTTGCGCCAGAACTCCTTCGCGACCAGCGTCCACAGACGCGTCGTGCTGCTGGCAGCCAGTGCCAAGACCCCTCCTGATCGTCCTCAACCCCGGCGTCGAGTCTACATGATTGCGCGACTCGTGCGAAGGCGAATTCCTTCAAACGATGCCCTCTGGCCTGGCGTCGGGCCACACTCTCCCCAAAAAATTCAGCAAATCCCTGCTCTTAGTCCCTTAGCCGGCGCGACGCATGCGTGCGGCGAAGAAGCCGTCCAGACCGGAGCGCTCCGGCGCGCCGAGGTCGAGATCGGCGGGCGTGGTGCGAAGCGTGCCTTGCGGCGTCAGGAACGAATCGATGCCGGCGATCTCGCCCTGATGCAGCGGATCGTCGGCGATATCAGGCGTCGCTCTGAGGAAAGCGCCGTGGAGATCCTCACCTTCGAGCGGGTCGAGCGAACAATTGGAAAAGACGATCCGGCCGCCGGGCCTGACCAGCGTGACGGCGCGGGCGAGCAGCCTGCGTTGCAGGTCGGCGAGCTTTTCGACGTCCGCCGCCGTCTTGGTCCATGGCACGTCGGGATGCCGGCGCACCGTACCGGTCGACGAGCATGGCGCATCCAGCAGCACGGCGTCGAACAGCCCCTTCGGCTCAAACTTGAGCAGGTCGGCCTGGACGATTTCGGCCGACAGGCCAAGGCGGTCCAGATTCTGCGCCAGCCGAGCCAGCCGGTTCTTCGAGGTGTCGACGGCGGTGACCCTGGCGCCGGCCAGGATCAACTGGGCGGTCTTGCCGCCGGGCGCGGCGCAGAGATCGGCGACGCGCAATCCGCTGACATCGCCAAACAGCCGGGCGGGGAGGCTGGCGGCGGCGTCCTGGACCCACCATGCGCCTTCGGTGAAACCCGGCAATTCGGTGACGGCCGCGGCAAGCTTCTCCACCCGAACCGTTCCCGTGGGCAGGACAATGCCGCCGAGCTTTTCGGCCCAGAGTTCGGGATCGGCCTTGACCGAGAAATCGACGGGCGCCTCATGGCGGTGGGCTGCCAGAATGAGAGGGGCCTTGTCCTGACCATAGGTGGCCTGCAGCCGGTCGGAAAACCATTTCGGCGCTTCGTCGGTGGCGGCAAGTGCCGCCGGCAACTCCGTTTCCTTGGCCCGCGCGAGCGTGCGCAGCACGCCGTTGACCAGGCCCGAAAAGCGCTGCGTGCGCGGGTCGGACTTGGCGTGCGTCACCGCGAGGTCGACGGCGGCGCTGTCGGGAATGTCGAGGAACAGGATCTGCGCGGCCGCCACATGCAGTATGTGCGACAGCGCGGTGGCGTTGGGCGGCAGCGGCTTCTCCAGCCGCCGCGCCAGCAGCCCCGATATGGTCATGCGGAAGCGCAGCGCGGTGACCAGAATGGCCCGCACCAGGCCACGGTCGCGCAAATCGAGCGCCTTGTATTGCGGGTGGCCGTTCTCGTGGTCGGTCAGGCCGTCAAGCGGCGTCCTGGCATCGATGACGGCGGCCAGCAACCGCGCCGCCGCCTTGCGCGCGGCAAGGCCGGCAACGAACTCGCCGCCGTCACCCTGTTCCTGATCGCCTGTGCGTCGAGGTGCCCGACCCGTCACGCTCACAACCATCGGCCCTTAGGCCCTGTCGGGTTGCGACCCCACGGATTGGATTTCGGGCTGGCCGGTTCAGCCTGTTGTTCCGGTTCGGCTTGTTCCGGTTGGGGCGGCTTGCCCCACGGACCCGCCGCTTGCGGCTCGTCCGCCCGCGGCGGCGTCGGCGCCTGGCGCCGCAGGGCCTGGGACGCACCATCGCCCATCTCGCGCGCCAATGCCTGCAAGGCGGCAATGCGGTTGTCGGTGCTCGGATGGGTGGAGAACAGACTGTCCATGCGCTCGCCATGCAGGGGGTTGATGATGAAGAGATGCGCCATAGCGGGGTTGCGCTCGGCGTCGGGGTTGGGAATGCGTTCGGCTCCGCGGGCGATCTTGTCAAGCGCGGAGGCCAGCCACAGCGGGTGTCCACAGATTTCGGCGCCGCGCCGGTCGGCCTCGTATTCGCGGGTGCGGCTGACCGCCATCTGCACGATCATGGCGGCAAAGGGCGCCACGATCATCGCCGCCAGCACGCCGACGAAGCCGAACGGGTTGTTGTTGTCGCGGTTGCCGCCGAGGAAAAAGGCCAAATTGCCGAGCATCGAGATGGCGCCGGCAAAGGTGGCGACGATGGTCATGGTCAGCGTGTCGCGGTGCTGGACGTGGGCAAGCTCATGCGCCATCACCGCGGCGACCTCTTCATGGGTCAGCCGCTGCAGCAGGCCGGTGGAAGCGGCAACCGCCGCGTTCTGTGGATTGCGGCCGGTGGCGAAGGCGTTCGGCTGCGGATTGTCGATCAGATAGGTTTTCGGCATCGGCAGCCCGGCCTGCTTGGCCAGTGCCTGGACGATGGCGTAGTATTCCGGTGCGTTCTTCTCGTCGACCTCGACGGCTCGGTTCATCGACAGCACCATCTTGTCGGCGTTCCAGTAGCTGAACAGATTGGTGCCGGCGGCGATCACCAGCGCGATCATCATGCCGCCCGAACCGCCGATCAGGAAGCCGACGCCCATGAACAGCGCCGTCATGGCGGCGAGAAGCATGGCGGTGCGAATGGTGTTCATCGTCTGCTCCTGTCGGGATGGTGGTGAAAAAGGGTCGATCCTCGTGAGGTCATGGCTATATGATGGGAAACGCCCGTTCCCGTTTCAATCCACTGGAAATATCGCATGAACGACGAGACCAGTAAAACGCCGGCCGGCACGGATGGCGACGCTCCGCCAAAAGAGCTGACGCCCGCCGCCCGCCGCGCACTGGCGGAAGCCGAGGCACGGCGCACCGACTATCGCGCGCGGGAAGCCCAACTGCCCAAGGAGATCGGCGGCCGTGGCGGCAAGGAGCCCGGCCGCTACGGTGACTGGGAGGTCAAAGGCCTGACCAGCGACTTCTAGAGACGATTCGGGTCAGGTCGGCTGCCCCGAATCTCCCCCATACCGCGCGCCAAGACTAGGCGGCGTCGCGTTGCGGTTCGAGTGCCAGCCAGCCTTGCTCGTCGACGGTGATGCCGACCGTGTCATAGGCCGATATCGCGGCATGCGGTGTCTGCAGCACATGCTGGTGCGTGGCGTTGATCACCATGATCGAAGCTCCCGCCGCCTCGGCCGCCGCTATGCCGGCCGGGGCATCCTCGAACACCAGGCAGTCGCGCGCGTCGAAGCCGAGCCGGCTGGCGCCAAGCTGGAAGCAATCGGGCGCCGGCTTGCCGCGCGACACATCCTCGGCCGCGATCAGGACGCCAGGCACGGGGATGCCGGCAACCTTCATGCGGGCAAGGGCCAACGAGCGCGGCGCCGAGGTCACGATCGCCCAGCGCTCGGGCGGCAGCGCGTTCAGAAAGGAAACGGCACCGGCGATCTGAACGATACCGTCCAGATCGGCCGCTTCCGCCTTCAGCAGCAGGTCTGCTTCGTGTGTCGGATCGACGCCCGGGAGCGCCAGCGCGGTGATGGTCTCGATCGCCCGCACGCCGTGAATGGTCGGCAGGAAGGCCGCGACGTCGAGGCCGTGGCGCCGCGCCCAATCGCTCCACACCCGCTCCGCCGAGGCGATGGAATTGATCAGCGTGCCGTCCATGTCGAAGAGGAAGGCGGCGAATTTTCTGCCAGCAAACATGATTTTCCTTGAAGTCGGGGGGAGGGTGGCGAGGGAGGGCGCGACCGTAACGTGAAGGCGCGGATATGGAAACCCGCGAGCGCGCATTTTGGCAGCGTCCAGGGAACCACGATCACCTTGCGGCGTTTTAAACCGGACCATTCCAGTCATGCGAAGGGGACGACGCTCATGCTTATCCGCCTCGGCTACGAGATCGCCATCGAATGCGCCGAGGCCACTCCGGTGATTTCGTTGCTCGAAATCCACAACGACAGGCAGGCCGACATCAAGCGGCAGACGCGCGTGCTGACGTCGCCTTCGGTGCCAACCCGGCTCTACCACGACCTGCACGGCAATGCCTGCCGCCGTTTCACGGCGCCCGCCGGGGGCATTCGCATCCTCTACGATGCGGTGATCGAGGACAGTGGCGAGACGGACGAGGTCAATACGCTGGCCCGGGAAATGCCAGTCGCCGAACTGCCCGATGAGGTGCTCGGCTATCTCCTCGGCAGCCGCTATTGCGAGACCGATCACCTGAGCAATCTCGCCTGGCAGCTTTTCGGCCATCTTCCGTCCGGCTGGGCGCGCGTGCAGGCGATCGTCGACTATGTCCACAACCGCCTGTCCTTCGGCTACGGCTATGCGCGTTCGACCCGCACCGCCGCGCAGGCGCACGAGGAACGTGTCGGCGTGTGCCGCGACTTCGCCCATCTGGCGATCACGCTCTGCCGCTGCATGAACATTCCGGCGCGCTACGTGAACGGCTATCTAGGCGACATCGGCGTGCCGGCCGATCCGGCGCCGATGGATTTCTCGGCCTGGATGGAAGTGTTCCTCGACGGCAAGTGGTACACGTTCGATCCGCGCCACAACCGGCCCAGAATTGGTCGCGTCGTCGTCGCGCGCGGCCGCGATGCCACCGACGTTCCCTTGCTGCACAGTTTTGGCCCCCACCGGCTTACCTTGTTCAAGGTATGGACCTACGAGCAGGAAGGCAGGCTGTTCAATCCGCCTCATCACGGCGTCGACAGGACGGCCAGCGCACAGATGCTGGCCTAGCCGAAATGAGACCCGGGCCTGCAATTGTCTGACCTGAATCTTGCCACATCCAGTTGGTTCGCGCCTCGACATGCCTGGCAAGCCTGAGACAGTTGGCCCGCTTCGGCACAGCGATGCTGTGCCGCAACAAGACGTCGCCTGATACCGTACGAGCTCTTCGGCCGGGCATGGTAAGCATCCGGTAAACGTCGGCGCCGATATAGCGCGGCGTTTACCAGTCGTTCACCTTCTCGCCAGGTGAAAATCCAACAAAAACAACGATTTGCTGCCGACCTCCTGTCTTAGGACGGATCTCCGCATGGCCCGGCCGGAATCCTGCATTGCCTTCAATGCGGCGACGAGGCCGAGGCAAGCGGAGGCTGTTGGATGCGGAATTACGGGGGTCTTGTTCACGCGGTCGGCGCATTCGCCAGGGATCGCCGTGGAAATTTCGCGGTCCTGTTCGGCTTTGCTGCCTCGGTCTTGGCGCTGGTCGCGGGCTTCTCTGTCAACGTCACGCAGCTCTACAATGCCAAATCGAGCTTGCAGGGCGTGGTCGACGCGGCAGTGACGTCGACGGCACGCGACCTGACAACCGGCGCCATCAAGGAAGCCGACGCCAACAAATCCGTGCAGGCCTTTCTCGAGGCCAACAACGCGGCCGGCATTCTACACACCGGTCAGGTGACGTTGGACAGGCTGGTCGTCAACAGGACCGCCAAGACAGTGCAGGCGGATGTCCATGTCGACCTCACCCTGTTTTTCCCGATTTTCGACATGGGGAACATGAAGCGCGTCACCGCCTCGACGACATCGCTTTATTCGGACAAGCAGATTGAGGTGGCGATGATGCTCGACATAACAGGATCGATGGCTAAGCGGGGCAACGTCAACAAGATCGGCGATCTGAGAACAGCTGCCGAGAACGCCGTCCGGACGATGCTGGAGAACCAGGATCCGAAGAACCCTCGCGTCCGTGTCGCTATCGTGCCTTACGCATCGGGCGTGAACGCCGGAAAGCTGGCCGAAAACGTCTATGCCGAAAAGCAAGGGAGTTCTGAACTGCCACCCGTCGCCGGCAGTCCGCTTCTCGTTGCCAAGACGGGCAAAAATCTGCTGCCGTCCTTCAGCGAGTACATCTCCATTGTCGGCGCGGCCATGCCACGCACGGATAATTGCGCTACGGAGCGGAAAACCAAGAACGGCGATGCGGATTTGAGCGCCGACGGCCCGGACACGGTTCGCACGGACACGAACGGCAAGAAATATTATGCGCTGGTCAACCGGGATGACCATCTCGCCGGTGAGGGTATGAACAAGTGTCCTGATGCAGAAGTGATCCCGCTGACGGCGGATTCTAAAGCATTGCTCGATTCGATCGGCGACTTCCAGGCCGGTGGTTATACGGCCGGCGCGATCGCCATTCAGTGGACCTATTATATGCTGTCGCCGCAATGGCGCACCGCGATCAAGAATGCCGGTCTTGGCAACGGCGCTTCGAACGCCGATCCGAGGAAGATTGCCAAGGTTGCAATCCTGATGACCGACGGCCAGTTCAATACCGCCTTCGCGGGCGCCGCCGGGCGCTACAACGGCCAGGGGAGCCTTGCGCGTGGCAACGCCGAAACGCTGTGCGGCAACATGAAAAACGACGGCATCGAGATTTTCACCATCGGCTTCGACCTGAACGACAAGGACATGTCGGCAATCGAGCGGGACCAGGCAAAGGCAGTGCTGAAGGGTTGTTCGTCGAAAGACGCCTCCGCCGCCGAGAGACATTATTTCGAGGTGTCCACCGGAGCAGAATTGGACAATGCCTTTCAGGAAATCATCCGCAATACCGAAAAGGTCGTACTGACCCAGTAGTCCCGAAAAGGAAAAGGCCGCCGCTTCTTTCGAAGCCGGCGGCCTTCCGTGTTTCCGTCCATGGCGCGGCTCAATGGCGGTGACGTTTACATCACCCGCCGCGCATCTCGCGCCTTAACGGGAAGACTGCTTCCCGAAAGTGCAATCCGCTGAGGCCACGTTCTGGAAAACGAAATCACTCGACATCGGATCACCTCCTTTCAGTTCGTTGAACACGATCCCAAGGTGGGGTGTTTCGGCTGATTTGGCAAGTGCCACGATGCGCCGCTGTGACGCGAGGTGTGTTCAGGGCGCTCCGATGTGTCCCAATTGAGACACTTCACGGCCGCGCCGCGCCCGCGGGTTGCACCCGAACGGCCGAGCGGCCACAATCACATCGGGCCGTCGGCACCAGGCCCAGAGGAGAGGGGCATGGATGCAGCCGACAAGGCAGCACGCATCGTTCGGAGCGTCGTCGAGGCGCTGAAGCCAGGGTTCGCCGTCAGGCTGTGGACCGGCGAGCGCATCGGTCCGCCAGGCGGGCCGGTGCTTGCGATCAACGACCAGGACATCGTCTGGCAGCTGGCGCGCAGGCCGAATTTCTCGACGCTGGTGGAAATGTGGATCGCCAAGACGATCGACATCGAGGGCGGGTCGATTTTCGACCTCTACGCGCTGCCGTCGAAGGGCAAGCTCCGGCTCAAATCCCTGCCCAAGCTTGCCATCCTGCGCGACCTGCCCGCCGTGCTGTTCTCGCGAAGAGAGATGACGAAGCGGGCCGATCTTGCTGGGCAAAATCCCTTCGTCAGCGGTTCCAACAAGAAGGCGATCGAGCATCATTATGACATTTCGAACGCGTTCTACCGGCTCTTCCTCGATCAGCGCATGGTCTATACCTGCGCCTATTTCACCGATTTCGCCAACGGCATCGACCAGGCGCAGAAGGATAAGCTCGACCATATCTGCCGCAAGCTCAGGCTGAGGCCGGGCGACAGGCTGCTCGACATCGGTTGCGGCTGGGGCGCCATGCTGATCCACGCGGCCAAGCATTATGGCGCCATTGGCCATGGCGTCTCGTTGTCCGAGGAGCAGACCAGGCTGGCACGCGAGCGCATCCGCGCCGAAAGGCTGGAAGACAGGATCACCATCGACATCAAGTCCTACACCGAGCTCGACGGCGGCTACGACAAGATCTCGTCGATCGGCATGTTCGAGGCGGTCGGCATCGCCAACCACGCCACCTATTTCTCCACCGTCCATCGCCTGCTCAAGCCCGGCGGCATCTACCTGCACCATGCCATCACAAGGCGCGGCAAGGGCAGCGCCAGGAAGACGCTGCGCAAGGGCGGGGAGTACAAGGCGCTGATCAAATACATCTTTCCCGGCGGCGAGGTCGACACGATCGGCATGACGCTGGGCAATCTGGAGGCACACGGTTTTCTCGTCCATGACGTCGAGAACCTGCGCGAACACTATGCCCGCACCTGCAGGCTGTGGGCCGAGCGCCTGCGGGCGCGGTTCGACGAGGCGATCGCGGAGGTGGGCGAGCCTCGGGCGCGGCTCTGGCTGCTCTACCTGACCGGCTGTTCGATCGCCTTCGAACGCGCCTCGGCGCAGATTTTCCAGACCGTCGTCACCAAGCGCGCGCGGGGCCCAAGTGGCCTGCCGCCGACGCGGGCGGATCTGTACCGGTAGCGCGGTGCGCCGGGGCCTTATTCGGCGATACCAAGCGAGGCGAGATAAGCCGCCGACGCCGGTATCCTGGACTTGTCCCTGATCTCGATGATGAGACGCGGATTGCTTTCGAGTTTCGCCAGCGCGGCAAAGACCGAGCGCCATTGGATCGTGCCTTCGCCGAGGCTCCAGTGGCGATCCGCGTAACCGTCGGCGTCCTGCAGATGGACATGTTGCAGGCGGTTGCCGGCGGCGTGCACATAATAGTCGACCGGTGGCGCGCCGGTGGAGCCATGGGCATAGTAGGCGTGGCCGGTATCGATCGATACGGCGACCGCGGGCGAGTTGAAGCTGTCGGCCAAGACCACGCGGATATGCGGGTCCTTGTCCTCAATGTTCTCGAGCACCATGGTGCAGCCGATATCCTCGGCCCGCTTGACGGCATCGCGCAGCGTCAGCCGGGAGTATTCGATGATTTTTTCGCGCTCGCCGGGATTGTTGTCGAGGTTGTTGTAGGACCAGGTCGTGTAGGGGCTGTGGACGACCATGTGGCTGGCGCCGATGGCGGCGCAGACATCGAGACCTTGCAGCAGACGTCTGCTGACGACGTCGCGAATGTCGGGGTCCTGCGAGGCGATGGTGAAGCCCCAGAAAGGCCCATGAATGCCGAGCCGGCCCCCATGGCCGTCGAGGAGCTTTCCGGCGCGGGCGGCGAGCGGTGCCCAGTCGCCGTTGAGAACACGGGCCTCGGCAAAGTCCTGCAATTCGAGGTCGCGCGGCTTTTCGAACAGCCAGTCGCGATGGGTTTCGACGTCGTCCAGCGTCATGGCGGCGCCAAGAATGGGCAGGGAAGTCATAGGCACTCCGATGGATTCGAAAATGAGAGCGACAAGTCGGGTCGCGCCGGAGGTGTATGGCCCGGTTTTCTGTCATTCGTATTACAGATGATGCGAAGGTCTTCCCTAGACGAACCGCATCGGCGCGCCGATCTCGACATGGCCGGGCCGGTCGACGGTGCAGTAGACGCCGAGATTGTGGGCGTTGTGGCGGACCAGGTTGCGCAGGATGCCGGGATCGTGGTCGAAACCATCTTGCGAAATGATGGTGAAGCCGCAGCGCCGGCACGGCTCGGAGATGGTCAGCAGCAGATCGCCGATGGCGAGCTTCTTGCCGATCCATTCCGTTTCGGGAAACGACCCCTCGACCGCCGTCATGTCGACGACGATGTTGGGGCGGAAGCGGCGCGGATCGGCGGCACCGTCCGGATGCAGCGCCTTCAGCCGCGCCAGCGAGGCCGTGGTCAGCAGGTGGATCGGCGCCTTGCCGTAGCGCGCCTGCGTCAGCGGGCCGCTGTAGGCGGGCGGGGCATTCTCCTGGCCGAACGGCCTGATAGAGGCGGCAAAGCCAAGATAGGCCGACACCGCGCGGTCGCATTCAACGCCGGGCGCGGCCAGCCAGTCGCCGTCGGGAACCGCGATCTGCAATTCGCGGTCATTGGTCAACCGGGTGCGGATGCGCGGCACCTTGTGCCACTTGGCGTCACGATCTGGCCGGGCGATTTCATTGTCCGAGCTATCGACGAGGCCGAACAGGCGATCGCCGTCGATGCCCGCCTGCCCGACCGAGATGGCGCCTCGGCGCTCGCCGGCGAGCGAACTCGCCGGGTAGCGCCAAAGCTCCGTGACGGTACCCAGTGCAGCGTCGCCAGCCATCAGCCCTTCTTGTTCTGCCGGTTGGCGACGAGATCATCGACGACTGCCGGATCGGCGAGCGTCGATGTGTCGCCAAGCGCGGAAAAATCGTCCTCGGCGATCTTGCGAAGGATGCGGCGCATGATCTTGCCCGAACGCGTCTTGGGCAGGCCCGGCGCGAACTGGATCTTGTCGGGCGTGGCGATGGCGCCGATCTCCTTGCGGACATGGGCGACGAGTTCCTTGCGCAGATCCTCGGTCGCTTCGACGCCCTTCATCAAGGTGACGTAGCTGTAGATGCCCTGGCCCTTGATGTCGTGGGGATAGCCGACGACGGCGGCCTCGGAAACCTTGTCGTGGCTGACCAGCGCCGATTCGACCTCGGCCGTGCCCATGCGGTGGCCCGAGACGTTGATGACGTCGTCGACGCGGCCGGTGATCCAGTAATAGCCATCGGCGTCGCGGCGGCAGCCGTCACCGGTGAAGTACTTGCCCTTGTAGGTGGAAAAATAGGTCTGCACGAAACGGTCGTGATCGCCATAGACGGTGCGCATCTGGCCTGGCCAGGAATCGGTGATGCAGAGATTGCCGTCGGCCGCTCCTTCGAGCACCTTGCCCTCGCCGTCGACCAGCTGCGGCTTGACGCCGAAGAAGGGCCGCGTCGCCGAGCCCGCCTTGAGGTCGGTGGCGCCGGGCAGCGGCGTGATCAGGATGCCGCCGGTCTCGGTCTGCCACCATGTGTCGACGATCGGCACCTTGGCTTCGCCGACGACGTTGAAATACCACTCCCAGGCTTCCGGGTTGATCGGCTCGCCGACCGAGCCCAGTACGCGCAGCGATTTGCGCGACGTCTTCTTCACCGGGTCGTTGCCGGCGCCCATCAGCGCGCGCAGCGCCGTCGGCGCGGTGTAGAAGATGTTGACCTTGTGCTTGTCGATGACTTCCCAGAAGCGCGACTGCGAGGGGTAGTTCGGCACGCCTTCGAACATCAGCGTGGTGGCGCCGTTGGCGAGCGGCCCGTAGACGATGTAGCTGTGGCCGGTCACCCAGCCGACATCGGCGGTGCACCAGTAGATGTCGCCGTCATGGTAGTCGAAGACATATTGGTGCGTCATCGACACATAGACGAGATAGCCGGCCGTGGTGTGCAGCACCCCTTTCGGCTTGCCGGTCGAGCCCGACGTGTAGAGGATGAACAGCGGATCCTCCGCTTTCATCTTCTCGGGCTTGCACTCGGCCTTCACCGTCGCGACTTCGTCGTGATACCAGAGGTCGCGGCCCGGCGCCCAGCCGATCTTGCCGCCGGTGCGGCGCACGACCACGACGTTCTTGACCATGACGTGGTGCTTGGCGGCGATGTCGATCGCCTTGTCGGTGTTCTCCTTCAGCGGGATGGGCTTGCCGCCGCGCAGGCCCTCGTCCGAAGTGATGACGAAGGTCGATTCGCAGTCGACGATGCGGCCAGCCAGCGCGTCGGGCGAAAAGCCGCCGAAGACGACCGAATGGATGGCGCCGATGCGCGTGCAGGCTAGCATCGCGTAGGCCGCCTCCGGGATCATCGGCATGTATATGGTGATGCGGTCGCCTTTCTTGACGCCGTGCTTCTTCATCACATTGGCGAGCCGGCAGACATGCTCGTGAAGCTCGTTGTAGGTGATCTTCTTGTCGTCGTAGGGATTGTCGCCTTCCCAGATGATGGCGGTCTGGTCGCCGCGTTTCTTCAAATGGCGGTCGATGCAATTGTACGAGACATTGGTCTGGCCATCCTCGAACCACTTGATCGAGACCTTGCCTTCGAAGGAGGTGTTCTTGACCTTGGAGAAGGGCTTGAACCAGTCGATGCGCTTGCCGTGCTTGCCCCAGAACTTGTCCGGGTTCTTCACGCTGTCGGCATACCATTTGAGGTAGGTGTCATTGTCGATCAGGGCGTTCTTCTTCCACGCCGGCTGGACGCGATGGACATGAACCTCGGACATTTTTGCCTTCCTCCCGAACCAATCCGCCGGCTTGAACGCCGGCGGGATCGCGGCGAAGCGGCCGCGAATTCGGCGGCATTATTACCAGTTCCGCCGCGACGGCAACATTAGACGTTGGATTCGCGTGGCGGGATGCCGCAGGCGGGCCTGTCGAGCCTGTCAGCACTCGGCACGGTTCGCTGCTAACCGCATGTTTTTGCGGGAAAAGTTCGTTTTGCGATCAAGAAAAATCAATAGACAGTTAAGTAACGACGCGCACAATTGGTGCCTGGGAGGAACGGAGAATCAACCTTGGGGACCGCAATGCGCGACCATCTTGAAATGAACCTGATGCTCAAAGGCTATGGCCTGACGACGGCCAAGATTCTTTATCATTTCCCCGACCATCCGCATCTCCTGCAGAGCTTCGTCTGGCAGGACTACGACATCGCTCCGAAGTTTCCGGTGCTGATCCGGTTCATCGAATTCTGGAAGGCCAAGCTGGATGGTCCGCTGCATTCGGTGGTCTATACGCACCAGAAGCTGATCGCGCCGAACGAGTGGCTCAAGGTGGATGGAGAATTTGTGCTGCATTGAGGGGGTAGTTTCGAGATCTATCGACCAACGATTAGCGAAACCGCCCATCGCTTTCGTCATCCTATGGCGAAGCAAGGAGCGAAGCGACGCGGCGCAGACCATAGGATCCATGCCGCGCCTTCAAAGCGTTGCAGCGGTGCCGAATTTTACTCCGCTGCGATCTTCGACCGAGGTCACGGAATGGATCCTCGGGTCTTCGCGACGCCGCTTCGCGGCTGCTTCGACGAAGTTGACGGGCCTCGCCCTTACACCGCCGGCGGGTTCAACCGGGCAAAACCTTCCTGGCGGTGATAAGGGAAATACGGGTAGGGCGCGGTGACCTCGCTTGCCGCGTCGAGTTTTTTCACCTGTTCCGGCGTCAGCGTCCAGCCGACGGCGCCGAGGTTCTGGCGCAACTGCTCCTCGTTGCGGGCGCCGATGATGACCGACGAGACCGTCGGGCGCCTGAGCAGCCAGTTGATCGCGATTTGCGGCACGGTCTTGCCGGTCTCCCCGGCCACGGCGTCGAGTGCATCCATGACCCGGTACAGATGCTCGTCCTCGACCGGCGGGCCGAAGCTCGCGGTGTCGTGCAGCCGGCTCTGTTCCGGCAGGGGCTGGCCACGGCGGATCTTGCCGGTCAGGCGACCCCAGCCGAGCGGGCTCCACACCAGCGCGCCGACGCCCTGGTCGAGGCCGAGCGGCATCAGCTCCCATTCATAGTCGCGGCCGAGCAACGAATAGTAGACCTGATGCGCGACATAACGTGGGTAGCCCTGCTTCTCCGCCAGGCCGAGCGACTTCATCACCTGCCAGCCGGAGAAATTGGAGACGCCGACATAACGCAGCTTGCCGGCGCGCACCAGGCCGTCCAGCGTCGACAGGACTTCCTCGATCGGCGTGCCGGCGTCGAAGGCGTGCAGCTGCAAGAGGTCGATGTAATCGGTGCCGAGGCGTTTCAATGCGGCATCGACGGATTTGATCAGCCGCGAACGCGACGAGCCGTAGTCGGCCGGTCCGTCGCCCATCGGCAGCGCGGTCTTGGTCGAGATCAGCACGGCATCGCGCCGGCCCTTGATCGCCTCGCCGAGCACCTTCTCCGATGCGCCGTTCGAATAGACATCGGCGGTATCGAAGAGGTTGACGCCGGCCTCGAGGCAGATGTCGATCAGCCGCCGCGCTTCTTGCGCGTCGCTGTTGCCCCAGGCGCCGAACAGCGGGCCGGAGCCACCGAAAGTTCCCGCGCCGAAGGAAAGCGCCGGGACTTTCAGGCCCGATGCGCCGAGAGGTCGATAGTCCATCTTCTTGCTCCTTGATGTTTGGAAACGGATGTGCTGGAGGGGTTACGACTGAACGCAGACGGGAGCGCCGAGCGCGGCACGGCGATCGAGACGCAGCGCCAGCCCGGCCACACCCAGGCCCGCGACCGGCAGCAAGGCGGCGACCCAGGTCAGCGAACCCAGCCCGAAGCCATGCGCGATAACCGCGCCGCCGAGCCATGCGCCGGCGGCATTGCCGAGATTGAAGGCGGCGATGTTGAAGGATGAGGCCAGGCTTTGGCCCGCCCCTTGCGCTTTCTCCAGCACCCACATCTGCAGCGGCGCCACGGTGGCGAAGGCGGCCGCGCCGAGCAGGCCGACATAGAGGACGGCCAGGACCTGGCTGTGGATGGCGAAGCTCATGGTTGCCAGCACCAGCGCCAGCAGCACGAGGCTGCCCAGCACCGCCGGCACCAACCGGCGGTCGGCGGCCCTGCCGCCGGCGAGGTTGCCGGCGATGAGGCCGCCACCGAAGACGAGCAGGATCGGCGATACGGCCGCTTCCTTGAAGCCGCTGATCTCGGTCAGCAACGGGGCGATGTAGGTGAAGACGACGAAGACGCCGGCATAGCCGAGCACGGTGGTGGCGAGGCCAAGCAGGACGGACGTGCGGCGCAGCACCGCGAGATCGGCGCGCAAGTCGCTCTTTTCGGCCGCCGCCTCGTCGCGCGGGACCAAGGCCAGGGTGACGGCGAAGGCCAACACACCAACTATGGTCACCGCCCAGAAGGTGGCGCGCCAGCCGAAGGCCTGGCCAAGCCAGGTGCCGAAGGGCACGCCGAGGATGTTGGCGATGGTCAGGCCGGTGAACATCAGCGCGATCGCCGAGGCCTTCTTGCTGGGCGCGACCAGGCCTGTGGCCACGACCGAGCCGACGCCGAAGAAGGTGCCGTGGGCAAAAGCGGTGATGATGCGGGCGCCCATCAGCGTCCAGTAATCGGGCGCCAGCGCGCAAGCGAGGTTGCCAAGCGTGAAGATCGCCATCAGCACCAGAAGCACGGTCTTGCGCGGCCAATTGCTCGTGGCGATGGTCAGCAAGGGCGCGCCGATGACGACGCCTAGCGCATAGCCTGAAATGAGCTGGCCGGCGGCCGAGATCGAGACGCCGAAATCCTTGCTGACATCGATGAGCAGACCCATGATGACGAATTCGGTAACGCCGATGCCGAAAGCGCCGGCGGCGAGGGCGTAAAGAGCGAGAGGCATGACGGTTTTCCCTTCGTCGGCGGCGGTTGCGGCAACCGGGCGCCTGTCCAGTCCCGCGCCCCGGCCCGGAAGATCGTGATCCGCCAGCCTGTGAACCAGACTTGCCCAAGGCATATTTCTTGTGAAATAGATTCACAGATGGCCAGACCCGACATCAACCGCTCCGGCGAGATCGAAGTCTTCACGCGCGTCGTCGAGGCGGGCAGCTTCTCGGCCGCCGCGCGCCGGCTGCGCATGACGCCGTCGGCGGTCAGCAAGCTGGTCGCGCGGCTGGAGATGCGGCTCGGGGCGCGGCTGGTCAGCCGCTCGACGCGCAAACTGCTACTGACGCCGGAAGGGACGGCGTTCTACGACAACGGCATACGTATCCTGGCCGACCTCGATGCCGCCGAGCGCGAAGCGGCGGCGGGTGCGGCGCCGCGCGGGCGTCTGAGGGTCAACGCCTATGTGCCGTTCGGCCAGCATCGGCTGATGCCGCTGCTGCCACGTTTCCTGGAACGGTATCCGGAGATTTTCGTCGAGGCCGTGCTGACCGACAGCGTCATCGATCTGATGGAAGAGCGCGCCGACGTCGCGATCCGCGCCGGGCCGCTGCGCGAATCACGGCTGGTGGCGCGCAAGCTCGGCCAGAGCCGGATGGTGGTGGTCGCCGCGCCCGCCTATCTCGACGCACGCGGTACGCCGTCGGTGCCTGGCGATCTCGCCCGCCACAACATGGCCGCCTTCGGCTTTGCGCGCTATGTCGACGGCTGGCCGTTCATCGACGTGGGCGGGGCCCCGGTCATGGTCCCGATCAACGGCAATGCCACGATGAGTGACGGCGAGGCGATGCGGCTGTCCGCGCTTTCGGGCGCGGGCATTGCGCGGCTGGCGCGCTGGCATGTCGAGCCCGACATTGCCGCCGGCCGGCTGGTGCCGCTGCTGGAGGACTTCAACCCCGGCGACGAAGAGCCGACGCATGCCGTCTATGTCGGCCAGGGCAAGCATCTGCCCGCGCGGGTGCGCGCCTTTCTCGATTTTCTCGCCGAGACCGTTCGGCTGTAGTCGAAAGCCGCGCGTCCATTGGGCGCGCGGCTTCGAAAGGTGGGCTTGCCGTCGCGGCGGTTACGCCTTCGGCACGAAGGGCGCCGGACGACGGCCCGCGGCCTGGCGTTCGACCATCCAGCCGGGATATTCGGCCGGCAGAGCGCTGACTTCGTCCAGTCTGGCGAGGTCGTCGGCATCGAGCTTGAGGCTGGTGGCGGCGAGGTTCTGTTCGAGCTGCTCCATGCGGCTGGCGCCGATGATGACGCTCATAACGAAGGGCTTGGCCAGGACATAGCCCAGCGCCACGGTGGCGACGCTGACATCATGCTTCCTGGCGACCTCGCGCATGACGGCGACCGCTGCCCAGGCGCGGTCCTCGTTGACCGGCGGGAAGTTGAAGGATGCGCGGCGGCCCTCGCCATTGCCCGGCGCGCCGGGGCCGTATTTGCCGGAGAGCAGCCCGCCGGCCATCGGCGACCACACCATCAGGCCGAGCTTCTCCTCGTGGATCAGCGGCACGATCTCGCGCTCGAGGTCGCGGCCGGCGATCGAATAATAGGACTGAATGGTTTCGAAGCGGGCAAAGCCCTTGCGGTCGGCGATGCCGAGCGCCTTGGCGATGCGCCAGGCCTGCCAGTTCGACACACCGACATAGCGAACCTTGCCGCTTGAGACGAGATCATCGAGCGCCCGCAGCGTCTCGTCGATCGGCGTCACCGCGTCGGCGCCGTGCAACTGATAGAGATCGATATGGTCGAGTTGCAGCCGTTCGAGGCTGGCATCGACCGAATCCATGATGTGGCCGCGCGAGGAGCCGCGCTGGTTAGCGCCTTCGCCCATGGCGCCATGGACCTTGGTGGCGATGACCACGCTCGACCGGGCAACGCCGAGATCCCTGAAAGACTGGCCGAGCAGGCGTTCGGACTCGCCGAACGAATAGACGTCGGCCGTGTCGAAGAAGTTGACGCCGGCGGCGATCGAGCGGCCGACGATCTCGTTGACGCCCTTCTGGTCGAGGCTGGCGATCAGGCCCCATTGGGCGTTCTGGCCGGCGGCGCCGAAGGTCATGGTGCCGAGGCAAAGTTCGGAGACGAATAGCCCCGTATTTCCAAGCTGATTGAAACGCATGGTGAAAACTCCAGGAGAATTGTGTGGTGGCACAAAGGAAATAGGAACGGTACGTTTCGTTTCAAGCTCTGGCGCAAGTGCGCCGGCCGATTGGCCTAAGAAAGGTGGGTCGACTCGCGCAAGGTCAGGCCTCCCAAGGGTTAAGCACGGTGACGCCCATGTCTTCGAAGTCGGCGACATTGCGGGTGACCACGACAAGGTCATGGACGAGAGCGGTCGCCGCAATGAGCATGTCCGCGCTGCCTTGAGTCCGACCTGCCGTGATGCGGCTCCATGCCAAGGCAACCTCTTCCGTGACTGGAAGAATTCGGTCCGCGTTGTCTCTTCGCAATTCTCGCAGCCAGATGTCGAGCCGCGCTGCCCGAACAGGGTCGACCTTGCGCCGCTTGACGATTCCCCGCTCGATCTCGCCAAGAGTAATTACGCTAAGGCTGATTGATGCCGGATCAACCGAAGCCACCCAGGCGGTCGGCTTCGGCAGGCGCCTCTGCACATCCGAAACCACGTTCGTGTCGAACAGGTACATCAGAGGTCGACATCCCGGATCATGGTGTCCGGGCGACGGGTAATTTCCTTGTCGAACTCATCGTCCCAGCCGGGACCAGTCAGCAGATATTCGCCGAGCGATTTCTTCTTCCCGGCCAGGCGGTCGTAGTCCTCCACGGACAGCACAACCACGGCCCGTTCGCCACGAAGCGTCACGGTCTGAGGGCCTTCGGTCCTCGCCTGTTGAACCACCTTCGAAAAATTGTTCTTTGCGTCCTGAAGATGCCAGTTCATTCGCAGCTCCTAGCTAGCTTGGCTAGCTATAGCGCGATAGTCTTGGATTATCAATCAACTTCAGCGGAAGATACGGGGAAATGGTCACCGGCTGCCGAAGATCGCCGAGCCCACTCGCACGCTGGTGGCGCCGAAGGCGATAGCCGTCTCGTAGTCACCGGACATGCCCATCGACAGTTTGGCGACGCCGGCTTCCCTGCCGAGCTTCTCCAGCAGGGCGAAGTGGGGGCCGGGGTTCTCGTCGGCCGGCGGGATGCACATCAGGCCTTCGATGGCGAGGCCGTGGACGTCCCGGCATCGCTTCACGAAGGCGACGGCGTCGCGGGGCTCGATGCCGGCCTTTTGCGGTTCGGAGCCGGTGTTGACCTGGACATAGAGCTTTGGCGCCTGGCCTTGGCGGACGATTTCCTTGGCGAGTTCGGCGGCGATCTTGTCGCGGTCGACCGTTTCGATGACGTCGAACAGCGCCACCGCCTCCTTCGCCTTGTTCGACTGCAGCGGGCCGATCAGGTGCAGTTCGATATCGGGGAAAGTTGCCTTCAGGCCAGGCCATTTGCCCTGCGCTTCCTGGACGCGGTTCTCGCCGAAGACACGCTGGCCGGCCTCGATGACCGGTTGGATATCGACCGCGTCGAAGGTCTTGGAGACCGCCACCAGCGTCACCGCGCCGGCTTCACGGCCTGCCTCCCGCTCGGCGGCGGCGATCTTCGCCTTGACCGCGAAAAACTGCTGAACGGCGTCACCCATATGCAATTCCCGCTGTTTTGACCGGCGTTTTTGGCCGCCGCGATGCCCATATGGTTGACGGGTTTGCCAAACCATGGTGAACACCCGGACCACATTCCCTGAACCGCCGAGCCAGTCGCCAGCGGTTCTCGCATGCTTTTAAGTGAAAAACGTCTCATGGCAACCGAACGATACAATCCGCGCGCGTCAGAACCCAAATGGCAGAAGGCGTGGGCCGAAAAGAAGCTTTTCGAGGCGCACAATGACGATCCGCGCCCGAAATACTATGTGCTGGAGATGTTCCCCTATCCGTCGGGGCGCATCCATATCGGCCATACCCGCAATTACACGATGGGCGACGTGGTGGCGCGCTACAAGCGGGCCAAGGGTTTCAACGTGCTGCATCCGATGGGCTGGGACGCCTTCGGCATGCCGGCCGAAAACGCGGCGATGCAGAACAAGGTCCATCCCAAGGAGTGGACCTACCAGAACATCGCCACTATGCGCGAGCAGCTCAAGGTGATGGGCCTGTCGCTGGACTGGGCGCGCGAATTCGCCACCTGCGACGTCGACTACTACCACCGCCAGCAGATGCTGTTCCTCGACTTTGTCGAGAAGGGGCTGGTGACGCGCAAATCCTCCAAGGTCAATTGGGACCCCGAGGACATGACCGTGCTCGCCAACGAACAGGTCATCGACGGGCGCGGCTGGCGCTCGGGCGCGCTGGTCGAGCAGCGCGAGCTGACACAATGGTTCTTCAAGATCACCGATTTCGCGCAGGACCTGCTCGATTCGCTCGACGGCCTCGGCGAGTGGCCCGAAAAAGTGAAGCTGATGCAGCAGAACTGGATCGGCCGTTCGGAAGGCCTGCTGATCCGCTGGCCGCTGGCTTCGGACATTGCCGGCGAGCATGAACTGGAAGTCTACACGACAAGGCCCGACACCATTTTCGGCGCCTCCTTCATGGCGATCGCCGCTGATCATCCGCTGGCCAAAAAGGCCGCAGCGACCAATCCGGCGCTGGCGAAATTCATCGAGGAAGTGCGCCATATGGGCACTTCGGTGGCGGCGCTGGAGACGGCGGAGAAGAAGGGCTTCGATACCGGCATCCGTGTCGTCCACCCCTTCGACGAGACCTGGACGCTGCCGGTCTATGTCGCCAATTTCGTGCTGATGGAATACGGCACCGGCGCCATCTTCGGCTGCCCGGCGCATGACCAGCGCGACCTCGATTTCGCCAACAAATACGGCCTGCCGGTGGTGCCGGTGGTGATGCCGGAAGGTGAGAATCCGTCGACTTTCCAGGTGATCGACGTGGCCTATGCCGACGACGGCGCGATGATCAATTCGCGCTTCCTCGACGGCATGAAGCCGGATCTGGCCTTCGACGAAGTCGCCAGGCTGCTGGAACAAAAGACGATCGGCAACCGGCCTATGGCCGAGCGCAAGGTGAACTTCCGCCTGCGCGACTGGGGCATTTCGCGGCAACGTTACTGGGGCTGCCCGATCCCGATGATCCATTGCGAGGATTGCGGCGTGGTGCCGGTGCCGAAGGCCGACCTGCCGGTCAAACTGCCGGAAGATGTCGATTTCGACAGGCCGGGCAATCCGCTCGACCGTCACCCGACCTGGCGGCATGTGAAGTGCCCGCAATGCGGCAAGGACGCGCGGCGCGAAACCGACACGATGGACACGTTCGTCGATTCGTCCTGGTATTTCGCCCGCTTCACGGCGCCGTGGGCGCATGAGCCGACCGACCCTAAAGCGGCCAATGAATGGCTCGCCGTCGACCAGTATATTGGCGGCATCGAGCATGCGATTCTGCATCTGCTCTATTCACGCTTCTTCACCCGCGCCATGCGCGAGACCGGCCATGTCGATTTGGCCGAGCCGTTCAAGGGCCTGTTCACGCAAGGCATGGTGGTGCACGAGACCTATCGTGTCGGCGGCCCTTCGACCAATGGGCGCTGGCTGGCGCCAACAGAGGTGCGGCTGGAAGACGTCGGCGGCACGCGCCGGGCCATCGAGATCGCGACCGGCGAAGAGGCGACGATCGGCGCGCTCGAAAAAATGTCGAAGTCGAAAAAGAACACGGTCAGCCCCGAGGACATTACCGATGGCTACGGCGCCGATACCGCGCGCTGGTTCATGCTGTCCGATTCGCCACCCGAGCGCGATGTCGAGTGGACCGACGACGGCGCTGCCGGCGCGCATCGCTTCATGCAGCGCGTCTGGCGCCTGGTGTCGATGGCGGCCGAGACGTTGGCGGGCGTCAATCCTGCCGCGGCCACCGCCGGTGAGGCCGGAGCGGTCTCGAAGGCCACGCACAAGATACTGAAGGCGGTCGGCGAGGACATCGAGAAGCTCGCCTTCAACCGCGCCATCGCCCGCATCTATGAACTGGCCAATGTGTTGACCACGCCGCTCAACGAGGTGACCGAAGGCAAGGCCGACGCAGTGTTGAAAAGCGCGTGCCGCCAGGCGGTGGAGATCATGGTGCATCTGATCGCGCCCGTGATGCCGCATCTGGCCGAGGAGTGCTGGGAGGCGCTGGGCGGCACCGATCTGGTCGCCGAGCGGCCGTGGCCGCTCTTCGATCCGGCGCTGGTCGTCGACAACGAAGTCACCTATCCGGTTCAGGTCAACGGCAAGAAGCGGGGGGATTTGACAATTGCCCGCGACGCGGACCAAGGTGCGGTCGAAAAAGCGGTCTTGGCTCTCGACTTCGTGCAGAAAGCACTTGAAGGTAAGGCTCCGCGCAAGGTGATCATCGTGCCGCAGAGGATCGTCAATGTCGTTGCCTGATCGGAAAAAGACGGAGCTGGGCCCTCTGCTGCGCCACATCGCTCTTGCCGGCCTTGTCGGCTCGCTTGCGCTCGTCTCGGCCTGCCAGGTGCGACCTCTCTATTCGAGCGCGCCGCTGTCGACAGGCTCCACCGCCAATGCCGAACTGGCGTCGATCGCCATCAAGCCGGTCAAGACACGCTATGCCCAGCAAGTGCGCAACAATCTGATCTTCGGGTTCGGGCGTGGCGCCGGCGAGCCGGCCTCGCCGCTCTATTCGCTCGATCTCGGCGTGAGCGAGGGCGTCGATTCGGCGGCGCTGGTCCAGAATGGAACCGATGAAGACGAGCCGACCGCCGGTTCGGTGACGCTGACCGCCGGCTACACGCTGACCGACGCGAAAACCGGCGCCGTGATCGCCGTCGGCAAGCGGGCGATCACCTCGTCCTTCGACAGGCCGCGTCAGGAGTTCGCCTCCTACCGGGCGCAGATCGACGCCGAGAACCGAGCCGCGCGCGAACTGGCGCAAGCTCTGCAACTGTCCATCGCCCAGGATCTCGTCCGGCACGGCAAGACGGCCAGCTAAGCATTCCGGCCTCGTACGGACCCGACCCTGGCTCTCGCCGGGCCGATCCGTCATGGCAGAGGGCTTGCTGCTCTCCTGCCGACATCCCCGGCAATTCCAATTTGTCGATAGGGCCTCGAAAAAAAATTCGACTGCTCCGGGACGCGTGGCGGGAAGCAACTGTTAACCACTCGCTCCCTATTGCTCAGCGGTCGGTTCACAGTGGGTCCTCAGAATGGAAGCCAGGCGTTTTTCTCCGGTCAATTCGTTGCACGCAACCGCGCCCGACGACCCCGAAGGGGAGCGTTCTGGCGGTCCGGGCGGCAAGGTGGACGTCGCCCGGTCTGGTGCTTCCCAGGCGAGCCATTTGGCGCGGGCGAACGCCAAGCCCGCGACGGACAATACTGCCCCGCAGCACGGCGACACCGAAAGCCCTGCCTGGCAAGAGTATTTCTTCCTCGCGCCCAATGTGCGTTTTACACGCACGCCAGACTATGAGCCAAAGCAGCGCCAGCCGCACGACGAGGTGGTCGAGCAGGCCACAGCACAACCACTTCCGACGCGGCAGGCCGGGCCTGCCAGCGTCGCCCATCGCGGACCGCCAGCATCCGCGTCAGCTCAGGCGGCGCGCGCCGTCGAGAGGGCGCAAGGCGTTGCGGCCACGGTTCCGATGGTGCCCGCAGCGGCACCCGCCGCCGCCGAAAAAGCCCGGCGGCCTTATCTTTCGGATCACGCCTTCTTCGAGGGTCTGGCGCCGCTTCTGGTCGACGTGACCTCGTCGGTCCGGCCGATCAGCCCGGTCGCGCCCGCACCGGTCGCGGCTCGGCCGCTTGCCGGGCGGACCGCCATCTCCGCGTCCGCCGTGGCCGATGTCACCGCCTTGTTCCGTGTCATCGAATGCCTTCCGGGCCAGGCCCCGTCCACCTTGCCGGACGTCCTTCCGGCCAACTCCAACAAGGCAGCGATCGAGCCGTCCGTTCCGGCTGGCAGGGCCGCCCGGCAGGCTCGGGCGGCCGCCGCCATCGCACCCGCCGCAAGCAGCGCGGCCCCGGCGCCGACTGTGCAACGCGTCGGGGAAACCGTTCCCCCAGCGCGCGCACCGTCGCTGCCCATGGCCGGCAAGCTTGCGCAGCCGATGACAGGCGAAAGCTACGAGCTTCCCTCGGAGGAACTGCTGCAGCAGCCACCCGAGGGCCAGGGCTTCTATATGTCGCAGGAGCGGCTCGAGCAAAATGCCGACCTCCTGGAAAGCGTGCTCGAGGATTTCGGCGTGCGCGGCGAAATCATCCACGTTCGTCCCGGTCCGGTCGTCACCCTGTATGAGTTCGAGCCGGCGCCAGGCGTCAAATCCTCCCGGGTCATCGGTCTTGCCGACGATATCGCCCGCTCCATGTCGGCGGTGTCGGCGCGCGTCGCGGTGGTGCCCGGCCGCAACGTCATCGGCATCGAGCTGCCCAACGAGACCCGCGAGACCGTCTATTTCCGCGAGCTGATCGAATCGCAGGGTTTCCGCAAGACCAGCTGCAAACTGGCGCTTTGCCTGGGCAAGACGATCGGCGGCGAACCTGTCATCGCCGAGTTGGCGAAGATGCCGCATCTGCTGGTCGCCGGCACCACCGGCTCGGGCAAGTCGGTCGCCATCAACACCATGATCCTGTCGCTGCTCTACCGGCTGAAGCCGGAAGAGTGCCGGCTGATCATGGTCGACCCGAAGATGCTCGAACTCTCCGTCTATGACGGCATCCCGCACCTTCTGACCCCGGTCGTCACGGATCCCAAGAAGGCGGTCACGGCGCTCAAATGGGCGGTGCGCGAGATGGAGGACCGCTATCGCAAGATGGCGCGGCTCGGCGTGCGCAACATCGATGGCTACAACGAGCGCGCCGCTCAAGCCCGCGACAAGGGCGAGACGGTCGTCATGACCGTGCAGGCCGGCTTCGAGAAGGGCACCGGCGAGCCGCTGTTCGAGCAGCAGGAAATCGACCTCGCGCCGATGCCCTACATCGTCGTCATCGTCGACGAGATGGCCGACCTGATGATGGTCGCCGGCAAGGAGATCGAAGGCGCCATCCAGCGCCTGGCGCAAATGGCGCGCGCGGCCGGCATCCACCTGATCATGGCGACGCAGCGCCCTTCCGTCGACGTCATCACCGGCACCATCAAGGCCAACTTCCCGACACGGATTTCCTTCCAGGTCACTTCCAAGATCGACAGCCGTACCATTTTGGGCGAGCAGGGCGCCGAGCAGCTGCTCGGCCAGGGCGACATGCTGCACATGATGGGTGGCGGGCGTATTGCCCGCGTGCATGGCCCCTTCGTTTCCGATGCCGAGGTCGAGCATGTCGTGGCGCATCTGAAGGCGCAGGGCCGTCCCGAATATCTGGAGACGGTAACGGCCGACGAGGATGAAGAGGAAGAGGAAGCCGACCAGGGCGCGGTGTTCGACAAGGGGTCGGTCGCGGCCGAGGACGGCGATTCCAGCTATGACGAGGCGGTCAAGGTGGTGTTGCGCGACAAGAAATGTTCGACGTCCTACATCCAGCGCCGTCTCGGCATCGGTTATAACCGCGCCGCTTCGCTGGTCGAGCGCATGGAGAAGGAAGGTCTGGTCGGCGCGCCCAACCATGTCGGCAAGCGCGAGATCATGGCGGGCAAGCGCCAGCCGGCGGCCGCGCCCGGCGATGACGACGCGGATTGAGCTGCAGGTGCCACCACCAACAAAAAAGGCCGGTTGCCCGGCCTTTTTTGTTGGAAGCTGAATGGTCTCAGCCGATCTTCTGGCCGGTCTTGGCCCAGTCGGCGGTGAACTGCTCCAGACCCTTGTCGGTCAGCGGGTGTTTCACCAATGCCTTCAGTGTGGCCGGCGGCGCGGTGACGACATCGGCGCCGATGAGCGCCGCCTGCTTGATATGGTTCACCGTACGCACGGAGGCGACGAGGATTTCGGTCTGGAAATCGTAATTGTCGTAGATCTGACGGATTTCCTGGATCAGCTCCATGCCGTCCGCGCCGGTGTCGTCGACGCGTCCGACGAAGGGCGAAATGAACGAAGCGCCGGCCTTGGCGGCGAGCAGCGCCTGGTTGGCCGAGAAGCACAGCGTTACATTGACCATGCGGTTCATTTCGGTGCGGATCGTCTTGCAGGCCCTCAGGCCGTCCAGCGTCAGCGGCACCTTGATGCACACATTGGGCGCTATCTTGGCCAGCACCTCGGCCTCGGCCATCATATCCTTGTACTCGCTCGCCACGACTTCCGCCGATACCGGGCCTTTGACGATGTCGCAGATCTGCTTGGTGACCTCGGCGATCTTGCCGCCGGATTTGAGAATCAGCGACGGATTGGTGGTGACGCCGTCGAGCAGTCCCAGATCGTTCAGCTCACGGATATCCTTGACGTCGGCGGTGTCGACAAAAAATTTCATGGCGGGTCTCCTGACGATTTCGTCGTGCTTGGGAAGGCACGTTCAGCGTTGCTCTTTGATCTAGACCAAAGTCGGGGCAAGGTCACGCCTCATGATCGAAGATTCGCCCTTTGTCGCGGCCGCACCGGTGCTGGTGCCGATGCCTGCCGAACGCCCCTACACCTATGCCGTGCCGGCCGGCATGCGCGTGGTGCCGGGCTCGATCGTGCGTGTGCCGCTCGGGCCGCGCCAGGTCGCCGGCATCGTCTGGGACGGCGTGGTCGAGAAGGTTGACGCAAAAAAGCTGCGCCCCATCGAACAGGTTTTCGACTGTCCGCCTATCGACCGCGCGACGCGCCGCTTCGTCGACTGGGTGGCGCAATACACGCTGTCGGCGCCGGGCATGGTGGCGCGCATGCTGCTGCGAGCGCCGGAGGCCTTTGATCCCGAACCCTGGATCGAAGGGCTGCAGCGGACGCTCGTCATGCCCGACCGGATGACGGATGCGCGGGCGCGCGTGCTGGAAACGGCCGAAGGCGGGCTGGCCTGGACGCGCTCCGGGCTCGCGCATGCCGCTGGCGTGTCGTCGACGGTGATCGAGGGGCTGAAGGCGCAAGGCGTGTTCGAGATGGTGATGATCCCGCCGCGCCCGGTGGTGGCCGCGCCCGACCCGAGCTATGCCGTTCCCGAATTGATGCCGGACCAAAGCGAGGCCGCGTCGATGCTGCGCGCCAATGTCGCGGCCGGCGAGTTCAATGTCGCGCTGCTCGATGGCGTCACCGGATCGGGCAAGACGGAGGTCTATTTCGAGGCGGTGGCGGCAGCTCTCGACCGGGGCGGCCAGGTGCTCATCCTGCTGCCGGAGATCGCGCTGACGCATGCTTTCCTCGAACGCTTCCAGCAGCGTTTTGGCGCCAAGCCGGCCGAGTGGCATTCCGACCTGCCGCCGCGAATGCGCGAAAAAGTCTGGCGGCAAGTGGCGGAAGGCGGTGTGCGCGTCGTCGCCGGTGCGCGCTCGGCGCTGTTCCTGCCGTTCAAGGAGCTTGGCCTGATCGTCGTCGACGAGGAGCACGACCCCGCCTACAAGCAGGAAGACCGGGTCTTCTACAATGCGCGCGACATGGCTGTCGTGCGCGGCCATATAGGCGGCTTCCCCGTCGTGCTGGCATCGGCGACGCCGTCGGTCGAGAGCCGGGTCAATGCCAGCCAGGGCAAATACAACCGGGCCGTTCTGTCCGCCCGCTTTGCCGAGGCAGCACTTCCCGATCTCAAATCGATCGACATGCGGCGCGCGCCGCCGGCGCGTGGCGGCTTCCTGTCGCCGGTGCTGATCGAGCATATGCGCCGGACGCTGGAGAAGAAGGAGCAGTCGCTGCTGTTCCTCAACCGGCGCGGCTATGCACCGCTGACGCTGTGCCGGGTCTGCGGCCACCGCTTCGGCTGCCCGGTGTGCTCGGCCTGGCTGGTCGAACACCGCTTTCGCGGCCAGTTGGTCTGCCACCATTGCGGCCACAATGAGCGCCGTCCCGAGGCCTGTCCGGAATGCGGCACGCTCGACCATCTGGTGGCGTGCGGGCCGGGGGTCGAACGCATCGCCGAGGAGGTGGTGACGCATTTCCCGGACGCGCGCACCATCGTGCTGTCGTCGGACATCATGGGAGGTGTACGGCGGTTGCGGCTGGAACTGGAGGCAATCGCCAATGGCGAGGCCGATATCGTCATCGGCACGCAATTGGTCGCCAAGGGCCACAATTTCCCGAACATGACGCTGGTCGGCGTCGTCGACGCCGATCTCGGCCTTGCCAATGGCGATCCGCGCGCCGCCGAGCGGACCTTCCAGCTGCTCAGCCAGGTGACCGGCCGCGCCGGCCGCACCGGCAAGAAGAGCCTTGGCCTGCTGCAGACCTTCCAGCCCGATCATCCGGTGATGCGGGCGATCGTCTCCGGCGACGCCGAATCCTTCTATCAGCGCGAGATTTCGGAGCGCGAACGCGCTGCCTTGCCGCCCTTCGGCCGGTTGGCGGGCGTCATCGTCAGCGCGGTGACCCGGGCGGAGGCGGAAGGCCACGCACGCGGCCTGCGCCGCGCGGCGCCCGAGGCGTCGGACCTGTTCGTGCTCGGGCCGGCCGAAGCGCCGCTGTCCCTGCTCGGCGGCCGCCATCGCTTCCGCCTGCTGATCCAGGGCGAACGGCGCGCCGACATGCAGGGGTTTATCAGGGCCATGCTGGCCGAAGGACCGAAGGTCAGAGGCTCGGTCAGGGTGCAGGTCGACATCGACCCGCAAAGCTTTTTGTAGTGGGAACTCCTCAGATGTCCCCATTGAACGGATTGAGATAAGCCACACCAAGGGTGGCAAAGTGCCGGACATTGGCTGTGAGCACGGAAAGATCGTTCAAACGAGCAGTCGCGGCGATCAGGACATCCGCCAAACCCGGATTGAAGCCGCGTGCGATGGTCGCATCCTCTAGTTGTCCGGCCTCCCGGGCAACGGCTGAGTCGACCGGAATGATGCGTTGATCGAATTCCTGGACAAGTCGTCCGAACCAAAGCGTCAACCGGTCCGCTTTTGCCGTTCCGCCGGATCGCATCAATCTCGCAATCCCTCTTTCCACCTCCAGAACGGCAATTGAAGACATGTACCAGGTTCCCTGTTCGCGTTGTTCGGCAACCCATTTTTGAATAGGATGCGGGAGTGCGGGACGATCAGGTGCGAAGGCTGAGACAAAGGATGTGTCGAGCAGGTAGCCGTTCAAAGTTCGACGTCCCGGGACGGCGATTCGTTGCGCTCAAGCTCAATGCCGCCGGGATACTGCAACAGAAAGTCCACAAAGTTCCTTTGGGTATCTTGCGGATAAAGCTTTCGCCCCTCTTCGATTGGAACGACCATTGCAGTCGGTTTGCCGTGCCTGGTGATGATTGTAGGCTCACCGTTCCCGGCAGCCTCGACGAGAGCCGACAGTCCTGCCTTGGCCTCCCGAAGTTGCATCGATTTCATGGCAGGGTCTCCTTGTGGTCCCATGTGGTCACAATATAGGAATTGCACAGGAATAGGAACAGCCCGTCATGAAAACCCTTGGCCTCATCGGCGGCATGAGCTGGGAATCCACCGCCATCTACTACCGCCTGCTCAACGAGATCGTGCGCGAGCGGCTGGGTGGGCTGCATTCGGCAAAACTTCTCATGTGGTCGTTCGATTTCGCCGAGATCGCCGAGCGGCAGCATCATGGTGATTGGGACGGCGCCGGCGCGCTGCTGGCCGATGCCGCGCGCAAGCTCGAGGCGGGTGGCGCGCAAGGCCTGCTTTTGTGCACCAACACCATGCACAAGCTGGCCGATCAGGTGCAGGCATCGGTATCGATCCCGCTGATTCACGTCGCGGATGCCACGGCGTTAGCGATCAAGCGCGCGGGCATGCAGCGGCCGGCGCTGCTGGCAACGCGGTTCACCATGGAGCAGGATTTCTACAAGGGCCGGCTCGCCGACAAATACGGCCTG
The DNA here is from genome assembly GCF_020164775.1 of Mesorhizobium sp. ES1-6. Classification (NCBI taxonomy): domain Bacteria; kingdom Pseudomonadati; phylum Pseudomonadota; class Alphaproteobacteria; order Hyphomicrobiales; family Phyllobacteriaceae; genus Mesorhizobium; species Mesorhizobium sp. ES1-6. The sequence goes on from NZ_JAIUGU010000003.1 coordinate 383,203, forward strand.
TCGCCAGTCGTACCCGATGTGGCAGGCCGCGACATGGTGCACCGCGTCATCTATGACGAGCTTTGCCGGGGCATTGTCTCCGAAGTCTCGAAGGCCGCCTATGTCGCGGAGGCAAACCGCTTGCGCCGCGAAGAGGCCGCCGACAGCCTGATCATGGGCTGCACCGAGATCACCATGCTGATCGGCCCGGGCGATTTCGACATTCCGGTTTTCGACACGACGCGCATCCATGCCGAGGCAGCCGTGGAATTCGCGCTCGGTTGATGCGCGTCTCCTAAAGTGCCTGGCGCCATCTGGCGCGGCATTTTTCCTCCGCTAGAATGTCCACGATTTCAAAACAGGCATTTCGAGGGGACACGATGGATTTTGCGCTTCCATGGCCGACGAGCCAGGGCGAATGGCTGGCCTGGTCGAGCGCGGTCTTCACCGTGCTGCTCGGCCTGCTGTTTTTCCTGGCGCCCGGGCTGGCGTTCCGCATCCTGCGCCTGCAGGCAAAGCCTGAGAAGGCGGCGGCGATCGCGGAAGGACGCGGCCGCATGTCGGGCTTCTATCTCGGTGTCGGGCTGTGCTGCATCCTGCTCGCGCAGCCGCTGGTCTACATGGCGCTCGGCTTCTCCTGGCTGTTCACCGCCTTCGGCCGGCTGCTGTCGATGATGTCGGATGGCGCCAACACACCTTTCAATTGGGTTTCCATTGTGGTGGAATTGGCGCTCGCAGCCTTGCCGCTCGCCTTTGCCTTCGGCTTTGTGCCATGAATCCAAGGGTATTGCGGCCCCTAGGGCCCTGATCATTCGCCGGATGCGACAATAGTGCCTGAAAACCATGCGGAACGACGCATTGCGGTCTTAAAATGCCTGTGCTAGACGGCAATCGACTTTCGGCCGGGGATAGCGGAAGCCGCGCCTCCGTGCTTGGAAAAATGCAGTAAGGTCAAAGATTTAGCCAGAGTTTTTGCTCGCGCCAACAATCTGCGGCCTGTCAGACAAGAGAAAAGACGGTCCGTGGCCCAATCGTCATCGCCAATCTCAGGTGTCGCAGAACGCTATGCCGGTTCGTTGTTCGAACTGGCATCGCAGTCCAATTCGGTGGCCAAGGTCGAAGCCGATCTCAACGGTTTCGAGGCACTGCTCGCGAGCAGCGCGGACCTCACCCGGCTGATCAACAGCCCGGTGTTTTCCAGCGAGGACCAGGCCAAGGCCATCGCGGCGATCGCCGACAAGGCGGGGATCACCGGCCTGACCGGCAATTTCCTGCGCGTCGTCGCCAAGAACCGGCGCCTGTTCGCGGTGCCCGGCATGATCAAGGCGTTCCGCCAGATCGCGGCCGAAGCCCGTGGCGAGGCCTCCGCCGAAGTCACGTCGGCTCATGAGTTGACGGCGGCCCAGCAGACCGAACTCAAGGCGGCGCTGAAGAGCGTTGCCGGCAAGGACGTGACCATCGCCGTCACCGTCGACCCGTCGCTGCTCGGCGGGCTGGTGGTCAAGATGGGCTCGCGCCAGATCGATACGTCGCTCAAAACCAAACTCAATTCGCTCAAGCTTGCACTGAAAGAGGTCGGCTGATGGACATCCGCGCCGCGGAAATTTCCGCAATTCTGAAAGACCAGATCAAGAATTTCGGCAAGGAGGCCGAGGTCTCCGAAGTCGGACAGGTGTTGTCCGTCGGTGACGGTATCGCCCGCGTCTACGGCCTCGACAATGTCCAGGCCGGCGAAATGGTCGAATTCCCCGGCGGCATCCGCGGCATGGCGCTCAACCTCGAAGCCGACAATGTCGGCGTCGTCATCTTCGGCGCCGACCGCGACATCAAGGAAGGCGACACCGTCAAGCGCACCGGCGCCATCGTCGACGCGCCTGTCGGCCCCGGCCTGCTCGGCCGCGTCGTCGACGCGCTCGGCAATCCGATCGACGGCAAAGGTCCGATCAAGGCGGTCGAGCGCAAGCGCGTCGACGTCAAGGCGCCCGGCATCATTCCGCGCAAGTCGGTGAACGAGCCGATGTCGACGGGCCTCAAGGCCATCGATGCGCTGATCCCGGTCGGTCGCGGCCAGCGCGAGCTGGTCATCGGCGATCGCCAGACCGGCAAGACCGCCATCATCCTCGACACGATGCTCAACCAGAAGTCGGTGCACGACAACGGCCCCGAGAAGGAAAAGCTCTACTGCGTCTACGTCGCCGTCGGCCAGAAGCGCTCGACCGTCGCGCAGTTCGTCAAGGTGCTGGAAGAGCGCGGCGCGCTCGAATATTCGATCATCGTCGCCGCCACCGCTTCCGATCCGGCGCCGATGCAGTTCCTGGCGCCGTTCACGGCTTGCACCATGGGCGAGTATTTCCGCGACAACGGCATGCACGCGCTGATCTCTTACGACGATCTGTCGAAGCAGGCCGTCGCCTACCGCCAGATGTCGCTGTTGCTGCGCCGCCCGCCGGGCCGCGAAGCCTATCCGGGCGACGTCTTCTACCTGCACTCGCGCCTGCTCGAGCGCGCCGCCAAGCTCAACGACGATCTGGGCGGTGGCTCGCTGACCGCGCTGCCGGTCATCGAAACGCAGGCCAACGACGTGTCGGCCTACATCCCGACCAACGTGATCTCGATCACCGACGGCCAGATCTTCCTCGAAACCAACCTGTTCTTCCAAGGCATCCGTCCGGCCGTCAACGTCGGCCTGTCGGTGTCGCGCGTCGGTTCGTCGGCGCAGATCAAGGCGATGAAGCAGGTTGCCGGCTCGATCAAGGGCGAACTCGCGCAGTACCGTGAAATGGCTGCCTTCGCGCAGTTCGGCTCGGATCTCGACGCCGCCACGCAGCGCCTGCTCAACCGCGGCTCGCGCCTGACCGAACTCCTGAAGCAGCCGCAGTTCTCGCCGCTCAAGACCGAAGAGCAGGTCGCGGTGATCTTCGCCGGCGTCAACGGCTATCTCGACAAGCTGCCGGTCAACCAGGTCGGCAAGTTCGAGCACGGCCTGCTCAGCCACATGCGTTCGGCCGGCAAGGCCGTCCTCGACGCCATCCGCAAGGAAAAGGCGCTGTCGGACGATCTGCGCGCCAAGCTGAAGGCCGAGATCGACGCCTTCGCCAAGACCTTCGCCTGAGCGAAGCGCCAGTCCGGATGAGACAAGACGGGATCAGGTTTGAAGCATGCCTTCATTAAAAGACCTTCGTAACCGTATCGCCTCGGTCAAGGCGACGCAGAAGATCACCAAGGCGATGCAGATGGTCGCCGCGGCGAAGCTGCGCCGCGCGCAAGAGGCGGCGGAAGCGGCGCGTCCCTATTCGGAGCGCATGGGTTCCGTGCTGGCCAACATCACCCAGGCGGTCGGCGGCGGTGGCGATGCCCCGGCGCTGATGACCGGAACCGGCAAGGACGACGTGCATCTGCTCGTCGTCTGTACAGCCGAGCGCGGCCTGTGCGGCGGCTTCAATTCGCAGATCGCCCGTCATGCCCGCGACCATATCCGCCGGCTCCTGGCCGATGGCAAGCAGGTCAAGATCATCTGCGTCGGCAAGAAGGGTTTCGACATCCTGCGCCGCGACTATGCCTCGATGATCATCGAACGCGTCGATCTGCGCGAGGTCAAGACGCTCGGCTTCGTCAATGCCGATGCGATCGCCCGCAAGGTCATTCACCTGTTCAACGAAGGCGCCTTCGACGTCTGCACGCTGTTCTACTCGCAGTTCAGATCGGTGATCAGCCAGATTCCGACCGCGCAACAGATCATCCCGGCGGCGACCGCCGCTTCGGCCCAGCCCGAAACGGCGGATGGCGCCAGCGCCGTCTACGAGTATGAGCCGGAGCCGGGCGAAATCCTGTCCGACCTCATCCCGCGCAACATCGCGGTGCAGATTTTCCGCGCGCTGCTCGAAAACGCGGCGGGCGAAATGGGCGCCAAGATGAGCGCCATGGACAATGCGACGCGCAACGCCGGCGAGATGATCAACAAGCTGTCGATCACCTACAACCGCCAGCGGCAGGCGCAGATCACCAAGGAATTGATCGAAATCATTTCGGGCGCCGAGGCGCTCTAGGCGCGGTCCGCGGGTCATTGGCCCGCGAACCGGACCGCGTGAGAAACAAAGGACGAAAAGGGTAAAGACGATGGCGAAAGCAGCGACCCCCCAGAAGGCAACCCCGAAGACGGCAGCCCCCAAGGCCGCAGCCCCCGCGAAGGCGGCCAAGGCTCCGGCAGCGGCAGCAAAGGCGGCTCCGGCCAAGGCAGCAGCCGTGCCGGCCAAGGCCGCCGCTGCCAAGACCCAGGCGGTGGCCACCAAGGCCACCGGCGTTGTCGGCAAGGTTCGCCAGGTCATCGGCGCAGTTGTCGACGTGCAGTTCGGCGAGCATCTGCCGCCGATCCTGAACGCGCTCGAGACCAACAATGTCGGCAACCGCCTGGTGCTGGAAGTTGCCCAGCATTTGGGTGAAAACACCGTGCGCTGCATCGCGATGGACTCCACCGAAGGTCTGGTGCGTGGTCAGGAAGTGCGCGACACCGGCGGCCCGATCGCCGTGCCGGTCGGCCCGGGCATGCTCGGCCGCATCATCAACGTCATCGGCGAGCCGGTCGATGAGGCAGGCCCTGTCGACGCGGTCGAACTGCGCTCGATCCACCAGCCGGCTCCGGCCTATATCGAACAGTCGACGGAAGCGCAGATCCTGATCACCGGCATCAAGGTGCTCGACCTGCTCGCGCCCTACGCCAAGGGCGGCAAGATCGGCCTGTTCGGCGGCGCCGGCGTCGGCAAGACCGTGCTGATCCAGGAACTGATCAACAATATCGCCAAGGCGCATGGTGGTTACTCGGTGTTCGCCGGCGTCGGCGAGCGCACCCGCGAAGGCAACGACCTCTATCACGAGTTCATCGAATCCGGCGTCAACAAGAAGGGCGGCGGCGAAGGCTCGAAGGCGGCACTCGTGTACGGCCAGATGAACGAACCGCCGGGCGCGCGCGCCCGCGTCGGCCTGACGGGCCTGACGGTCGCCGAATATTTCCGCGACCAGGGCCAGGACGTGCTGTTCTTCGTCGACAACATCTTCCGCTTCACGCAGGCAGGTTCGGAAGTGTCGGCTCTGCTCGGCCGTATCCCTTCGGCCGTGGGCTATCAGCCGACGCTCGCCACCGACATGGGCGCGCTGCAGGAACGCATCACCACCACCACCAAGGGCTCGATCACCTCGGTGCAGGCGATCTACGTGCCGGCCGACGATTTGACCGACCCGGCGCCCGCGACCTCGTTCGCGCACCTTGACGCGACGACGACGCTGAACCGTTCGATCGCCGAAAAAGGCATCTACCCGGCCGTCGATCCGCTGGACTCGACCTCGCGCATGCTCGACCCGCTGGTTGTCGGCGACGAGCACTATGGCGTTGCTCGCCAGGTGCAGTCGATCCTCCAGCGCTACAAGTCGCTGCAGGACATCATCGCCATCCTGGGCATGGACGAGCTCTCGGAAGAGGACAAGCAGACCGTGGCCCGCGCCCGCAAAATCGAGCGCTTCCTGTCGCAGCCGTTCTTCGTCGCCGAAGTGTTCACCGGCGCGCCGGGCAAGCTGGTCGACCTCGCCGACACCATCAAGGGCTTCAAGGGCCTCTGCAACGGCGACTATGATCACCTGCCTGAAGCCGCCTTCTACATGGTCGGCGGCATCGACGAGGCGGTCGAGAAGGCCCAGCGCCTGGCGGCCGAAGCGGCGTAATTCAAGCGAATAGGGAGTAGTGAGTGGTGAGTAGAGAATAGCAGACGTGACCGGGGTCCTTTGCACCCCTTCACTACTGACTACTCACTATTCCCTACCTGCTAAGTTGATATGGCTGAAGCTTTCAAGTTCGAACTGGTCTCGCCGGAGCGCCTGCTGGTTTCCGCCGAGGTCGAATCCGTTGTCATCCCGGGCGCCGAAGGCGAGATGACCGTCATGGCGCATCACGCGCCGGTCATGACCACGATCAAGCCGGGCGTCGTCACGGTGAAGAACGCCTCGGGCAGCGAAGAACGCTATGTCGTGTTCGGCGGCTTCGCCGACATCGTCCCGGCCGGCTGCACGCTGCTGGCGGAATCGGCTGTCGCGGTGAAGGATGTCGACCGTGCCGATCTCGCGCGCCGCATCCAGGAAGCCAAGGAAGATGCCGCCGATGCCAAGGACGATCAGTCGCGCAGCAAGGCGGAACAGTTCCTTAGCCAGCTCACCACGCTGGAAGGCGCGATCCTGCCGGCCTGAGACTTGCATTGGATGACTTGATGAAAAGCGGGGCATTGCCCCGCTTTTTGTTTGTCGGGTGGCGAGAGAGTTCAGGCAGCGGCGATGTGCCAGATCCGTCCTACGCGCCTTGGGCTTCGATGCCGAGCGCGGCGAAGGCCAAGGTCGTACCGTCCCGCCTGAGGTGGACGAGATGCACGGCCACGAGTTCGATCAGCGTCTGGCGTTCGGCGTGATCCCCGGCGAAGCCGGTCAGGTCGAACACCGCCGTCACGGTTTCGTTCGCCGGCAATTGCTGGCTCAAAAGTGCCGTCAGGCTCGTATCGAGCGGATCGGTGAAGTGGCCTTCCGGCAATGTCTTTCCCCGCGCCGCGCAGGCGGCGATCCAGGCGGCCACCACCAGCGTCAGGTGCACGAACTCGGTACCGGCCTCGAGGCATTCGATGGCGGAGGCGATGATACGCTGCGGCAGTTTCTGGCTGCCGTCATTGGCGATCTGCGCCGTGCGATGGGCAAGTGCCGTGTTCGAAAAACGCCCGGCAAGTTCGGCCGTGTATGCCGATGTGTCGAGCCCGGCATCCTCGGGCAGCGTCGGTATGGCCTCTCTCCAGAGCGCATCGACGAACTGCCTTATCGCTGGATCGGCGAAGGCGCTGTCGACGGTGGCGTGGCCGCTGAGCAGGCCGAGATAGGCGATGCCCGAATGCGACCCGTTGAGGAGCCTCAGCTTCATGTCCTCGAAGGGCGCGACATCGCCGACCATGGTGACGCCGAATTTCTCCCAGGCCGGCCGGCCGGCCGGGAAATCGTCCTCGATCACCCATTGGCGGAAGGGTTCCGTCATCACGGGCCAGGCGTCCTCGACGCCAAGTTCGCCTGATATCCGCGCCCGGTCGGCGTCGGTCGTGGCCGGCACAATGCGGTCGACCATGCTCGAGGGAAATGCGACCTGGCCGGCAATGTGGCCGGCGATTCCGGCCTTGCCTGCCGAACCAGGACTGGCGTCGCGCAGTGTGGCGAATTCGATCAGCAGCCTGTGCAAGGTGGCGCCGTTGGCCGGCAGGTTGTCGCAACACAGCACGGTGAAGGGCGGGGTGCCGGCGGCCAGCCTGCGGGCGAGCGCTTCGGTCAGAAAGCCATGGGCCGTCTTCGGTGTTTGCGGATTGGCGAGGTCGTGGACGATGTCGGGATGCGCCGCGTCCAGCCCGCCGGCGGCGGCCCGCAGATAGGCCTTCTCGGTGATCGTCAGCGTCACGATGCGGGTGCGCGGATCGGTCAGCACCGCCAGCACCGCGGCCGGGTCTTCCGGCGCCACCAGCATCGCGCCGATCGAGCCGATGACATGCAGCGTCTCGCCGCCGCTGCCGCGTACCGCCAGGGTGTAGAGCCCATCCTGCGGCGCCAGCGCGTCTCGTGTATCGGCGCTGCGCAGCGACACGCCTGTTATGCCCCAGCCCATCTCGCCGGCGGCCAGGCATTCATCGATGTAAGCAGCCTGGTGGGCGCGATGAAAGGCGCCGACGCCCAGATGTACAATCCCCGGCGTGACGGCGCCACGATCGTATCGAGGTGCTGCGACCCCGGCCGGCAATGCCTGCGCCGTGCGGTTGGAAAGGCGACCGTCTGTCATTGGATTGCGGCACTCATCTCGTGAACGGGCTGATGGTCTCTGGGCGGACCGCTAGCGGCGTAACATTGGCGGCGTTTGGTCACAATGCTCAGCTTTGCTCAAAAGTCATCATACAACAATCTGATTGTTGTATGTTGACATTATTTCTGGCCGGCCATACCGATAGGGACCCTGGGAGGACGGCCGTGGCACTGACCAATGCGGATTTGCTGTTTCCAGCCGAGGCGCGTCCGCTCTCGATCGCCCGCGATCTCTACGCCGGCATCAAGGACCTGCCCATCGTCAGCCCGCACGGCCATACCGACCCGCGCTGGTATGCGCTGAACGAGCCGTTCCCCGATCCGGCGCAACTGCTCATCGTGCCGGACCACTATATTTTCCGCATGCTGTTCAGCCAGGGCTTGCGGCTTGAGGATCTCGGCGTGCCGAGCCTCGATGGTGCGCCCGTCGCGACCGATGGGAGGGCGATCTGGCGGCTGTTCGCCGGACACTATCATCTCTTCCGGGGCACACCGACCCGGCTGTGGTTCGACCATGTGCTTGCGCATCTGTTCAACATCGAAGAGCCCCTGACGGCCGCAACCGCCGACCGTCACTACGACACGATCGCGACGCTGCTGCAGTGGGACAACTTCCGCCCCCGCGCACTGTTCGAGCGCTTCAACATCGAGGTCATCGCGACGACCGAAGGCGCGCTCGACGACCTCAAATGGCACAAGATGATCCGCGACAGCGGCTGGCAAGGCCGCGTCGTCACCGCCTACCGGCCGGACGCCGTCGTCGATCCCGATTTCGAAGGGTTTTTTGCCAATCTCGATCGGCTCGGTGAGATCACTGGCTGCGACACCGGAAGCTGGGCCGGCTATCTCGACGCGCATCGCCAGCGCCGCGCCGTCTTCAAGAGCTTCGGCGCGACGTCGTCCGACCATGGCCATCCGACGGCCGAGACCGCCAATCTTTCCGACGCGGCGGCGCAAGAGCTGTTCAACCGGATCCGCGCCGGCTCGCAGGACGAGCGCGAGCGAAAGCTGTTTCGCGCCCAGATGCTGACCGAGATGGCCAAGATGAGCCGGGACGACGGGCTGGTGCTGCAAATCCACCCCGGCTCCTGGCGCAATCATTCGCCTGGAATTTTCCAGAAATTCGGCAGGGACAAGGGCTTCGATATCCCGACCCGCACCGACTATGTAACCGCGCTGAAACCGCTGCTCGACTGCGTCGGGCTGGAGCGTGATCTGACCGTCATTCTCTTCACGCTGGACGAGACCAGTTACGCGCGCGAGTTGGCGCCGCTGGCCGGCGTCTACCCGGCGCTGAAGCTCGGGCCGGCCTGGTGGTTCCACGACAGCCCGGAAGGGATGCGCCGTTTCCGCGAGATGACGACCGAGACCGCCGGCTTCTACAACACGGTCGGCTTCAACGATGACACCCGCGCCTTTCCCTCGATCCCCGCCCGTCACGATTTGGCGCGGCGGGTCGACTGCGCGTTCCTGGCGCGCCTCGTCGCCGAGCACAGGCTGCGCGAGGACGAGGCGCATGAACTCGCGAAGGAGCTTGCCTACACGCTTGCCAAGACGGCGTACCGGCTCTGAGCCGGACGCTCCGATTTTCAAAGGGAGGAAGTCATGTTGCATTTTTCGAAATTGACGGCAGCCACATTCGCCTTCGGCTCGCTGCTGATCGGCATCGCCAATGCCGAGACCGTGCTGCGATCCTCGGATACCCATCCGGACGGCTACCCGACCGTGGAGGCGGTGAAGTACATGGGCGACCTGATCAAGCAGCGCACCGCCGGCCGCTATTCGATCGAGGTCTATCACTCGGCACAGCTCGGCGAGGAAAAGGACACGATCGAGCAGACCCAGGCCGGCGTCATCGACCTCGACCGTGTCTCGATGGGACCGTTCAATGGCATCGTGCCGGAGACCGCCGTACCGTCGCTACCCTACATGTTCCGTTCGGTCGAGCACATGCGCCACGTCATGGACGGGCCAGTCGGCGATCAGATCCTGAAGGCGTTCGAGGCGCATGACCTCGTCGGTCTCGCCTTCTACGATTCCGGCGCCCGGTCCTTCTACAACACCAAGAAGGACATCACCTCCATGGCGGACATGAAAGGCATGAAGTTCCGCGTCATCCAGTCCGACGTGTTCGTCGACATGGTCAATGCGCTTGGCGCCAACGCCACGCCGATGGCCTATGGTGAAGTCTATTCGGCGCTGCAGACCGGCGTTATCGACGGCGCCGAAAACAACTGGCCGAGTTTCGAATCCGCCAAGCACTACGAAGTCGCCAAGCATTACACGATGGACGAACACCAGATCGTGCCGGAAGTGCTGGTCATGTCGAAGGCAAGCTGGGACAAGCTTTCGCCGGAGGACCAAGCGATCGTGCGCCAGGCGGCCAAGGACAGCGTCGTCAAGATGCGCGAACTCTGGGACGCTCAGGAGAAGAAGTCGCGCGGCATCGTCGAAGCCGCGGGCGTCAAGGTCAGCGAGATCGACAAGCAGCCGCTGATCGACGCGATGAAGCCGGTCTACGACAAATACCTGTCGACGCCCGAGCTGAAGGACCTTGCCGCGCGGATACAGGCCGAGAAATGAACGCCAGGGGCAACGGACCAGGCAGTGCGGAGACCTCCGCGCTGCCCGCGCGCGAGCCGGCCATGCGAGGGTTCTGGCTGGGTGCGGAGCGCATTCTGTCAGGGATTGCCCGGCTGGCTCTTTGGGTCAGCGGCGCGGGGCTGACGCTGATGACGATCATCATCTTCTGGCAGGTCTTTTCGCGCTATGTGCTGAACCGCTCGCCGAGCTGGACCGAATCCTTCTCGGTGCTGCTGATGGGCTGGTTCATCTTCCTGGGGGCCGCCGTCGGCGTGCGCGAGCGCACGCATCTGGGCTTCGACGTGCTGCTCTACGTCCTGCCTGTTTCAGCCAAGGCGGTGCTGCGCAGCATCTCCGATCTCGTCGTGCTGGCCTTCGGCGCCGGCATGATCGTCTATGGCGTGCAGCTGGCCAGGCTGACCTGGAACACGGTGATGCCTTCGCTGGCTTTGCCGGGCGGCGTCAGCTTCCTGCCGGTCATCCTCGGCGGCGCGCTGGTCTGCCTGTTTTCGCTGGAACGACTGGCCGGGCGCTTTGCCGGCCTGCCCGTCGACGCCGACATCCATGCAACCGGCGAGGAGGTCTGAACCATGGCGCTGACCGTCCTCTTCGGCACCTTCGTGTTCCTCTTGCTCATCGGCACGCCGATCGCGTTCTGCCTCGGCGTCGCCAGCTTCGCGACGATCCTCACGCTCGGCCTGCCGCCCGTCGTGGTGTTCCAGCGGCTCAATTCCGGCGTCAGCGTTTTTTCGCTGATGGCCATCCCCTTCTTCATCTTCGCCGGTGACCTGATGGTGCGCGGCGGCATCGCCGCGCGGCTGGTCGCGCTGGCAGGCTCCCTGGTTGGCCATTTGCGCGGCGGCCTGGGGCAGGTCAACATCGCGGCGTCGACCATGTTCGGCGGTATTTCCGGCTCGGCGGTGGCGGATGCGTCGGCGGTCGGCGGGCTGATGATCCCGCAAATGAAGGCGCGCGGCTACGGCGTCGACTACGCCGTCAACATCACGTCTGTCGGCGCCATCATCGCCCTTCTCATTCCACCGTCCCACAACATGATCATCTACTCGATTTCGGCCGGCGGCCGTATCTCGATCGCCGACCTGTTCACGGCTGGCGTGCTGCCGGGTCTGCTGCTGGCGCTGTCGCTGATGATAACGGCTTATTGGGTCGCCAGCCGCCGAGGCTATCCGACAGAACCTTTCGCTGGCTTCGGCCGGGCCCTGCAGCTGCTTGTCGCCGCCATTCCCGGCCTTGTCCTGATCGCCATCATCTTCGGTGGCGTCAGGTCCGGCGTCTTCACCGCGACCGAGAGTTCCTGCATCGCCATCGTCTATGCTTTCCTGGTGACGCTGATCATCTACCGCTCGATGAGCTGGGGCGACTTCGTCGCGGCGACGACGGCCTCGGTGCGCACCACCGCCATGGTGCTGATGATCATCGGCTGCGCGGCGGCTTTCGGCTGGCTGCTCGCCTATCTCAGGGTGCCGGCGGCGCTGGTCGCCTTCCTGCACTCGGTGTCCGACAACAAGCTTGTCATCCTGCTGCTGCTCAATCTCATCCTGCTCATCCTCGGCACGTTCATGGACATGTCGCCGCTGATCATCATCACGACGCCGATCTTCCTGCCTGTCGTCATGGCCTATGGCGTCGACCCCGTGCATTTCGGCGTGATCCTCATCCTCAATCTCGGCATCGGCCTTTGCACGCCACCAGTTGGCGCGGTGCTGTTCGTCAGCTGCGCCATCGGCCGCATTCCGATCTGGACGGCGATGCGCTCGATCTGGCCATTCTATGGCGCCGCCTTCGCGGTGCTGATGCTTGTCACCTACATTCCGGAAATCTCATTGTGGCTGCCGAGCCTGTTCCATTAGGAGATCGCCACATGTCCGATACCGCAACCGATCTCAGGGTCGAGAGAAAACCCAAACTGTCGGAAACCGTCGTGGCGGCGATCCGCAGGCAGTTGCAGGCTGGCGAGATCCCGCCCGGCCACAAATTGCCGACCGAGGGCCAGTTGACCGAAACCTTCGGCGTCAGCCGTACCGTCATCCGCGAGGCGCTGGTCAAGCTTGCCGCCGACGGGCTTGTCGAGCCGCGGCAAGGTGCCGGCGTCTTCGTCACCGAGCACGTCTCGACCATGTTCGGGACGCTGGCCGCCGACATGGGAGCCAAGGATTCCGTCGCGCTCAACGTGCTCGAGGTGCGGCTGGCGATCGAGATCGAATCGGCCGGACTCGCCGCCATCCGCCGCAACGCCGCGCAGGAGGCGGCCATCCAGGAAGCCTTCTTCGAGTTCGAGCGGCTGCTGCTCGACAGCCAGCCGACCGGACCGGCCGACCTCGCCTTCCATCGCGCCATCGCCAGCGCCACCAACAATCCGTTCTATGTCGAGATGCTCGACGTGCTCGGCCGGCGCGCCATTCCGTGCGACGTGACCTCGCCCTGGTCGACGGAACTGGTGCAATCCGACGATTATCAGCGCGGGCTGCAACGCGAGCATCTGGTGATCCTGAACGCGATCTCGGCGGGCGATCCCGAGGCCGCGCGCGAAGCGATGCGCGCCCATCTGGGCGCCAGCCAACGGCGCTACCGCGAGCGCCTGCAGGCGCGGCAGGCCTATTACGCCAGTTCGAGCACGGTCGCCGCCGGCGAATGATCCACCGGAAGCCAGGATTAGAGATGAGCCAGAACCACACCGACTACACATCGCGCTTCGCCATCGATCCGGCCGCGGCCGCCGCCATGGGGACGGACGAACTGCGCCATAATTTTCATATCGAGGATCTCTTTCGATCCGGCCGCATCAGCCTGACCTACACGCACTATGATCGCATGATCGTCGGCGGTGCCGTGCCGGTGGCCACGGCATTGCCGTTGGAAGCGATCAAGCCGACCGGTACCAAAGGGTTTCTCGACCGGCGCGAACTCATCGCCGTCAATATCGGCGGCACCGGCACGATCGAAGCCGGCGGCCAGTCTTTCGACCTGCGGGCGCGCGACATGCTCTATCTCGGCATGGGCGCCAGCGATGTGTCATTCGCTTCGGCCGATAAAGGCGACCCGGCCAAGTTCTACCTGCTCAGCGCGCCGGCGCATCAGGCCCATCCCAGCCGGCTGATCCGCCTCGATGACGCCAAGCGCCTCGATCTCGGCAGCAAGGAGGCCTGCAACGAACGCTCGATCTTCCAGTTCATCCATGCCGACGGGGCCAGGACCTGCCAACTCGTCGTCGGCATGACGCAACTTGCGCCGGGCTCGATCTGGAACACCATGCCATGCCATGTGCACGACCGGCGCATGGAGGCCTATCTCTATTTCGACCTGCCGGAGGCGGCGCGCGTCTTCCATTTCATGGGCGAGCCGGACGAGACGCGCCATATCGTCATGCGCAACGAGGAGGCGGTGCTGTCGCCGGGCTGGTCGATCCATTCGGGCGCCGGCACTTCCAACTACGCCTTCGTCTGGGCGATGGCCGGCGACAATGTCGACTATACCGATGTCGATCCGGTGCCGATGGAGGACCTGCGGTGAGCGACCTCACAGCGTTCAGCCTGGCCGGCAAGCGCATCCTGGTCACCGGCGCCAACACCGGCATCGGCCAGGGCATCGCGGTGTCGATCGCGCGTGCCGGGGGCGCGGTGATCGGTGTCGGCCGTTCATCGATGGCTGAGACGGCGGAAAAGGTTTCCGAGACCGGTGGACGGTTCGAGGCCGTGGCCGCCGACCTCGCGGACACGGGCGCCGCGGGGCCGATGCTGGACCGGGTCTGGCAAGACAGCGGGCCGCTTGACGGGCTGGTCAACAATGCCGGCATCATCCGGCGCGCCGATGCCGTCGATCTCGGCGAGGCCGATTGGGACGAGGTGATCGATGTCAATCTGAAGACGGTCTTCCTGCTCAGCCAGTCCTTTGCCCGGCACGTCCTTGCCGGGGGACGCCAGGGCAAGATCGTCAACATCGCCTCGGTGCTGAGTTTCCAGGGCGGCATCCGCGTCGCGTCCTATACTGCCTCAAAGCACGGTGTGCTCGGTATCACCCGGTTGCTCGCCTGCGAGTGGGCGGCCAAAGGCATCAACGTCAACGGCATCGCGCCGGGCTATATCGAGACCAACAACACACAGGCGCTGCGCGCCGACCCCGACCGCAGTGCTGCTATCCTGGGGCGCATTCCCGCCGGACGCTGGGGCGAGCCGGGAGATATTGGCGATGCCGCCGTCTTCCTGTTGGCGCCGGCCTCGAACTACATGCATGGCGCGGTGGTGCCGGTGGACGGCGGCTGGCTGGCGCGGTGAGGAGACGACAATGAGCGAGCCGAAGATTTTCGCGCAAGCCGGCGAGGGTGCCTGGACGCCGACCGCGGACGGCAATCGCCGGCGCGTGCTGCTGTCCACCGACGAACTGATGATGGTCGAGTTCGGCTTCGACAAGGGCGGCGTCGGCGCGCTGCATTCGCACCCGCACGTCCAGGCAAGCTACGTCGCCGAAGGCCGCTTCGAGGTGACCATAGACGGCCGGACCGAAATCCTGGAGACCGGCGGCAGTTTCATCGTGCCGTCCGGCCTGGTGCACGGCGTCAAGGCGCTGGAGGCGGGAAGGCTGGTCGACAGTTTTACGCCGCACCGCGCCGATTTTCTTGCCTGAGCAATTCCAGGAAAAGCGTGAAAGCAAAGAGATAGGGCCGGTCGCGGCCACTTCCGAAAATGAAAAACCCGCGCCTCGCAAGAAGCGCGGGTCTGTTGCCTGGGCGCCAATGGCGCCGCGGTACTCAAAACATCACCGCAGGACCGGAAACCTGCCGGATCATGGTGAATATAAACCTAATGCGCCGGCTCCGGGTGGTCGCGGCGGCTGGTGGCCAGCAAGCGATGCGTGGCCTCGAGGATGGCCTCGACCGGCGTGTCGGAAATATTGGCCGATCGTCCGCGCCTTGGAGCGGTCACCACCTCGACCCTGTTCGACAGCGGCCGCCACCGTTCGATGTTGGCTCCGTGGTTGATGATGACCGTCGGCGTCATGACGGTGGCGAAGAGGTGGCCCAGACCGCCTTCCATGCCGACATAGGCGTCGGCGATCTCGCCCAGCGCCAGCAGCAGGTCGCCGAATGCCTCGACATCGAGCCCAAGGTCCGGACCGATCGTCACCAGCCGGCTTTCCCTTGCGGCCAGGCTTTGCGGCGTCGGTCCGTTGCCTGGGGTGACCAGATACAGCACCTGGTAGCCGGCCTCGATGAGGTTGGTGGCAATGGCGGCGACCTGAGCGTCGCTCATCATCTTGTTGCTGCCCTTGGAATTGCCGCCCAGCAAGATGAGCGCGCGTTGGTCCGCACCGCGGATCTGGCCTGCCAGAACGCGGGCAGCCTGCGAAACCTCCAGCCTGTGGTCGAACGGCAGGTGCCGGCCGGCCAGGCGTTCGATCAGCCTGTGGTAGCGCCAGGCATTGTGCTCCGGCCGCAAGGTCCATCTGGCGCGCCAGTGCGACGACAGAAGGTGACCGGCAAAGTTGGGTTCGTAACGAACACCACGCGCGAGGAGCTGTAGTTTGGCCACGATCAGGGCAGGCACGCCGGTGCGGAAATCGACGACGGTCATTGGCCTGCCGGGCCGTGCAAACTCGGCCAGGATGGTGGAAAGCGGCACAATCGTCCTGAAATCATCAACCAGGGGTGCCGCATGCCTGCGCAGCACGCCGGTGAGCGATGATCTGTGCATGCTGCCATAGACGATCCGGCTTTGCGGAAAGGCCGTTCTTGCCGCCCGCAACGCCGGTATCCTCAGCAACCCGTCGCCGAGGGCGTCGTTGCGGACGTAGAAAATCAGCAGCGGCGCGGGCAAATTCATGGCCAGGGCGGATCCGTTCGGTCTGATTTCAAGAGGACAACAAGCTTCGAGAGGTTTGTGCAAGAAGACAGCAAATCCCGGCTTAATCCAGAGCGAATATGCGCCGAACGTAATAAAACGGGCGGCACCAACAGATATCGCCGTGGCACGCCTCGTCGGTCCGGCATCGAAGCCGCGACAATGGTCAGGTGATGCGCCTGAGCAGGCCGAAAAGCCTTTCGAACGTCTTGCCATAGGGCGGGCGAAGAAGGGCTCCGGCGCTCAAGCGCGACTGCAGGAAAACCGGTTTCTCCTTGCTGAAGGTGCGGAATCCCCATTCGCCGTGATAGGCACCCATGCCCGAGGCGCCGACGCCGCCGAAGGGCTGGTTCTCCTGCACCAGATGCAGCATGCAGTCATTGATGGTGACGCCGCCGGCGGCGGTCTCGCGCAGGATGCGCTGGCGGTTGGCACTGTCGCGCCCGAACCAGTAGAGCGCCAGCGGCCGGTCGGCCCGGTTCACATGGTCGATGGCGTCGTCGAGCGTGGCGTATTCGACGATCGGCAGCACCGGGCCGAATATCTCTTCGCGCATCAGCCGCAGGTCCGCGCCGGCGTTCGCGACCAAGGTCGGCGCAAGCTTCCGGCCCGCGGTGCCGAAATTCTCGCCCGCCGGATTGATTTCGGTGACATCGGCGCCGGCGTCGCGGGCTTCCGCGATCATGGCGCGCAGTCGCTGAAAGTGCCGGTCGCTGATGATGGCGGTGTAGTCGGGGTTGTCGCGCAGGGTGGGGTAGAGCCGCGCCATCGCGGTTGCGAGCTTGGTTGCGACCATGCCCGCCTGTCCCTTGGGCACCAGCAGATAGTCCGGCGCGATGCAGGTCTGCCCGGCATTCAACAGCTTGCCATAGGCGACGCTGGCTGTTGCCGCGTCGAGATCGCAGGAGGGGTCGAGAATTGCCGGCGACTTGCCGCCGAGTTCGAGCGTCACCGGGGTCAGGTTGGCGGCGGCGGCGATCGCGACCTGGCGGCCGACCGCGGTCGAACCGGTGAACAGCAGATGATCGAACGGCATCGACACGAAGGCCTTGCCCATTTCGGCATCGCCGGTGATGACGCTCAACTCATCCGGAGCGAAATGCTCGCTGGCCAGTCTGGCCAGCAGCTCGGAGAAAGCCGGCGTCAGTTCGGAAGGCTTGACGAGCACGCGATTGCCGGCGGCGAGCGCTGCCGTGACCGGCGCGACGGCGAGCTGAAAGGGATAATTCCAGGGCGACACGATGCCGACGACCCCAAGCGGCTGCGGCAAGAGGCGGTTCCTGCCCGGCAGGAACGGCAAGGTGGTGGCGACGCGACGCTCCCGCATCCAGCCGCCGACATGAGCGAGGGCATGGCGAATGCCGGCGCGCACGACGAACAGTTCCGCGAGCCGCGTCTCATGCGCCGAGCGGCCGCCGAAGTCGGCGTCGATCGCGGCGCAGATTTCAGTCTCGTGCCGCTCGGTCAGCGCCAGCAGGCGCTTGAGGCGGTCCTTCCTCAGGCCGAGGTCGGGAAAGGGCTGCTTCTCGAAGGCGGCGCGCTGCAACCGGAACCGCTCGCCCAACAAATCCTGTCTCACCTGCAGCATCGCGCCCTCCCTGGCGTGTCGGTGCGGCAAGCTTACATCGCAACGCTGCGGAATCCATCAGGGGTGCGTGTGCCGCTGCGGAAGCGCCGGGGTGTTCCAGAAAGTCGCTTCCGCGATTTGTGGGCGTTTGTGGGGTAGGGCCTTGTGCAATCCTTGGTTGTATGCTGCAATGTGGACGGGCAAGGTCTCGACAACAAGGGGGTTGGAATGAGCGGAAAACACCACATGCTGGCGGTGGCCGGCTTTTCTTCGCAACCGGCGCGCTCGGCATCCTGTCCGCGACCGTCCTGCTGGCCTTTGGACATTCGCCGAATATTGTAGGTTCCGCCTCGGGTGTGGCCTATGTGGTGGGCGCCTACTACTTCCTGAAAGGGTCGAGGCCGGCGAAGATTTTCCTGACGGTCATGGCAGCTCTCGCCATGCTGCTCGAAGCTATCATTGGCATCCTGATGCTAACGGATGGCCTGTCACTGATGGGCCTGTTTGTCCTGCTGTTGGCGGGCCTTACCGGCTATTGCTTTTATGGATTGCAGCTGTCGAAGGTTCTCAACGCCGAATTCGATCGCCGGTCGGAGACCTACCGATTGGAGAGGGGCAAGGCTGCCCAGCGCTATTATGACGAGTTGGAGCAAGGCAACAGCGGCGAGTGACAGCAACGGCCGAAGGCATTGAAAGGGCTGTTGTGATGGAATGAGCGGTGGGCTACTCCAAGGCCCCACAAGGAGTCGCCCTTGACCGTCTTGCCCGATCTCTCCCGTACGCGAAAAATCGCTTGCCGCCAGGTGGCCGCCTGATGCCGGTGCAGGCGGCGGGCATGAGGGCGGAGGATCCCAAGCGGCGCGTCCTGAAGGATGTGTTCGGCTTCGACGATTTCCGCCCCGGCCAGGCCGACGTCATGGACGCGCTGCTCAATGGGCGCCATGTGCTGGCCGTCATGCCGACGGGGGCCGGAAAATCGCTCTGCTACCAGGTTCCGGCGCTGGTCCTGGGCGGGCTCACCCTCGTCGTGTCGCCGCTGGTGGCGCTGATGCAGGACCAGGTCGCGGCGCTGCGGCTTGCCGGCGTGGCGGCCGATACGATCAATTCCGCGCTCGACCGCGAGGCCAATGTCGCTGCATGGCGCCGCGTGGCGTCGGGCCAGACGCGGCTGCTCTACCTGGCGCCGGAGCGGCTGATGACCGAGCGCATGCTGGAGGCGCTCTCCAGGCTCGACGTCAGCCTGATCGCCATCGACGAGGCGCATTGCATCTCGCAATGGGGTCCGGCGTTCCGGCCCGAATATGAGGACCTGTCGCGGTTGCGCGGCATCTTCGCCAACGTGCCGATCATCGCGGTGACGGCGACGGCCGATGAGAGCACGCGCACCGACATCGCCGCCCGGCTGTTCGCCGAGCGCGTCGAAACGCTGGTGCTGGGTTTCGACCGCCCCAACATCAAACTGGCGATCGAGTCCAAGCAGGACAGCAAGCGGCAATTGCTGCGGTTCATCGAGCGTCACGCGGGCAAAAGCGGCATCGTCTATTGCCTGTCGCGCAAGAAGACCGAGGAGATGGCAGGCTTCCTCGAGAAGAACGGCGTCAGAGCGCTCGCCTATCATGCCGGCATGAGCAAGGACGCGCGCGAGGCCAATCAAAACGCCTTCATGACCTTGTCCGGCGTCGTCATGGTGGCGACCATCGCCTTCGGCATGGGCATCGACAAGCCCGACGTCGCCTATGTCTTCCACACTGACATGCCGGGCAGTCTGGAAGCCTATTATCAGGAAATCGGTCGTGCCGGCCGCGACGGGCGCGAGGCCGAGGCGCATATGCTTTACGGCCTTGGCGACATCCGCATGCGGCGGCTGTTCATCGACGACGAGGACGCCGCGCCCGAGCACAAGAGACGGTCGCATCGCCGGCTCGACACGCTGATCGGCTATTGCGAGACGGCGCAATGCCGGCGCCAGGTGCTGCTCGGCTATTTCGGCGAAGAGGCCGAACCTTGCGGCAATTGCGACAATTGCCTCGATCAGGCGCCGCGCGCCGATGGCAGTGCCGAGGCGCGGAAAATCCTCGCGGCGGTCGCGCAGAGCGGCGAACGCTTTGGCGCCGCCCATGTCATCGATATCCTGCTTGGCCACGAGACCGAGAAGGTGCTGGCGCGGGGCCATCAGACGCTGAGCAGTTTTGGCACCGGTGCCGCGCACCGGAAGACCGTGTGGCTGTCACTGATCCGGCAACTGGTCGCCGGCGGGTTCCTGATTCCGGATCCCGAGGGCCATGGCGGCCTCGCCATCTCGGAGAGCGGCCGCGCGCTCGGCCGTGGCGAGGGTGAATTCCGGTATCGCGTCGAGAACCGCGACCCTCTGGCGCGCGGCAGGAAGCGTTCCGGGGAAGGCTCCGCCGCCGGCGCCGAGGGTGTGGATGCCTCGCTGCTGGCGGCGCTCAAGACGCTGCGGCTGCGGCTGGCCAAGGAGCGCCAGGTGCCGGCCTATGTGGTGTTTTCCGACCGCACGCTGATCGACATGGCCGACCGCCGCCCGCTAGACCTCGATGCCTTCGCCGAAGTGAATGGCGTGGGTGCGGCGAAGCTCAAGGAATTCGGTGCGGTTTTTCTCGCCGCGATCACGGCGCATGAGGCTGCTTGAAGACCCGATGCGAGCCCGGGCTCAAGCCATAGTGTTGATCTGACTGCTCCGAACGAGCGATGAGAGCCGAGGCCTCAAAGCTGGGAGCGCAGCCTGCTGGCCAGCCAGTCAGAAATCTTTTCCCGCAGGGGACGCGCTTCCCATTCGGCCAGAGTGATCTGCCGCGACCGCCCAAGATCCTGGTTGAACAAATCGATCTGCGTGTTTGCGAAATCCCTGCCGTAGACGTTCAGACTGGCTTCGTCGTTCAACCGCAAGGAGCGTTCGTCCAGATTGGTGGAACCAAAGCTCGCCCAGACGTCGTCGACGATCAGCAGCTTGGGATGATACATCGTGGGCTGAAACTCGTAGATGCGCACACCCGCCCTAAGCAAGTCGCCCCAGAAATAGCGCGAGCCTTTTCGAACCAGAGGCACGTCAGTCAGCGCATTGGGAACGATCACATCAACGGACACGCCTCGCTTCCTGGCATCCAGGATCTGCTGGAGCGCGATGTCGTCGGGCACGAAATACGCCATTCCGATTCGCAGGTGATCCTTGGCGGCGGCTATCGCGGCCAGCATCATCAGTTCCATGGTTTCCGAGCCATTTGGCTGGGAAGAAAGTATCAGTTGGGCGCCGAGCGCTCCCGCGGATTCGGGCGGAGGATAGAACTTCCGGCCTTGCAACGTCTCACCGGTCGTTTCCAGCCAGTTTTCGGCAAACGCTGCCTGGAAAGCAGGCACGGCGGGCCCTTCGATCCGGTAGTGCGTATCGCGCCATTCATCCGGGTTGCGAGCGTTTCCACGCCAATTGTCCGCGATGCCCACGCCACCCGTGAAAGCCACCCGTCCGTCAACAACGAGCAGCTTGCGATGGGTCCGGTTGTTCACACGGTCCAACGTATACCAATGGATGGGCCGGTAGCGCTGGAATCTCACGCCGGCGCTTGTCATGATGTGGATCAGGTCTTCATCGAAAGGCAGGCTGCCGACCCAGTCGACGAGCACCCGGACCTCGACCCCTTGACGTGCCTTGCCCGCCAAGGCTTGTGCGAACTCATATCCGACTGCCCCGGACCAATAGATATAAGTCTCAAAATCGATCGAGGACCGGGCCGCGCCGATCGCCTGGAGCATCGAAGGAAAAATCTCGTCGCCGTTCACGAGGGTTTGCACCGCGTTCGCGTCGGACATCTGTCCCAGCGAGTAGCTGCTCATCGACCTGGCGAACTGGGGGTCCGATGCATCGAAACGATGCGGGACGATCGTCCGCAAAACCCGCGGTTCAGGGGTCAGGTTTATGGCTGCCAACGTCGCCAGCCCCGCGACGACCGCAACGGCCAGATAGCTCAGTCCCCTGAGCAGCGGGCTGAATTTTCGACGCCGCCCGATCTGCTTCGCGCCTGTCAGCAACGCCACGAAACCGGCAGCGCGCATCTCAGTCGCCCTGCTGCTTGCGGTTGCGTTGTTCTTCGATGTCCTCGGGCTCTTCATCATCGATACGGGTGATGGTCGAAGCCGAACTGTTCGATCTCAACATTTCGTCCAACTTGGCATGAATGGCCTGGGTATCGCGATGCTCCGCGCGCTGAATGAACAGCGTCATGGCCCAGGTGAGGAGTGTGGCCGCACCATGCCAGTTCAAGCTTTGCCGATCGAAAATTATCCAGAAGATCGCATAGGCCAGCAGCACCAGGAATGCTGCTGGACGGGACGTCCACGTGCCGATCGAGGTGAGCGCGCCGGTAATGGGGTGATTTGCCATGAGCAGGAACTTTCGACCGTAACGCAGGTTCCCGCGCGGCCTGTCGGCGAAGGCTGCCCGCGCAACAGCGGCTTGTCGGCGAAGGTCGCCCGTGCAGCACAGTTGACTGCGGGGAGCGCCGTCAGGCCCTGACCACCGTCTGGGTTGGGCGTCGAATGGCTGAAGTCAGAAGCTGCACTGAGAGCCTTGCGATCGGGGGCCTTTCTCGGAGCGCCCCAGCGCTGCGGCCTCGTCACGCAGGCAGCCCGGCGCGTACTGCGCCAATACCCTTTCCAGACGCCCCAGCAGAACTTTCCTCGACTTTATCTCGTACCCCAGCCGCAATGTGCCAACTATGCTTTTGCGGTTGGTGGTCAGCTCCTGCTGGAGGACGCCAATGTGGATGCGGACCTCATCGGCCTGTGCTCGAAGTGCTGCTTTGATTGGCCCTCGACCTTGCATGCTGAACTCGATCTCCGTGGAAACGGATATCGAACTTGAGCGACCATGCTTTGGTTCCTCGGCATCGCCGTCAAATTTCCGAGCCGCGAAAAGCGGGTCGGATTCCGCCGCGCGCATGTCATCGCCCTTCGGCGATGACGCCGGGCCAATGGGCGGCCTTTGTAAATCTGAGGAGCGGTCGACCAAACCACCGGCGAGCCTCATTCCAGCAGTCTGGTCGTGCCTTCACGCCGATGTTCCGAGTTGGCGCGATCGATCCCCTCGACGGTGATGGCGAGCGTCCCGTTTTCGATTCTTCCTATCCAGCCCTTTGCCTTTAGATACCAGAGATGAAACTCCAGGTGTTCACGCGGGCAGCCCGACAATCGTTCGAGCTCCACATCGCCAATGCCCGCGTTGTTGACGTCTTGTCGGCGTTTTACGTAGAGAAGCGAGAGCAGTTTGGCCTGGACACCGGCGTCCCGCGCAAAGCCTTTGGTATCACTGGCTTCCCCGGTCAGTTCGAGGCGAAGCGCCGAATGGTCTTTATACTGGATATCGTATTGCGCGCGTTTGACCGGGTCCTTGAGCGTATTATGGGCCTCCACGACTTCGCTGAAGCGTGACTCGTCGCCACTGTCCCGATTGTCGGGGTGGTAGCGCATGGCAAGATGACGAAATATCCGTTCTATCGTTTCGGAATTGGCGTTCGGGCTGACTTCCAGCACTTCGTAGTAGTCAATGAACATAATCGTGCTTCCCCGCGACATGCCGGGCAATGATTTCAGGCGATGCCGCTGCCATTCTCGGCTATGACCCCGCCACCGACAATAAGCCATACATCATGTTTTGCTAATCTAAAGAACGCCTTAAGGACAAGCACGGAACGTAAGTGAAAACGTCGGACCTTTGCCACTTGCGCCACGGACTTCGGTCCCTAAAATTTTCGAGCGTATGCACCTCCTCTCGGATAGGCATGCTCGGCCGGTCGCCATTGCTCATTTTCGCCGGCGCAGAACCATTCCGGCATGATGCAGCACGTCTTCGATGAACTCTCCATCGGCGGTGAAGCCGGTGTCGTCCCAATAGTCGATGTGATTGCCCGTGACGAGGTAGCGCCCCTGATAGGCCTTTTCGCGCGTTCCCCTGGCCTCGACATAACGGCCGTTCGGCAGGAGCTGGTGGCGTATGTGGCCGTCTCCGGTCACCCAGAGGCCGGTGTATTCGTGAGTCTGGCTATTCATTGTCATGTCCTTTGCAATGGCAAATCCGGCTGATATCGCAACGAGCGATGCGGCCACGGCCAGCCCGCGCATCAGTGCGCCGCCCGTGTCGGACGCACGACGATCTCGTTGACATCGACGTCGTCGGGCTGCTCGATGGCGAAGCGTACCGCCCGGCCGATGGCATCCGGCTGAAGTGCTATGGCGCGATATGTCCTCATTGCATCGATGGCGGCGGGATCGGTAATCGTGCTGGCCAGCTCGCTTTCGACCACGCCGGGATGAATGCAAGTGACCCGAATATCGTCCCGCTCCTGCCGGAGGCCGTCGGAGATCGCCCGCACCGCATGTTTGGTGGCGCAATAGACGGCGGCCGTCGGCGAGACGGAGAGGGCGCCGATCGAGGCGATGTTGATGATGTGACCCGTTCCCCGCGCCGTCATTTGCGGTAGCACGGCGGCGATGCCATGCAGGACCCCCTTGATGTTGACCTCGACCATGCGGTCCCATTCGTCGACCTTCATCGATGCCATCAGCGACAGCGGCATGATGCCGGCATTGTTGACGATCACGTCGACCCGACCCCAGGCCTGGCGCGCGGCTTCCGCGAAGGCGGCGACATCGGCCCGGTCGGTCACGTCGAGCCTGTGCGCCATCGCCTCGCCGCCTTTCTCCCGGATCTCGCGCGCCAGAATTTCCAGCCTGTCGGTGCGGCGTGCACCCAGCATCAATCTGGCGCCGGCGGCGCCAAGTTCGCGGGCAATGCCGGCGCCGATGCCGCTGGAGGCTCCGGTGATGAGAACGACCTTGTCGAGGGACATCGCTAATCCTTTCGTCTTCCATGTGATCAAGATTGTCAGGAATGTATGTTCCGGCCATTGTCGCGATAAGGCGTCTAATTCTTGCTAATATGGAAAGTTCAGCTAACCAATTCGCACGACCTCAACATGCTTTCGGTGTTCGCGCTCGTCGCCGAGGAGCGGAGCTTCCGCGCGGCGGGCGAACGGCTGGGCGTTAGCCGGTCCGCCGTCAGCCAGACGATCCGGCGGCTGGAGGAGAGCCTCGGCATCGCACTGGTGCGGCGAACGACGCGCAGCGTCAGCCTGACCGAGGCCGGCGAGCAGTTGTATGAGGACGTGGCGCCGGCCATTGCCGGCTTGCGCTCGGCGCTCAGCCAGACCGAGCAGTGGCGCGACCGGCCGCGCGGGCTGTTGCGGCTGGCGGTGTCCTCGATCGCCGAACGGTTCCTGTCCGGGCCGTTTCTCGCCGGCTTCGCCCAGGCCAATCCGGAAATCCAGCTCGACATCACGGTGACCGACGAGGAGTTCGACATCGTCGCCGAGGGCTATGATGCCGGCGTCCGGCTGGGAGAGGTCATCGAACAGGACATGATCGCGGTGCCTGTCGCGGGTGACGAGCGGCAACTGACGGTCTGTTCCCCTGCCTATAGGGACCGTTCCGGCATTCCCTTGCATCCCGCCGGCCTTGCCGGACATCGCTGCATCGGCTGGCGACCTTCACCCAGGGCGGCTCCCTACTGCTGGGAATTCGCCGAGGATGGCAAGGAATTTCGCGTCACGGTCGCGCCGGAAATCACCACCAACGACATGGCGCTGATGATCAAGCTGGCGGTCGCCGGCGCCGGCATCACCTTCGGCATGGAAGAGAGTTTTCGTCCCTTCGTCGAGCGCGGGGAGCTGGTCGTGCTTCTGGAGGACTACAGCCCACGCTTCGCCGGATTCTATCTCTATTATCCAAGCCGACGGAACGCCGCGCCAAAGCTGCGCGCGCTGGTCGAGTACGTGAAGCAGTATAAGTGGCAAGATCGCCGTTAGTTCGGCTCCGTTGGCCAAAAACGCTTGTTCGCGAAGGCCTTGCCTGATCCGATTTCGAAATATCGCTCAAGCTGCCGCGTATTGGTCTACACCCGATTGCGGTTCCGGGTGGCGGAGAGGGAGGGATTCGAACCCCCGATGGGCTTGCACCCATGCCGCATTTCGAGTGCGGTGCATTCGACCACTCTGCCACCTCTCCGCGGTCATGGTCCGCCGTTGCCGGCGCGGCGCACTAGATAACGGCTGATGGGGCAGGTTACAAGGCCAAATCCGCCGGAAATTCAGCTTGCTGTCCCGGGCCTTGCCTGGATCGAGGTCACCCATCCCCGGCAGGCAACGACGACTGGTCCACCAAGGCAAGGAATCGGCCCGTTTGCCTTGACTCCCACTCAACCTTCGGTTAGGGACAGCGCGCAATCGGCGTGGAGGGTTCTTCCGCGCCGCTTGTTTTTTGAACCCGCAGACTGACAAAAAGACGGCCGAACCGCCAGAGGCGGTTCATCAAGGCCGACCGAACAGCGAAAGGCAAAAAATGTTCGCAGTCATTAAAACGGGCGGTAAGCAGTATCGCGTTGCCGCCAACGATCTCCTGAAGATCGAAAAAGTCGAAGCCAATGTCGGCGATATCGTCGAAATCGGCCACGTGCTCGCGCATGGCGAGGGCGAGAATGTCACGTTCGGCGCGCCGTTCGTCGATGGTGCTCTGGTCACCGCTGAAGTCGTCGAGCAGGGCAAGAACCGCACGGTCATCGCTTTCAAGAAGCGCCGCCGCCAGAATTCGCGCCGCAAGATCGGCCATCGCCAGTTGCTGACCACCGTGCGGATCTCCGAGATCCTGCTGGGTGGCGCCAAGCCCGCCAAGAAGGCCGCCGTGAAGGCGGAAGCCAAGGCAGAGGTCGCCGCCGACGCGGCGCCGAAGGAAGCCAAGGCCAAGAAGGACGCCCCCAAGGAAGAAGCGAAGGCCGAGGCCGTCGCCGCGCCGCTGTTCAAGGCGCCGAAGGGCGAGCCGGACGATTTGACCGTGATCAAGGGCATCGGCCCGGCCGCCGCCAAGGATCTCGCCGAGCAGGGCATCATCACCTTCGCGCAGCTCGCCAAGCTCAGCGACAAGGATGTCGTCAAGATCGACGAGCACATGCCGTTCAGCGCCGACCAGATCAAGGACTGGCGCGAACAGGCCAAGGAACTGGCGAAGAAGTAATTTTTCCGGCGGGACATCAGCCGGATCGGACTTGAAACGGAACGCGAACGCGTTCATAAGGCCTTTTAGGCGCCTTGCGGCGCAACGGAGTTAGTTAGATGGCACACAAGAAAGCTGGCGGCTCGTCGCGCAACGGTCGCGACTCGCATTCCAAGCGTCTGGGCGTGAAGAAGTTCGGCGGCGAAGCCGTCATCCCGGGCAACATCATCATTCGTCAACGCGGCACGACCTGGCATCCCGGCGTCAATGTCGGCATGGGCACGGACCATACCCTTTTCGCGCTCGAATCCGGCGCCGTGACGTTCAACAAAAAAGCCAACGGCCGAACCTACGTATCGGTCAACCCGATTGCCAAAGCCGCGGAGTAGCCGGTTCCGCACTAGAACACCGGCGCCCATCTCGGGAACCGGTGTCTGGAAGCCATAAGGTTTGGCAAAGCCAGGAAAAGGATCAGGGGAGATGGGTTTCCATCTCCCCTTTTTCTTGTGCCTGGAGGACTTTGAAATGGTTGCCGAAGCGGAAGACAGTGACGACGAAAGTTACGCGATAGACTGCCCGGTGCTGGTCACCGAGCGGCTGGTGATGCGCGCTCCCGATGAGCGGGATATCACGCAACTGGTCGAGCTTGCCGACAACCGCCACGTCGCCGAAATGCTGGCGCGCATGCCGCACCCCTATGGCGAGGCCGAGGGGCGTGCCTTCCTGGCCATGACCAAGTCGCGCCGCGCCGGCATCGCCTACGCGCTGACGCTGGCCGGCACCGACACCTTTGTCGGCTGCGCGGGCTTGAACACCACCGATCGCGGGCTGGAACTCGGCTACTGGATCGGCGAACCCCACTGGAAGCGCGGCTATGCGACCGAAGCCGCCCATGCGCTGGTCGACCTCGCCTTCCAGAAGACGTCGATCCAGGTGCTGCATGCCTCGACCCGGGTCATCAATCCGGCCTCGCGCCGGGTGATCCACAAGTGCGGCTTCCAGTATGCCGGCCAGGGCATGCTGAACTCCATCGTCGCAGGCCAGGTGCCGGTCGAGCGCTACCGGCTCGACAGGAAGACCTGGACCAGCCTGCGGAACTGGGTCCACTTCTAGGTGCGTCGATATTCAGGTGATGCCGGCCTGCGAATGGCGGCTTCCTGCGCTTCCGGTGCTCACGGACTTGATGTCCGCTCCGCTCCGGTTCTCGGAAGCCACCATTCTCGGCTCGGCCTGACCTGAATCTCGGCCCACCTAGGCGCTGGGCGTGAAACGGTAATCAGATTCGGGCTGGATCTATGGTCAGCCCAGTTCGACCCACACGGGCAGGTGGTCCGAACCGGTTGCCTTCCGGTCGACCCACAGGCGCTTCAGCGAGCGGGCAAGCGAGGCGCTGGTGAAGACGTAGTCGATGCGCTTGTGGCGGCTGGCGTTGGTGGGGTCCTTGGGGTCGACCAAGCTGACGAGATCGTCGCCGGCGACATTGAGGCGCACGGCGGCGTCGACGGCGAAGTCGGCGGTCAGCGGCATGCCGAATTCATGGTCCGGCCGGCCGGCAAGTTCGACATATTCGGGCGAGCCGGCCAGCATGTTGAAATCGCCCATGCCGACAAAGGCTTCCGGATGCGGCAGTTCCGGCAGGCCGATCTCGGCGACGCCGGAGAGCGCACCGCCTTCGAGCGCGTAATTCAACAGGCGCTGGCGCAGGAACTGGATCTGGCTGGCGCGCTCAACCGGGCTGCGGTGATCGAGATGGATGGAATAGAAGCGGATGAAACCAAGCGGCGTCTCGATAAGCGCTTCCAGCGCGCCGCGCTGGAAGTTCATCATCTCGAAGCTGCGGCTGCGCGGCAGAAGCAGGTTGCGCGACAGATGAATGGGCGTCTTCGACAAGACCATGTTGCCGAGCTGGAAGGTCGTGGTGATGGCGCGACCGTCCTCGATGCGCGAGCCGATATTGGCCTCGAAATTGCTGCCATAGACGGCGAAATAATCGGGCAGCGCCTCGCCGATCTCGGCGACCATGTCGCGGCTGCCATTCCTGGGATTGTTGCGGGTGACCTCCTGCAGGGCGATCACATCGGCGCCGCGCACGGCGTCGGCAATACGCCCGACATCGTAGCGTCCATCGAGGCCGATGCCGTATTGAATGTTGTAGGTTACAAGCTTCATGCAGCAGTCTTTCCGATCAACCCACGCGGCCATCGTCATAAAACGGCCTCGCCCTTGGCCGCGCCTTGGTTTAGAGCAAGGCCCAAGGTTTAGAGCAATGCCGCAAGGCCAATAAAAGAAACTGCGATCCAATGAAATTTCTCGATCAAGCCAAGGTCTATGTCCGCTCCGGCGACGGCGGCGCCGGTTCGGTGTCGTTCCGGCGCGAAAAATTCATCGAGTTCGGCGGGCCGGATGGCGGCGATGGCGGCCGTGGCGGCGATGTCTGGCTGGAAGCGGTCAACGGGCTGAACACGCTGATCGACTATCGCTACCAGCAGCATTTCAAGGCCAAGACCGGCGTCCATGGCATGGGCCGCAACATGACCGGCGCCAAGGGCGCCGACGTCACGCTGAAAGTGCCGGCCGGAACGCAGGTGTTCGAGGAAGACAATGAAACGATGATCTGCGACATGACCGTGGTCGGCCAGCGGTTTCTGCTGGCCAAGGGCGGCAATGGCGGCTTCGGCAACCAGCATTTCAAGACCTCGACCAACCAGGCGCCGCGCCGCGCCAATCCGGGTCAACCCGGCGAGGAGCTCAACATCTGGCTCAGGCTGAAGCTGATCGCCGATGCCGGGCTGGTCGGGCTGCCCAATGCCGGCAAATCGACCTTTCTCGCCGCCGTCACCGCCGCAAAGCCGAAGATCGCCGACTATCCCTTCACCACGCTGCATCCAGGCTTGGGAGTCGCGCGCATCGATGCGCGCGAGTTCGTCATCGCCGACATTCCCGGCCTTATCGAAGGCGCGCATGAAGGCGTCGGCATCGGCGACCGCTTCCTTGGCCATGTCGAGCGCACGCGTGTGCTGCTGCATCTGGTTTCGGCGCAGGAGGAAAATCCCGGCAAGGCCTACAAGACCGTGCGCGGCGAACTCGAAGCCTATGGCCACGGCCTGACCGACAAGGCCGAGATCCTGGCGCTTTCCCAGGTCGATACGCTCGACGCCGACGCACGCAAGAAAAAGGTCGCTTCGCTCAAACGCGCCGCGGGGCGTGCGCCGATGCTGCTGTCGGCCGTCACCGGCGAGGGCGTCGAGGCGGTGCAGCGCGCGCTGATGGCGGTGATCGCCGAAGCCCGCGCGCAAATTGCCGCCCCGGTCGAGACGCGCTGGGAAAAGTAGCCATGCAGTCGCTCAGGAAATACCGGCGCATCACCGTCAAGATCGGCTCGGCGCTGCTCGTCGACCGCACGAGCGGCCTGAAGCGCGACTGGCTCGCCTCGCTCGCCGACGATATCGCCGTGCTTGCCAATGGCGGTGCCGAGATCCTCGTCGTGTCGTCGGGCGCCATCGCGCTTGGCCGTACCATTCTGGGCCTCGGCAAGAGGGCGTTGAAGCTCGAGGAAAGCCAGGCAGCGGCCGCCGTCGGCCAGATTGCGCTGGCCGGCGCCTGGTCGGACGCACTCGGCAACGGTGCCCTGAAGTCGGGCCAGATCCTTTTGACGCTCGGCGACACCGAGGAGCGCCGCCGCTACCTTAACGCGCGCGCGACGATCTCGACGCTGCTCAAGATGAAGGCGGTGCCGGTCATCAACGAGAACGACACGGTAGCGACCTCCGAAATCCGCTATGGCGACAACGACCGGCTGGCCGCGCGGGTGGCGACGATGATGGGCGCCGACCTCCTGGTGCTGCTGTCCGACATTGACGGGCTCTACACCGCGCCGCCGGCGCGCGATCCGCAGGCGAAATTCATTCCGGTGGTCGACCGCATCACGCCTGACATCGAGGCGATGGCGGGTGCGGCTGCTTCCGAGCTGTCGCGCGGCGGGATGCGGACAAAACTCGATGCCGGCAAGATCGCCAATGCAGCGGGCACCGCTATGATCATCACGTCGGGCACTAGGCTGTCGCCGCTGATGGCGATCGAGCGCGGCGAGCGCGCGACGTTCTTCAAGCCCAGCGCCAATCCGGTCAAGGGCTACAAGACCTGGATCGCCGGCCAGCTCGAACCGGCCGGGCGGCTGACCGTCGATGTCGGCGCCATCGGCGCGCTCTTGTCGGGCAAATCGCTGCTGCCGGCCGGCGTCAAACTGGTCAGCGGCAATTTCTCGCGCGGCGACACGGTGGCGATCCTGTCGCCCGAGGGCCGCGAGATCGCGCGCGGGCTGGTTGCCTATGATGCCGCCGATGCGGTCAGGATCGCAGGCCTGAAGACGGCCGAGATCGAAACGGTGCTCGGTTACGAGGCGCGTTCGGCGATGATCCACCGCGACGATCTTGTGGTGAGCGGCGCGGCCGGCTGAGGCAAGGCTCCAGACGCGTTACTTGTCAGGGCTGGGCGGCCATTTGGGCGGATTGCGGTACCTTTCCTCAACGTCGCGTTGAGTTTTCAGCAACTCGCTGCAGCCTCCCATCTCGGCTTCGATACCCGCCTTGGCTCGTCGGTCGACCTCGATTTGAGAAATGTTGTCGTCGCCGGCGACGACATCGCGAATAAGCTCGTCGGTTGTCGTTATTTTCGCAGTTGTACCGTCCTTCGTCCTCTTTTCTATTTCCGCCTCAAGCCGCGCGCGCGGCCCGCATCCATGAAACTCCTCGACAACCACCGCGATCCGAGAGGGCGGTGTCGCCGGCGCGCCGCAATAGCGTTCAGCAAAAGCCAGTTGCACCATCAAGCTGTACATAACCATAGCCTTGCCGTCCGGGCTCTCGCCGGGTTCGATCTTGTCATCACAGTAATCGGCGGCGCGGAGGCCGGTGGGCGCCAGCATAGTGGCCAATGTAAAGAGGACTACGGCGCTCTTCATGCTGCCTCCCAAATTCGCAGCCATTGCCGCGAGGGCCAGCCGCGTGTAAATCCACCAAGCTTCACCGGAGCGGTCAGATGTTGAACAAACACCAAGGCGAAGATGTAGTCAGTTTGATGGCACGGGCAGGTCGCAAGGCCCGCGCTGCCGCTCGACCGCTGGCCATCGCCACCACCGCCGCCAAGAATGCCGCGCTCGTTGCCATGGCCGACGCGATCATTTCACGTGAGCAGGAGATTCTCGACGCCAACGCCATCGATGTCTCGAATGGCCACGAATCCGGCTTGTCCGGCTCCTTCATGGACCGGCTGAAGCTCGATCCGGCGCGCATTCGTGCCATGGCGGACGGCATTCGCGAGATCGCCGAACTCAAGGATCCGGTCGGCGACGTGATCGCCGCGTGGCAGCGGCCGAACGGCCTGCAGATCGAGCGCGTGCGTACGCCGCTCGGCGTTGTCGGCGTCATCTATGAGAGTCGCCCCAATGTGACGGCGGATGCCGGCGCGCTCTGCCTCAAGGCCGGCAATCCGGTGATCCTGCGCGGCGGCTCGGATTCGCTCAATTCGTCCGCCGCCATCCATGCATGCCTGGTCGAGGGGCTGAAGGCGGCCGGTCTGCCCGAGGATGCCATCCAGCTGGTGCCGACCACCGACCGCGCCGCGGTCGGCGAAATGCTCAAAGGGCTGGGCGGCAATCTCGACGTGATCATTCCGCGTGGCGGCAAAAGCCTCGTCGGGCGGGTGCAGAGCGAGGCGCACGTGCCGGTCTTCGCCCACCTCGAAGGCATCTGCCACCTCTACATCGACCGATCCGCCGACCTCGACATGGCGGTCAGGATCGCTGTCAACGCCAAGATGCGGCGCACCGGCGTCTGCGGCGCGGCCGAAACGCTGCTGGTCGACCGCGCCGTGGCATCAAGCCATCTGGTGCCGATCCTCGATGCCTTGCGCGCCGCCGGCTGTGAAATCCATGCCGATGCCGAGGTACTGAAGCTGTTCTTCGACGCCAAACCGGCTGATGATGCCGACTGGGTGACGGAATATCTCGACGCCATCCTCGCGGTGAAGCTGGTCGACGGCATCAGTGGCGCGATCGAGCACATCGAAACCTTCTCCTCGCATCACACCGAGGCGATCATCGCCGAGGATGCGGCGGCGGTGGAGCGCTTCTTCAACGAGATCGATTCGGCGATCCTGCTGCACAATGCCTCGACGCAGTTCGCCGATGGCGGCGAGTTCGGCATGGGCGCCGAGA
Source organism: Mesorhizobium sp. ES1-6 (assembly GCF_020164775.1). Taxonomy (NCBI): domain Bacteria; kingdom Pseudomonadati; phylum Pseudomonadota; class Alphaproteobacteria; order Hyphomicrobiales; family Phyllobacteriaceae; genus Mesorhizobium; species Mesorhizobium sp. ES1-6. The sequence goes on from NZ_JAIUGU010000003.1 coordinate 416,315, forward strand.
TCGGCATCGCCACCGGCAAGATGCATGCACGCGGGCCGGTCGGCGTCGAGCAACTGACCTCGTTCAAATACCGTGTGCGCGGGTCGGGACAGGTGAGGCCTTGACGCTTTTCGTCGCCAGAGCCTGAAGCGATGCTGGCTTCTTCCGAACCGGCGGTGCCCTCCAGCTATCTGAAGATGCCGCATGCCGAGAAGGGGCTGGCGGTCGGCCTGTTCGGCGGTTCGTTCAACCCACCGCATGCCGGTCACGCGCTGGTCGCCGAGATCGCGCTCAGGCGCCTGGCGCTCGACCAGCTGTGGTGGATGGTGACGCCGGGCAATCCCCTGAAGAGCACGCGCGAGCTGGCGCCGCTCGCCGAGCGCATCATGCTTTCCGAGAAGATCGCCAAGAACCCGAAGATCAAGGTCACCGCCTTCGAGGCGGCGCATCATGTGCGCTACACCGCCGACACGCTGGCGCTGGTCAAGGCGCGCAATCCCGGCGTCGAGTTCGTCTGGATCATGGGCGCGGATAGTTTGCGGGACTTCCATCGCTGGCAGCGCTGGCGCGAGATCGTGCTGACCTTTCCGATCGCGGTCATCGATCGTCCGGGCGCCACGCTGTCCTTCCTGTCGTCGGTCGTCGCCAAGACCTTCGACTATGCCCGCATCGACGAGGGCGACGCGCCGCTTCTCGCCCGTATGAAGGCGCCGGCCTGGACCTTCATTCACGGTCCACGTTCGTCCCTGTCGTCGAGCGCGATCCGCAAGATGGCGAGGGAATAAGGGCTCTTCGCGGCAGGAGGAGCCAGTATTTCGGGCGCGCGACATGTCGTTTTTACAGCGGTGTTCGCCCCGCCAATCAGCGATGCTCGCGGACATGGCAATTCAAACCAAGACCCAACCCGCAATCGATCCGGAACAGGGCAGTGCTCCCGCGCCGCTGATCGCCATTGCCAGCGTCATCGTATCCATGGCGCTGATCGCCATCGGCAACGGGTTGATGTTCGCCTACATCCCCGTCCGGCTCGGCGTCGAGGGCTTCGATCCGACCTGGGCAGGGCTGATCGTCACCGGGCTGTCGGCCGGCGGCCTTGCCGGCTGCATCCTGACCGGGCCGCTGGTGCGCAGGGTCGGCCATGCCCGCGCCTTCATGGTGCTGTCGGCGCTGATCGCGCTGTCCAATGCCGCCATCGGCGCCGGGCCGCACCCGCTGCTGTGGATCGCGGCGCGCGCGCTTTACGGCTTTGCCATATGCGGCCTGTTCATCGTCGCGCAGAGCTGGCTCAACGACGCGCTGCCGAACGCCATACGCGGCCGGGTGATGGCGGTGTTCTATGTCGCCTACATCGCGGGCCTGGGTGTGGGCTATGCGACGCTGGCCGTCATCGACATCCACACGGCCGCCGCGTCGCTGATCGGCATCACCTTTACCGCCCTGTCGATCCTGCCCGTCGGTATGACGCGCCTTGCACAGCCGCCGGCGCCGCAGGCGGCTTCGGTGGCGCTGCGCCAGGCCTGGCGGATTTCGCCGGTCGGCGTCGCCGGCATGCTCGCGGTCGGCGGCCTGTCGATGATCATTTCCGGCTTCGCGCCCATCCACGCCACGGCCAAGGGCTACAGCCAGGGCGATGTCGCGCTGCTGCTGTCGGCCATGCCGGTCGGCACGCTGATCCTGCAGATACCGCTCGGCTGGCTCTCCGACCGCACCGACCGGCGTTACGTGCTTGCGGGTGCGGCGGCATTGGCGGTCGTCGCCAGCGTGCTCGCCATCACCTTCGACGGCGGCGCGCTGATGGCGCTGGTGGTGATCTACCTGATCTGGGACGGGGCGGCGGAATCGATCTATGCGCTGTCCAGCGCGCATGCCGCCGACCGCGCCAGGAAGGACGAACTGCTCGCTCTGTCGAGCTCGATGCTGTTTGCCTGGTCGCTGGCCGGCTTCGTGGTGCCGGGCATCGTCACGGCGCTATCGGCGGTTTTCGGCACCGCGACCTTCATCTATGTCGGCATCGTCATCGCCTCGGCGTTCTGCCTGTTCGTGCTGTGGCGGGTGATCGCGGTGCGACCCGTTCCGGCGGCCGCCACGGGCAGTTTCGCGCCGATGTCGGCGCAAGCACCCTTGCCGGTGGAACTCGCTTTCGCGCCGGAGGAAGAGGTCCGCCGCAGGGGCGACTGATTATTGCTTGCGCGCCTCGGGCGGCGCCGCTTGCGGAGGCGGCAGCGGGATCGAAATCCCTTCGCTGTCGAAGGCCTGCTTGGCGCGTTTCGTCATGTCGATCTGGGTGGCGAAATAGTCCGCCGCCGCCGTCCAGTAGCGCAAGGTGAGCGAAACGGTGGTGTCGCCGAGCCCGGCCACGAAGGCGATCGGCGCCGGTTCGCGGCGAATGCGCTTCTCGGCGCCGGCAATGGCAAGCAATGTCTTCTGCGCCCCGTCTATGTCGTTCCAGGAGCCGATGCTCAGCGTGATGTCGGTGCGGCGCACGCCGTTGCGGGTGAAATTGCGCACCGGCTGGTTCCACAGCGTCGAATTGGGCGCCAGTATGTAAACGCCGTCGGCGGTCCTAAGCTTGGTGGCGAAGAGGCCGATTTCCTCGATCGAACCTGATATGGAGCCGACCTCGACGGATTCACCGATGCGGAACGGCCGCAGCGCCAGAAGCATGATGCCGGCCGCGATGTTCTGCAATGTGCCTTGCAGCGCCAGACCGATGGCGAGGCCAATGGCGCCGATCGCGGCGATGATCGATGCGGTCTGCACGCCGAACTGACCGAGCACCATGATGACGACAAGGATCAGGATCGCATAGCGAACGATCTTGGAAAAGAAATGCCGCAGCGTCGCGTCGAAGCCGTGGATGTGGCCGAGGCCAGCCGAGATCGAGCGCTCGGCAAGGTTGGCGACGATATAGCCGACCACCAGGAGGATGACGGCACCGATGGCGGAGAAGGAATAGGAGACGATCAGCGTACTGAGCTGCGCGAGGCCGGCCTGGACGGTGAGAAGGGTGTTTTGCGGGTCGATCGGCATGGCGGGATTCCGGTTGGTCGGTCAGCCGACAACCCCTCCAGCACGCCTGGGTTCCGATGTTTTTGCGTGTCGCGTGGAACAATATCCCAGTCGGCGAGTTCGCGTGAGTAGGGGCTCCGTCTTGAAACTGCAACGGAACTCTGCCTATCTAAGAGGTGTCACCCGCTTTTAGGGGTGATTTGGTTGTTCTTGCTGCGAAAGGAAATACACTGAGAACAGCACTGCGGAAGAGGGCCGATATCGTGCCTTCGCCGGCCAGGATCAGCGTAGACGACGCCGTGTCCCGCGCCATCAAGACAGTCCTTGTCAGTCTGGAAGACTCCAAGGCCGAAAATATTGTCTCAATCGACATTCAGGGGAAATCGAGCCTCGGCGACTACATGGTCGTCGCGTCGGGCCGATCGCACCGTCATGTCGCGGCTGTCGCCGATCATCTCCTCAAGGCGCTCAAGGATGCCGGCCTCGGCACAGCGCGCGTCGAGGGATTGTCCGGCGCCGACTGGGTCCTGATCGATTCTGGCGATATCATCGTCCACGTCTTCCGCCCCGAAGTCCGCGAATTCTACAATCTCGAAAAGATGTGGCAGGCGCCGGATCTCGAGGAAGAGACCCTCCACTAAGCCGCCCGGGTCGTCGCCCAAATCGGATTTCACCTTTGGGTGACAGGCACGAACGGCTTATAGAGGCGGGATGAAGATTTCAGTTCATGCCGTGGGCCGAATGAAAGCCGGCCCCGAGCGGGAGTTGGCCGACCGCTATTTCGAGCGCTTCGCCAAGAGCGGACCCGGCGTGGGCCTTGAATTCGCCGGGATCACCGAGATCGCCGAGGGCCGCGCGCAGAGCGCCAGCGAGCGCCAGCGCGACGAAGGCTCGCGGCTGCAGGCTCAGTTGCAGCCAGGCACGGCCCTCATCCTGCTCGACGAGCGCGGCAAGAGCCTGTCCTCAGCGGATTTCGCCGGCCGTATCGGCCAGTTGCGCGATGGCGGACGCAAAGCGCTGGTGCTCGCCATAGGCGGCGCCGACGGCCATGATCCATCGCTACGTGACCAGGCGGAGCTGGTGATGTCGTTCGGGGCGCTCACCTGGCCGCATCAACTGGTGCGCGTCATGCTGGGGGAGCAGCTCTACAGGGTCGCGACGATCCTGTCCGGCCATCCCTACCACAGGTCGTGAAAGCGGCCTGGTCGCGCAGAATTTAGCCCCAATGCCGCGCAAGATTACCGTGGGTTGGTTTTCCTTGCATGTCGTTATTCGCGCGGTTGGGGCGACGCGCGTTAACATGGTTGATGATTCGTTAACGAAGCCGCGGATAGAGTCCACAGTGCATGGCTGATGGCTGGAAATCGACGAGGGGCTCATTGATAGGGGGCTCATGGCGCGCGCGCTGCGGTATCGCGGCTGCGATCGTCCTGTCGTTTCATGCGGCGCGGGCCGAAAACACCCTCGACATGGCGCCCGATCCGGACCAGAGCCGCGCCGAATACGAGCAGGTTTCCAAGGAAATCACGCTGTCGTCTGAAAGGCTGGCGCAGCTCGCCGCCGACATTGCCGCCGTCAAGAAGGACCACGCCTCGATCACCGCCGCCCTGATCCAGTCGGCGATGACCGAGCAGAAGCTTGGCCAGGACATCGAGGACATTGGCGCCAAGCTGGAAGGGCTGAAGGGCCAGCAGCAGAAGATCCGCGCTTCGCTGATGGCGCGGCGCGACGTGCTGGCCGAAGTGCTGGGCGCCCTCCAGCGCATGGGACTCAACCCGCCGCCGGCGATCCTGGTCAAGCCGGAGGACGCGCTGTCGTCGGTGCGCAGCGCCATTCTGCTCGGCGCCGTGGTGCCGGAACTGCGCCAGCAGACCGACGCGCTGCTGACCGACCTCAAGGAACAGACTCGGGTGACGGCCTCGATCGAAGCCGAACGGGCGCGGCTGACGGCGGCGGTCGGCGAGCAGGCGGCGGAGAAGAAACGGCTCGGCATGCTGCTCGAAGCCAAGCAGAAGCTCGAGGCCGACACGAAGGCGCAAATGGCGGCCGAACAGCAGCGTTCCGAGCAATTGGCGGCCAAGGCCAGCAGCCTGAAGGACCTCATCGCGTCGCTCGAAGCGCAGGCCGACAAGACCCGCAAGGCCGCCGATGCCGCCAAGGCCGCCGCTGCCGGTCAGGCGGGTAGCGCCGAGTCCGATGGCACGGCGCCGAGTGGCGACCAGACGGCGTCGCTACAGGTTCCCGAGGGCAACAGATTGACCGCGGCAGCACCTTTCTCGGCGCTGCAGGGACAGATCGCCCTGCCGGTCACAGGCCGCATCAAACGCCGGTTTGGCGCCGACGACGGTAACGGCGCCTTGATGCTTGGGGACATGGTTGCGACACAATCGGGAGCCATCGTCACCGCGCCGGCGGATGGGAATGTGCTTTATGCGGGGCCGTTTCGCTCCTATGGTCAACTCTTGATCCTCAATGCCGGCGACGGTTATCATGTCGTCTTGGCTGGGATGAGCAGAATCAGCGTCGTGACTGGCCAGTCGGTGCTCGCAGGAGAGCCGGTCGGCGCGATGGGAGAAGCCCGGGTGGCAAGCACCTCGGTTTCGAAGAATGGAAATGCCACGCCGGAACTCTATGTCGAGTTCCGCAAGGATGGAAAACCCGTCGATCCGGCCCCATGGTGGGCGGACCGTTTTTCTGGAAGGACGTGAAATGATGCGGAAACTGTCGCTTCTGTTTGCCGGTGCGCTGATGGGCGCGTCCGCCATGAGCCTTGTCTATGGCGCTCCCGGCTCGGCGGCGAACGCTGCGGGATCGGAGACCTACAAGCAACTGGCGATCTTCGGCGACATCTTCGAGCGGGTGCGGGCGCAGTATGTGACCCCGCCCGACGACAAGTCGCTGGTCGAGAACGCCATCAACGGCATGCTTTCCTCGCTCGACCCGCATTCCTCCTATATGAACGCCGAGCAGGCGCAGGACATGCGCGTGCAGACCAAGGGCGAGTTCGGCGGCCTCGGCATCGAGGTCACCATGGAGAACGACCTGGTCAAGGTGATCACGCCGATCGACGACACGCCGGCCGCCAAGGCTGGCGTGCTGGCCGGCGACTATATCGCCAAGATCGACGGCGAGGAGGTTCGCGGCCTGACGCTCAACGACGCGGTCGACAAGATGCGCGGCCTGGTCAACACGCCGATCAAGCTGACCATCCTGCGCCAGGGCGCCGACAAGCCGATCGAACTGACCGTCGTGCGCGACATCATCAAGGTCAAGGCGGTCAAGTTCAGGGTCGAGAACGATATCGGCTACATGAAGATCACCTCCTTCACCGAAAAGACCTATGACGATCTCGAGAACGCCATCGACACCATCAAGAAGCAGGTGCCGGACGACAAGCTGAAGGGCTATGTGCTCGACCTGCGCCTCAACCCGGGCGGTCTGCTCGACCAGGCGGTGAGCGTGTCGGATGCCTTCCTCAAGCGCGGCGAGATCGTCTCGACGCGCGGCCGCGATCCGAAGGACGTCACCCGCTTCGACGCCAAGCCCAAGCAGACCGACGACATCAACGGCAAGCCGATGATCGTGCTCGTCAATGGCGGCTCGGCCAGCGCTTCGGAAATCGTCGCCGGCGCGCTGCAGGACCTGCGCCGCGTCACGGTGGTCGGCACGCAGTCCTTCGGCAAGGGTTCGGTGCAGACCATCATTCCGCTCGGCGAAAATGGCGCGCTCAGGCTGACGACGGCGCTGTATTACACGCCGTCGGGCAAGTCGATCCAAGGCAAGGGCATCACGCCCGACATCAAGGTCGATCAGCCGCTGCCGCCGGAACTGCAGGGCAGGGACCTGACCCGCGGCGAATCCGATCTCAAGGGCCATATCAAGGGCGCCGACGAGAGCTCGACCGGTTCCGGTTCGGCCGCTTATGTGCCGCCGGATCCGAAGGACGACCTGCAGCTCATCTATGCCGAGCAGCTGCTGCGCGGCCAGAAGACCGATCCGTCCTTCCCGCCCAATCCGGAAAAGGCCGTGCTCAACCAGTAAGGCCGGCAACCGGTCTGGCCGGTTGAACGAAGCAATGCGATGCTGCCGGGACCGAAAGGTTCCGGCAGTTTGATTCGGAGGCCAGGACCAGGCCTCCAGATACGGCGCCGCGCCAGGATTGATGAATTCGTGCATGTCTTGCCGAAGGCGGTCGCCTTCGGAACCGTGCGCACCGGGGACAGGGCTTGGCTGATATCGGCAAGGACATCGAACGCCCGCTTGGACAGAGCGTCCGGGCGCCGCGCGCCGCCGGCAAGGTCAGCGTCGGCGTGATCGCGGCGAGCGCGGTCGTGCTGGCGGTGGTCGGCGTCTCCGCCGCGATCGCGCTCAGGGAAAAGCCGTTTCGAAAACCGCAGGAAGTCGCCGGTTCGACGCCGAAAGTGACCGCTTCGGCCGAGTCCGCGACGTCGCCTCCCGCCTTGGCTCCGGCGGCGACGCCAAAGGCGGAGACGAAGGATTTGTCGACGAAGAGCGGCGGTCCGCAGATCATTCATGTGCAGACGGAAGAGGGCGATGGCCCGCCCAAGGCGGCAATCGTCATTCGCGATCCATCGACCGTCGGCCAGAATCTCAAGATCGCGCATATTCCCGACAAGGCGCTGATCGAAACCAGTGAAACCGGACCCTTGCCGACGCGCTCCGCCGACGGAAGGCGGCCGTTCGACGTCTATGCGCGGCCATGGTCGGGCTCGCGTGGCGCGCGCGTGGCGATCGTCATCGGCGGGCTCGCGGTTTCGCAGACGGGCACCCAGGCTGCCATCGCCAAGCTGCCGGCGGAAGTGACGCTCGCCTTCGCGCCGCAGGGCAACAGCATCGGCCGCTGGATGCAGGCCGCGCGGCAGAGCGGCCACGAGGTCGTCATGCAGGTGCCGCTCGAGCCGTTCGATTACCCGAACGTCAATCCTGGCCGCAACACACTGACGGTTGCGGCGACCCCCGACGAGAATCTGAAAAACCTGCACTGGGCGCTGTCGCGGACGACGAACTATACCGGGGTCATGAACTATATGGGGGCGCGGTTTTCCGCCGACGCCGCGGCGATGGAACCGTTCATGGCCGAGCTCGGCAAAAGGGGCCTCGCCTATATCGACGACGGCTCGTCGGCGCGCAGCCTGGCGCCCGACATGGCGCTCAGGGATGGCGTGCCTTTCGTCGCCGGCGACACGGCGATCGATGCGGTGCAGGATCGTGGCGCCATCCTCAAGAAACTGGACAGTCTCGAAGCGACAGCGCGGGCCAAGGGCAGCGCCGTTGGTATCGGCTCGGCTTTCGACCTGACAGTCGACACGGTGTCGTCATGGGTGGGCGAGGCCAAGAAACGCGGCATCGAGATCGTGCCGATTTCGGCTGTGGCCATCGATCCGCAAAAAAGATAGCCATCGGAAAACGGCTCGGAAGATTGAATGATGGCAAGGACTGGCAAGGTCGACCGCGAAACACTGCCCTATCGCCCCTGTGTCGGGTTGATGATCCTCAATGCCCAAGGCCTCGTCTGGGTCGGGCACCGCATTGCCGAACCCGACAGCGAATTTTCAGGCACGACACAGCTCTGGCAGATGCCGCAAGGCGGCATCGACAAGGGCGAGGAGCCGCTGCAGGCGGCGGAGCGGGAGCTCTACGAGGAAACCGGCATGCGCAGCGTCTCGCTGCTCGCCGAGGCGCCGGACTGGATCAATTACGACCTGCCGGACCATCTCGTCGGCATTGCCTTCAAGGGGCGGTATCGCGGCCAGACGCAGAAATGGTTCGCCTTCCGCTTCGACGGCGACACCAGCGAAATCCAGATCAATCCGCCGCCGGGCGGCCATACCGCCGAATTCGACAAATGGTCATGGCGGCCGATGCAGGATCTTCCGGAGCTTATCGTGCCGTTCAAGCGCAAGGTCTATGAGGACGTGGTGGCGGCGTTCCGGCACCTGGTGCGGTAGCTGGGCGGATGGTTGCCGCGCCGGCCGGGCGGCTCTATTGATGTTTATCCGCTGCAAGCAGGGTCGCCATGAACGACGCCCCCAAAAAGTCTCTGCCCGATGACGTCGCCGCCGTAAGCCAAGAGGCCGCGGGGGCCATTCTCACCATCGATCTCGGTGCGATTCGCGAAAATTACCGGCGGCTCAAGGCATTGCTGGGCGGCGCGCGCTGTGCCGGCGTGGTCAAGGCCGACGGCTACGGCCTCGGCGCGCGCCAGGTGGCATCGGCGCTGGCGAAGGAAGGCTGCGGCATCTTCTTCGTCGCGCTGCTGGCCGAAGGCATCGCCTTGCGCAAGGCGATCGGGGCCGGACCCGAAATCTACGTGCTGAACGGGCTGCCGCCCGGTTCCGAGCCTGAGGCGGTGGCGGCTGGCCTGTGCGCGGTGATCAACAGTGGCGCGCAACTCGAAGCCTGGCGCGCCGCGGCCCGCCGCGTCGGCCGAAAACTTGCGGCCGCCATCCAGGTCGACAGCGGCATGTCGCGGCTTGGCATGGCGCCGGCCGAAGTCGAGGCGGTCGCCGGCGATGCCGCCGCGTTCGACGGTATCGGCGTCAGATATGTGATGAGCCACCTGGCCTGCGCGGACGAGCCGCGCCATCCGGCCAATGAACAGCAGCGGTTGGCTTTCGAGCGGCTGCGCGCCCTGCTGCCCAAGGGGCCGGCCTCGCTCGCCAATTCCTCCGGCATCTTTCTCGGGCAGTCTTACCATTATGATCTCGCCCGTCCCGGCGCCGCGCTCTACGGCATCAATCCGACGCCCGCCGAACCCAACCCGATGCTACCTGTCGTGCGGCTGCAGGCGAAGGTGGCGCAGACGCGCCGCGTCGAAAAAGGCACCGGCATCGGCTACGGCCACACCTATCACGCGGATGGCCCGCTCAGCCTGGCGACGATCTCGTTCGGCTATGCGGATGGTTGGCTGCGCCGGTCCGCCTCGGCCGCCTGGTTCGAGGGGGTGCGCCTGCCCTTCCTCGGGCGGGTGTCGATGGATTCGATCATTCTCGACATATCGGCGCTCCCGCCCGGCAAGCTTCGCGAAGGAGATCTCGTCGAACTGCTCGGCCCTTCGCAAAGCGTCGATGACGCCGCCGGGCATGCCGGCACGATCGGCTACGAAATCCTGGCCAGCCTCGGAACGCGCTTCCACCGGCACTATCTCGGCGGCTGAGCGGTTTGGCCGCGCTTGACAAGCGGGCGCCTGTCGGCAACGTTCGGGGAATGAGCAACCTCGCTTATACCAGAACCTTGTTCAGGGTCTGCCCGATCGCGGGATCGTAGCCCCGGCGCGGCCGCCTTCCGGCGTCCGTCCGTACCGGGGCATCCATACATTCACCATCGTCATCAAGTCGTCAGCTGCCAGCGGCTGCCGGCTTTCATCAGGCCGCCATCAGCGCGGCAAGCGCGCATCGGGTCGATGCGCCGATCCAAGAGGTTTTGCCATGCAACATGCAACAGGACAGCGTCCATCGAGCCAGATTCTGATCAGCGACACCGACCACGACAGGTTGACTGGCTTGGCGAGGACGGTGCTGGACCGCGCACCCGAGACGGCCGAGGAGCTGCTCTCGGAGCTGGACCGGGCCGTGATCGTGAAAGCGGCGGCAATGCCCGCCAGTGTGGTGCGAATGGGCTCGACAGTGACGATCCGCGATGAAGGCGGCGACATCAAGCGCGTCGTGCTGGTCTATCCAGGCGAAGCCGACATTGCCGACAACCGGATCTCGGTGCTGACGCCGATGGGAACGGCGCTGATCGGCGCCAGCACCGGACAGGTGGTGTGCTGGAGCGGTCGTGGCGGACGCAAATTGTCGGCGACCGTGGAAGCCGTCGGTACGGCCGCCGGCGGCGAGCGTCGATCATGGAGGCAGTGATGAAAGACAGGAGCTGCCGCCTGACAATGAAGGATTTCGCCGTCCTGGAAGTGATGCTCGAGCGCCGACGCGCATTCGCGGATCCGATGGTCGCGATGCTCGAAGAGAAGCTTTCCAATGCCAGTACCGTACCGACCGAGTCCGTCGGACCCGATATCGTGACGCTGAACAGCCGCGTGGTGTTTCGCGTCGATGCCGGTGCGGCCGAGACGCGCACCCTGGTGCAGAACGACATGCGCGGGCCGGTCGGCTCCAGCCTGTCGGTGGCAACCAGGCGCGGGCTGTGCATGCTTGGCATGGCGCAAGGCCAGACGGTCTCGATCGAGTTCCCCGAGGGCAGGCGCGAGCAGGTCCGGATCGAGGCGGTGCTCTATCAACCGGAAGCCGCGCGGCGGGCGGCCCGGGAAAGGGCTTCGGCCGGCAAACCGCGGCCGCACGGGCTGACCCTCGTCCATAGCGCCGGCGCTTCCATGCGGCCTCTTGGCGAGACGGCCCGAATGCGGCAGACAGAGGGAGATGACGATCCCGGTCCGTCGGCGGCGTGAAGAGCCATGGCGCATGATGGCGAAGATCGGGATCGATTTTCGCCGGCGATCGTGCGCAAATCGCGGATGCGGCCGTGTCCAACGGCGTTGCCGAGGGACACGGCGTAAGGAGTGAACGATGAAGATCATGGTGCTGGGCAGTGGCGTCATCGGGGTGACCACGGCCTATTATCTCGCCGAGGCCGGCCATGAGGTGACGGTGATCGACCGCCAGAAAGGTCCGGCGCTGGAAACCAGCTTCGCCAATGCCGGCGAGATTTCCCCCGGCTATGCCTCGCCCTGGGCAGGGCCCGGCATTCCGCTCAAGGCCATCAAGTGGCTGCTGATGAAGCACGGCCCGCTGGTGGTGCGGCCGGCCTTCGATCCGCATATGTGGACATGGCTGGTCAAGATGCTGCGCAACTGCACGGCCGAGCGCTACGCCATCAACAAATCGCGCATGGTGCCGTTGGCCGAATACAGCCGCGACACGTTGAAGGCGCTGCGCGAAGCGACGGGCATTGCCTATGACGAGCGGACCCAGGGCACGCTGCAGCTCTTCCGTACGCAAAAGCAGCTCGACGGCACCGGTGGCGATGTCGAGGTGCTGAAGAAATATGGCGTTCCTTATGAAGTCCTCGACCAGGACGGTTGCATCGCGGCCGAGCCGGGCCTGGCAGGGGTACGTGAGAAATTCGTCGGCGGCCTGAGGCTGCCGCATGACGAGACCGGCGACTGCAAGATGTTCACCGACCGGCTGACCGAGCTCTGCGTGGCGCGGGGTGTCAAGTTCGAGTACGACGTGACGATCTGGCGCGTCATCCGCAGCCGCAATCGCGTCGCCAATCTGAGCACCAGCGCGGGCTGGAAGGCGGCGGACGCCTATGTCATGGCGCTGGGCAGCTATTCGGCGGGTTTCATGCGCCGGATGAAGCGATCGATCCCGGTCTATCCGGTCAAGGGTTATTCGATCACCGTGCCGATCAAGGACGCCGCCGCCGCACCCGTGTCGACAGTGATGGACGAAACGTACAAGGTCGCCATAACCCGGCTCGGCGACCGCATCCGCGTCGGCGGCACGGCCGAGATTTCCGGCTTCGATCTCAGGCTGCACGAATCGCGGCGGCGCACGCTCGAACACTCGGTCGGCGATCTCTTTCCGGGCGCAGGCGCCATGCGCGAGGCGACGTTCTGGTGCGGGCTGAGGCCGATGACGCCGGACGGACCACCGCTGATCGGCCGCACCGAGCTGTCCAACCTCTATCTCAACACCGGCCATGGCACGCTCGGCTGGACCATGGCCTGCGGCTCGGCCAAGGTGTTGTCCGACATCATCTCCAACCGGGTGCCCGACATCGACGTGCGTGCCCTGGCGCAGGAGCGGTATCTCAAATAGTCATCCGCGCGTCTCGCCGACTTTGGGCAATGATCAGAACGCCTGCCTGACCCAGGCCTCGTCGAACAGCAGCCGGTAGGCCCATGGGATCGTCACATTGGTGGCGACCGGGTTGGAATGGGCGAGGTAGTCGTCATAGACCGGCTTCATCCTGGCGTAAAAGGCCGGGTCGAGCACCATCATGCCGTTCTCCGAATCGTGGAAGAAGCTGCGGTTGTTGAGGTTGACCGACGAGATGGCGACCAGCCTCTCGTCGATCATCATGATCTTGGAATGCAGCACCACGTCAGGCGCCTTGAATTCGCGAATGTTGATGCGGTCGCCATATTTCTCGACGAACAGCTTGTTGAGCGCGGTGAGGAACTTGCCGCCGATATCGCCCTTGAGGTCGATGCGGCCGACAATGTCGATCCTGACGCCGCGGGCGAGGGCCCGGTCAAAGGCCTGGGCGAGGTTCGGGGTCAGATTGAGGTAAGGGTTGACGATCTGGATATGGCGCTGGGCGGCGTCGACCAACTCGACGAAATAGGCTTCGAGCGCATGGCCGTCCTCGTAGGGCACGGAAATGAAATGCCGGGCGGTACCTGACGGGCGGCGGCCATCGGCGCGGACCGGGATGGAGAAGGGGCGCGCCAGGTTGGTGTCGGCATCGCGCAACCACATCGTCGACAGATGCGCGGCGAGCGTCTCGACCGTCGCCTGGTTGGCGAACTCGATGTCGAAGTCGCTCCAGTTCGAATAGTAGTTCAGCGAAAGACCGTCGGTCTTGCCGTATTGCTCGAGGTCCGGATAGCGCGACAGGTCGATCGGTTGGTGGAACAGAAAACCGTCATGGATGTTGCGGCCGCCGATGATGACGCGCGAACGCGCGGGATCCCGCGCCAGCGTCGCCAGCATCTTGATGTGAAGGACCTTGTGCAATTGTGAAATCTGCTCGTCGATCGGCGCGCCATGGTCCGCCCGCCAGCGATATTCCTGCAGCTCGACATTGGGGAATTCCGCCGCCAGCCGGTGCAGCATGGCGTCGTCCTTGTCGCGCTCCAGCACATCGGTGACCATGATGCGCACCTTGGTGCCGAGCGCGGCGTGGTGGCGGATCAGCCGCTCGATGATGCGCCCGGTAAAGTCGGCCTTGAACTCGAGCGAGGACAGATAGATCAGCTTCAGCCTTGGCGCGTGTGAGAAATCGAGCGGCAGTTCCGGATCGCCCTTGTCTATGGCTGCGTCGGATAGCGGCGCGCCCATCAGCGCCTCGACCTTGGCGTTGAAGCCGTCGCGCGACTTGCGCAGCAGTTTGGGTTCTCCCAACGGCAGCGCGCAGGTCTGCGACAGCCAGCGGCTGGCATAGAAGGCGCGCTCGAGCGCGTCGAGGCCGGCACCGCTGGGAACCGGGCAGCGCTGGTAGCGGCTGTCCAGGGCGGCGAGCGCCGGATCGGCGGTCTCTTCGCGGCGGATGGTGAGCGGCGCGCCCGTGGGTGCAAGGCTGGAGCGGACCTTTGCCGTGCACCGGTTCAGGCTGTCGCTTGGGAACAGGCTGACCGTGTCATCCTCGCCGGACAGGCGAAAGCGGAATGCCGCGCCAGCGGTAATGGTGCGCGAGGCGCCGGCGGCACGGATCGCCAAGGCGCCGTCGCAGGTGCCCTCGATGTCGGCCGGCTGCCTGCCCGCCTGGCGCACGACGATCTCGGTGCTGCGTGCCTGCAGGCCGGAAAAATCGAACGTCTTGGGGGCCGAGGGCCACGCCGCCGCGTCGATGTAGAGCGTCTGCCGCGACGCCCGCCAGCGGGCATCGAACCGGCCGTCGCCGCTGCCTTCACTGGCCGGCGGCAGATGCGCCTTGGCAACCGGTCCGGCCAGTTGCCGCAGCGTCGAATATGTTGCCTGGAAGTCGCGGTTCTGGACATCGCGCCGGTTGCGCCCGAACGGACCGGTGCCGTTGGCACGGTCCATGGCGCCGAGCTCGTTGTTGGCGAGCAGCGCCAGGAACCGCTTCTCGTAATCGCTGGTAGCGGCATCCCCAAAAAACTGCGCGGCCGCCACCTGGGGGCCGGATGTGCCGGCCGACAGCGAGGGCCGCGCGCAGCCCTCCTGTCCCGGCATGAGGGCGCAGCCATTGCGGCCCGCGCCGGCACAGCCGGCGAGGACCGCGAGCGCCAACAAAGCGGGGAGGATCGACGGGCGGCTGTTCACCCGGCGGCTCCGGCCTTCATGGCACTCAGCTGCGCCGGGTCGCGCGGCGGCATGAAACCATGTGGGAAGACTTTGCACACCGGAATGGCAAAAGTGGCGATCAGTAATTCTGCCTCGTCGCGCATCTTGCGGGATGCCGTCTTGTCGTCGCGGATGGCCCGCGCCGAGGCGACGAGGGCGCCGTCACAGGCGCAATGGTCGTGTTGGGCGATGTAGCAGGCGTCATGGGTTCGGCAGACCGCGTCGAGGCGATCGACGGGTCGGGCCGACAGATCGCCGGTGCGGGTGCCGGGACCGCAATAATTGCCGATGACGAAAGGCGAGGGACGGGCCATGGCGTAGCGGATCGGCTTGGGCAATTCGGCTTCCGGTACTTTCGTCCATGGATTGGCGCATGCGGAGACGAGAAGCAGCGGCAGGATGGCAAGATGGGCTCGCATGTCTATCCGCGCCAGCTTTCTGAAAGATTCCCACCCGGTGGCCCTGCCGATGGCTGACGACCGCACGCCTGATGCCACACAGGCCGGTTTTGTGGCAAGGAAAAGGCGGCGGATGTCGCCTGATCGTGATATGCTAAGGTGACATCTCCCATACGGACATTCCGGCCAGGCATTCGAAAGCACCGATGATACGTTTAAGCTTTGCGATTACCACTCTTGCAACTCTGTCCTGTACTTTTGCAGCCAATGCGGAAGACAAGACCTTTCATGATCAGAAGAACGGGTTCTCGCTGACCTTTCCCTCGGACTGGACCATCCAATCGCCTTCCGATGAAGAGATAAAGCTGAGCGTGGTGTCCGCCGATCTGACCTGCATGGTATCGGCCTCAATTTACGATCGTTCGGCAGCGAACTCGCAATCCAGTACGCGCGAATACATCGAAGGCTGGTCGATGGACAATTGGAAGAAGACATTCGGGCCCTCATTCAACACGGCCGATTTCAGCAATGACAGGCTCTCGACGTTCCCCGATGGCTACCCTGTGCGCCTTGCGGACGCGAAGTTCACGGTTCTCAGCCAGGACACGACCATCCATGGCCATTCCAGATTCGCGTTTTCGGTTCGGGGCGCGAGTTACGGCTATGTGAACTGCTCCGTGATGGGCCAAAGTGCCGAGCAAGTGGCGCAGATGTGGACGCCGCTCGCGGACAAAGCAGAGCGTGTGGTCAATTCGTTCATCCTGGACCCGCCCTGACCTGCGCGCAGTGCTTCCAGATTTTTGGGTTCACAGGAACAGGCCCCGTTCCCGCTCCACCGCCTTGGTGATGAAGCTGGCGACGATCTGGACGCGGCGCAGCGGCCTCACCGATTCGTGATAGACCAGCCAGTAGGCGCGGCGGATAGGCGCGACGATGTCGACCGGCACCAGTTCCGGCATCGAGCGGGCGACGAAGGTGTGCAGGATGCCGATGCCGGCGCCCGAACGCACGGCCTCGGCCTGGCCGAGCGCCGAGGATATGGCAAAGCTGGTATGCCAGTCGGCGCTGAACTCGGCGGCATAATCGAGCGAGGGGCTGACGATGAGGTCCGGCACATAACCGATGAGAGTGTGCTGGCCAAGATCGGCGGCGGTTTTGGGCAAGCCATTGGCTTCGGCATAGGCGCGCGCGGCGAACAGCCCGAGGGTATAGTCGACCAGCTTGCTCGCAACCAGCCGCCCTTCGGTCGGCCGCTCGACGGTGATCGCGATATCGGCCTCGCGCCGCGACAGCGAGAAGGAGCGCGGCACCGGCACGAGCTGGATGGTGAGTTCGCGGTGAAGGGCGGTGAGCTCGCCCAGCCGCTTGGCCAGGAAGGCGACGCCGAAGCCGTCGGGCGCGCCGATGCGCACGGTTCCGGAAACATCGTCGCCCTCGCCCGATATGGTCGAGCGCGCGGCGATCATGTCGCCTTCCATGCGCTCGGCGATGTCCAGGAAGCGCTCGCCGGCCGGCGTCAGTTCGCTGCCGGTGGTCAGCCGGCGAAAGAGTTTTGTCCTGAGCGCCTCCTCAAGGGCCGCGATGCGGCGCGAGACGGTGGCGTGGTTGAGCTCCAGGCGTTTGGCCGCACCGAGGATCTGGCCGGCGCGCGCCACGGCGAGGAAGATGCGGACGTCATCCCAGTTCATCTACCCCACCCGACGATAGCGTCATTTGCGGCAATTAATGCACAACCAACTGCCGTTGTCTATTTTTCGCACAACGGTTGCGATCTCCCTCGCGTTGCCATCGCCCGCGCAAAGGCGGACAATGCATCATCATCAAACCCAGGGAGAGAAATCATGATCGAGTACGGTCATTACATCGGCGGCAAGCATGTCGCCGGCACCAGCGGCCGCAAGCAGGACGTGATGCAGCCGATGGACGGCACGGTGCGCGGCACGGTGGCGCTGGCCTCGCAGGCGGAACTGCGCGCGGCGGTCGAGAACGCCAAGGCGGCGCAGCCGAAATGGGCTGCCACCAACCCGCAGCGCCGCGTGCGCGTGCTGATGAAGTTTCTCGAACTGGTCGCCCGCGACTATGACGAACTGGCCGACATCCTGGCGCGCGAACATGGCAAGACCATCGCCGACGCCAAGGGCGACATCCAGCGCGGCCTCGAAGTGGTCGAGGTCTGCATCGGCGCGCCGCACATGATGAAGGGCGAGTTCACCGACGGCGCCGGCCCCGGCATCGACGTCTATTCGATGCGCCAGCCGCTCGGCGTCGTCGCCGGCATCACGCCGTTCAATTTTCCGGCCATGATCCCGCTGTGGAAGATCGCACCGGCCATCGCCTGCGGCAACGCCTTCATCCTCAAGCCGTCCGAGCGTGATCCGGGCGTGCCGATGCGCATCGCCGAACTGTTCCTCGAAGCAGGGTTGCCCGCCGGCATCCTCAATGTCGTCAACGGCGACAAGGAAGTGGTCGACGCCATCCTCGACGATCCCGATATCAAGGCCGTCGGCTTTGTCGGCTCGACGCCGATCGCCCATTACATCTATTCGCGCGGCACGGCGGCGGGCAAGCGCGTGCAGTGCTTCGGCGGCGCCAAGAACCACATGATCATCATGCCCGACGCCGACATGGACCAGACCGTCGACGCACTGATCGGCGCCGGCTACGGTTCTGCCGGCGAGCGCTGCATGGCAATCTCGGTCGCCGTCCCGGTCGGCAACGATACCGCCAACCGGCTGATGGAAAAGCTGATCCCGCGCGTCGAGAGCCTGAAGGTCGGTCCCTCGACGGATTCGGCCGCCGATTTTGGCCCGCTGGTGACGGCGCAGGCGCTGGAGCGGGTCAAGGGTTACGTCGACACGGGCGTCAAGGAAGGCGCCAAGCTCGTCGTCGACGGTCGTGGCTTCAAGATGCAGGGCTACGAGGACGGCTACTATATGGGCGGCTGCCTGTTCGACAACGTGACCGCGGACATGCGCATCTACAAGGAAGAGATCTTCGGGCCGGTGCTCTCGGTGGTGCGTGCACCGCGTTACGAGGATGCGATCAAGCTCGCCAACGACCACGAGATGGGCAATGGCGTCGCCATCTTCACCCGCGACGGCGATGCCGCGCGTGACTTTGCTTCCAGGGTCCAGGTCGGCATGGTCGGCGTCAACGTGCCGATCCCGGTGCCGATTGCCTACTACACGTTCGGCGGTTGGAAAGCGTCTTCCTTCGGCGACCTCAACCAGCATGGCCCGGACGCCTTCCGCTTCTACACCAAGACCAAGACGGTGACCTCGCGCTGGCCGTCCGGCATCAAGGACGGTGCGGAGTTCGTCATCCCGACGATGAACTAAAGCCGAACGAGAAGACGCGATTTTGCTCAAGGCCTAAGTCCCCGACTTAGGCCTTTTGGCGTTGCAAACGCTAATGTGATGGAATCTGCGCGGCACGCGCCGATATCGTGAAAGCGCTCGGGGAGAACTTCCACGAAAGCGAAGCCGGGCACGGCCTGATCAATCCCAATGTGGTCCTCGAAGTGTTCGTTTCCGATCACGGCACTGGACGGTTCTGGCTTCCGACACGAAGGGCCAGAGTTGCATCCTGTCGGTCGGCGAAGGCTGGGACAGTCCGCTCAAGGCGGCCTTGCCGGGCGCCTGAGCTATTTGCCTTCTCGCTCTCGCAGCTATCGCGTCGCAGCCACCTCGGCATGGCCGCGCAGCAGCGCCATCAGCTTCTTGGCGTCCTTGGCGGCGCCTTCCTCGTCGCCGTCCAGGATCGAGCGGATCAACGCGACATGGTGCTCGGCGGATTCGGCCAGGCCGGTGTCGGCCTTGTAACGGAACCAGAAGCGGCGGCTGTGGGTCTGCAACGGGGCGGCCAGTCTCGCGGCGAACGGGTTGTCGGCGGCCAGCGCCAGCGCGTCGTCGAGCGCCTTGTCGGCCTGGATAAAGGCAAGCACGTTGCCCGAGATGACCGCCTTCTGCATGGCAAGTGCGGCCTCGTGAAACAGGTCGGCGGCCTCGCGGGTAACAAAGCGTGCGGCCGATCGTGCAAGCACCACCTCGACGCCGCGCCTTGCGTCGAGCACGCGCAGCCAGTCGCCCGGGTGCAGCGGCGCGATGGCGATGCCGGCGCGTGGCCTGACATCGAGCAGCCCCTCCCAGGCCAGCCGCTGGATCGCCTCGCGCACCGGCGTGCGGCCGAGCGCCAGCCGCTCGATCAGGGAGCCTTCGGTGACAAAGCTCGCCGGCGCCAGTTCGAGCGTGACGATCATGTGTTCGAGGACACGGTAGGCCTTGGCCGCCGCAGGCTCGGGCATGGTGCTTGCTTCCATGGATATCAAAGGCGGTCTCCTGATATATCTAGAATATATCATAACAGAATCCGCATTGACAGCGGCTTTCCTAACAGATATATGGCTGATATATCAGATGGAGAGACATAGCCATGTGGACCGGAGTTTTCCCCGCCGTCACGACCAAATTCACCGCCGACGACCGGCTCGACCATGCCGAGATGGAGCGCTGCTTCGGCCTGCAGATGGATGCCGGCTGTGACGGCATCATCGTCTGCGGCTCGCTCGGCGAAGGGCCGATGTTGTCGCCGGACGAGAAGATCGAGGTGCTGAAGACCGCGCAGAAGGTCGCCGGCAAGAAGCCGGTGCTGCTGACGGTCAACGAGGCTGGCACCCGCGAGGCGGCCAGCATCGCCAGGCGTGCCGCCAAGGAAGGCGCCAACGGCCTGATGGTGGTGCCGAGCCCGATCTACCATACCAACGCGGAAGAGACGATCGCGGCTCTCCGCGCCGTCGCCGAAGCCGGTGACCTGCCGGTGATGATCTACTCCAACAGGCTCGCCTATCGCGTCGACGTCAGCGTCGACCAGATGGAGGAACTGGCGTCGGACAAGCGCTTCGTCGCCATCAAGGAGTCCTCCGACGATATCAGGCGTTCGACCGAGATCATCAATCGCCTGGGCAGCCGCTACGACCTGTTCACCGGCGTCGACAACCTCGCCTTCGAGGCGCTGTCGGTCGGCGCCATCGGCTGGGTGGCCGGCCTGGTCACCGCTTTCCCGCGCGAGACCGTCGCCATCTACCAGTTGATGAAGCAGGGCCGCCGCGAGGAAGCGCTCGCCATCTACCGTTGGTTCCGGCCGCTGCTCGATCTCGACGTCTCGACCTATCTGGTGCAGAACATCAAGCTCGCCGAAGTGTTCGCCATCAACACCAATGACCGCGTGCGCATGCCGCGCCAACCGCTGTCGGGCGAGCGCCGCAAGACGGTCGAGAAGATCGTCAAGGACGCGCTCGCGGTGCGGCCGACGCTGCCGCGGTTCTGAGGAGAAGTTTCTTCTCCCCGTTCACGGGCTGGATATGGCGGCTCACCCTCCGTAGCCGCAGCGCAGCTGCCGCGAGGGACGGGCAGTCAGATGAGGGGCAGCGCCCACGTGCAGGATGATTCCAAATTGGCAAACGAGGGGCACAGCCCCTCATCCGCCCTTCGGGCAGACATCGCCATCATCGGCGGCGGCATCATCGGCATCTGCGCGGCGGCCTTCTTGGCCGAGGCGGGGCTGGATGTCACCGTTTTCGACCGCACCGGCATCTGCGAGGAGACGAGCTCCGGCAACGCCGCCGCCTTTGCCTTTTCCGACGTGCTGCCGCTGGCCCACAAGGGCATGATCCGCCAGCTGCCGAAATGGCTCGCCGATCCACTCGGCCCGCTCAGCATTCCGCCCGCCTACCTGCCGAAGCTTCTGCCCTGGTTGATCCGGTTCTGGCGCGCCGGCGCGCCAGGGAAATACGAGGCGAGCCTGACGGCTCAGGCCGGCATGATGAAGCTTGCCGAGGCCGAATGGATGGATCTGATCGATCGTTCCGGAACGCGGCCGATGCTGCGCGAGGACGGTTCGCTCGAACTCTACGAAAGCGAGGCGGAATTCCGCGCCTCGCTGTCGGGCTGGGCGGCGCGCGAGCGTTTCGGCATCGGCTTCCGGCATGTCGAGGGCGAGGCACTGGCGGGCTTGCAGCCGGGGCTGTCGCCGCGTTTCGTCAAGGGCACCTTCGTGCCGGGATGGAAGACGGTCGCCGACCCAAAACTGCTCGGCAAGGCGGTGTGGGCTTACGCGCAGTCCAGGGGTGCCCGCTTCGAGATGGCCCGCGTCGAGCGGGTCGCCGCAGACCAGGAAGGCGCTGTGCTGACGCTGGCCGACGGCTCGACGAGGCAAGCCAGGCAACTCGTCATAGCCGCGGGCGCATGGTCGCACCTGCTGGCGCGACAACTCGGCGATCGCATTCCGCTGGAGACCGAACGCGGCTACAACACGACCTTGCCGGGGAGCGCCTTCGACGTGAAGCGGCAGCTGATCTTCTCCGGCCATGGCTTCGTCGTCACGCCGCTCGAAACCGGCCTGCGTGTCGGCGGTGCCGTGGAGCTCGGCGGCATCGATCGGCCGCCCAATTTCGACAGGTCGAAAGCGCTCCTGCAAAAGGCGCGGAAATTCCTGCCGGGGCTCGATCCCTCCGGCGGGCGCGAATGGATGGGGTTCCGGCCCTCGCTGCCGGATTCGGTGCCCGTCATCGGCAAGGCGACGCGAAGCCGTCAGGTTATCTATGCCTTCGGCCACGGCCATCTCGGCCTGACCCAGGCCGCGGCAACCGGAAGGTTGATCCTGGAATTCGTTCTGGGGCAGACTTCGTCCGTTGATCCGGCCCCCTTCAGCCCACAACGATTTTGATTTTTTCGAGTTTTGATTTTCGAGGAGCGACATGGCCAAGAAATCCTTCTTCTGCATCGACGGCCACACCTGCGGCAACCCGGTGCGGCTGGTCGCCGGCGGCGGCCCGCTGCTGCAGGGCTCGACGATGATGGAGCGGCGCGCGCATTTCCTTGCCGAGTATGACTGGATCCGCACCGGGCTGATGTTCGAGCCGCGCGGCCATGACGTGATGTCCGGCTCGATCCTCTATCCGCCGACGCGCGAGGATTGCGACATCGCCATCCTGTTCATCGAGACCTCCGGTTGCCTGCCCATGTGCGGCCACGGCACCATCGGCACGGTGACGATGGCCATCGAGCACGGCTTGATCAAGCCGAAGACGCCCGGCGTGCTCAGGCTCGATACGCCGGCCGGCCTTGTCATCGCCGAGTACAAGCAGGTCGGCGAGTATGTCGAGGAGGTGCGCATCACCAACGTGCCGTCCTTCCTCCATGCCGAAGGGCTGACGGTCGAATGTCCGGGGCTCGGCGAAATATCAGTCGATGTCGCCTATGGCGGCAATTTCTACGCCATTGTCGAGCCGCAGGCGAACTACCGTGACATGGCCGATCATTCCGCCGGGGACTTCATCGCCTGGAGCCCGGTGGTGCGGCAGCGGCTCAACGAGAAGTACACCTTCGTCCATCCGGAAAATCCCGGCATCGCCGGACTGTCGCACATGCTGTGGACCGGGAAGCCGACGGTCGAGGGCGCGGACGCGCGCAATGCCGTCTTCTACGGCGACAAGGCGATCGACCGCTCCCCCTGCGGCACCGGCACCTCGGCGCGCATGGCGCAGCTCCATGCCAAGGGCAAGCTCAAGGCCGGCGACGCCTTCGTCCATGAATCGATCATCGGTTCGCTGTTCAAGGGCAAGGTCGAAAAGGAGGTCACTGTTGCTGGTAAATCGGCGATCATCCCATCGATCGGCGGCTGGGCGAGGATGACTGGACTGAACACCATCTTCATCGACGACCGC
Source organism: Mesorhizobium sp. ES1-6 (assembly GCF_020164775.1). Classification (NCBI taxonomy): domain Bacteria; kingdom Pseudomonadati; phylum Pseudomonadota; class Alphaproteobacteria; order Hyphomicrobiales; family Phyllobacteriaceae; genus Mesorhizobium; species Mesorhizobium sp. ES1-6. The sequence goes on from NZ_JAIUGU010000003.1 coordinate 439,435, forward strand.
GATCCGTTCGCGCACGGTTTTGTGGTCAGGTAAGGAGAATCCTGACCCAACGGAAAGTAGTGTGACGAAAAAGCGAACCGTGTCAGGAACGCAAGGATTCCTCTCATCACCTAATTTTGACGGTGATTTCTTCGAAACGCGGCGCATGATGCGCCTCAATCGTCAAAGACATTGCGTTATGCCAATGATAGGGTCCGCGATAGTCCAGGGGTCGGGTGCAAAAAAGGGGCGATCGGAAAGGCGTGATGTGGAAGCACGCGGAGCGATCAGAAAAATCACGTTGCAATCCGGGCTCGAAACTTTACGACTAGGGGAAATACGAAAAGGAATGCGTCTGCATGGGCGACATTCCAGGGGAGCCATGTACACATGCAGTACTTTGTCCAGCAGCTTATCAATGGGCTGACGCTGGGATCGATCTATGGGCTGATCGCGATCGGCTACACGATGGTCTACGGCATCATCGGCATGATCAATTTCGCCCATGGCGATATCTTCATGGTGGGTGCCTTCGCGGCGCTGATCGTTTTCCTGATCCTGACTTCGCTGTTTTATTCGGTGCCCGTGGTCATCGCGCTGCTGATCATGATGGTCGTGGCGATGCTGCTCACCAGCCTCTACAACTGGACGATCGAGAAGGTGGCCTACCGGCCGCTGCGCGGTTCGTTCCGGCTGGCGCCGCTGATCACCGCCATCGGGATGTCGATCGCGCTGTCGAACTTCGTCCAGGTGACGCAAGGGCCGCGCAACAAGCCGATCCCGCCGATGGTCAGCCAAGTCTACAACATCAACGGCGTCAGCGTGTCGCTGAAGCAGATCATCATCGTCATCGTCACGGCCTTGCTGCTGGCGCTGTTCTGGTACCTGGTCAACAAGACCTCGCTTGGCCGGGCGCAACGCGCCTGCGAGCAGGACCGCAAGATGGCGGCACTGCTGGGCATCGACGTCGACCGCACCATCTCGATCACCTTCATCATGGGTGCAGCACTCGCGGCCGTCGCCGGCACGTTGTTCCTGATGTACTACGGCGTCATCGCCTTCTCTGACGGCTTTACGCCGGGTGTTAAGGCATTCACGGCGGCGGTGCTTGGCGGTATCGGCTCATTGCCTGGTGCCGTGCTGGGCGGCTTGCTGATCGGCTTCATCGAAAGCATGTGGTCGGCTTACTTCTCCATCGACTACAAGGACGTCGCGGCGTTTTCGATCCTGGCGATCGTGCTGATCTTCCTGCCTTCCGGCATATTGGGCCGGCCAGAAGTCGAAAAGGTCTGAGACCATGGCCGTGACCGTATCTCCTGAGCGCGACACCGTCGCCAGTCCCATGCAGCGCGCGCTGCGCGAGGGCTTCTATGCCGGCGCCATCGCGCTTGGCTTGTTCGTGCTGTTCATCGGCCTCAAGACCGACCAGAACATCTCCAACGAACTGGTCTTGGTGCAGCGCTGGGGCCTGCTGGCCGCCGTGGTCATCGCCACGGCCGTCGGCCGTTTCCTCTACGTCGCCTATGGCCAGCCTTTCATGGCCAACCAGAAAATCACCAATGTCGCCACCGGCCTGTTGCCGGCCAGCGTCGCATCGCGCTTCTTCCAACTGCCCTGGTTCATAGCGGCAATCGTCGCTGTGGTGCTGTTGTTCGTGTTCAACAGCTCGCTCGCCGGATGGGTCGGAGCGGAACCGGCAGGCTATCTGCAGTTCCTGCGCGCCCTGGCGGTCATCTACGTGCTGGCCTGCGTGATCTATTACTTCCGTGGCTTCATCCACGCCAACTTCACCAAACTCGGCATTGCCGCGTTGGTGCTCTATCCGATCCTTGTCGTCGTCGTGCTGTCGTTGATGTCGTGGTCTATCGCCACCGGGCTGCAGGGCTCGCTGAAATGGGTCGACAATTTCGGCATCCAGATCCTGATCTATGTGATGCTGGCCTGGGGCCTCAACATCGTCGTCGGCCTCGCCGGACTGCTCGATCTCGGCTACGTCGCCTTCTATGCGGTCGGCGCCTACGCCTATGCGCTGCTTGGCACGACCTATGGCCTGTCGTTCTGGATACTGCTTCCGGCGGCCGGTGCCATGGCCGCCTTCTGGGGCGTGCTGCTCGGCTTTCCGGTGCTACGCCTGCGCGGCGACTATCTGGCGATCGTCACCCTTGCCTTCGGCGAGATCATCCGCCTTGTGCTGATCAACTGGCGCGACGTGACCAACGGATCGGCCGGTATCTCCGGCATCCCGAAAGTCACCTTCTTCGGCCTGATGACCTTCAATGTCTCGGACCCCAACTATATCGCCAAGGTCCTGCACCTCGCGACCTCGAGTGCCTACTACAAGATCTTCCTCTACTACCTGATCCTGGCGCTTTGCATGCTCACCGCCTTCGTCACCATCAGGCTGAGGCGCATGCCTGTCGGCCGCGCCTGGGAAGCCTTGCGCGAGGACGAGATCGCCTGCCGTTCGCTCGGCATCAACACGACGACGACCAAGCTGACCGCCTTTGCCACCGGCGCCATGTTCGGCGGTTTCGCCGGCGCATTCTTCGCCGCCCGGCAAGGCTTCGTCAGCCCGGAATCCTTCGTCTTCCTGGAATCGGCCATCATCCTGGCCATCGTCGTGCTTGGCGGCATGGGCTCGCTGGTCGGCATCGCCGTCGCGGCGCTGGTCATGATCGGCGGCACCGAGGCGCTGCGCGAACTCGACTTCCTCAAGCAGGTCTTCGGGCCCGATTTCACGCCGGAACTCTACCGCATGCTGCTGTTCGGCATGGCCATGGTCATCGTCATGCTGTGGAAGCCGCGCGGCTTCGTGGGCAGTCGTGAGCCGACCGCCTTCCTTAAGGAGCGAAGGGCTGTCTCGAGCTCCTTCACCAAGGAAGGACACGGCTGATGAACGCAAGCGCAATTCAGAGGACCAATCCGGGCATGAAAGACGCCATTCTGCAGGTCGAGCACCTGTCGATGAAGTTCGGCGGCCTGGTCGCCATCGGCGACCTGTCGTTCGAAGCCCGGCGCGGCGAGATCACGGCGCTGATCGGGCCCAACGGTGCCGGCAAGACCACCGTGTTCAACTGCATCACCGGCTTCTACAAGCCTTCGGAAGGCATGATCACGCTCAACCGCGCCGATGGCTCCAGCTACCTGCTGGAACGGCTGCCCAACCATGAGATCCCGGCGCGCGCCAAGGTGGCGCGCACCTTCCAGAACATCCGCCTGTTCTCAGGCATGACGCTGCTGGAGAACCTGCTGGTCGCCCAGCACAACAAGCTGATGAAAGCTTCGGGCTACACGATCCTAGGGCTGTTTGGCTTCAGCGGCTATCGAAAGGCCTCGGCCGAATCGGTGGAGCTTGCCAAGCACTGGCTGGAGAAGGCCGATCTCGTCGATCGCGCCGACGATCCGGCCGGCGACCTGCCTTACGGCGCGCAGCGGCGGCTCGAGATCGCGCGCGCCATGTGCACCGGCCCGGAGCTTCTGTGCCTCGACGAACCGGCGGCCGGTCTCAACCCGAAGGAATCGGCGGCTCTCAACGAACTGTTGATGGGGATCAAGCACACGACAGGCACCTCGATCCTCCTGATCGAGCACGACATGTCGGTGGTCATGCAGATCTCCGACCATGTCGTGGTGCTGGAATATGGCCGCAAGATTTCCGACGGCAATCCGCAGTCGGTGCGCACCGATCCGCGCGTCATCGCCGCCTATCTCGGCGTCGACGACGAGGAGGTCGAGACCGTGCTCACCGAAGTCGGCGACGAGGACGTTATCGAACAGCTCGACATCGGTCCTGACTCCGCGCATGGCCCGGGAACATCGTCGTCGTATCTGGCCGGTCCGGTGAGCGACACGGTCGGCCATAGCCAAGGTGAACGCGTAACCGTGTCGAAAGGCGCCTCCAAAGCGGCGCAGGTCGATGCCCGTGCCGTCAGCGTGGCAAGCAGGCCCGTTGCGCCGACACCGGCGCCGGCCAAGCCCGCCGCGAAGAAGGCGGCACCAAGGAAAATGGCTGCCAAGGCGCCTGCGGCGAAGGCCGAAGGCGTTTCGAACCGTCTCCCTGCCCCGCGTGGCGGCAAGGCCGACAATCTGACCCGCATCAAGGGCATCGGCACGGTCAACGAGAAGAAGCTCAACGAACACGGCATTTTCCACTTCGACCAGATCGGCGCCTGGAAGAAAGCCGACGTCGAGGCGGTCGAAGCCTATCTCGCCTTCGACGGACGCATCAGCCGCGAGGAATGGGTCAAGCAAGCCAAGCTGCTCGACCGGGGCAAGGATACGGAGTTCTCGCGCCGCGTCGACGCCGGCAAGGTGGCGACCAGCCATACGTCCGGAAAGACTGCCGGCGCGGCGTCGGGGAAAGCCGCGACCAAGCCTGCGACGGGCAAGCGCGGAGGGGGCAAGTGATGGCCGGGAAAACGCTGCTCGATATCAAGGGCGTGCAGACCTATTACGGCAACATCCGTGCGCTGAACGGCGTCGATGTCTCCGTCAACGAGGGTGAGATCGTGGCGCTGATCGGAGCCAACGGCGCCGGCAAATCGACGCTGATGATGACCATATTCGGAGCGCCACGCGCCCGAACGGGTACCATCACCTTCGCCGGCACCGACATCACCCAGTTGCCGACGCACGAGATCGCGCGCCTTCGCATCGCGCAATCGCCCGAGGGCCGGCGCATCTTTCCGCGCATGACGGTGATGGAAAACCTGCAGATGGGGGCCAGCCTCGACAACCTCAAGCACTATGACGAGGACGTCGAGAAGGTGTTCACCCTATTCCCGCGCCTGAAGGAGCGCATCGCCCAGCGCGGCGGCACGCTGTCGGGCGGAGAGCAGCAGATGCTGTCGATCGGGCGCGCGTTGATGGCGCGGCCGAAACTACTTCTGCTCGACGAGCCGTCGCTGGGTCTGGCACCGCTGATCGTCAAGCAGATCTTCGATGCCATCCGTGAGTTGAACCGCACGCAGGGGCTGACCGTGTTCCTGGTCGAGCAGAACGCGTTCGGCGCGCTCAAGCTCGCCACGCGCGGCTATGTCATGGTCAACGGCAATGTGACGATGAGCGGCACCGGCAAGGAGCTGCTCGCCAATCCGGAAGTGCGCGCCGCCTATCTCGAAGGCGGACATCACTGAGTTCAGGAGACTTCCCATGCAAGGCATTCTCTACGAGGAACCGTCGGTCTGGCAGTTCTTCTTCGTCACCTGCCTGCTCGGCGGCTGGGCGGCATGGATGACGGGCAAAGCCAGTGCCCAGACATGGCGCAGCTTCATCCAGCTGTTTGCCTATCTGCTCGGCCTCGGCGTCGGCATCCGCTTCATCCACCACGCGCTGTTCAACGGCACGATGTTCTCGCTGCATTACTATATCGTCGACACCATCGTGCTGATGATACTGGGCTTCGTCGGCTATCAATACACACGAACGAACCAGATGGTCACACAGTATAATTGGCTCTACGAAAGAGCTTCAATCTTGAGCTGGAAACCGAAAGGTTGACGTTCATCATTAACGCCGCGTCAGGGATGAATCGGCGTGACAAGTGCCTGAAAATCGGCAAACTATGCTTTCTGCGATAAGGGTGGGCATCGCATGAAAGCTTCATCCACGCCCACTCCGTTAATGGGAGCGTTTAAATGAAAAAGTCACTTTTGTCCGCCGTGGCCCTGACCGCGCTCGTCGCGTTCGGCGGCAATGCGTGGGCTGATGTAATGTTCGGCGTTGCCGGTCCGATCACCGGCCCGAACGCTGCCTTCGGCGCACAGCTGCAGAAGGGCGCGGAAGCAGCCGTTGCCGACATCAATGCCAAGGGCGGCATCAATGGCGAGCAGATCAAGCTCGAAGTCGGCGACGACGTCTCCGATCCGAAGCAGGGCATCTCGGTCGCCAACAAGTTCGTCGGCGACGGCGTCAAGTTCGTGGTCGGCCACTTCAACTCGGGCGTGTCGATCCCGGCCTCGGAAGTCTACGCTGAAAACAACATCGTCGAAGTCACGCCGGCCGCGACCAATCCGAAGTTCACCGAGCGTGGCCTGTGGAACGTGTTCCGTACCTGCGGACGCGACGACCAGCAGGGCGGCATCGCCGGCGCCTACATCGCGGCGAATTTCAAGGATGCCAAGGTAGCGGTCATCCATGACAAGACCCCTTATGGCCAGGGCCTTGCCGACGAAACCAAGAAGGCGATGAATGCCGCCGGCGTCACGGAAGTGATGTATGAAGGCGTCAATGTCGGCGACAAGGACTTCTCGGCGCTCATCGCCAAGATGAAGGAAGCCGGCGTCACCCTGATCTATTGGGGTGGCCTGCACACCGAAGCCGGCCTGATCATCCGCCAGTCCGCGGACCAGGGCCTCAAGGCCACGTTGATGTCGGGTGACGGCATCGTCACGGACGAACTCGCCGCGATCGCGGGCGACGCCGTCGCCGGCACGCTCAACACGTTCGGCCCCGACCCGCGCCTGATTCCGGCCAACAAGGAACTCGTCGAGAAGTTCCGCGCGCAGGGTTTCGAGCCGGAAGCCTACACGCTTTACGCCTACGCAGCCGTGCAGGCGATCGCCGAAGCGGCTACCAACGCCAAGTCGAACGACCCGCAGGCCGTTGCCAAGGCGCTGCATGAAAACGGACCGTACCCGACCGTGCTGGGCGATCTCGCCTATGACGCCAAGGGCGACCCGAAGCTGCCGGGCTACATCATGTACGAATGGAAGAAGAAGGACGACGGGAAGTATTCCTGGTTCCCGAAGTCGTAATTCATTCGGTTCCGCAACCAACGATGCCCGGCGCCTCGCGCCGGGCATTTTTTTTACGCGCGCCTGCAGCCGGCTACGTCAGGGTGAGCCTTCGTCAGCCAGGAGAGATCGCATCCAGGATCGAAATTGTCGCCATTGTTCCGTCCGTTCGACACGATGCGTGCGAGTGTTGGCCGGACAATTGGCCTAAATCGGTTTAAATCTGTGCCGATTTTGTTTGCACTGCAGCATTTTCACGCTAATCATTGCCGCGATTTCCCGTTCCTTCCGTTGCTGGAGCCCAATCCTTGGCCATCACGAAGATCCTCGTCGCCAACCGGTCAGAAATCGCCATCCGCGTCTTTCGCGCGGCCAATGAGCTGGGCCTCAAAACCGTGGCGATCTGGGCCGAGGAAGACAAATATTCGCTGCACCGCTTCAAGGCCGACGAAAGCTATCAGGTCGGGCGCGGCCCGCATCTGAGCAAGGACATGGGGCCGATCGAGAGCTATCTGTCGATCGAGGAGGTGATCCGCGTCGCCAGGCTGTCGGGCGCCGATGCCATCCACCCCGGCTACGGGCTGCTGTCGGAAAGCCCCGAATTCGCCGAGGCCTGCGCGCAAGCAGGCATCACCTTCATTGGTCCGAAGCCGGACACGATGCGGCGCCTCGGCAACAAGGTCGCCGCGCGCAATCTCGCCATCGAGGTCGGCGTGCCCGTGGTGCCGGCCACCGATCCGTTGCCGGACGACATGGAAGCGGTCAAGGAGCTCGCCAAGACGGTCGGTTATCCGGTCATGCTGAAGGCTTCGTGGGGAGGCGGTGGTCGCGGCATGCGCGCCATCCGTTCCGAGGCCGAGCTCGCCCGCGAGGTCATGGAAGGCAAGCGCGAGGCGAAAGCCGCCTTCGGCAAGGACGAGGTCTATCTCGAAAAGCTGATCGAGCGCGCCCGCCATGTCGAGGTGCAGGTGCTTGGCGACACGCATGGCAACGCCGTGCATCTGTTCGAGCGCGACTGCTCGATCCAGCGCCGCAACCAGAAGGTCGTGGAACGCGCGCCGGCGCCCTATCTCAGCGAGGACCTGCGCCAGGAGCTTTGCGGCTACGCGCTGAAGATCGCGCGCGAGACCAGCTATATCGGCGCCGGCACGGTCGAATTCCTGCAGGACGCCGACACCGGCAAGTTCTACTTCATCGAGGTCAATCCGCGCATCCAGGTCGAGCACACCGTCACCGAGATGGTGACCGGCATCGACATCGTGAAGGCGCAGATCCACATCCTCGACGGCTTCGCCATCGGCACGCCGGAATCGGGCGTGCCGGCGCAGCGGGACATCCGGCTGAACGGTCATGCCTTGCAATGCCGCATCACCACGGAAGACCCGGAGCACAATTTCATTCCGGACTATGGCCGCATCACCGCCTATCGCGGCGCCACCGGCTTCGGCATCCGCCTTGATGGCGGCACGGCCTATTCCGGCGCGGTCATCACCCGCTTCTACGATCCGCTGCTGGAGAAGGTCACGGCCTGGGCGCCGAGACCGGCCGAGACGATCGCCCGCATGAACCGCGCCCTGCGCGAATTCCGCATCCGCGGCGTCGCCACCAACCTCACCTTCCTCGAAGCGATCATCAATCACCCGAGCTTCGCCGACAATTCCTATACGACCAGGTTCATCGACACGACGCCGGAGCTGTTCCAGCAGGTCAAGCGCCAGGACCGCGCCACCAAGCTCATCAATTATCTGGCCGACGTCAGCGTCAACGGCCATCCCGAGACGCGCGGCCGGCCAATGCCGAAGGCGGACGCGGCAGCGCCCGTGGTGCCCTACCTCAACGGCAATGTGCCTGGTGGCAGCAAGCAGAAGCTCGACGTGCTGGGGCCGGAGAAATTCGCCGGCTGGATGCGCGAGCAGAGGCAAGTGCTGGTCACCGACACGACGATGCGCGACGGCCATCAGTCGCTCCTGGCGACGCGCGTGCGCACGCATGACATTGCCGGCATCGCCGGCACTTACGCGCGGGCGCTGCCGCAACTGTTGTCGCTGGAGTGCTGGGGCGGCGCCACTTTCGACGTCGCGATGCGCTTCCTCACAGAGGATCCGTGGGAGCGGCTGTCGCTGGTGCGGGAAGCCGCGCCCAACCTGTTGCTGCAGATGCTGCTGCGCGGCGCCAACGGCGTCGGCTACACCAATTATCCCGACAATGTCGTGCAGCATTTCGTCAAGCAGGCGGCGGCGGGCGGCATCGACCTGTTCCGCGTCTTCGATTGCCTGAACTGGGTCGAGAACATGCGCGTCGCCATGGATGCGGTGGGGGCCGAGGGCAAGCTGATCGAAGCGGCGATGTGCTATACCGGCGACATCCTCGATCCGGCGCGGGCCAAATACGATCTCAAATATTATGTCGGGCTGGCCGGCGAATTGCGGGCCGCCGGCGCTCACATCATCGCGGTCAAGGACATGGCCGGCCTGCTGAAGCCGGCGGCGGCCCGTGTGCTGTTCAAGGCGCTGCGCGAGGCGACCGACCTGCCGATCCATTTCCACACCCACGACACGTCGGGCCTGTCGGCCGCGACGGTGCTGGCGGCGGTGGAAAGCGGCGTCGACGCCATCGACGCGGCGATGGACGCCTTCTCCGGCAACACGTCGCAGCCATGCCTCGGCTCGATCGTCGAAGCGCTGAAGGGCACCGAGCGCGATCCGGGCCTCGATCCGCAATGGATCCGCAAGATCTCGTTCTACTGGGAAGCGGTGCGCAACCAGTACGCCGCCTTCGAGAGCGACCTGAAAGGGCCGGCCTCGGAGGTCTATCTGCATGAAATGCCGGGCGGGCAGTTCACCAATCTGAAGGAACAGGCACGTTCGCTCGGGCTGGAGACACGCTGGCACGAGGTGGCGCAGACCTACCACGACGTCAATCTGATGTTCGGTGATATCGTCAAGGTGACGCCGTCGTCCAAGGTCGTCGGCGACATGGCGCTGATGATGGTGAGCCAGGACCTGACCGTTGCCGATGTCGAGAACCCGGCGCGCGACATCGCCTTCCCGGACTCGGTCGTGTCGATGCTGCGCGGCGATCTAGGCCAGTCCCCGGGCGGCTGGCCACAGGAGCTGCAGAAGAAGGCGCTGAAGGGCGACAAGCCGATCACGGCGCGGCCTGGATCCTTGCTCAAGCCGGCCGACCTCGAAAAGAGCCGCAAGGAGATCGAGGACAAGCTCGAGCGCAAGCTGTCGGAATACGAGTTCGCCTCGTGGCTAATGTATCCGAAGGTGTTTTCCGACTTCGTCGCGGCGCAGGAGACCTATGGCCCGGTCAGCGTCCTGCCGACGCCCACTTATTTCTACGGCATGAAGTCCGAAGACGAGATTTTCGTCGATATCGAGAAGGGCAAGACGCTGGTCGTGCGCTGCCTCGCCATCGGCGATGTCGACGACAAAGGCATGGTCACCGTGTTCTTCGAGCTCAACGGCCAGCCGCGCCGCGTGAAGGTGCCCGACCGGGCGCATGGCGCATCCGCCGCCAAGGCACGCCGCAAGGCCGAGCCCGGCAACGAGGCGCATGTCGGGGCACCGATGCCGGGCGTGGTCTCGGCGCTCTCGGTGGCAGCTGGCCAGGCGGTGAAGGCCGGCGACGTGCTGCTTTCCATCGAGGCGATGAAGATGGAGACGGCGCTGCATGCCGAGCGCGACGGCACGGTTGCCGAGGTGCTGGTCAAGGCAGGCGACCAGATCGATGCCAAGGATCTGCTCATAGCGTTCAATTAGCCAGGCACCCTTGCTGGATGGCTGGCGGCTTCTGACGGCAGCCCTCACCGCTCATTCGATAACAGCTTGACCCGCCGGCCCCGGTCGGGCATCGAACCGCTGAAATTCGCCGCGGCACGGTTCCCGAGTCGCGGCGCGGAACCGTTCCCTGGAGAAAAACATGGCCGACGATATCACCGAAACCAGCCAGACTGTTGCCGCCGGCCAGCTGCGTGCCTTGATCGAGCGCATCGAGCGGCTCGAGGAAGAAAAGAAGACGATTTCCGACGACATCAAGGAAGTGTTCGCCGAGGCCAAGGGCACCGGCTTCGACACCAAGGCAATTCGCACCATCATCCGGTTGCGCAAGAAGGACCAGGCCGAGCGCCAGGAAGAGGATGCCATCCTTGATCTGTACATGGCCGCGCTCGGCATGGAGTAAGGCCAAGGGCTCATGATGGTTTCCGGGGTCGACCATGAGTGAGTTCGACTTCGGCGGCCGTCGTGCCTTGGAATTCCGTCATCGCGGCTTCTGGTCGCTGTTTGCCGAACGGCATCCGGAAGAAAGAGCCCGGCTGGCGCGGCGCGGGCCCTGGTTCTGGCAGCGCGGGCTGCCGGATTTCGCTTTGGTCCTTTCCATGTATGTCGCGCCGGCGCAGAACCATGTCGGCGTCTTCTTCGGCCGCAACGAGAAGTTCGGCGCCACGCAGGCGTGGGCGCGGCTGGAGCCGTTCCGGCCGGCGATCGAGGACAGGCTGAAGCTCCGGCCGGAACAAAGCTGCGAAGGCCTCGGCATCAATTCGATGTGGCGGGTGAACTGCTTTGCCGAGGACAATTGGCCGGCGATGACCGACTGGCTGGTGACGGAATGCTCGCGTGTCGAGCACGCTGTTGTCGAAGTGCTTGGGCGGGGTAAGCCGCCATGATGGTGGATTTCTTCGGCGCGCGCTGGCGTGGGCAGATACCGCTGGAGCGGCTGTTCTGGCGCGACACGATGTTGATCGCCACTGCAATCAACATCGCTTCATCGGCGGCCGCCCTGGTGCTGCTCGGCCTGAAGATGCCGCTCGCGCTGGTGCTGGCGGTGCATTTCGCCCCGGTGCCCTACAACGTCTTTCTCGCTCTCGCCGTCTGGCGGACCGCCGAGAAATCCGGCGGCGCCAAGGCCTCGCTGATGATGCTGGGTTCGGCGCTCTGGCTGATCGCCACGGTCGTCGTCTGAGGCAGGCATCCAATTACGAAAAAGGGCGGCCGCAGCCGCCCTTCGCGAGAGATGCTGACGCCTCGTTCAGGCCGCCGGCTCGAATTTCAGCGCAACGCCGTTGATGCAGTAGCGCAGGCCTGTCGGCGGCGGGCCGTCCTCGAAGACATGGCCGAGATGGCTGCCGCAACGGGAGCAGTGGCATTCGGTGCGGACCATGCCGTAGCTGCGGTCGACGGTGTTCTCGACCGAACCCGGAACGGGATCGTTGAAGCTCGGCCAGCCGGTGCCGCTCTCGAACTTCAGCGTGGATTGGAACAGCGGCTGGTCGCAGCCGACGCAGGAAAAAGTGCCGGCGCGCTTCTCGTAGAGCAGGGCGCAGCTGCCCGGCCGCTCGGTGCCGTGGTTGCGCATGACGGCGTATTGCTCAGGAGTCAGCCGGGCGCGCCATTCGGCATCGGTGCGGGTGACGGGATAGGCGTGGGTGTCCATGAAGAATCTCCTCGGCCTTGGCGGCTCGTTGTTGGTTGTAATCGCTATTCGCCAAAAGATAGGCGTTTGTTACACGTCTGCCCAGTGTCTGGCATGTCGCCCGTCTCAATGTTTCCGAGACAATTGTCTGGTCGCCGCCTCCAGCCCGGCGAGCGTCATGGGGAACATGCGGTCGCCGAAGATGCCGCGGATCATGGCGATCGAATGGGTGTAGCCCCAGTTCTTTTCGCTCTCGGGGTTCAGCCACACCGCGTTCGGCCATTGCTGCAAGAGCCGGCCGAGCCAAACCGAGCCAGCCTCCGGGTTCCAATGCTCGACCGAGCCACCGGGGTGAGCGATCTCGTAAGGGCTCATCGAGGCGTCGCCGACGACGATGACCTTGTAGTCGGGGCCGTATTTGTGGAGGAGATCGAAGGTCGAAATCGTCTCGGCATGGCGGCGGCGATTGTCCTTCCACACGCCTTCGTAGAGGCAGTTGTGGAAATAGAAATATTCGAGCTGGCGGAATTCCGCGCGCGCCGCCGAAAACAGCTCCTCGACGCTCTTGATGTGATCGTCCATCGAGCCGCCGACATCGAAGAACATCAGAAGCTTCACCGCGTTGCGGCGCTCGGGCCGTGTCTGGACATCGAGATAGCCGTGCTCGGCGGTGGCGTGGATGGTGCCGGGCAAGTCGAACTCTTCCTCGGCACCCTCGCGCACCCAGCGGCGCAGGCGCTTCAGCGCGATCTTGATGTTGCGGGTGCCGAGTTCGACCGCATCGTCAAAATTCCTGAATTCGCGCTTGTCCCAGACTTTCACCGCGCGCCGGTTGCGGCTTTCAGCTTGCCCGATGCGCACGCCTTCGGGATTGTAACCATAGGCGCCGAAGGGCGAGGTGCCGCCCGTGCCGATCCATTTCGAGCCGCCCTGGTGACGGCCCTTCTGCTCCTCGAGCCGCTGCTTCAAGGTCTCCATCAGCTTCTCGAAACCGCCGAGCGCCTCGACCAGTTTTTTCTCTTCCTCGGTCAGGTGCTTTTCGGCGAGCCGGCGCAGCCATTCCTCGGGAATATTGGCGACATCAACCGCATCCGGTCCGCCCAGCGCCTCGATGCCCTTGAAGACATGCGCGAAGACCTGGTCGAAGCGGTCGATGTGGCGCTCGTCCTTCACCAGGGCGGCGCGGGCGAGGTAGTAAAACCCCTCGACGTCATAATCGACAAGCCCGGCTTCCAGCCCTTCGAGCAGAGAGAGATATTCCCTGAGCGAGACGGGAACGCGTGCTGCCTTCAGTTCGAGGAAGAAGGGAAGGAACATGGCCGGTTACAGCAAATCATACTCGATGAAGCCCGTCCTGCGCGCGACGCGGTCGTAGAGCTTGCGCGCGGTGGCGTTGGTTTCGTGCGTCATCCAGTAGACGTTTTTCACCCCGATCTTGCCGGCCTCCTGCTTCACCGCTTCGATGAGGGCGGCGCCGATGCCCTTGCCGCGCACATCAGGGTCGGCGAACAGGTCTTGCAGGTAGCAGTTGTTTTTCTCCGACCAGCCGGAGCGGTGGTAGAGATAATGGGTGAGGCCGACGGCCCTGCCGTCTAGGGTTGCGATAAAACCCTTCGGCTCGAACTCGCCAGCCGTGAACAGCCGCTTCCAGGTGATCGCGTAGACCTCTTCCGGCAGCTTCGTCTCGTAGAAGGTCAGGTAGTCGGTCCACAGGCGCCGCCAGTCGGCATGGTCGGATTGCGCGAGCGGGCGGACGGTGATTTCGGTCATTTCGCCTCCTCCAGGGCCTGATCCGTCCAGACAGAATCAGGGTTGCGCGCAGTTTCGCCTAAACCGCCGGCGAATTGTACTCGCCAAATGCGGTCGCCAGCATATGCAGTGCCTCGCGGGCTCGCGGCGCCAGCCTGTGCGAATGCAGCACCACTTCGGACGGATCAAGCGGCGGCAGGCCGAGCTTGCGGCTGACTTCGACCAGTCCTGGAGGAGCGACGCGGTGGGCGAGGGCGGAAACCGCAAAGCCCGCCGACACCGCAATGTTGACGGCCGCGCCACCGCCACCGACGAAGGACTCCTCCCAGGCGATGCCAGCCTTGTCCAGTGTCTCGACCGCCCGCACACGGTCCGGGCAGCTGCATATGGTGCTCAGGAGAGCGAGGCGTAGCGGCGTCCCGCGCTGCCATTCGAAGGAAGGGGTCGCGAACCAGCCATAATGGTTGCGCGACAAGGTCCGGCCCGGACGGCTGTCGCCTTCGCGGTGCACGATGATCGCATCGAGTTCGCCGCGATCGAACGCCTCTTTCAGCACCGTGCTGGTGTCGATCCTCAGACTGAGCGTGAGCGAAGGATCATGCGCGTGGATCTGGGCGATCAGGACGGAAAGCTCCGGGCCGGCGGCGTGATCGACAAAGCCGAGCGCAAGCCGGCAAGGGGCGGCGGCAAACTCCGCCATGGCGCGCTCATGCGCGGCAAGGAAATCTCGTGCGGACGGGAGAAAAACCGCTCCCTTCGGCGACAGGCTGACCCGGCGCGGCGTGCGTTCGATCAGCCGCGCCCCGAGCTTTTCCTCGAGCCGGCGCAGCTTGACGCTGATCGTTGCCTGGGTGCTGCCGAGCGCGGCGGCGGCACGGGTAAAGCTCTGCAGGTCGGCCACCATCACAAAGGTGCGAACGGCATCGACGTCTAGGCTGGTCATTCAGGACCTCTTTGGGTAGGCATTCGATTTTGTCATTTCTGAAATAGAAATTCATAGCCTTTTTTCATGGTCGAGTCTCCTTTATTCCACGCTGACCGCGGAAGAGCACTGCCGCTCATCTCAATGTTGCGAGGACCGATATGCCGTTTGAACGAAACACCATCGCGCTGACCGGCGTGTGCCTGGCGTCGCTGCTGTTCGGGCTCGAAATCTCCAGCGTGCCGGTGATCCTGTCGAAACTGGAAAGCGTTCTCGCCGCCGACTTCAAAGACCTGCAATGGATCATGAACGCCTATACGATCGCCTGCACCACGGTGCTGATGGCGACGGGCACCCTGGCCGATCGTTTCGGCCGCAAGCGCGTGATGGTGGCCACAACCGTCGCCTTCGGCCTCGCATCGCTGCTGTGCGGCCTGGCGACCAGCGCGCCGCTGTTGATTGCCGCGCGCTTTCTGCAGGGGCTCGCGGGCGGGGCGATGCTGACCTGCAGCGTGGCCGTGCTGTCGCATCAGTTCCAGGATGGAAAGGCGCGCGGCAAGGCCTTTGTCGCCTGGAGCGTCGTGGCCGGCATCGGGCTCGGGTTCGGCCCCGCCATCGGCGGGCTGATCGTGGCGTTGTCGAACTGGCAATGGGTATTTCTGATCCACGTGCCGCTGGCTATCCTGGCGCTCGCCTTCATCGGCGCCGGTGTGGCGGAATCGCGCGATCACAACGCCCGGAAGCTCGACTGGGCGGGCATGCTGACACTTTCGGCCGCGGTTTTCGGCTTCTCCTATCTGATCACGCAAGGTGGCGATCTCGGCACAGGCGTCCGCATCGGCGTGACCATCGCGTCGGTGGCGGCCTTCATCGCATTCGTTGTCGCCGAAAAGATCAATCCCTATCCGATGTTCGATTTCTCCGTGTTCCGCATCCGCCAGTTTTCGGGCGCGATCATGGGCGCGATCGGCATGAATTTCAGCTACTGGCCGTTCATCATCTATCTGCCGATCTATTATTCCGGCGTGCTTGGCTACGACAGCACAACCACCGGCCTTCTGCTGCTGGTCTATACGCTGCCGTTCATGGTGATGCCGCCGCTCGCCGAGCGCCTGCGCGCACGGTATCAGGCGCGGATTGCCATTCCGCTTGGCCTGTTGACGCTGGGGATCGGGTTCATCGCCATGTGGGTCGGGTCCGGGCTGGAGGGAGCGAACTGGATGACCATGCTGCCGGGCACGCTGATCGCCGGCATCGGCATCGGCCTGACCAATTCACCGACCACCAACACCACGACCGGCGCGGTGTCGCCGGACCGGGCCGGCATGGCTTCCGGCATCGATATCAGCGCGCGGCTGATCACGCTCGCCATCAACATAGCGGTTCTGGGCCTGTTGCTGACGCAAGGGATCGCCGCTTATCTCGGCAAGGCGCTCGGCCCGGCGCTTGATGCCGGTGAGATAAGGACGCTGGCGGAAAGGATCGCCACCGGCAATCTCTCCGATCTTGTGCGGGAGACGCCCTCGCTTGCAACCCTCGACCCGTCCGGCGCCATCGTGCATGCAGCCCTGGTCCATGGCTTCGGCTGGGTCATGCTCTATTGCGGGATTGGCGTTCTTGCCCTGTCGGTCATCGGTTTCGTCATCTTCGGACCGAAGCGCGTCGCGCCGCTGGAGAGAAGGTTTGCCGCCGCCGAGTGAGCGGCCGAAGACTGCTCGTGGAGGGAGCTTCGCTCGATCTTCACCCCTGCCGTCGCGCCATGAAGGCCAGCCGTTCGAACAGATGCACATCCTGTTCGTTCTTCAGCAGGGCGCCGTGCAGCTTGGGCAGCGCGTTCTTGGCGTCGGCGCGCAAATCCTCGGGCGCGATGTCGTCGGCGACCAGCAGCCGGATCCAGTCCAACGCCTCCGATGTCGACGGCTTCTTCTTCAGCCCCGGCACGTCGCGGATTTCGTAGAACTGGGTGAGTGCGGCGCGCACCAGGTTCTGCTTGATGCCGGGATAGTGGACGTCGACAATCTTGTGCAGGGTCTCGACATCGGGAAAGCGGATGTAGTGGAAGAAGCAGCGGCGCAGGAAGGCGTCCGGCAGTTCCTTCTCGTTGTTGGAGGTGATGATGACAATGGGCCGCACGGCGGCGCGGATCGTCTCGCCGGTCTCGTAGACGAAGAACTCCATCCGATCGAGCTCCTGCAGGAGGTCGTTGGGGAATTCGATGTCGGCCTTGTCGATCTCGTCGATCAGAAGCACGACTTTCTTGCCGGCGGCGAAGGCCTCCCAAAGCTTGCCGCGCTTGATGTAGTTCCTGATGTCATTGAACCTCGCGTCGCCAAGCTGGCTGTCGCGCAGCCGCGAGACGGCGTCATATTCGTAGAGGCCCTGCTGCGCCCGCGTCGTCGACTTGACATGCCATTCGATGAGGTCGAGGCCGAGTGCCGCCGCCACCTGCCTGGCAAGTTCCGTCTTGCCGGTGCCGGGCTCGCCCTTGACCAGCAGCGGCCGTTCCAGCGCGATCGCCGCGTTGACCGCCACCATCAGATCCTTGTCGGCGACATAGGCCGCGGTGCCTTCAAAACGCATCTTTGCTCCTCGGTTGGTCCGGACGACCGTAAGGAGGCGGCTCAACCTGTGCAAGGGCGCGCCGGCTGCGACGAATGGGCTTGAAACCCGGGATCAAAATTATCCGTTCATGAGGGAAGGCCGCCCGGCAGGCCGAAAGGGCAACATGGACGGAAAAATATCAGCCAAGACGGCGCTACAGATCGTTGTCGCGGTGCTGGCGGCAACGCCGGTCCTGGTCGGTATTGAGGGCATTCTGTTCGGACCGGCGTTCCTGCATGTAGCCGCACCATGGCCGGTCGATCTCGACAGCCATTTCCGCTTCCTGTCCGGGTTTTTCCTGGCTGTTGGTATTGCCTGGTACAGCTGCATTCCCGGCATAGAGGCAAAGACCGAGCGGTTCCGGTTGCTTGCCGCCTGCACGTTCACGGGCGGCCTGGCGCGGCTTGTTTCGTTGTTTTTGGTCGGCGCGCCTTCGCTGGGTCACGTCGCCGGGCTATGCGTCGAGCTGCTCGCAGTACCGGCGCTGGTCGTGTGGCAGGGCCGTGTCGCGAATAAAGCCGCCGGGAGGGGGCAACTCTCTGGCGCTTAGCCGGCCAGCGGCCTATATTGGGGGAGACGGTCTGCGCTTCCCGGCAGGAGACACTTTTCCCCGGGGCCTTAACGATCCTTAGGGAGCTGTCCCTGGGAAGACCCGTGGGTTTTCTCACACGGCGCCCACCTACTTTGTAGGCACCCGGGATCGACCTCTCCACCGGTTGTGTGGATCGTCACTAATTGCCACGCATTCCTGCGGGTGATGCGGTAGAAAACGTCGCTCCTAAAACGCCATCCTGATACGGCCTTTTCTATCGTCCTGGCATGACATCTTCGAAAGACCTGAAAAAGCAGCTTCGGCTCGAGGCCCTTGGGCGCCGCGACGCGCTTGATGAACTGTGGCGGGTGGAGGCGGCGCTCGAAATGGCAGAGACGGCGCGCGACCAGTTCTCCATCGAACTCGGCCAGATCGTGTCCGGCTTCTGGCCGATGCGTTCAGAAGTTGACGTTCGCCCACTGATGTTTGCCTTGCGCGAGCAAGGGGCGCGGCTCTGCCTGCCCGCCATTCTCGACAAGACCACCATCGTCTTTCGCGAACTGGTGCGTGGCGCGCCGATGGTCGACATGGGCTTTGGCACGGTCGGGCCGCATGCGGAGGCCGAAGTCCTCGACCCCTCGGTCATGCTCGTGCCGCTCGCCGCCTTCGACGCGCGCGGCCACCGCATCGGTTATGGCGCCGGCTATTACGACCGCGCGATCGCGAAGCTCGTCGACAAGGGGCATGCGCCCCGGCTGATCGGCATCGCTTTCGACTGCCAAGAAGTTTCGCAAGTTCCGGACGAACCCCATGACGTGGTCATCCCGGAAATACTCACCGAGAGCGGGTTGCGCCGCTTCGCGCCAAAATTGTAGATAGTTCTTTGAACGCATGATCTTTGCCGAAAAGTCATGCAACTTTTCGGGATCAGGCATAGATGAGACTTCTCTTCCTCGGGGACATGGTTGGAAAGACGGGCCGCACCGCTGTGTGGGAACAACTGCCTGGGCTCATCTCCGACTTCAAACTGGATTTCGTCATCGTCAACGGCGAGAACGCCGCCGGCGGCTTCGGCATAACCGAAGAGATTTTTCGCGAGACGATCGCGGCCGGCGCCGATGTGGTGACCACGGGCAACCATGTCTGGGACCAGCGCGATGCGCTGGCCTTCGCGCCACGCGAGCAGCGCTTCCTGCGTCCCTCCAACTTTCCCAAGGGCACGCCCGGACGCGGCTCCGGCGTCTATATCGCCAGAAGCGGGGCGCGTGTTCTGGTCGCCAACATCATGGGCCGGGTGTTCATGCATCCCGAACTCGACGATCCGTTCCAGGCCGGCGAGCGTGAGCTTGCGGCCTGTCCGCTCGGCGAGCAGGCCGATGCGGTGATCATCGACTTCCATGCGGAGGCGACCTCGGAGAAAATGTGCTTCGCGCATTTCGTCGACGGCCGCGCCAGCCTCGTCGTCGGCACCCACACGCACCAGCCCACCGCCGATCACCAGATCCTCAATGGCGGCACCGGATACCTGTCGGATGCCGGCATGTGCGGCGACTATGATTCCTCGCTCGGCATGGACAAGGAGGAGCCGCTCAACCGGTTCCTGTCGAAAGTGCCGAAAGGACGTTTCGAGGCAGCGACCGGACCGGCGACATTGTGCGGCGTCGGCGTCGATATTTCCGACCGCACGGGGCTGACCGAGAAGATCGCGCCGTTTCGTCGCGGGCCGCGATTGGAAGAAACGGCACCGTCCTTCTGGTCGTGACATTGATATAGAGGTTCGCAGTACCTAATTGCCGGCGACACTGCTCTAGATCGTAGGGGACGACCTCCATGCAGCTTATTGAATTCCTGGCGCCGCATTTTCAATTCGTTTCCGATCCGACCGCCTGGGTCGCCTTGCTGACGCTGGTGGTGCTTGAGATTGTGCTCGGCATCGACAATCTGATCTTCATCTCCATCCTGACCAACAAGCTGCCCGTGGAGCAGAGGGCGCGCGCGCGCCGCCTTGGCATCTCAGCGGCGCTGATCATGCGCCTGGTGCTGCTCGCCACCATTTCCATCATCGTCCAGCTGACGACGCCGGTGTTTACCGCGTTCGGCCACGGTTTCTCCTGGCGCGACCTGATCCTGATCGCCGGCGGCCTGTTCCTGGTGTGGAAGGCGACCAAGGAGATCCATCACACGGTCGACCCCGACGACCATCAGGACACGATGCTGGGCGAAACGCTCAAGATCTCGCTCGCCGGCGCGATCTTCCAGATCCTGCTGCTCGACCTGGTCTTCTCGATCGATTCCATCATCACCGCCGTCGGCATGACCGACGAGATCGCCATCATGTACATCGCGGTCGTCGTGGCCGTCACGGTGATGATGCTGGCGGCCGGGCCGCTGGCGGATTTCATCGCCAAGAACCCCAGCATCGTCATGCTGGCACTGGGCTTCCTGCTGATGATCGGCATGACGCTGATCGCCGATGGCATGGGGTACCATGTGCCCAAGGGCTACATCTACGCGGCGATGGGTTTCTCGGCGCTGGTCGAGGGCCTCAACATGCTGGCGCGGCGGCGCAAGAAAGCGAAATCCAGCGACGGGCATTAGAGCGCGGACGCTTAGGATTGTCGGGCTCGGAAAGCGACGCCGCATGAAAGGAGGCGCTATGAGCAGGAAGGATCTTAGCCGCGACCAGCGAGACCAGCTTGCAAAGCTGGTCGATTTGCCTGACAGCGAGATTGATACTTCCGATATTCCGGAGGCTCCGGCCGAGAACTGGATACACGCCCGTCGCGGGAATCTTTACCGCCCAGTCAAGCAGCCGGTGACCATTCGGCTCGATGCCGACGTGCTTTCATGGATCAAGGAACATGTCGGAGGCGGGGGCTATCAAACCGAGATTAATCGGGTGCTCCGCCGCCATGTGATCGAACAGGAAAAGCGGCGATCCTGAGTCGCTTAACCTGCCGGTACTCCGTTCGGGTGCCGATCACCGATGAGGCCCAGCGTCAGGCCCTGTTCCAGCCAGGCCTTGGCGCCGGCGAGCACCAGTGTGAAGCCTCCGGTTGAACCGACCGCTCCTTTCACCTGCTCGTCGCCATTGCCGGCAAAGCCGAAATTGCGAACTTCGAGGAAGGTTGTCCGGCCGGGCATTTCCGTGAAGATCCAGACCACGGTGGTAGGCGGGTCGCCCCACGTCATCACGATCCGTTCGTTCCTGACGATTTCGCTCACGCGGACCGTCGTAGAGACGCCGTACATGCGCCACTCCCAATGCACCTCCTTGCTCCCATCCAGCCGGCCGCTGCCATGGGTGAACCAGAATTTTGTCGTGATCGCCGGGTCGACAATGGCCTCGAACACCTCGGCGATGGGCCGCCGGATCAGCATGCCGGCCTCGGCCGTGGGCGTTTCATGGATCTGCATTGCCGTTCTCCTTTCCGAACTCACCAGGCGTCGGGTTCACGGACCATGTGAACGATGTTGGCCGGGTTGGTGATCCAGCCACCGCGGAACCCTTCGCCCAGCGGTTCGATGGCATCGCATCTTGTGATGCCGGCGTCGGCGAAACGCTCGGCAGCGCCCGAAAAATCCTGCGTGAACAGCTCCAGCCAGACTTCCGCCTGGCTCATCATGGGTGCCTCGTCGATCCACAGGCGGTTGGGTCCAAGCTCGAAGCCGACGGCCGGCGCCTTGGCGGTGAACGGCTTGAGGCCGACGACGTCCCGGTAAAAGGCGATCGTCGCCTCATATTGGTGCGGCGGCACCTTCATGGCGATGTTGATGCCGCCGGTGATCTTCGCGGTCATTGCGGGCTCCATTTTCTTGGCGTTCAAATGTTGTCTTCGCTGGCGGGCTCGCCCTTCATCTCGCTGCGGTAATAACCGTCGCGCAGGTTGATGCCGTATTCGACATAGGCCTTCATGCAGGCCAGCATCTGCGACCAGCCCTCGCAATTGAGGTAGGATTTCTTCAGGCCGACCGCGCCTTCCTGCCAGCCGCTCTCGGCGATGGTGACGAAGGTGCCGCCATCGTCGAGCGGCTCGAAATTCATCTCGATGCGGGTCTTGTACGCCGGCTTGCCGTCGGCGTCGGTAGCATCCCAGCGCAGCACGATGCGGCTGTCCTTGACCACTTCGTCGACCTCGACAGGCACCTTGCCCCACCAGACGACACCAGAACCGGCAACCAACGGCGCGCTGGCGCCGCCGATGGTGGTGAAATAGCCGCTGAGCTTCCTCGGATTGACGACCGCGTCGAAGACCTCGGCAACCGGCCTGCCGATGCGGCCGGAAATTCTGAACCCAAGAGACATATCCACAGCTCCTTGCTTGATCGCGACAACGATATGTTATAGAAACATAACATGTCAAGCCGAGCGCAGGACGACAATGTTTTCAAGGCGCTGGCGCATCCGCGCCGGCGCGAAATGCTGGATCAATTGAAAGACGAGCCGAAAACCACCGGCATGCTGTGCGAGGCCTTTCCCGACATTGATCGCTGCACCGTCATGCTGCACCTCAAGGTGCTGGAGGAGGCTGACCTGATCGTTGCGCGCCGCGAAGGACGCGAGCGCTGGAACCATCTCAACGCACTGCCGATCAAGCAGATCCACGACCGCTGGATCAGCCAGTATGCCGGCCATGCGCTTAGCATCATCGACCGGCTGAAGTCCGATCTTGAAGCATAGACACGTCCCGGGTCGCCTTAGTGCGGCGCGGCTGGACGAATTGAGCCGATTTATCTATAAGCCGGCCATTCCGACAAGAGCGCCGCGCGTCCATCCGGACGCATCAGGGACGTTCTGAAATTTTGAATTCGAGTGTTTTGGAAAGCGAGGTCACGCATCTCGCGGCAAGATGCTCTAGCCGAACACGACAGGGGTGCCATGGCTGGCCATTCACAGTTCAAGAACATCATGCACCGCAAGGGCCGTCAGGACGCGGTGCGGTCGAAAATGTTTTCCAAGCTGGCGCGCGAAATCACCGTCGCCGCCAAGAGCGGAACGCCCGACCCATCGATGAATCCGCGCCTGCGCCTGGCGATCCAGAACGCCAAGGCGGTGTCGATGCCTAAGGACAACATCCAGCGCGCCGTCAACAAGGCCTCGATGGGCGATGCCGAAAACTATGAAGCCGTGCGTTATGAGGGGTATGGTCCCGGCGGCGTGGCGCTGATCGTCGAGGCGCTGACCGACAACCGTAACCGTTCGGCCTCCAATGTGCGCGCAGCCTTCACCAAGGCCGGCGGCGCACTCGGTGAAACCGGGTCGGTGTCGTTCATGTGGAACCGCGTTGGCGAAATCTATTATCCGGCCTCGGCCGGCAGCGCCGACAAGGTCATGGAGGCGGCGATCGAAGCCGGCGCCGACGATGTCGAGTCCGACGAGGAAGGCCACACAATCTATTGTTCCTTCGAAAATCTCGGCGACGTGTCGAAGGCCCTGGAAGCCTCGCTGGGCGAGGCCGAATCGGTGAAGCCGATCTGGCAGCCGCAGAACAATGTCCCGGTCGACGAGGAGCGCGCGCAGTCGCTGATGAAGCTGGTCGCCACGCTCGAGGACGACGACGACGTGCAAAGCGTCTACGCCAATTTCGAGGTCGATGACGAGACCATGGCCAAGCTCAGCGCGGCGTGAGCGAAGGCCGTCCGACATGAGCACAGCTCAGTTGCCCGCCATCCGCATCACCTACTGCACGCAATGTCATTGGCTGTTGCGTGCCGGCTGGATGGCGCAGGAGCTGCTTTCCACCTTCGGTACCGAACTCGGCGAGGTGACGCTGGTGCCGGGCACCGGCGGCATCTTCACCATCTCCTGCAACGATGTGCTGGTCTGGGACCGCAAGCGCGATGGCGGTTTTCCGGATGCGGCAAAACTGAAGCAACTGGTCCGCGACGTTATCGATCCGGATCGCGATCTCGGCCATGCCGACCGCAAGGGTCACACGTCGAAGGGTGACACGCAGAAAGACCCCGCCTGAGCGGAGTCTTTTGCGTCTCGTTAGACCTCTTCAGAGCAATGCGAAGATAAAGCAGGCCATCGCCGCGATGGCGGTGACGGTGCGGACGTGGTTCCACATCACCCATTGGCTCAGGTGGTTCGCCCAGACGGCGGCGCCGTTGCTGCTGGTCGGATCGACAGCGGCGAGCGCGTCGTTGAGCGGCACGTTGAAAACCATGGTCACGATCGGGTTGCCGATCAGGTAGATCACCGCGCCGGCCAGCAGCCAGTACGAGCCGGACTGGCTCCAGCCCATGAGGGCGGCGGCTATAAGCACCAGGCAGATCAGTCCGGTGCCGAAAAGCGCGGTCATGAAGGTCGGGGTGATCACCGTGATGTTGATCGAATTCATCGCGGCGATGCCGGTTGGAACGGGCAGCCGGGCAAGTGCCGCCATGACGAAGTTGGAAAAGGCGAAGAACACGCCGCCGACGACGCCCGAGCCGATCGCGGCAATGATGGTGAGGGCGGGGAAAAGCTTGGTCATCTCAATTGCTCCAGATGCCGGTTGCGGCGGTTTCATTAGTGTCAGTCATTTCGGGTTCCTCCGTTACAAAATATGAGCAATCCTCACATTTGCAAAACGTGATAAACCCTCGTATTTTGTGAGTCAAGCCATTCGAATGGATTTTGCCGAGCGCATTTGTTGGAGACAGTCATGGAAGGCACAGCGGCCAACGAGCAGATCGCTTCGCCGCGCAAGGCACCAAGCCAGCAGCGCAGCCGCGAACGGGTCGAGCGCATGCTTGCCGCCGCCTCGGCGCTGATCGCCGAGCAAGGCAGCGATGCCATGCGCATGGGCGAGGTGGCGGAACGGGCAGGCGTGTCGATCGGCTCGCTCTACCAGTTCTTTCCCGACAAGCGGGCGATCGTCTGGGCGCTGGCCGAGCGCTATACGGTGGAAAGCCAAGCCTGCATCTCAGAGGCGCTCAAGGACGTCACGGATGCGGAGGGGCTGGGCCGAGCGTTTTCGGAGCTGGTCGATATCTACTATGGGCTGTTCCTGGCCGAGCCAGTGATGCGCGACATCTGGTCGGGCACGCAGGCCGACAAGACCCTGCGCCAGCTCGAGCTCGCCGACAGCCGCGCCAATGCCGAATTCCTCAGTGCCGTCTTGAGGCGGCTAAAGCCCGATGCCGATGCCGAAGCCTTGGAGACGACGGCGTTTCTGGTCTGGCAGATGGGCGAGGCGGCCGTGCGGCTGGCGATCTCGGTCGACCGGCAGGAAGGCGACAGGCTGGTCGCCGCCTACAAGCGCATGGCGCTGCGGGAACTGCTGGGCGCGTAGGTGCCCTTGAGCTTCCCATAGCTTTAACATCTGGCGAAGCCGCCAAGGACGGAGCCCTCTCCCCGTATAGTGACGGGGAGAGGGGAGATGGTTGCGCGCAACAAAAACCCGCCACGAGGGCGGGTCTTTGAACTGCGAAGGTCGCTTGGCTTAGAGGCCGAAGCCCTCGAAGCGCTTCTTGAACTTCGACAGGCGGCCGCCGCGGTCGAGCAGGGTCTGCTGGCCGCCGGTCCAGGCCGGGTGGGTCGTCGGATCGATATCGAGGTTCATCGTATCGCCTTCCTTGCCCCAGGTCGAACGGGTCGTGTATTCGGTGCCGTCGGTCATGACGACCTTGATGGTGTGGTAGTCGGGGTGAATGGCGCTCTTCATGGCTCGGTTCCTGGCTTGCTGGCGCGGCGGACGGGCATAAGCCTGCGTCGATGCGCCCCTTTTTAAAACTCGAAGCCGCAGCTATTGAGGAGCCACGGCTTCTAAAACGGTCGGCGTGCCTATACATCAGCCGGAATTGAATCACAAGGCCGTGGCAAGCGCAATTCAGGCGCATAGGCCGAGGCGGCTAGAGGAACACCTAGAATGGCGCAATCAAGCAGCGCAGACGAGCGCCGACGCTCGCTCAAGCCGCTCAGGCGCCTGTTCCCCTATATCGCGGGATATCGCACGCTGGTCGTCGGCGCGCTCATCTCGCTGGCCATCGCGGCGGCAACCACATTGGCGCTGCCGCTGGCGGTACGGCGCATGATCGACCATGGTTTCTCGTCGACCGGCACCACCTTCATCGCCGAGTACTTCGCGGCGCTGGTGGCGATGGCCGCCGTGCTGGCGGCGGCATCGGCCGGCCGTTACTATTTCGTCATCACGCTCGGCGAGCGCGTCGTCGCCGATATCAGGCGCGACGTCTTCGCCCATGTGACGACGCTGTCGCCTGCCTTTTTCGACACCGCCCAGTCGGGCGAGATCGTGTCACGGCTGGCCGCCGACACCACGCAGGTCAAGTCGGCGGTCGGCGCCACAGCGTCCGTGGCGCTGCGCAATGTCATCCTCGGCCTCGGCGCGGTGGGGATGATGGTCGTCACCAGCCCGAAACTGTCCAGCCTCGTCATCGCGGCCATTCCCATCATCGTGCTGCCGCTGGTCGCCTTCGGCCGCTCGGTGCGGCGCAAGTCGAGACAGGCGCAGGACACGCTTGCCGACGCGACAGCCTATGCCAGCGAGCAGATCGGCGCGGTGCGCACGCTGCAGGCCTTCACCAATGAGAAACTGGTCACCGGTCGCTTTTCGGGCGCGGTGGAAGCCGCCTTCGAGGCGGCACGCGCCTCGATTTTCGCACGCTCCTTCCTGACCTTCTTCGCTATTTTCACCATTTTTTCGTCCGTCGTGGCGGTGCTGTGGTTCGGCTCGCGCGACGTGCTCGACGGCATGATATCGCCCGGCACGCTCGGCCAGTTCCTGCTCTACTCGGTGTTCGCCGCCGGCGCGCTCGGCGCGCTCTCGGAAGTCTGGGGCGAACTCGCGCAAGCAGCCGGCGCGGCCGAACGGCTGACCGAGATCCTGGCCGAGACGCCGGCGATCCAGGCGCCGGCCAGTCCGAAACCGCTGCCGGCGGTCGCCAAGGGCGCGATCGCCTTCGACGACGTCTCCTTTTCCTATCCGGCGAGGCCCGACCGCGCCGCCGTCCATGGCTTGAGTTTTTCGGTCAAGCCCGGCGAGACGGTGGCCATCGTCGGCCCCTCGGGTGCCGGCAAAAGCACTGTGTTCTCGCTGATCCTGCGCTTCTACGATCCGGAGACAGGAAAAATCCTGATCGACGGCGTCGATGTGCGCGAGGCCGATCCTGTTGCGGTCAGGCAGCGCATCGCCATCGTGCCGCAGGACGTCACCATCTTCGCGGCGAGCGCGCGCGACAATATCGGCTTTGGCCGGCCCGGCGCCAGCGAGGCCGAGATCGAGGCGGCGGCGAAGGACGCGCTGGCCGACGAATTCATCCTCAAGCTCGAAAAAGGCTACGACAGCCAGGTCGGCGAACGCGGCGTGACGCTGTCGGGCGGCCAGCGCCAGCGGGTGGCGATCGCCCGCGCCATCCTGCGTGACGCGCCGATCCTTTTGCTCGACGAGGCGACCTCGGCCCTCGACGCCGAAAGCGAAACGCTTGTGCAGACGGCGCTCGAGCGGCTGATGCGGGGGCGCACCACCATCGTCATCGCCCACCGGCTGGCGACGGTGCTCAAGGCCGACAGGATCCTGGTCATGGACGGCGGCCGCATCGTCGAGGAAGGCACGCACCAGAGCCTGGTCGCCAAGGGCGGCATCTATGCCCGGCTGGCCAAGCTGCAATTCGAGACCGGAGCCAGCGCCTTCAGGGGCGCGGCGGAGTAACGGGCTCTACGCGCCTCGGCGTAACGAAACTCGGTCATCCCAGGCGCATTGTCGCTTCGTGGGTCACGCGGCCGGCGTCATCCGCCGTAGCGCTGCTTCAGGTGGTTGACGAAATAGACGGCGTTGAGTTTTTCGCCGGTGGCGCGTTCGAGCAGGTCCGGCGTCGACCAGCGCGACCCCTGCGACCAGATTTTCTCACGGCGCCATCCGTTGATCGCCTCGAAATTCCCTTTGGCGAGATCATCGTCGGCTGAAGGATGCTCGCGCACCAGCGCGGCCCATTGCTGCGCCGCCATCATCGCGCCCAGCGTGTAGGAGGGGAAATAGCCGAAGGCGGCACCTGGCCAATGCACGTCCTGCATGGGTCCATCGGCCGGATTGTCGATGGTTGAGAGGCCTAGATAGTCGCGCATCCTGGCATCCCAGGCTTCAGGCAGATCAGCCACCTCCAGGCGACCCGAGACAAGCTCCTGCTCCAGTTCGTAGCGCAGGATGACATGCAGCGGGTAGGTCACCTCGTCGGCATCGACGCGGATCAAGCCGCGCTCGACGCGGTGTACATGGGGCAGGAGATCGTCGAGCGACCAGGCCTCGCCAAGATGTTTTTCCACCACCGGCAGCGCCCAGCGCCAGAAGGCCGGATTGCGGCCGACCTGCTTTTCGACGAACAGGCTCTGGCTTTCATGCACCGCCATGCCGCGGGCCTTGCCGAGCGGCCAGTGCGACCATGCCTTGGGCAGGTTCTGTTCATAGAGCGCGTGACCCGTCTCGTGCAGCACGCCCATCAGCGCCGACAGGAAATCCGACGTCTTGTAGCGCGTGGTGATGCGCACGTCGCTCGGCACGCCACCGCAGAAGGGATGGTGCGACACAGACAATGAGCCATGGGTCAGGTCGAAGCCGACCGCAGCCATCATGGCAAGCCCGAGCTCGCGCTGCCGGTCGATGGCATAGATACCCGAAAGCGGTTTCAGCGGATGCTTGCGCAGCCGCGCTTCCTGTATCGCCAGCGCCTCCGGCACGAAGCCTTTGAGGAAGGCCTTCAGGTCGGCGAAGACGGGGGTGATATCGGCCGTGCGGTTGCCGGGATCGTATTGCTCCATCAGCGCGTCATAGGGAGCGAGGCCAAGCACGTCGGAGCGCAGGGCCGCCTCCTCGCGCACCAGCGCCACCACGCCCTCCAGCGCCGGCTGGAAGCCAGTCCAGTCGTTCTTGGCGCGCAGCGCGCGCCACAATTGCTCGCAGCGCATGCGCGCCGTGGTCTGGCGCTCGACGAATTCGACCGGCAGGCAGGTCAGGTTGGTGTATTGCCGCCGCAGTTCGGCGAGGGCCGCCCGCTGCTCATCGTCCAATGCCTCGCCTTCGGCCGCGGCGATCCAGTCCGATATTTCGGGCGCTGTCGCCCTGGCGTGGTACATGCCGGCAAGGGCCGCCATCGCCTCGGCGCGCTTCTCGCCACCACCAACGGCCATGTGGGTCGCTTCATCGGCGCCGAGGATTGCCAGCGCATGTTCAAGCGCTTCGAGCTTGTGGCCGAGATCGTCGAGTTTGTGAAAGGACATTGCGGCTTCCGTGGTTGAGGACGGGGCGAAAAGACACCAACGCAAAAGCAATGGCAACCCTCGGATGCCTCCGGCGGATACACCTTGCGCAGGCGATGCCAGACATGAAATGCTGCGGGCGAGGCATGAAGGGGGAGCAGATGATCGGCAACCTACTGGTCGGGCTGGTGGCCCTGATCCATGTCTACATAGTCTATCTCGAGATGGTGCTCTGGGACACGCCGCGCGGGCACAAGACATTCCGCCTGACACCGGAATTCGCCAGCGCCTCCAAAGTGCTCGCCGCCAATCAGGGTCTCTATAACGGCTTTCTCGCCGCCGGCCTGATCTGGGGGCTTTACCTCGGCGCAGGCGGTTTCCAGGTCAAGGTCTTCTTCCTGTTGTGCGTGGCCAGTGCCGGTCTCTATGGCGCGGCGACGGTCGGCCGCAAGATCCTGTTCATCCAGACCGTGCCGGCGGCGATCGCCCTGATCGCGGTCTGGTTTGGGTGGTAGGCAGAATGGGTTGGTAGGCAGGATGGGTTGGTAGGCAGGATGGGCTGGCAGGTAAGATGGGCCGGTGAGGAAAAAGGACGCCCGCGGGATTGGGGTCCCGAAGGCGCCAAGATGGTCCCTTCCTCTTGGACCCTCTCAGACAGGATGGCTTCAGCCGTTCGGATAGTTTCCGCCGTCGGCACCATCACCCATCAGGAAACCGCTGCCGGTGTCGACCATCAGACGTTGATCGACATTGTCGAGCCGGCGCAGCAGGTCATGGTATTGCGCGGCCGGGATCCTGCCGTGATCCGACGCGGCTATCTTTTCGGCGGCGTGACCGATGCGGGCGGCGCGCATTTCCAGGCGCTCCGCGACGGCCGGGGTGATGTTGTTGGCCTGCCTGGCGTCGACGATGCCTTGATGGACGCCCTGAACCTGGTCAATGACGGCTTCGACACGCGGACCCGTCAAGTCGGTCGGGGCGGTGGCATCGAGGGCGCCCTTGTGATGGCCCGCGGCGTAAGCGCCGGCGAGCGGGACGGCAATGAGAATTGCCGCAAGCGTTGCAGTCTTGAGAGATGCTGATGAGCGCATGATGCGCTTCCTCCTGCTGGGAAGGGAGAGCGGCCGCGCCGCTCGCCTTCCGACCATTTTGGGTCGTCCAGTTCCGTCGCGTCGCGATGGGAGGCATCGCCGGCGGTTCTCGGCCCTGCACGGCAAGCTAGGAGCGCCTTGGCGCGAAGTGTAATTAAAAAAAGATAATCTTTTCAGGCCTTGCCGGCCGGTCTCTGCGCCCTAGAGTTGAGCCGGCGAACAATTTCGCGTGAGTTCGCGTGATGATGGATCAACGTTCGGTTAGCTTCAGCTCGATGCGGCGATTCTTGTTGCGCGCTTCGTCGGTGTCGGCGGGATCGAGCGGCTGGAACTCGCCGAAACCGGCGGCGACCAGCCGGTTGGCCGGCACGCCGTTCTCGATCAGGAACTTGACCACCGAGGTCGAGCGTGCCGTCGACAGTTCCCAATTGTCGCGATAGCGGCCATTGCCGGAAAGCGGCTTGTTGTCGGTGTGGCCGTCGACGCGCAGCACCCAGTTGATCTCCGGCGGGATTTCTTTCTGCAACTCGATGATGGCGTCGGCGAGCTTCCTCATCTCGACCTTACCGGCATCGTTGATCACTTCGGAGCCGGTCGGGAACAGCACCTCCGACTGAAAGACGAAGCGATCGCCGACGATGCGGATGTTCTCGCGATCGGCGAGGATTTCGCGCAGCCGTCCGAAGAAATCGGAGCGATAGCGGTTCAATTCCTGCACACGCTGCGCCAGCGCCACGTTCAGGCGGCGGCCGAGATCGGCGATCTTGGTGTTGGAATCACGGTCGCGCGTTTCTGATACATTGAGGGCATCCTCGAGCGCGCCGATCTGCTTGCGCAAGGCCGCGATCTGCTGGTTGAGGATCTCGACCTGGCTCAGCGCCTGCTGGCTGATCTGGCGCTGGTTGTCGAGTTCACCGCCCAGTTCGGCGGCACGCTGGTTGGCGGCGTCACCGGCGCCGGCACCTTGTGCCAGCAATTGTTCGAGCCGGCTTTTTTCCGCCTCGGCCGCCGACAGGGACGCCTGCAAATTGGCGAGCGAATCCTCCTTGTCCTGCGCCGTCGAGCGCTCCAGCGCGAGCAGCTGGGTCAATTCGTTGATCTGCGAATTGAGGCGCGACAGCGCCGTGTCCTTGCCGGAGATCTCGCGGCCGAGCAGGAACTGTGCCAGCACGAAAACGGTGAGCAGGAACATGATGGCGAGCAGCAGCGTCGACAGCGCGTCGACGAAGCCAGGCCAATAATCGATGCGGCGATCGGTACGCCGGCCCCTGGCAAGCGCCATGCTAGTGAACCTCGGGCTTCTTCAGGGCGTCGGCGATCTTCTCCAGCGTGTTGCGCATCGCCTTCTGCTCGTCGGACTGGGCCTCGACCCAGTCGCGCATGATCTGCTGCTCGGAGCGCATGTTCTTGACTAGGCCGGAAATGCCGTCGGCGAGATTGGCCATGGCGGTGGCGACGCGAGGGTTGGAGCCGCCGCCGTTCTCCTGCATGCTACGCAGCCGCTCCGACAACAGGCGGATCTCGTCGGAAGGTTCGGCCTTGGCCGGGTCGGAGACGACGATGTCGGACGACAGATCGGTGACCGAGGACAGCCAGTTTTCGAGTTCGGTGTAGAAGCGCGTCTGGGCGCGGCCAGCCTGCAGGTCGAGGAAGCCGAGCACGAGCGAGCCGGAGAGGCCGAACAGCGAGGACGAGAAGGCAGTGCCCATGCCGGCCAGCGGCGCCGACAGGCCCTGTTTCAGCGAATCGAGCACCGCCGCGGCGTCACCCGTGCCTGGATCGAGCGATTCGATGGTCTCGCGGATCGAGCCGATCGTGTTCAACAGGCCCCAGAAGGTACCGAGCAGGCCGAGGAACACCAGCAGGCCGACCAGGTAGCGCGAGGTGTCGCGGCTTTCGTCGAGGCGCGTTGCGATGGAATCGAGCATTGTGCGCATCGAGGAGGTCGAAAAGGCCATCGACGAGGAGCGGCCGATCATTGCCTTCATCGGCGCCAGCAGCACCGGTTCCGTGGTTTCCGAGCCGGCGCGGAAAGAGTTGACCCAGCGCACCTCGCGAAATAGCCGCCCGACCTGCGTGAACGCCAGCAGGATACCGACGACCAGCACGCCGACGATCAGGCCGTTGAGGCCGGGATTGGTGACGAAAGCGGTCGTGACCTGACGGGTCAGGATGGCGGCGATGAAGGCGACGATGGCCAGGAAGATGACCATGGTCAGCAGGAAGACCTGCGGACTCGACAATTTGTGCGGATCGTAGACCAGTACGTCGGAGCGCCTGCCCATGCCGAAGGATCTGAGAAAAGCCATCCGTGCCCCGTTTCCGATGCTCTATTTTGCCTTCACGCAATTCCGAACGGGAAACCGCTCACGCTTTCCCTGGAATTGCTCCAGCGCCGCCGATCACGTAGTTGGCGACTCTAAACGGAATTGTGACCAAATTGAATGGTGCTTGGCAATATTGCCACAGGCGGCCTTTGCGGCCGGCGCATCAGAGGCGGTTGATGACCAGGCAGTCGACCATGGCCGCCAGATGCAGGCCGGCGCCGGTGACGACGAAGCCGTGCCAGAGCGCGTTGTGGAAACGCAGCGCCTTCCAGGCGAAGAAGATGACGCCGCAGGAATAGACGACACCACCGGCGACGATGAGCATGATCGACGTGGTCGGCAGCGTCTCGACGAGCGGTTTGACGAGGATGATGCCGCTCCAGCCGATGGCAAGGTAGAAGACGATCGCCAGCCTGTCGAAGCGCCCCGGGAAAAACACCTTGATGGCAATCCCCGTTGCCGCCGCGGCCCAGACCAGTACGATCATCCATCTCGCCAGCGGCGAGGCTCCCAACTGGGCCAGAAAGGGTGTGTAGGTGGCGGCGATCAACAGATAGATCGCGGCATGATCGAAACGCCGCAGGATCCATTTCGCGGGCGAGGTCACCGGCCACAGATTGTAGGTCAGCGATACCGAGAGCACGGTGAGCAAGGAGACGACATAGAAGGCCGCGGCGATGTATTCGCCGGGCCCGACCCGGAAGGCGGCGAGCGCCAGCAACGCCGAACCGGCGGCGATCGCCAGCACGATGCCGACCGCATGGACGATCCCGTCGGCGATCATCTCGGCGCGCGAATAATGCCAGCGTCCGATGAAGGGAATTTCCGTCTGTGGCGGCGTGTTGGTCATCTATCGTCCTAGCGTCACCCGTTATCTGGGCAACCGCCGGACAGTATTTCAAGCTTTGTTTGCGGTTTTGCGACTGCGGCGGTTCAGCGCGCCAGGCATTTGCTTCCAGGCAAATTCCTGGGCGGCCCGCACTTTTCCTCAGCGCGGCGCCAGCGGCTTTTTCACCGCCTTCAGCAACGCGCGCTGGATGATCTCGTTGCCGGCGACGACCGAGCCGGTGTCGAGCATATCCTGTCCGCCATCCATGTCGGAGGCGAAGCCGCCCGCTTCGCGGATCAGGAGCAAGCCGGCGGCAATGTCCCAGGCCGACAGACCGACTTCCCAGAACCCGTCCATGCGGCCGGCGGCGACATAGGCAAGATCGAGCGAGGCCGAACCCAGGCGCCTGATGCCGGAGACCTCGGCCATGACGTTGCGCAGTTCGACCAGGAAATTGCCGTGATGGCCGCGGCCGAGATGCGGTACGCCGCAGCCGATCACCGTGTCGACAAGCTTCGTGCGGCCGGCGACGCGCAGGCGGCGATCATTCATGAAGGCGCCGCCGCCGCGCTCGGTCGTATAGAGCTCGTCCATGGCCGGATTGTAGATGACGCCGGCAACGATCTGGCCCTGGCGCTCAAGCGCGATCGAGACGGCGAACAGCGGAATGCCGTGCAGGAAATTGGTGGTGCCGTCGAGCGGATCGACGATCCAGCGGTGCTGGCTGTCATCGCCGGCGACGGCGCCGCGCTCTTCCATCAGGAAGCCGTAGCCCGGACGCGCCTTCGACAATTCGGCGAAGACGATGTCCTCGGCCTTGCGGTCGGCCTGGCTGACATAATCGCCGGGACCCTTCATCGAAACCTGGAGGTTCTGGACCTCGCCGAAGTCGCGCGACAGCGAGCGGCCGGCCTTCATTGCGGCCTGGACCATGACGTTGAGGAGGGCTGAGCGTGCCATAGTGCTTCTTCCTGGTACGGCGCTTTAAACTCTGTCTCGATGCATGCCGGTGACCCAAATTGGGGGCCACTTTTGGCGGCACGGATCAGTCGGCGCGGCGCACGTAAGTGATTTCGTTGGTGTCGACGATGATGCGCTCGCCGGCGCCGATGAAGGGCGGCACCAGCACGCGAATGCCGTTTTCCAGTACCGCCGGCTTGTAGGAGGACGCCGCCGTCTGGCCCTTCACCACAGGATCCGCCTCGGTGATGGTCAGCGTCACGTAGTCGGGGAGCGATATGCCGATCGGCCGCTCCTCGTAGAGCTGGACCGTCACCATCATGCCGTCCTGCAGGAACGCGGCGCGGTCGCCGACGAAGTCCTTGTTCAGTTCGAGCTGTTCGTAGCTTTGGGTGTCCATGAACACCAGCGCGTCGTCCTGCTCGTAGAGGAAGGAGAAATCCTTCAGGTCGAGCCGGATCTGCTCGACGGTCTCGGCCGAGCGGAAGCGCTCGTTGAGCTTGGTGCCGTTGATGAGGTTCTTCAGTTCGACCTGGTTGTAGGCGCCGCCCTTGCCGGGCTTGACGGTGTTGGTCCTGACCGCGACCCAGAGGCCGCCATCGTGTTCGATGACGTAGCCGGGACGGATTTCGTTGCCATTGATCTTGGCCATGATGATGGGATCCGGGATGCTGCCAACGGCTGGGCCGTCGGTATGGGATGTTCGCCGTTACAAGCGATTTAGGGCTCCAAGACCACAAATCGCCCGGAGAGGCAAGGGAGGGGCCCATTTGGGCCGGGCAAGGGGGCTGGCGCCGGCAGATCTTGCCAGCTGTCCTCAGGGCAGGCGGTTCGCCTTCTGCAGGGCCTGCTTGGTCTGGTCGTCGCTCAGCCCTTGCAGGAAATCGTCCATCTCCTGATCGATGAGGCCGGCGCGGCGGGCGACTATGTACCAGGCGCCGGCGAGCACGAGATCCGGATCGGTGCCGATGCCTTGCATATAGAGTTTTGCCAGGCGGTTCTGGGCCGCGACATTGCCGCCTTCGGCGGCCTGCTTCGTCCAGCCGAAAGCCGATTTCAGGTCGCGCGCGCCGCCGCGGCCTTCGATCATCCAGGCGGCGAGATCGATCTGCGCGGTGTCGTAGTTCTGGCGGGCGGCCTGCGCCAGCAGGCGCCGTGCCTGGGCATCGTCGCGCGGCTTGCCGCCGACGCCGTTGGCATAGATCTGCGACATGGCGTACTGCGCGTCGGCGAGACCCGTCGCGGCAGCGCGCTCATAGTAGGAAACCGCCTTGGCCAGGCCGGCGTCGCCTGAATCCTGCTGCACCAGCATCTGCGCGAAATTGAATTGCGCCAGCTGGTTGCCGGCCTCGGCGGCCGCCTGCATCAGGGCGTAGGCTCCCTTGGTGTCCTTCTTGACGTAACGGCCGTCGAGCAACATCAGCGCATATTGGAACTGCGATTCCGGCACGCCCTGCTCGGCGGCCAGCGCGTACCATTTCGCGGCCTCGGCCGAGTTCAGCGGCACACCCAGCCCACGCGACAGGATCTCGGCCACCAGCGTCTGCGCCGCCGGGTCGCCGTTCTGCGCGCGGACCAGCGCCAGATTGTATGCCGTCTTGTAAAGCCCGCGCTGGAAGGCGCCATAGGCGGCGTCCGCCGGCTTGGCGCCGAAGCGGTCGGGATTGACGCTGTCGACCGAGGGCAGCGGTGCGGGCTCCGCCGTGGTGGCGGGCTGCGGCAACTGCTTTTCGATCGGCTTGTCGGTGTGCACGCCGGTTTCAGGCTTGGGTTGCGGCAAGGGTATGGTTTCGGCGGCGGCGCCCTGGATCATCGCCGCCGCAAGCAGGGCCTGAAGGGAAAGCCTTGCCAGGGACACGTCAATCCTCGAAGCGCGGCGCTGTTTCGTCGAGCAGCGCATTGGCCCGGGCTATCGCTGCCTTCGGATCGACGCCGTCGGCGAACACGGCACTCGACAGCGCGACGAATTCGGCGCCGGTGGCGGCCACGGTTTCGACGGATGCAAGATCGAAACCGGCCTCGACGATGCAAGGGATTTGGATCATCCGCGCCCACCATTCCCCCAATGACAGGTTGCGCGGATGGGGCTCGGGCTTGTTGTCGTAGCCGAAGCGGCCGAAGAAGATGTAGTCCGGCCTTGTCTCGCCAAGCTCGAGCGCGTCGTCACGCGTCTTGGCGCCGCCGGCGCCGACCATCATTTTCGCCTGGAAATGCTCGATCGTCTCGGCGAGTTCGGCCTTGGAGACCTCGACATGGATGCCGTCGGCCTGGACCCGGCCGGCAATGCGGGTGTCGCCGGCGATGATGACGGCCACGCCCGCGGCCTGCGCCGCCGGCACGACCTGCTCGGCGAAGGCCTGGAAGGAGGCCTCGTCCATGCCGTTCTCCGGCAGGATCAGCGAGGCGACGTCGCCGCCGTCGAATGCGGCGGCAATGCGGGCGGCCGGCACGCCGGGCGGCGCGATCAGCACGATGCGGCAACGATTTGGGGGTGTGGCGTCGTTCATGGTTCTTCGATCCCGGGTTTCGCCTATGCCGGGCGAAGATGGTTGGATTGCGGCATAGAGCAAACTGCCCGCTTTGAACAGGCGGGCAGCCAGGATCGCGTTTTGACCGGCCTGCAGCCGGCGTGCCGCCTTACTTGATCGGCTGGGGGCTCGCGGCGGACGGTCTCGATTTCCACAATGTCCAGCCGAGGTTCATGCCGGCGGCAGCGATCAGGATGGCGGCGGCGCCGACGACCTGACTGAGATGCAGCCGGTGGCCGAAGGCGGTGACATCGACCAGGATCGCCACCACCGGATAGATGAAGGACAGCGACCCCTGCAGATGCGTCGGCAGCTTCTGGATGGCGCCGTACATCAGGATGTACATCAGGCCGGTGTGGACGATGCCGAGCGTTGCCAGCATGGCCCAGCTCCATGGGTCGGCGGGAAGACGCGAAAGATTGGCGAAGGGCGCCAGCATGACGACGCCGACGCAGACCTGGATGAGCGCGATCAGATGCGGCGGGGTGCCCTTGAGTTTCTTGGTGACGATTGCCGCGACGGCCCAGAAGAAGGCGGCGGCGAGCGCCATCAGGATGCCGGCGAAATAGTTCGTGCCGACATCGCCGGCGTCTGGGGCGGCCCCGACGATCAGAACCATCCCGGCGAAGGCGATGGCGAGCCAGGTCAGCTTGGCCAATGTCAGCCGCTCGGCGAAGAAGGCCGCGCCGAAGCCGACCAGCATGAAGGGTTGCGTGTTGTAGACCGCGGTGGCGATCGAGATGGAGGCGCGTGAGAACGCGCCGAACAGCAGCAGCCAGTTGATGACGATGGCCGCGCCGCCGAGTGCCGCGAGGCCGATGATGCGCATCGACAGCCTGTTGCGCAACAATCCAAGCGAAGCGCAGATGACGAGCAGTGTCAGCGCGCCGAACGCGCAACGCCAGAACACCACATCCATGATCGGCTGGCCGGACATGGTGACGAACCATCCGATCGTTCCCAGGATCGCCATTGCGGCCGACATCTCGACCGTGCCGCGTACCGTATCGTTCATGATAAGCCTCTGAACCCGTTGAGCCAGCATAATCTCATGCGATGTCGAGGCTTTCCATCTCCTCGTAAAGGCGATATGGATATATTTCCTAATTATATTAGGTGTCACCTTGGAATCCGCGAGAAAAGGAATGCTGGACGAACTCGACCGAAATCTGCTGGAAATCCTGGTCAGGGATGCGCGGACCTCGCTGAAGGATCTGGCGGCCCAGGTCGGGCTGTCGTCGCCGAGCGTTTCGGAGCGGTTGCGGCGCCTCGAGGAGCGCGGCGTCATCCGGGCGTTCACCGTCGAGATCGATCCGCTGGCGCTGGGCTATACGCTGCAGGCGATCGTGCGGATCAAACCTCTGCCGGGCAAGCTGCACATCGTCCAGAAACTGATCGAGGAAATGGAAGCGTTTGGCGAATGCGACAAGGTGACCGGCGACGATTGTTTCGTCGCCCGTCTGTTCGTGCGCTCGATCGGCGATCTCGACGGCATTCTCGACCGTATCGCCGACAAGGCCGAGACCAGTACCGCCATCGTCAAGGCGCAGCCGATCCGGCGGCGTCCGCCGCCACTGGGGTTGCCGCCGGGCTCGTCGTCTTGACTCCGCCAGGTCATGGTGGAAAGGCGCGACCGCCAAATGTCGGTCTTTCCGCCGGATGGCCGAGGAGCAAGAGAAGATGGCACAGAACATTTACGATCAGCCGGATTTCTTCGCGGGCTACAGTAAGCTTGGCCGCTCGGTCGAGGGCCTGGATGGGGCCGCCGAATGGCCGGCGCTGCGCGCGATGCTGCCCGATGTCGCGGGCCTGAGGATCGTCGACCTCGGCTGCGGCTTCGGCTGGTTCTGCCGCTGGGCGCATCAGCATGGGGCGACGCAAGTCCTTGGGCTGGACCTGTCGGAGAAGATGCTTGCCCGCGCGAGAGCGGCCGGCCCGGATACGGGTATCACCTATGCGAGAACCGACCTCGACCAGCTCAGCCTGCCACAAGCCAGCTTCGACCTCGCCTACAGTTCGCTCGCCTTGCACTATGTCGAGGACATCGAGCGCCTGTTCGGGACCGTGCATCAGGCCCTGTCACCCGGCGGCCATGTCGTCTTTTCGACGGAGCACCCGATCTACATGGCGCCGACCAGTCCGGGCTGGTCGATCGATGGGGCGGGGAAAAAGACCTGGCCTGTCGACCGGTATCTGGTGGAAGGGCCGCGCAAGACCGACTGGCTGGCCAAGGGAGTGGTGAAACATCACCGCACCATCGGCACCACGCTCAACACGCTGATCCGCACGGATTTCACGATCGAACATGTCGAGGAATTCCGTCCGACGGACGCGCAGATCGCGGCTAGGCCGGAGCTGGCGGAAGAGCTGGAACGGCCGATGTTCCTGCTGGTTTCGGCGCGCCGATAGGTGTTCAAAGCTGGTCGGCCCGATATGCCGCTGCCGGCCTATATTTGCGGTCGCCGAGCAGGCGATTCTGGGCTATTCAGGCGTTGACGCGCTTTCCCTCCAGACCAGTCCCTTCCATGTCAGGCCTGCTTCTCGATCCGTGGTTCTACGCGGCCGCCATCCCGGCGGTCATTCTGGTCGGCCTGTCCAAGGGCGGCTTCGGCGGCGCCGTCGGTTTCGTCGGCGTGCCGCTGATGGCGCTGACCATGCCGCCGGTGCAGGCTGCCGCCATCCTGCTGCCGATCCTGTGCCTGATGGACATCGTCTCGGTGTGGACGTGGTGGGGCGTGTACGATCGCAAGATGCTGGTCGACATGATGCCGGGCGCCATCATCGGCATCGGGCTTGGCTGGCTGACGGCGGCACTCGTCACCGAGGAAGCGGTGCGGCTGATCGTCGGCGCCGTCGCCATCATCTTCGTGCTGCGCTGGCTCTATCTGCAGTTTCGTCATGGTTCCGACCATGCAGCCCCACCCAATCGCGTGGCGGCGGCCGTATGGGGCACGGTCGCCGGGTTCACCAGCTTCGTCGCCCATGTCGGTGGACCGCCCTTCCAGGTCTATGCCTTGCCGATCCGGCTCGACCCCAAGGTGCTGTCGGGCACGGCGGCGATCTTCTTTGCCGCCACCAACGCGCTGAAGCTCATCCCCTATTTCGCGCTCGGCCAGTTCGACACCGCCAATCTGACGGCATCCGCCGTGCTGATGCCGCTGGCGCCGCTGTCGACCATCGCCGGCGCGTGGCTGGTGCGGCGCATGCGGCCGGAGGTTTTTTATCCCTTCACCTACGCCACTGTAGCGGTCGTGGCGCTGAAGCTTCTGTGGGACGGCATCGCCGGCCTGATGTAGCGGGCGTGCCGGCTTTGCGCCGCGCTCGCGGTTGGTCAGGCGGCGCTCGGGACGAGGCGACGGGCGCCAGCGAATGCCAGGATGGCGCCGATCGCGACAACCAACGCCATGCCGGCCAGAATGCCGACGTCACGTGGTGTCGGCTTGAGCACCATGTCGGCGACGACGACCAGCATCACGGCATAGTCGAACCGCGCTACGCGCATCATCCGCTGGCCAACGCCAAGAACGGCTGGCGTGACGCCTTCCTTGGCGATCATCGCGCCCATGCGCTCGCCGGTCGGCTTGAAGATGAACATGCCGATGGAGAAGGTCGTGGCGTAGCCTGCGAGGCCGATCACGACCCATAGATCGGAAAAGCCGACCCAGAAGCCGCACATGACGAGGCCGAAGACCAGGGTCAGCATCGACATCGGCGCGAAGAAGCGGCCGCCCAGTTCGCCGCTGGCGCGCATCGCCTGCAGCTTGTCGTCGATGTTGCCGGCGCGCTCGGCAAGCAGGCCAAGCAGGAACAGAACGAAGCCGCCGCCGACCCACAGGGTGGCCGTGACGACGTGAAGGAATTTGACGATCGAATACCAGTCCATGCGTTGCTCCTTGGGACAGTTCTTCCGGGTTCGCGGTGGCGCGGATTTGCGCCAGCCGCCAGAGGAGCGGGCGTTTAGCGCGGCGCGTGTTTCGGAACGATGTCGTGAAAAATCGGCTGTGTTTCGACCCCCTTTTTCACGGGTACAACCTACAACGAACGCGGGTGCCCGGATTTGTTTCTGCTAATATACGACGTGTCGGGAGGGGAGGCGCGACATCGTCTGGAAACATGGGCGATGCTAGAGCGCCAACGCTGGCGAGCCGGCGGCGATGAAAATCGTCTGACGATCAACCCATTCCCGAAAACGGGAAAAGGCATCCAGGGGGACTAATATGCAAGGCGTAGCACGGAATTTCTTCACGCTGGCGATCATCTACGCGCTGTGCGGCATGGCGCTCGGCATTCACATGGCGATCAGCGAAGACCATGGCCAGATGCCGACCCACGCCCACATCATGGTGGCTGGCTGGCTGATGTCGGCGGTCTTCGGGTTCTTTTATCACCTGTTTCCCGCTGCCGGGCAAAAGACGCTGGCCCTCGTCCATTTCTGGCTGACGGCAATCAGCGGCATCGGGCTGATGATCGGCCTATATATACTGCTTGCCGGAAATCCGGGGATCGAGCCATTGCTGGGGATATCTTCGATCGGCTTCTACGCGGGCATGCTGCTGTTCGCCTTCATTGCCTTGCCGGTGGTGTGGAAAAAGGCCTGAGGGAAGGCCGAAACCTGGCCTGTGCGGCTGTGCTGTTACGGCACAGGAGCAGCGTGTCGGGTCAAAAAATATCAGGATGTTAAGGGTTCATTAAGCTTTACAGGCGTTTACTATGTCCATCCAGTGATCTGGATTCTTACCGAGTGGTTGGAGCCACTTTGTTTGACGCCTCCCTGTTAAACTCCTGAGAGCCGCCTTATCCGCGGCTCTTTTTTTGTCCGCGTTTCGGCGGCATCCCGCGACGCCGGTCGCCGTTAACCTTCTGTTAAACATGTACTTGCCTTCACCCCGGACGAAGCGCATTTTCAAGCTTCAGTTTTATAAGGTCACGGGTGTATCGGCACAGAGCCGAATCGGCCGGTTGCAAGTGCAGGGGCGTTATCAATGAACGAGCCGTCGAAGGGCATTGCGAAAACCGTCAAGCTGGCGGAACGCCG
Source organism: Mesorhizobium sp. ES1-6 (assembly GCF_020164775.1). NCBI lineage: Bacteria > Pseudomonadati > Pseudomonadota > Alphaproteobacteria > Hyphomicrobiales > Phyllobacteriaceae > Mesorhizobium > Mesorhizobium sp. ES1-6. The sequence continues at coordinate 481,337 of NZ_JAIUGU010000003.1, forward strand.
GGTGTTTTCGCACTCCTTCAAACCGCTTTACCAGGAAGGCATGGGCCTGGTTGAACAGGCGGCGGAGTATCTCGACGGCAAAGGCCGGGCCGAGGCCAAGAAACTGTCGCGGCTGGCGGCCACGCTCTACGCGGCCGAATCGATGCGGCTGACAACCAGGCTGATGCAGGTCGCCTCATGGCTGCTTTTGCAGCGCGCGGCGAATTCCGGCGAGATGACGCGCGATCAGGTCGCTTCCGAAAAGTCGAAGGTGCGCCTCGACACCGCTTCCGCCCATGACGAGGCGGCCGGCTGGGCTGAACTGCCGAACGATTTCCTCGACCTCGTCAATCGGTCGCTGCGCCTGCAGGCCCTGGTGCGCCGCATGGACGAAGAGATTTATGGCGCCGGCGCGATGGTCGACATGCAGCCCGTGGCTCGCCGGCCCAATCCGGTCTCGGACCAGATCAGCCTCCTCAACACCGCCTTCGCCCGTAACTGAGAAACGTCGAAGCCTTCCCCTGTTGGCGGGCGGTCGTTTCCGGTTTGTTCACTTTTCGCTGGCATCGCTGTCCGCCGGAGGTACACTCACGGCATGGGGGACGCGATTCGCATCATCGGTATCGATCCGGGGCTCAGGCGCACCGGCTGGGGCATAGTCGAGAGCCTCGGCAATTCCTTGCGCTTCGTCGCTTCGGGCACCGTGCGCTCCGAAGACAAGGCGGCGCTGGCGACGCGGCTCTGTCAACTGCATGACGGGCTCGCCGAAATCCTGCACCAGGCCATGCCGCATGAGGCCGCGGTCGAACAGACCTTCGTCAACAAGGACGCCGTGGCGACGCTGAAACTCGGCCAGGCGCGCGGCATCGCCATGCTGGTGCCGGCGCGGGCGGGCCTCGTCGTCGCCGAATACGCGCCCAATGCGGTGAAGAAAGCGGTGATCGGCGTCGGTCATGGCGACAAGAAGCAGATCCACATGATGGTGAAGGTGCTGTTGCCGAAAGCGATCTTCGACACCGAACACGCCGCCGACGCGCTGGCCATCGCGATTTGCCACGCGCATCACCGGCAAAGTGCCGCCTATCGGCTGGCGCTCGCCGGTTAGTGATGTTCTTGACTTGTTCATGGCTATAGGGTAAGTAATACCGCAGAGGTATTACCATGCGCGTCACCGTCAAGGGGCAGGTCACGATCCCCAAACCTATAAGGGACCATCTGGGCATAGGGCCCGGCTCCGAGGTGGAGTTCGTGGCCACCAATGGGGACGTCCGGCTGGTTGCCGTCGACGGGGACCTCTCCGAGGAGGAGAAATTGCGCAGGTTCAGCAATGTTCTCGACCAAATGGAGGGGACATTGGATCTGGGGGGCATGACCAGCGACCAGTACATGGAGTGGTTGAGAGGCCCGCGTGAAGATCTCGACGTTGATTGACACCAATGTCCTGATCGATGTTTGGGGGCCAGCCGGGCCTCTGAGAAAATGGTCAGCGTCTAAAATCGCCCTGTGCCGAGGCGACGGCGCATTGGTCGTCAATACCATCGTCTGGTCCGAGTTGGCGCCGCTGATCGCGACGGAGACGGCGCTTCGAAAAGCGGTCGACATGCTCGAGATGGATCGCCAACTTGTACCTTGGGACGCTGCATTCCTTGCGGGCGTCACGCATTCCCGCTACCGCCGGGCCGGCGGTGTTCGGGAGCGCACCCTGCCTGATTTCTTTATTGGCGCTCATGCGGCCGTTGCCGGACATCGTCTTTTGACCCGAGACGCCGCGCGTTATCGCAGTTACTTCCCCGACATCGATATCATCTCTCCGGAAACGCACCCATGAGGGGCCTATCTTCCATGAAAGATCTGGCATGATCGGCAAGCTCAAGGGCACGCTCGACGATATCGACGAAGACCATTGTCTCGTCGATATCCACGGCGTCGGATATGTCGCTTACTGCTCGACCCGCACGCTTGCCGCACTGCCTTCGCCCGGCGAAGCGGTGGTGCTGTTCATCGAGACCTATGTGCGCGAGGACATGATCCGGCTCTATGGTTTCCAGTCGCAACTCGAGCGCGAATGGTTCCGGCTGCTGATGAACAATGTGCCGGGTGTCGGCGCCAAGGTGGCGCTCGCCATCCTGTCGACGCTGGCGCCGGCCGACCTCGCCAATGCCATCGCGTTGCGCGACATCGCCATGGTTTCGCGTGCGCCCGGTGTCGGCAAGAAGGTGGCCGAGCGCATCGTCACCGAATTGAAGGCCAAGGCGCCGGCCTATGCCGGCGCTGCCTCCGGCACGATCGGCCTGAAACAGGAGCTCGGCGAAGGCGTGGCGCCGGCGCCGATCACCGACGCCGTCTCGGCGCTGGTCAATCTCGGCTATTCCCGCGACACCGCCGCCAATGCGGTGTCGGCCGCGCTGAAGACCGCGGGCGAGGATGCCGATGCCTCGAAGCTCATCCGCTTCGGGCTGAGGGAACTGGCGCGGTGATTGCTTGAAAACAAAATTCCAACTACAATATGTTTTGTAAGGAATTTCTTAGAAAGTAAGAAGAATGGGTGCTTATGCAAGCCTGACATCGAAAGGCCAGCTTACCATCCCAAAGGACGTCAGGGATGCGTTGTCGCTCAAGGCCGGTGACATGATCGCCTGGACGGTGGTGGATGGCTACTTGATCGGAACGCCGCGCAATCTCGACTTTGCTGACCTCGCCGGATTCCTGGGAGATCCACCCGGCGGTCCGGCTTCGTTCGAGGAAATCGATGCCGAGGTTCGGGACGCGGTTGGGCGGCATGTTGTCGGGGGTGCGCCGAATGGCGGGCGTGAGGGCGACGCGTGACGTCGATAGGCATCGATACGAACGTTCTGCTTCGAATGGTACTGAACGATGATGCCGAGCAAAGGGCAAAAGCCTTGGCTTTCGGCAAAGGTCTTAGTGAGGATACCCCAGGCTTTGTCAGTCTGATTGTCCTGGTCGAGTTCAGTTGGTCGCTCATTTCTCGCTACAGGATGTCCAAGGAACAAGTCCTTGCGGCAGTCCAAAGGCTGCTGAAAATCAGAACGTTGGTGTTCGAGGATTTCGATGCCATCGTGATCGCGCTCGAAAGGTCTAACATGCCGCAGGTTGACTTTTCCGATGCGCTCATCGCCGAACACAACCGAAATGTGGGCTGTTCCCACACGGTCACTTTCGATCAGCGGGCTGCAAGGTCCATTGCAAGCATGGAATTGCTGGCATGAGCCTTTCTCCCCGCCTCATTGCTCCCGACAAACGCGGCGAGGATGCCGAGCAGACCTTGCGGCCGCAGACGCTTGACGATTTCGTCGGCCAGGCGGCGGTGCGGGCAAACCTCAAAGTCTTCATCGAGGCCGCCAAGGGCCGCAAGGAAGCGCTCGACCATGTGCTGTTCGTCGGACCGCCGGGGCTAGGCAAGACGACGCTGGCGCAGATCATGGCGCGTGAGCTCGGCGTCAATTTCCGCTCAACCTCCGGCCCGGTTATCGCCAAGGCCGGCGATCTCGCGGCCCTGCTCACCAATCTCGAGGAAGGCGACGTGCTGTTCATCGACGAGATCCACCGGCTCAACCCGGCGGTGGAGGAAATCCTCTATCCGGCGATGGAGGATTTCCAGCTCGACCTGATCATCGGCGAGGGGCCGGCGGCGCGCTCGGTCAAGATCGACCTTGCCCGTTTCACGCTGGTCGCCGCCACCACGCGGCTTGGCCTGCTCACCAATCCGCTGCGCGACCGCTTCGGCATTCCGGTGCGGCTCAATTTCTACACGGTCGAGGAGCTGGAACAGATCGTGCGGCGCGGCGCCCGCATCCTGCAGATGCCGCTCGGCGACGACGGCGCGCTCGAGATCGCGCGGCGCGCGCGCGGCACGCCGCGCATCGCCGGCCGGCTGTTGCGCCGCGTGCGCGATTTCGCCTCGGTCGCCGGAGACGGCCATGTCGACCGGCTGGTCGCCGACGAAGCCTTGACCCGGCTCGAGGTCGACGCACTCGGCCTCGACGCGCTCGACCGCCGCTACCTCTCGATGATCGCCCGCAATTTCGGCGGCGGGCCGGTCGGCATCGAGACGATCGCGGCCGGCCTGTCCGAACCGCGCGACGCCATCGAGGACATTATCGAGCCCTATCTGATCCAGCAGGGCTTCATCCAGCGCACGCCGCGCGGCCGCATGCTGACCGCCAATGCCTGGCGTCATCTGGGCCTCGATGCGCCAAAGGATCTTGCGCAACAGCAGATCAACCTGTTCCAGGAAGAATAGCCGGGCAAGCGATCAGCGACGGGTTCCCGGACCCGTGATCAAGCATCAGTGAACGGGCCTGCGCAAATTCTCCTCATCTTCGCCGGCTTGCCGGCGTATTCATGGATTGTATCGGCCCGCTGCCTTCAGGGCATGCGTGAACGATCCAGGTGCCGGAGCCAACCAATGATAACCAGACGCGGATTCCTGCGCTTCATCGGCGGGTCGTTCCTGTCGGTTGCCTCGTTCAGCGCCTATGCCGTCGGCATCGAGCCGATGCTGCTGACGCATGTGAAGCGCTATGCGCTGACGCCGCCGCATTGGCCTGACGGCCTGAAGCTGCGCGTCGTCGCGCTCGCCGACATCCATGCCTGCCGGCCGTGGATGACGCCGGAACGGATTGCCTCGCTTGCCGAGGAGGCGAATGCCTTGCAGCCGGACCTGATCGTGCTGCTCGGCGACTACATCGCCGGCATGCGCCTGGTGTCGCAAAGGGTGACGCCGCCGGAATGGGCTGGTGCCCTGTCGGGCCTCAAGGCGCCGCTCGGCGTGCTGTCGATCCTCGGCAATCACGACTGGTGGGCCGACGGGTTCGCGCAGCGTGCCGAGGTTGGCCCGACGATCGCGCGCAAGGCCCTGGAGAAGGCCGGCATCCCGGTGCTGGAGAACGACGCCGTGCGCCTGGAAAAGGACGGACATGGCGTGTGGATCGCCGGCCTTGCCGACCAGTTGGCGCTATTGCCGAAAAGGAAGCACGAGCCTCCGAGGGGACTGGACGATCTCGACGGCACGCTGGCCAAGGTCAGCGACGCCTCGCCTGTCATCCTGCTGGCGCACGAGCCGGACATATTTCCAAAAGTGCCGTGGCGTGTGTCGCTGACGCTGTCGGGACACACTCATGGCGGGCAGGTGCGGCTGTTCGGCTATTCGCCCATCGTGCCGTCGCAGTACGGCAATCGCTATGCCTATGGCCATGTCGTGGAGAACGACCGCAATCTGATCGTCTCGGGCGGGCTCGGCTTCAGCAACCTGCCCATCCGTTTCGGCATGCGCCCGGAAATCCTGCAGATCGACCTCGGCTGACCGGCACTTCAGGGCAGGCTTCGGATCGCGTCCATCACATCAGGCTCGGCCTTGTCGCCATTGAAGGCATCGACGACGCCGAAAGCGCCGCCATAGCTCCACACCGACCATGAAAAGCCGTGCGCCTCGGCGCGCGCGATCATGTCCCTGACATAGGCGGCACGGTATTGCGCCGGCATGACATAGGCATTGCCGTATTCCTGGCGGATCATGCCGAACTCGCCCAGCGTAATGTCTTCCGGCTTGATGCCGTTGGCCTTCGCCCAGGCTTCGACGGCCTTGAACGGCGCGTCCATCAGGCCAAGCAGCTTCTCGGGGCTGTCCATGCTGGCGACCTGCTCGTCGAGATAGGCAAGCAGGCCGCTCTGCCTCGCCCATGGCGCCTCGACCTTGATCCGGGCGCGGATGGTGTCGAGCGTCACGTCGAGCTCAGCCTTGGGCACCGCCGTCAGCGGATAGGGCAGGCCGGTCACGTAAGGGATGAAGTCGCCAGCCCAGGTCGCGCCCTGGTGGGTGAGCAGGAACGGATCGTAGGAATGGAAGGTCCAGATCACGTTGTCGTCAGGGATCGCCTTCGGGTCGATCTTCTGTAGCGACGAGGCAGAAGAATAGCAGGCTCCGGTCAGGATCAGCGTCAATTTCGTCGCCGAGGCGCGCGCCGCGGCGAACAGCTTGCGCTGGCGGTCGGGCCACAGGCTGGTGCCGTCGCTGTCGCAATCGACGATCGGTTCGTTCATCGGTTCGAAAGCGACCTTTCCAGGATCCTCGCCCGCCAGCGTGCGCGCCATGCGGCGCACCATCTCGACGTAGCGGTCGAAGGTCGCGGGGTCGTCCATCACCTCAGCCATGCCGATCTTGCGGCTGCCGCCGGCCGGGATCAGGTGCATGTCGACGATGACCTTCAGCCCGGCGCGGTTGATCATGCGCGCCGAGTCCAGCACGCTGGCATAGAGCTCGTCGCGAAGGCCGGATGTCTTGTCCGAGAGGAAAGGCGACGGGTCGACCGGCATGCGCAGGAAATCGAAGCCGGCATCCTTCAGCGCCTTGAGGTCATCCTCATTGAGGAACTTGCGCCATTCCGGGTAGGGCAGGATGGCTTTGGCATCGCCCCACCGATCCTCGCTCGGCCAGGTGATCCACTGGTCGAGGTTGAGACCGCGCTTCATCGAGAAGGTCGCCGCCTCACCCGAAAGTGTCGAAGCCGCCAGCGCCAGCACGACTGCCGTCAAGGTCTTGATCATCGTCGTCAACAGTGCCATCGGATCATTGCGCCAAAAATACCTGCCGTGTCGGCATCCAAAAGGGAAGCGCAATGGGCGATCATGGTGAATCCACGGCATTGCTGGCTGGGCTCTCCGGCGCGCTGACGACGTCCGGCCACCGGCTGATGGCGCGGGTCTATTATGCCGACACCGACTTCTCGGGCGTCGTCTACCACGCGCGCTATCTCGAATTCCTCGAGCGCGGCCGCTCCGACTATCTCAGGCTCACCGGCGTGCATCACACCGAACTCGCCGAAGGCAAGCATGGCGAGAAGATCGTCTGGGTGGTGCGCCGCATGGAGATCGACTTTCGCGTCCCCGCCCGCATCGATGACATTCTGACCGTCGACACCCGCACGCAGGAGATTTCCGGCGCGCGCATCTTCATGGCGCAGCAACTCAAGCGGGGCGACGAGGTGCTGGTCGAGGCCAAGGTCGAGGCGGCGATCATCGGCGAGAACGGCCGGCCGCGCCGGTTTCCAAAAGAATGGGTCGCGGCGTTTATGCCAAAGACCTCCGGCTAGACCCCTGGTCTCAGCCGCTGGCAAATACCGGTCGCCCTGCTCCGGGCGCGGCAATGCGCCGCGCCTTATATACTAACCCATCCTTAACCATAACGGTTCATGAAGAGATTGGTGAAGATTGGCGTTATCCAACGCCTTCCTTTCACCAATATTTGCCCCGAAAAGGCCGCTAACGGCACGGTTTGGGGTGTCCGGTAGCTTCGTGCGAACCGACCACAAGGGATGCCATGGGCCAGCCGCCAGCTTCGCCCGGAAAATCTTAAGGACGTAACGATGGAAAATATCGCACTCGCCGACCCGGGCGCGCAATTGTCGATTTGGGCGCTGTTCATGCAGGCCAGCTGGGTGGTCAAGCTGGTCATGATCGGGCTGCTCTGCGCCTCGGTGTGGACCTGGGCGATCATTGTCGACAAGCTGGTCGCCTATGGCCGCATGCGGCTGGCGCTGAACCGCTTCGAGCAGGTCTTCTGGTCCGGGCAGTCGCTGGAGGAGCTCTACCGCACCCTCGCCGACCGCAAGACGACAGGCATGGGCGCCATTTTCGTTGCCGCCATGCGCGAATGGAAGAAGAGTTTCGAGAAAGGCGCCAAGTCGCCGCTCGGCCTGCAGACCCGCATCGACAAGGCCATGGACCTGGCGCTGACGCGCGAGATGGAGAAGCTCGAAGGCCGCCTCGGCTTCCTCGCCACCACCGGCTCGGCGGCACCCTTCATCGGCCTGTTCGGCACCGTCATCGGCATCATGACCTCGTTCCAGGCCATTGCCGGTTCCAAGAACACCAGCCTGGCGGTGGTCGCGCCCGGCATCGCCGAGGCGCTGCTGGCGACAGCCATCGGCCTGCTCGCCGCCATTCCCGCGGTCATCGCCTACAACAAGCTGTCGTCCGACGCGAGCAAGATCGCGGTGCGCATGGAAGGGTTCTCCGACGAGTTCTCCGCCATACTCTCGCGCCAAATCGATGAAAAAGTCGCGCCGAAGGCCTGAGGAGTAACTGATGGGTATGTCCGTAGGCATGGGTGGAGGACGCGGCGGGCGCGGCCACAGGCGGCGCGGCCGCCATCACGCGCTGATGTCGGAAATCAACGTCACGCCGATGGTCGATGTGATGTTGGTGCTTTTGATCATCTTCATGGTCGCGGCACCTATGCTGACGGTCGGCGTGCCGATCGATCTGCCGGACACGCAGGCCAAGGCGATGAATGCCGACACGCAGCCGATCACCGTTTCGATCGACGCCACCGGCAAGATTTTCCTGCAGGAGACCGAGATTCCGATGGACGAGTTGGTCGCCAAGCTGCAGGCGATTTCCAAGACCGGCTACGAGGAACGCATCTTCATTCGTGGCGACAAGTCGACCGACTACGGCACGGCGATGAAGGTCATGGCCCGCATTTCGGCCGCTGGCTACAAGAACATCGGCCTGGTTTCACTGCAGGAACAGGATCAATAGACCCACGATGAGGACCGGCCTCACCACATCGGTGATCCTGCATACGGCGGCGCTGGCCTTCGGCCTGTTCACGCTGTCGGCGCCGGCCGCGCTGCCGTCGGCCGACGTGGAGTCGGTCGCGGTCGATATCGTGCCGATGGAAGCCATCGCGCAGACGCTGCAGGGCGACAAGAAGGCCGTGATGCATGAGAAGCCGGCGCCAACGCCGACCAAGCGTCCCGATATCGTGCCCGATGCGCAGAAAGTGGGCGAGAACAGCACCGACACGGACAAACCGATAACGCCGGAAGCCAAGCCGAAACCGGTCGACACGACGTCGGCCCCGCCCCCCGCGCCCACGCCCAAGGAACAGCCGAAGACCGAGGACGTGCCGAAACCGCAGGAAAAGCCGAAACCCACTCCGGCGACGGAAGTGGCGCCGGCGCCGACGCCCAAGGAAGAGGTCAAGCCCGAGCCGGTCAAGCAGACGGAACCCAAGCCGACACCGGCCAAGCCGGCGCCGACCCCGCCGCCGCAGGACAAGACCGCCGCTATCGATCCGACGCCCGAGGTCAAGCCGGATGCCGTCGCCGAAGCGATAGCCAAGGATCCGCCGACCGAAGAGACGCAACTGCCGAGTTCGGCGCCCGCGCCGGAAGCGCGGCCGAAACCGCAGCCGGCACAGGCCGAAAGCGCCAAGGCGCCGGACCGCAAGGATGCGGAAAAGCCGGTCAAGGAAGCGTCATCGAAGCCGAAGTCAGATGAAAAGCAGTACAATGCCGACGAGATATCAGCCCTGCTCGACAAGCAGAAACCGTCCGGCGGCGGCGCCAAGCGCTCGACGCAGCAGGCTTCGCTCGGCGGTGACAAGGATCAGGGCCAGAAGCTGTCGAAGTCGGAGCAGGGGGCCCTGGAAGATCAGCTCGGTCATTGCTGGACCCTTCCGGTTGGCCTCGAAGGGTCCGAGGATTTCACCGTGGTCATCCGCTTCAACCTGGACGCCTCGGGCAAGCTGGAAGGCCGCCCGACTGTCGAAAAGTCCAGCGGCAACCCCCAATTCGACGCCAGTGCGGTTCGCGCCGTGCAGAAATGCGACGTTGCCGGATTGCAGGTTCCCGCGGGGAAGCAGGACATATGGTCTGACGTTCGCGTCAACTTCGATCCAAGAGCGATGCTTGGCCTTTAGCCTGAGCACCCACAAATCAGCAAGAGAAGCGAGAAGACATGAAATCCATCCTCAAGCCGCTCCTGATGGTCGCCGCGATGGCGATGGGCATAATCTCTGTCGCCACCTTGCCTGCTCGGGCAACCCTCGAGCTCAACGTCAACAAAGGCAATGTCGAGCCGATGCCGATCGCCATCCCCGACTTTCAGGGAGAGCTCGGAGCGCAGATATCGGCAATCGTCACAGCCGATCTGAAACGGTCAGGACTGTTCGCGCCGATCGACAAGGCCGCCTTTGTCGAAAAGATCTCGAACCCCGACGCCCCTCCCCGTTATGAAGACTGGAAGGTCATCAACGCGCAGGCTCTGGTGACTGGAAGCGTCAGCAAGGAAGCGGATGGCCGCATCCGCGCCCAGTACCGGCTGTGGGACATTTTTGGCAACACGCAGCTGGCCGGCGAGCAGTTTTTCGCCAACGACGCCAATCAACGCCGCGTCGCCCACATCATCGCCGATGCGATCTATGAGAAGATCACCGGCGAGAAGGGCTATTTCGACACACGCGTGGTCTTCATCGACGAGTCCGGCGCTAAGAACGCGCGCAAGAAGCGCCTCGCCATCATGGACCAGGACGGCGCCAATGTGCGCTATCTCTCGGACGGCAGGTCGATCGTGCTGACGCCGCGTTTCTCGCCGAACCGGCAGGAAATCACCTACATGTCCTATGAGAGCGGGCAGCCCCGGGTCTATCTCCTGCAGATCGAGACCGGGCAACGCGAACTGGTCGGCAATTTTCCGGGCATGACGTTCGCGCCGCGCTTCTCGCCCGACGGCCAGAAGGTGATCATGAGCCTGCTGCGCGACGACGGCAATTCCAACATCTTCGCCATGGACCTGCGCAGCCGTTCGACCACGCGGCTGACCAACTCGACCGCCATCGACACCTCGCCCTCCTATTCGCCGGACGGCAGCAAGGTGGTGTTCACCTCCGACCGTGGCGGTCGCGCGCAGATCTACGTGATGGGCGCCGACGGTTCGGGCCAGACCCGTATCTCCTTCGGCGACGGCGTCTATTCGACGCCGGTGTGGTCGCCGCGCGGCGACCTCATCGCCTTCACCAAGCAGAGCGGCGGCGAATTTCAGATCGGCGTCATGAAGACCGACGGCTCTGGCGAGCGCATCCTGTCGTCCGGCTTCCAGCAGGAAGGGCCGACCTGGGCACCCAACGGCCGCGTGCTGATGTTCTTTCGCGACTCCAATGGCGGCCCGAAACTGGTTTCCGTCGATCTCAGCGGCCGCAACGAGCAGCCGGTCCCGACGGCGAATTTTGCTTCGGATCCGGCCTGGTCGCCGCTGCTGGAGTGAAGGGGAACTGAAGAACTGAAGAATTGAGGAATTGTGGAACGCAAAAATGGAGACGGAGGGTAGCTACATCAAGCGCGCGAAGGATTTGGAGGTCTATAAGCGTGCTTATGCAGTTTCCCTCGACGTTCACAGAGCCACGCTCGGTTTCCCGAAAATCGAGCAATACGCATTAGCCGACCAGTTGCGCCGATCCAGCAAGGCAATCTGCGCCAACCTTGCCGAAGGCTTCGCCAAGCAGAGCCATTCGAAGGCTGAATTCGCGCGGTTCGTCTCGATGGCTATGGGATCGTGCAGCGAAGTAGAGACATGGATTTCGTATGCGTTCGATCTTGATTACATTACGCAAGCCCAGCGCGAGCAATGGTTGCAATCCTACGTCCACATTTATGGAATGCTGGTAAATCTGAGGGAAAGGCTAAAGTGGTTCTTTTCATCAATTCTTCAATTCGTCAGTTCTTCAATTCCTCTTTTTTCATAGCCCCGTCGCGTTTTGGCCGCATTTCCGCCTAGGGTCCGCGCCAACTGTGGCCTATGACCAAACGGCTGCGGACGGGCGGCCTAAACCAAATTTTAACCGTGTTTCTTGAATGCCGGTTAACCCAAACGTGGTTACTGGGTGATCAACGAAATCACTCGAAACACGACCACTCGAATACGAAGGAGAGGCGGCATGGGCCGTATCGCAGCACTTACCAGAAACCCAGTCATGATCGCGCTGGTGGCGATGCTCGCCGTCGCCGGTTGCGCCTCGAAGAAGACGCCGAACAACGCGGCTGATCTTGGCCTCAACGGCGCGGGCGCGGCAACGCCGGGCTCGGCGCAGGACTTCACCGTCAACATCGGCGACCGCATCTTCTTCGACACGGACTCGACCTCGATCCGTGCCGATGCACAGACGACGCTGTCACGCCAGGCGCAGTGGCTGAACCAGTACAAGCAGTATGCCATCGTCGTCGAAGGCCATGCCGACGAACGCGGCACGCGCGAATACAATCTGGCGCTCGGCGCCCGCCGCGCCGCGGCCACCCGCGACTTCCTGGTTTCCAAGGGCGTCTCGGCCAGCCGCCTCAAGACGATTTCCTACGGCAAGGAACGTCCGGTCGCCGTGTGCGACGACATCTCCTGCTGGTCGCAGAACCGCCGCGCGGTCACCACGCTCAGCGGCGCCGGTTCCTGATCGGCAAAAATACAACACCTCTTTGTGAAAGGCGGCCCTCGGGCCGCCTTTTTCATATCCCGACGCCCGAAACAAAATTTGGCCGAAGTCTCGCGCCCTGCTATGAGCCGAGGGCGCTTGGCTGGTCTCACATCGATTGGAAGGCGCGAACAAGCTAACGATTGGACGGCGAGAGGCACATGCATTTGAGATCGGTTCTGAGCGGCACCCTGGCGCTGCTGCTCCTATCAGGCGTAACCGCTTTGGCGAGCGGTACCGGGCAACCAACCGAGAGCGGCTTTTCCTTCCATCTGCCGACACTTGAGTTGCCCAGCCTTTTCGGTGAGAAGAAAAAGCAGGATCAGGTCCAGTTCGCGCAGTCGAGCGGCGCCGGCGTGACCGGGCTCGAGGACCAGTTGCGGCAGCTGAACGGCAAGGTCGAGGAACTCAATTTCCAGATACTGCAGATGCAGGAACAGATCCGCAAACAGCAGGAAGACAACGAGTTCCGCTTTCAGCAGCTCGAAGGCGGTTCGCAAGGTGGACAACCGCCGGCGCAGAAGAAGTCCGATGCCACCACCGGAACCAACACCGACGTGGCCTCGGCGCCTGCAACCCAGGCGCCGGCTGATGCCGGCGCCGCGCCCGGCGGCGATCAATCCGCGGGCGGCAAGACGGTCGAGGACGTCATCGTCGAGTCCCCCGATGGCGACCCTGGCAAGGTGATTCCAGGTACCGGAGCGCCCGAAAAGACCTTTGGTTCCATCACCGTCGACAAGAATGGCAATGTGATCGATGCCGGCGGCAGCACCCAGGCAACCGCGCCGGCACAGGACACGGCACCAGCCACCGGCGCACCGGCCAAGGCCGGCAAGTCCGGCGGCACGGTGGTCGCGGCGCTGCCCTCCACCAAGGATCCCGAAGAGCTCTACCGCAACTCCTACCAGTTCATCCTGTCGGGCGACTACGGCACCGCCGAACAGGGTTTCCGCGACCATATCTCCCGCTTCCCCAAGGACGCCAAGACGGCGGACGCGCATTACTGGCTGGGTGAATCGCTGCTTGGTCAGCAGAAATACCGCGACGCGGCCGAGGTGTTTCTCGCCGCCAGCAAGGACTACCCCAAGGCCAAGAAGGCCCCCGACATGCTGTTGAAGCTCGGTGTGTCGCTGGTCGGCCTCAAGCAGCACGATGTCGCCTGCGCCACCTTCAGCGAGGTCGGCAAGCGTTACCCCGATATTTCGGCCACGCTCAAGGAACGCGTCAAGCAGGAGAAGGCCCTGGCTGCGTGCTGATTTTTCCGAGGCATGTCGTCGTCCCAAAACCGGGACCTCTCTTGCGCGACATGCATTGATGCTCGACATCGGGCCTGATCTTTCGACCGGAATTTTTTCGCATATCGATTTTTCCAACGGCGCCGTTGCGGCCGTGTCCGGCGGCAGCGATTCGACCGCGCTCCTTCTCCTTCTCAAACAACATCTCGATAAAACCGCACCGTCCGCGAAGCTGCTCGCGGTCACGATCGACCACGGCTTGCGGCAAGGTTCGGCCGATGAGGCGCGGGCCGTGGCGAAGCTTTGCGCGGAACGCGGCGTCGACCATCGCATCCTGGCCTGGGGCGGAGAAAAACCGTCGACCGGCCTGCCGGCGGCGGCGCGCGAGGCGCGCTACCGGCTGCTGGCGGGCGCCGCCCGGGCGGAAGGCATCGGCCTGATCGTGACCGGACATACATCCGACGACCAGGCCGAGACCGTGCTGATGCGGCGTGACCGCAGCGATGCGGCCGGCGACGAGGGCCGGGGCCTTGCCGGCATGGCGCCCGCCACCTTGCATGACTGGCGCGACTGGATCGTGCGACCGCTTCTTGGCGTGCGGCGCCAGGCGCTGCGCGATTTCCTGCGGCGCCAGCAGGTGGGCTGGGCCGAGGACCCGAGCAATGCCGATGAAGCCTTCGAGCGACCGCGCATGCGCGCAACCCTTGCCGGCGAGGCCGGCGCGCGGCGCAGGACCGAGGCGCTGGCATTGGCCGCGCGCGAGGCCGACGCCCGGACGCGGCTTGGCGACGCTGCCGGCTGTCTGGTCGAGCGCTTTGCCAGCCAGCCGGCAGCGGGCCTCATCCGGCTCGATCCGGCCCTGCTCAGCGTGGCCGATGAGCGGGCGGCCGTTTACGCATTGCGCATTCTTCTGGCGACTTCGGGCGGGATGGCCTTTCCGCCGGACCAGGCCCGCGGCGAGGCGCTGTTCGGCCGGCTGAAGGCCGGATTTCTTTGCGCCACATTGTCGCGGACGGTGGTCGACTTCCGGCGCGCCGGCATCTTCCTGCGCCGGGAGATGCGAGGCTTGCCGGTGGCCGCGGCAGCGGTCGACGCCGCCATCTGGGACGGCCGGCGCCAGATCACGTTGAACGACGCCAGCAACGCATTGTTGATCGCGCCCTTCGGGGCAGCGGCGGCGAAGCGGCTGGCTGTCGCCCGGGGCGAAACTCCGCCAAGCCTGATGCGCGCGGCGTTGGCCGCCGAACCGGCCTTGCAGCAAACCGCCGAGAGGGGTGGGCCTGCTGCCGATTGGCCGGCATCGCAAGGGTTCGTGGCCTCACCCGTCGTTGCTCCCTTTGGCCGCTTCCTGCCGTCCTTCGATCTGGCTCTGGCGCGCTCCGTGGCAGGGTTGATCGGAGCGGCGCCGCTTCCTGCCTTGCCATGGCGCGGCCACAGTGCCGGTTGATGCTGCGCGAAAGCTTAACCCAGACATGCTGTTCTGCTTGGCAAGGGGAGGTGCTCTCCCTATGTTAGGCCCAAGTTTCCTCTCACGACGCGTGTCCGCTCGCGGACGCCAACGGGACAATTGATGAATCCGAATTATCGCAACCTCGCGCTCTGGGCGATCATAGCGGTCCTGCTCATCGCCCTCTTCAATCTGTTCCAGACGCCGCAGACGCGCGGGGCTTCGAGCGATGTGCCTTATTCGCAGTTCCTGCAGGATGTCGCGGCGGGCCGGGTCAAGACGGTGACCATCGCCGGCGCCCGCATCACCGGCACCTACACCGACAATTCCAGCGGCTTCCAGACCTATTCGCCGGGCGATCCCCAACTGGTCTCGCGGCTGCAGGACAAGAACGTCACCATCAATGCGCGGCCCGAGACCGACGGCTCCAATTCGCTGTTCGGCTACCTGATCTCCTGGCTGCCGATGATCCTCATCCTTGGCGTATGGATATTCTTCATGCGCCAGATGCAATCCGGTTCCGGGCGCGCCATGGGCTTTGGCAAGTCGAAGGCCAAGCTGCTGACCGAGGCGCATGGCCGCGTCACGTTCCAGGACGTCGCCGGCGTTGATGAAGCCAAGGAAGATCTGGAAGAGATCGTCGAATTCCTGCGCGATCCGCAGAAGTTCCAGCGCCTGGGCGGCAAGATTCCGCGCGGCGTGCTGCTGGTCGGCCCTCCCGGCACCGGCAAGACGCTGCTTGCCCGCTCGGTCGCCGGTGAAGCCAACGTGCCGTTCTTCACCATTTCGGGTTCGGACTTCGTCGAAATGTTCGTCGGCGTCGGTGCGTCCCGTGTCCGCGACATGTTCGACCAGGCCAAGAAGAACGCGCCCTGCATCATCTTCATCGACGAAATCGACGCCGTCGGACGTCATCGCGGCGCCGGTCTCGGCGGCGGCAATGACGAACGCGAGCAGACGCTGAACCAGCTGCTGGTCGAGATGGATGGTTTCGAGTCCAACGAAAGCATCATCCTGATCGCCGCCACCAACCGGCCCGACGTGCTCGATCCGGCGCTGCTGCGTCCGGGCCGTTTCGACCGCCAGGTGGTGGTGCCCAACCCCGACATCGTCGGCCGCGAGAAGATCCTCAAGGTGCATGTGCGCAACGTGCCGCTGGCGCCCAATGTCGACCTCAAGGTGGTCGCCCGTGGCACGCCCGGTTTTTCCGGCGCCGACCTGATGAACCTGGTCAACGAATCCGCGCTGATGGCGGCGCGGCGCAACAAGCGCCTCGTCACCATGGCCGAGTTCGAGGACGCCAAGGACAAGATCATGATGGGCGCGGAGCGCCGCTCCTCGGCCATGACGCAGGCCGAGAAGGAGCTGACCGCCTATCATGAGGCCGGCCACGCCATCCTGGCGCTCAACGTTCCGTCGGCCGATCCGCTGCACAAGGCGACAATCATCCCGCGCGGCCGGGCGCTCGGCATGGTCATGCAGTTGCCGGAAGGCGACCGCTACTCCATGAGCTACAAATACATGGTCTCGCGCCTCGCCATCATGATGGGTGGCCGCGTCGCCGAGGAGTTCAAGTTCGGCAAGGAGAATATCACGTCGGGCGCCTCCTCCGACATCGAGCAGGCGACCAAGCTGGCGCGCGCCATGGTCACGCGCTGGGGCTTCTCCGACAAGCTCGGCCATGTCGCCTATGGCGACAACCAGGAGGAAGTGTTCCTCGGCCATTCGGTGGCGCGCACGCAGAACATCTCGGAAGAGACCGCGCAGATCATTGACGGCGAAGTGCGCCGCCTGATCGACGAGGCCTACTCGACCGCGAAGTCCATCCTGACCAAGAAGAAGAAGGAATGGATCGCGCTGGCGCAAGGCCTGCTCGAATACGAGACGCTGTCGGGCGAGGAGATCAAGCAGTTGATCGCGGGCAACAAACCCTCGCGCGATCTTGGCGACGACACACCGCCCAGCCGTGGCTCGGCCGTGCCGAAGTCCGGTGGTCGCCGCAAGAAGGGCCCCGAGCCGGAAGGCGGCATGGAGCCACAGCCGTCGAGCTAGGCCAGAGCGGTTCACCGTTCACGGAACGCCATGAGCCGGCCGGACGTACGTTGGAGCGCCATCCTCGGGCTTGTCCCGAGGACCTGCCAACGCAACCGAGTTGGCGGTTTTCAAACTCATATCCGGCGCCCAGATGTCGCCCGCGACAGCAGATCCTCGGGACAAGCCCGAGGATGAAGGTCCAACGTCCGCGGAAAACGGTGACCGTTTTATCCGCCGTATTCGATTTTTATGATTCAGCTTTAAGCCGCGCATTGCAAAGGCTGTAATAGCCGCCGCCCTTCTGGATCCAGCGAAGGCCGTTCAACGTCCCCGCCTCCTTGTTGCCGTGGTAACCCTGCAGGCAGGTCTTCATCCGCGCCTTCGCGGGCTTTTCGGCCTTGAACTCGGCGGCAAGGGTGGTCGGGAATGTCACGCCCGCCGGGGCTACAGTGGGAGCGACCGCCGCGCTGGCTTCCTTTGTCGGCTGCGGCTCGGTTTTGACCGTATCCGCGCTGGCACCTTCCGTAGCTGATGTCGCGCATTTCTCCTTGCGGAAAGCGGACCAGTCCATGCCGTTCAGGGTGCCGCCTTCCTTGGCTGCTCGATAGGTCTCTCCGCATTCCTTCATCGTCAGGGCGCTTGCCGGCGCGACGCTCCAAGCAACCGATGCCGTCACAGCCAATACCGCCAATTTCAAACCGCGCATAAAACCCTCCTGGTTGATAACAAGCAGACGTCTTTTTGTATACTGTTTGTTCTTGATATGTTCAATCAGAATCTTGCGCGTTATCGGCGTGGGCGAATTGATGATGCCGACCCTTCCCCGGTATGCAGATGCGAGCAAGGCCGCAGGCGCTTTAGCGCGCAACAAAAAAAGGCCCGCGCATCTTGCGATGCGCGGGCCTTTGTTTGGAGAATGTGGCTAGGCGGTCAGCCCTTCAGCTTGGCGTTGCAAAGGCTGTAGAAACCGCCGCCCTTCTGGATCCACTTCAGGCCGCCGAGCGCGTTGGCGTCCTTGAGGACGTAATATTGGTCGAGGCAGGTATGCATGCGGCCCTTTCCGGGGGTCTCGCTGGCATATTTCGCCGAGATCGCGGAGGGGAAAGTGACGCCCTTGGGTGCAACCGTCGTCGGCTTTGCCGGCTCCTTGGTGTAGGTCGCCTCGCTGGGGGCAGGCACGCTGTCATCGTCGGACGCGCCGGCGCCGCATTCGGCCTTGCGGAAGTCGTTCCACTTCTGGCCCTTCAACGTGTTTGCCGTCTTGGCCGCCTGGTACTTGGTGCTGCATTCGGCCATGGTCAGCCCTTTGCCGCCATCCGCCGGAGCGGCAGCCGCCTTGGTGGTGGCCGGCTTGGTGGTGGTTGCTGCAGCGGATGCGCCAGCGGCGCATTCGGTCTTGCGGAAGTCGTTCCACTTCATGCCGTTCAGCGTGCCCGCGGCCTTGGCCGCCTGATACTTGGTGCTGCATTCCTTGGCGGTCAGCCCTTTGGCAGCGCCGTCATCGGCGGCGGCCGCGGCCTTGGTCGTCTTGGCCGGCTTCGTCTCGGCGGCTTTGGTCGTGGCCGCCTTGGTGTCCGTGGTGGCTGCGGCGTCGGTACCGCATTGCGCCTTGCGGAACTGGTTCCAGGTCGCCCCGGCAAGTGTCCCCGCGTCCTTGGCGGCGTTATACTTCGTGCTGCACTCGGCCATCGTCAGCGCATTGGCTGGCGCCGCCAGGAACAACGTCGCGACCGCAAGGCCGGTCAGAGTGGCAAGTCGGTGGATGAGCATAGCGTTTCTCCGTTGCTGCAGCCCATTATACGTCCCAGCGAATCAATAACGCTCAACGATCGGTTGCGCCAGATGCCAGGTGGCTTATATATCGCCGAAAGTCGCGTTCTAACGACAAGGTGATGAAATCATTGGGCGTCAGCGCCGGCGTGGCAAGAATTTTCAGGGTGCATCTGCGCCGAATGGCTCGCAAAACTGGTATATTGTGGCGCAACAGTGTTCCCATGCAACGCGGTGGCCATGTTGTGTGCAGCGCACAACAATGATTTTCTAAGGATTGGTAACATATAATCACACAATGTGATCGAGGCGCGACGGCCAATTGTGGCATGACGTGCCGGCTAAGGACAATCAGGGATACTGGCTAGCATGGCAGGGAATTACTTCGGCACGGACGGCATTCGCGGGCGCGCCAACAAGTTTCCGATGACCGCCGAAATCGCGATGCGGGTCGGCATGGCCGCCGGCCTCTCGTTCCAGCGCGGCAGCCACCGCCATCGCGTCGTGCTCGGCAAGGACACCAGGCTTTCCGGCTATATGATCGAAAACGCGATGGTGGCCGGCCTTTGCGCCGCCGGCATGGACGTGTTCCTGCTCGGCCCCATCCCGACCCCGGCGGTGGCCATGCTGGTACGCTCGCTGCGCGCCGACATCGGCGTCATGATCTCGGCCTCCCACAACCCCTATTACGACAACGGCATCAAGCTATTCGGGCCGGATGGCTACAAGCTCTCCGACGAGATCGAAGAACGCATCGAAAGCATGCTCGACAAGGATATCGAACTGGCGCTCGCCGATTCCGACGGACTTGGCCGCGCCAAGCGCGTCGACGGCGTGCATGACCGCTACATCGAATTCGCCAAGCGCACGCTGCCGCGCTCGATGTCGCTTTCGGGTCTGCGGATCGTCGTCGATTGCGCCAACGGTGCTGCCTACAAGGTGGCGCCCGAGGCGTTGTGGGAACTCGGCGCCGAGGTCGTGGCCATCAATGTCGAACCCAACGGCTTCAACATCAACAGGGAATGCGGCTCGACCCATCCGGCCGGGCTGCAGAAGAAGGTGCATGAAGTGCGCGCCGACATCGGCATCGCGCTCGACGGCGACGCCGACCGTGTCGTCATCGTCGACGAGAACGGCGCCATCGTCGATGGCGACCAGATCATGGCGCTTATTGCCGAGTCCTGGCACCAGAGCGGGCGGCTGGCCGGCGGTGGCGTCGTTTCGACCGTCATGTCCAATCTCGGCCTCGAACGCTTCCTCGGCGACATGAAGTTGCAATTGCACCGCACCAAGGTCGGCGACCGCTATGTCGTGGAGCATATGCGCGCGCATGGGCTCAATGTCGGCGGCGAGCAGTCGGGCCACATCGTTCTGTCCGATTTCTCGACGACCGGCGACGGGCTGGTCTCGGCGCTGCAGGTGCTGGCCTGCATCAAGCGGCAGGGCCGCCCGGTGAGCGAACTGTCGAGGAAGTTCGAGCCGGTGCCGCAATTGTTGAAGAACGTTCGCATCGCCGGCGGCAAGCCGTTGGAGGAAGCCCCGGTCAAGGCCGCGATCGAGGATGCCCGCAATCGCCTCGGCAAGGCGGGGCGCCTCGTCATCCGTCCATCCGGCACCGAACCGCTGATCCGTGTCATGGCCGAGGGTGACGATCCGCAACTGGTCGAGGCGGTCGTCAACGATATCGTCGAGGTCATTTCGGAAACCCGCAGCGCCGCCTGATCTGCGCTCCGCCTGGAAGACAACGCATCGAAAGCTCGCCCCTCGGCGGGCTTTTTTGTTGGCCGCGGAACCGGTCAATTTCTGTCGAAATCATCGCCGAATCCCTCGAATTTTAGAGATTCGTGGTTAATCGACAGGGTTAAACGCCTTTTAACTTTTGCAATTCATTATCCACGCCTGAAAGCCAATCTCATTCGGACACGATCGGCGTTCCGAGGATTTCTAGGGGTGACAAGCATGTTCAATACAGCAAGAAAGGCCCTGTTCGCGCTGCTGTTCGCGGGCCTGGCCTGGCCAGTGTTCGCAGCCGACCTGCCCGAGCCGCAGGTCGAAGAGGCGCCGCCGCCGGTCTACGAGCAACCGGTCGACGTTGGCGGCTGGTACATCCGTGGCGACATCGACTACCACAAGTCAAAGGTGGGCGACATCGACTACATCACTTACGGAGCCGACCCTTGCCCGTGCGGACCTCCTGTCGGGGTCGCCGGCAGCAAGTCCTTCGACTATGGCAAGCTCAAGGGCGGATTCTCGCTCGGCGCGGGCGTCGGCTACAAGATCAACGAACACTTCCGCACCGACCTGACCGCCGACTACTGGTTCAAGTCGAACTTCAGCGGCGGCACTTCGGACGCCACCACGACCTCGGTCGAATCGTCGAAGATGAGCGCCTTGCTGCTGCTCGCCAATGCCTATGTCGATATCGGCACCTGGCACGGCATCACGCCTTATGTTGGCGCCGGTATCGGTGGCGCGCGCGTCAAGTGGGATACTGTCTACGACCCGACCCCGGGCGCTACCGAGTCCAACCCGGGAACATCCAGCTGGCGCTTCGCCTATGCGGTCATGGCCGGTGCTTCCTACTGCCTGACCGACAAAGTCATCCTCGATGCCGGCTACCGCTTCTCCCATATCCAGGGCGGTCGCATGTTCGAATATGGTCCAGCCGGCGCCACGCCGGGCGCCGGGCCGGGCTTCGACCATGGCTTCAACACCCACGAGGTGCGCGGCGGCCTGCGCTACCAGTTCGGCGGCAACAATGGTTGCGCCGCACCTGTGGTGGCCTACCAGCCGGAACCCGAGCCGATCTATACCAAGTAACCGCCTCGGACTTCCAGAATTCGTCGACCGCCCGGTATCAGCCGGGCGGTTTTCGTTTGAGACGATCCGAAGTCAGCCCGTTCGAAAATCAATTCGCTAACGCTCTGTTAGCCTTAACCGGCACTTAACCACTATGGTTAACAATGGCTCATGAAACGTTGGCCGCCGTTGCTTGTTTGACGGCGCTGAATTCGGGAGCCGGGGACCATGATATCAATATCGCGTACGGCGCTGGCGCTTGGCACATTCGCCCTGTTGCCGCTAACGTCCGCACTCGCCGCCGACTACGATCCGCCGATCTATGTCGACCAGGCGCCGGACTATGTGCCGGTCGAGGTTGGCTCGGGTTGGTACTTGCGCGGCGACGTCTCCTATTTGGTGCAGAAGAGCTTCAAGAATGGGGATTTCACCTTCCCCTCAACGCTCAACAACGAGAACTTCAGCGAGAGCGAAGACGCAGTGTTTGCGAGCGTCGGCTTCGGCTACCATTTCAACGATTACCTCCGCGCCGATGTCAATTTCGGTTATCTGCCGGGTAACAAGGCCAGCTTCGGCTATGACGATTCTGCGGTCATCGCGTTGCCGACATTGCCGACCCAGGGATCGGGATCGCTGAAGAACTATGCCTTCTCGGGAATACTCAACGGCTATGTCGATCTCGGCACATATGTCGGGGTCACGCCTTATGTCGGCGCCGGCATCGGTTTTGTCCGCAGTTCGCGGAAGCTTTCGGCGATTTACACGGACAACAATGTCCCCGCCAACAGTTTCAGCGTGCAGGACAATGCGACACAATACTCCCTCGCCTATACGCTGAATGCGGGGCTGGCTTACCAGGTGACGAAAAACGTCTCGGTCGATGTGGGCTACCAGTATTTCTCCGCTCCGAGTGCCGAATACCAGACGGCCGAGAGCCTGACTTCCTTTCCGGTCCACAAGGGGATCAGCAATCACCAGGTCAAGCTCGGGCTGCGCTACGATCTCTGGTAGCGTCGGGAAAAATCGGGACCTTGACGGCGGATCCTGTGGTCCGCTGTTTGCGTTTGAAAGCGCGAGATCCTGATAGCGCGCCGTTCGCCAAAACCGCTGTGCACTTTGGGCGACGTGCATCTGGTATCCTGCCAGCGACAAAAACTTTCCTCTTGACGCCCGAGGCTTGAACGCATATCGCCGTCCGTGGGCCACCCCTCCCCAACGAGGGGCCACTATCTGGAAGGATAGACCACGATGACGACGCATGCGAAGCCCGGACTCCGTCCGGCAAATCCCAATTTTTCCTCAGGTCCCTGCGCAAAACGCCCCGGCTGGTCGGTCGAGGCGCTGAAATCCGCCGCGCTCGGCCGTTCCCACCGCGCCAAGATCGGCAAGACCAAGCTCGAGCAGGCGATCGAGCTGACGCGCGAGATTCTCAAGGTTCCCCAGGACTACCGCATCGGTATCGTGCCGGCCTCGGACACAGGTGCTGTCGAGATGGCGCTGTGGTCGCTGCTCGGCGAGCGCGGCGTCGACATGGTCGCCTGGGAAAGCTTCGGCTCCGGCTGGGTCACCGATGTGGTCAAGCAGCTGAAACTCGCCGATACCAGAAAGATCGAGGCCGGCTATGGCGCGCTGCCCGATCTGACCAATGTCGATTTCGACCGCGACGTGGTCTTCACCTGGAACGGCACGACCTCGGGCGTGCGCGTGCCGGACGGCGATTTCATCCCGGCGGATCGCAAGGGCCTGACCATCTGCGATGCGACGTCGGCCGCCTTCGCGCAGAGGCTCGATTTCGAGAAGCTCGATGTCGTGACGTTCTCCTGGCAGAAGGTGCTGGGCGGCGAGGGCGCGCATGGCATGCTGATCCTCAGCCCACGTGCCGTCGCACGGCTGGAGAGCTACAAGCCCGCATGGCCGCTGCCGAAAATCTTCCGCCTGACCTCGGGCGGCAAGCTGATCGAGGGCATCTTCAAGGGCGAAACCATCAACACGCCGTCGATGCTGTGCGTCGAGGACTATCTCGACGCGCTCAATTGGGCGAAGTCGATCGGCGGGCTCGATGCGCTGGTCGCCCGGGCGGATGCCAATGCCGCGGTTCTCGACCGGTTCGTGGAGAGCTCATCCTGGCTCGGCCATCTCGCCGCCGCGCCGGCGACGCGCTCGAACACGTCGGTCTGCCTGTCCTTCAGCGACCCGGATATCGCGGCGCTCGACGCCGACGGGCAGGCGGCGTTCGCCAAGGGCCTTGTCTCGACGCTCGACAAGGAAGGCGTTGCCTACGACATCGGTTCCTACCGCGACGCCCCGCCGGGATTGCGCATCTGGTGCGGCGCAACCGTCGAAACCTCCGATCTCGAGGCGCTGCTGCCTTGGCTCGACTGGGCTTTTGCCAGCCAGAAGGCGTCGCTGAAAGCGGCTGCCTGATAATCCTGTGGCGGCTCGCGGGCCGCCCATTTCCGGACCAATCCCATTTTCAAGGAGGCCGCCATGGCGCCCCGCGTTCTCGTCTCAGACAAACTCTCACCCACCGCCGTGCAGATCTTCAAGGATCGCGGCGTCGAAGTCGACTATCTGCCCGATCTCGGCAAGGACAAGGAAAAGCTGCTTGAAGTGATCGGCCAGTATGATGGCCTCGCCATCCGCTCGGCGACCAAGGTCACCGAGAAGCTGATCAACGCCGCAACCAATCTCAAGGTCATCGGCCGCGCCGGCATCGGCGTCGACAATGTCGATATCCCGGCGGCGAGCCGCAAGGGCATCATCGTGATGAACACGCCCTTCGGCAATTCGATCACGACGGCCGAACACGCGGTGGCGATGATCTTCGCGCTCGCCCGCCAGATCCCGGAAGCCAATGCTTCGACCCATGCCGGCAAATGGGAGAAGAACCGCTTCATGGGAGTCGAGATCACCGGCAAGACCTTGGGCGTCATCGGCTGCGGCAATATCGGTTCGATCGTCGCCACACGCGGCGTCGGGCTGAAGATGCATGTCGTGGCCTTCGACCCGTTCCTGTCGGACAAGCGCGCCGAGGAACTCGGCGTCGACAAGGTCGAACTGGACGAACTCTTCGCCCGTGCGGACTTCATCACGCTCCACACGCCGCTGACCGACAAGACGCGCAACATCATCGACGCGGCGGCGATCGCCAAGATGAAGAAGGGCGTGCGCATCATCAATTGCGCTCGCGGCGGGCTGGTGGTCGAGGCCGACCTCGTCGCGGCGCTGAAGAGCGGCAAGGTGGCGGGCGCCGGCATCGACGTGTTCGAGGTCGAGCCGGCCGAGCAGAATGCGCTGTTCGGCATGGAGAACGTGGTGGCGACACCACATCTTGGCGCCTCGACGGCGGAGGCGCAGGAGAATGTCGCGCTGCAGGTCGCCGAGCAGATGGCCGACTACCTGATCAAGGGCGCGGTCTCCAACGCCATCAACATGCCGTCGATCACGGCGGAAGAAGCGCCGCGGCTGAAGCCGTTCGTGAAGCTCGCCGAAGTGCTGGGCGCCTTCGTCGGCCAGGTCACCGACGATCCGATCAGCGAGGTCGAGATCCTGTTCGATGGTTCGACCGCGACGATGAACACGCGCGCGCTGATCAGTGCCGCGCTTGCCGGACTGATCCGCCCGCAGGTCGCCGACGTCAACATGGTGTCGGCGCCGATCATGGTGAAGGAGCGCGGCATCATTGTCGCCGAGGTCAAGCGCGACAAGTCGGGCGTGTTCGACGGCTATATCAAGCTGACCGTCAAGACCGAGCATATGACCCGCTCGATCGCCGGCACCTGCTTCTCCGACGGCAAGCCGCGCTTCATCCAGATCAAGGGCATCAATCTCGACGCCGAAGTCGGCCAGCACATGCTGTATACGACCAACGCCGATGCGCCCGGCATCATCGGCCTGCTCGGCACGGTGTGCGGCGAGAACGATGTCAACATCGCCAACTTCCAGCTTGGCCGCAACCGGCCGGGCGGCGACGCCATCGCGCTGCTCTATCTCGACGCGCCGTTCCCGGAAAAGGTGCTGGCGCAGGTGCGGGACCACAAGTCGATCGACTCGGCAAAGCGGCTGCAGTTCGACGTCGGCGGGATCTAATCCCCGCACCTATCACGGGCGACAAGCGATACCATTTACGACGCCCCGTTTGCAGGCATGCAAGCGGGGCGTTTCCATCAGCGCCGACACCATCCGGCGGATTGCGCCGTCGCAGCCAGACGCCGCGCGGAACGGATGGTTGGCCTGTCATATCCCGGTCAATTCGGCTATCGCCGGAGCGGCGGCTGGCGGTCCCCTTTGCCTCCATCGACTAAGATTATATGGTTTAGTCGCCAATACATTAGCGGACGGCGATAAGCAGGCGGCTTGGCCTAATCTAACGATTTCGTGATCTGCTTGACGATGGCGGTTTCTTTCCGCACGCTGACTCCAATGGATGGGCATGACTTAAACTAAACTGGTTTGGTCATGATTTGTGCGTGTTCCGTGGCGCGTGTCTGTTACTGCCGGAGTGCCTTCGATGGATCGTTATAATACTGTCCGCCTGAGCCGGCGTCTTTTTCTGTCTTCGGTCGCGATGTTCACGGTCACGGCAACATCGGCAAGCTTTGCCCGATCCTTGTCGGGCTCGCTGCCTTGGGCGCCGCTGTCGTCCGATCCGCCGGTGCAGGTCGTGTCAGGCGGCTGGCAGTTCTTCACGCCGCAGGAAGCCGCCCTGGTCGAAGCCATCGTCGACCGCATCATTCCCGCCGACGACCTGTCGATGGGCGGCAAGGAGGCTGGCTGCGCCGTCTATATAGACCGTCAGTTGACGGGCGCGTTCGGAACGTCGAGCCGGCTCTACACGAAAGGACCGTTCCTGCCGGGATTGCCCACGCAGGGATATCAGGGCGAGCCGAACCCGGCCCAACGCTATCGCTCGGGCCTTGCCGCCATCGACGCTTTCCTGAAGCTGCGCGACGGCAAGACATTCGTCGAGCTCCAGCCGGCCGACCAGGATGCGTTCCTGACCGCCATGGAAGCCGGAAAGGTCGAATTGCCCGGTGGCGTCAAGGCCGCCGGCTTCTTCGGACTTCTGCTGCAGAACACCATGGAAGGGTTCTTCGCCGATCCGGTCTATGGCGGAAACAAGGACATGGTCTCGTGGCGCATGCTCGGTTTTCCCGGCGCGCGCTATGACTACCGGGACCACGTCAGCAAGCACAATCAACCCTATCCGAGGCCGCCCGTCTCTATCGAGGGCAGCCCGGAATGGCTGGTGAAAAGGAGCTGACCATGACGACGATACTGCCCCGCAAGGACGTCGTGATCGTTGGCCTCGGTTGGACTGGGTCCATCCTTGCACATGAACTGACCGATCAGGGCCTGGACGTGCTGGCCATCGAGCGTGGCCCCTGGCGCGACACGGCAACCGATTTCAACATCGGCTACGCTCAGGACGAACTGCGCTACAGCGTGCGGCGCGACCTGTTCCTGCAGCCCGCCGTCGAAACCCTGACGATGCGCAACGACCCTTCGCAGACGGCGCTGCCGATGCGCGATTTCGGCTCGTTCCTGCCCGGCAACGGCGTCGGCGGCGCAGGCGTCCATTGGAACGGCCACACCTGGCGGTTCTGGGATTCGGATTTCCAGATCAAGACCAACCTCACCAAGAGGTATGGCGCGGCGCGGATCGCCGATCTCCAGGTCGAGGACTGGGGCGTGACCGGCACCGAGATGGAGCCATATTACGACCAGTTCGAATATCTGGCGGGCATCTCGGGCAAGGCCGGCAACATCAAGGGGCAGATACAGGAAGGCGGCAACCCGTTCGAGGATCCGCGGTCCCGGGATTATCCGAACCCGCCGATGGAGATGACCTACGCGCCGACCCTGTTCGCCAATGCCGGCCGGTCCATGGGATTGCACCCGTTCCCGACACCGTCGGCCAACATGTCGCGGACCTATGTCAATCCGCTCGGCATCACCATGGGGCAGTGTACCTATTGTGGATTCTGCGAGCGGTTCGGCTGCGCCAACTATTCCAAGTCTAGCGCCCAGACCACCATCCTTCCGGTCCTGATGAAGAAGGCCAATTTCGAGGTCCGGACCGACAGCGAGGTGCTGCATGTCGATCTCGCCGCCGGCGGCAAGTCAGCGCGGGGTGTCACCTATGTCGACACCTCGGGACAGGAATTCTTCCAGCCGGCCGATCTCGTGCTGCTGTGCGCCTACGGCCTGCACAATGCCCGGCTGATGATGCTGTCGGGCATCGGCAAGATCTACGATCCCGTCACCGGCGAGGGCACGGTCGGGCGCAATTACTGCTACCAGACCAATGCCGGCGTGCAGGTGTTCTTCGATGACAAGAACTTCAATCCGTTCATTGCCGCGGGCGCGCTTGGCCAGACGATCGATGACTATAATGGCGACGCCTTCGATCATGGCGGGCTCGATTTCGTCGGCGGCGCGGGCATCAACTGCATCCCCACCAATGGACGTCCGATCGGGACAAGGCCGACGCTGCCCGGCACGCCGAAATGGGGCAGCGCCTGGAAGAAGGCGACCGTCGCGGGCTACAAAAGCACGCTCGGCTTCTCCTCGCAGGGCAGCAGCTACGCGACACGCACCAACTATCTCGACCTCGACCCGACCTACACGGATCGCTTCGGCCGGCCGCTGATGCGCATGACCTTCGATTTTCCAGACAACGATATCAGGATGTCGAACTATCTCTGCGACCGGATGGAGGAGATCGCCAAGACGCTTGGCGGCAAGCAGTACAATGTCGGCCGCCGCAAGAAGGGATGGGACAGCGTCCCCTATCAAAGCACCCACAATACCGGCGGTGCCATCATGGGAACGGACCCGAAGAAGAGCGCGGTCAACAGCTTCCTGCAAAGCTGGGATGTGCCCAACGTCTTCGTCATCGGCGCCTCGGCCTTTCCGCAGAATGCCGGCAAGAATCCGACGGGAACGGTCGGCGCGCTCGCCTACCGCGCGGCCGACGGCATCCGCAATCACTATTTGCGCAATCCCGGCGCGCCGCTGGTGCAGGCATGAAAGCGCTCGCAGCGTCACTCTACGCCAGCGCGGCCCTGCTGGCGATCACGCCGGCACTTGCCGCCGACCAGGCCGACCAGATCATCCGCGGCCAATACCAGGCCGTGCTCGGCGATTGCGCGGGTTGTCATACGAGGCCGGGCGGCAAGCCGTTGGCCGGTGGCCTGCCGCTCGAAACGCCTTTCGGCGCGCTGGTGCCGCCCAACATAACGCCGGACCACGAGACGGGCATCGGCAATTGGTCAGAGATCGATTTCCGCAACATGATGAAGACCGGCGTCGGCCACGATGGCGTGCGGCTCTATCCCGCCATGCCGTACCCCGCCTATACCAGGATGACCGAGCAGGACATTTCCGATCTCTGGGCGTACCTCACCACGGTCGAGCCGGTCTCGAACAAGGTCGAGGCCAACCAGTTGCCGTTTCCCCTGAACATCCGGCTGTCGATGTGGGGTTGGAACCTGCTGAACTTCAGCGAGGTAAGCTTCGAGGACGATCCCTCCAAGTCGGCGGAGTGGAATCGCGGCGCCTATATCGTCCAGGGCGCCGGGCACTGCGGCACCTGCCACACGCCCAAGTCCTTCCTGGGCGCCGATCAGGACTCCAGCTTCCTGCAAGGGGCGTCGCTGCAGGGCTGGTTCGCTCCCGACATCACCAACAATGCACAATCCGGCCTTGGCAAATGGTCGCAAGAGGATGTGGTCGCTTACCTCAAGACCGGCGTCAACGCGCATTCGATCGCGTCCGGTCCGATGGCCGAGGCGATCGAGAACTCGACCTCCAAGATGACGGATCCCGATCTCAAGGCCGTCGCCGTCTATCTCAAGAGCCTCGGGTCGGACACCGGCAATGCGCAGGCGCCCAAACCCGACGCGGCGCGGATGGTGGCCGGCGAGGCGATCTACCACGACAATTGTTCGGCCTGCCATGGCGGCGATGGCGCCGGGGCCGGGGCGTTGTTCCCGACGCTGGTCGGCAATTCCATCGTCGCGCAAGGCAATCCCGAAACGCTTGCCCGCGTCGTTCTCGCCGGAAGCCAGGCGGTGCACACGGCCGGCGCGCCGACGACGCCTTCGATGCCTTCGCTGGCATGGCGGCTGAAGGACCAGGAAATCGCCGACGTGCTGACCTATGTGCGAGGCAGCTGGGGCAATTCCGCTCCGGCAGTCTCGCCCGACGATATCGCGGCGGTGCGCAAGGAATTGGAACCGTAATTTCGGCGCGCCGTCAGAGGCGGGAGGTCCTGCGCCCGCTGTATTCGGCGAGCCCGATGCCGCCCAGCACGAGAACCAGCGCCAGCGCCTGATAGAGCTGGAACGTCTCGCCGACGATCAGCACCGAAAGCAGCGTGCCGAAGATCGGCACCAGGTTGATGAACAGGCCGGCGCGGTTGGCGCCGATCAACTCGTTGCCCCTGATATAGGTTATCTGCGAGATCACCGAGGCGCCGATCGCCGTGTAGACGATGACAGCCCAGCCGCGCGCATCGGGCACGATCACCTTGCCGGCGGCGGCTTCCCACAGGAAGAAGGGCAGCGAGGTGATGAGCGCGGCGAAGGACATGGCCAGCATCAGGCTTTGCCAGCGCATCGCCGGCTTCAGCCGCAACCCGACCGAATAGCCGCTGTAGAGGACGACCGCGACTAGCATGATGGCGTCGCCGAAATTGAGTTCCAGCGTCAGCAGCCGGCGCGGATCGCCATGACAGGCCGTCAGGATGACGCCGAGGATGGTCAGCACCACGCCGGCGATCTGTGCCCAGTTCACGCGCAGGCGGAAGAAGATGAAATTGGCTGTCATGATCAGGATCGGCATCGCCGCCTGTTCGATCGAGACATTGATCGCGGTGGTGTAATTGAGCGCGGTGTAGAAGATCGTGTTGAACAGGGTGAAGCCGCTGGCGCCCAGCGCAGCCAGAACCAGCCAGTGCCTGCGCACGACAGGCCAATCCTCCTGGATCGTGCGCCAGCCGATCGGCAGCAGGATCGCCACGGCCAGCATCCAGCGCAGAAAGACGAGCGTCATCGGCGAGACGTGGCCGACCGCCAGCTTGCCGGCCACGGAATTGCCGCCCCACAACAAGGTGGTGAGCAACAGGAACATGTAGGCGTTTCGATGCATGCCGGGCTTCCGGCCGCGGCATGGGCCGCGGTGTTTGCCGGCCTATTGCCCCCGTCGGCCCAAGTAAATGATGTCAAAGCCGAAAATTGTTGTGCCTCAGGGCATTTTCGGCGCCAAAGAAAGGTCGCACTCGCGAGGTCTTGACGCTATAGAGGCCTGTCGTTTCGAACCATATCCAAGCCGCGCTGCGGCGTCTCAAGGGAAAAGAAACATGGCCAATGTGGTGGTCGTCGGCTCGCAGTGGGGCGACGAGGGCAAGGGCAAGATCGTCGACTGGCTGTCGGAGCGCGCCGATGTCGTGGTGCGTTTCCAGGGCGGCCACAATGCCGGCCACACGCTGGTCGTCGACGGCAAGATCTACAAGCTTTCGCTCTTGCCTTCGGGCGTCGTGCGGGAAGGCAAGCTGTCCATCATCGGCAATGGCGTGGTCTTCGATCCGCATGCTTTCGTCGCCGAAGTGCAAAAACTCAAAGCGCAGGGCGTGGACGTGACGCCGGATCGCCTGAAAATAGCCGAAAACACGGCGCTTATCCTGTCCGTACACCGGGAGCTGGACGGGTTCCGCGAGGATGCCGCTTCAAATTCCGGAACAAAGATTGGCACGACCCGCCGGGGCATTGGTCCGGCCTATGAGGACAAGGTGGGTCGGCGCGCGGTGCGGGTGATGGATCTGGCGGATTTGGAAACGCTTCCCTTGAAGGTCGACAGGCTGCTGACGCACCACAATGCGCTGCGTCGCGGGCTTGGCCATGACGAAGTCACGCGTGATGCGATTATGCAGGAATTGACCACGGTCGCGAATGAGATCCTGCCCTATATGGACCGCGTCTGGAAGGTGCTCGACGACAAGCGCCGCGCCGGCGAGCGCATCCTGTTCGAAGGCGCGCAAGGCACGCTGCTCGACATCGACCACGGCACCTATCCGTTCGTCACCTCGTCGAACACGGTCGCCGGCCAGGCCGCCGCCGGCTCCGGTGTCGGCCCCGGGACCATCGGTTATGTCCTGGGAATAACCAAGGCCTATACGACGCGCGTCGGCGAAGGCCCGTTCCCGACCGAGCAGAAGAACGAGATTGGCGAGTTCCTCGGCACGCGCGGCCATGAATTCGGCGTCGTCACCGGGCGCAAGCGCCGCTGCGGCTGGTTCGACGCGGTGCTGGTGCGTCAGGCTGTCGCCGTCAACGGCATCAAGGGCATCGCGCTGACCAAGCTCGACGTGCTCGACGGGCTGGACGAGATCAAGGTCTGTACCGGCTACAGGCTCGATGGCGAGACGATCGACTACCTGCCGGCAAGCCAGGGCGCGCAGGCCCGCGTGGAACCCATCTACGAGACGCTGGAAGGCTGGAAAGGCACCACCGCCGGCGCACGCAGCTGGAACGATCTGCCGGCGCAGGCGGTCAAGTATGTCCGATACATCGAGGAGCTGATCGGCGCGCCGGTGGCACTCCTTTCCACCAGTCCGGAACGGGACGACACGATACTTGTGACCGATCCGTTTCAAGACTAGTTTCTGAAGCCTTTCCGGGCATCGCGGCTGATTTGCGGGGGCCGGCGCGGAAGCAAAATACAGGTCGACTGAAGCATGGCAGATTTCGTTGCTGTTCTGAAAAACGCCTTCGAGAAGCACGGCGACGAGACGCCCGAGAAGCGTGCGCGCATCTATAGCAGCGTTCGTTCCATGCTGGCCAAGAAGCTTGCGGAATATTCGCCGCCGATGGCTCCCGAGGCCATAGACAGGCAGAAACGCTCGCTGGAGGACGCCATCGCAGGCGTCGAACGGGACTATGCCAAGACTGTGCCGGAAACGGATCCGCTCGCGGAGCTGGAGCACATCTTTTCCTCCATCGACCGTAACAAGAACCAGTCGAACCACACCAAGCAGCCAGTGAAGGCGGAGGCTGCCGCCATTCCCGCGCCGTCTCCGTATCGGCCCGCCCCTGCCCCGGCCAGGCCGGAGCCGTACAAGCCGGCGCAGCCCGTGGCGAACCCCGAACCCTACCGTCCCGCTCCAGCCGCCAAGGCCGAACCGGGCTGGCAAAGGCCGACGCCGGTGCAGCCCGTTCCGGACTTTTCGGAAAAGCCCTTGGCGGGGATGGAAACGGATCGGGAGGACGATCAGGACGACGTCTTTGCCAATGATGAAAGGCCTGCGGGCGCCGACACTTTCGAGCGTTTGCGCCCGGCCGAACGCAAGCGCGGCTATGGCGGGTTGATCGCCGCCGCCGTCGCGCTGCTGGTCGTTGCCGGCGGCGGTTACGGTATCTGGCTGAACAAGGACGCCTTCGGCAAGATGCTGGGCCTGGGCGACAGCAAGGTTGTCGCCAAGGTCGAACCGGTGAAACCGGCGCCGGCCAAGCCCGCGACCGATGCGGCGGCGACGCCACCGGCGCCCGCGGGTGCCGAAGGCACGAAATTCACGCAGCGGCTGACGCCCGAGGGTGGCGAAACCGATCCCGGCCCGGCCGGTGGACAAAGCGGCATAGGCGAGGGTGAATCCGTCGCCGCGCTGACGACGCCGCCAACGGCAACGAATGCGCCGGCCACCGCGGCGCCGGCGGTTCCGGCACCGGCCGATACGCCTGCGGCAGGCACGCCGACCGCGACCACGCCCGCGCCAGGCGCCACGCCGGCGACACCGCCCGCCGCCGGAGCCGCGCCCGCGGCACCGGCCGATGCGGCCGCCACACCGCCGCCCGCGCCGGCAGGTGCCACGCCGGCGGCTCCGGCCGTGGCTCCAGCCTCGGTTCCGGTCGGCCAGAAGGCAATCTTCTATGAGGAGCGCACCAGCACCGCCCAAGGTTCGGCCGAACCCGGCAACATCGTCTGGTCGTTGGTGCAGGAATCGCCCGGCGGCGACCTGCCGCCAGAGCCGGCGATCCGCGCCGAGGCGACCATTCCCGGCAAGGACATCCAGCTGCGCATGACCATCCGCCGCAACACCGACCAGACCTTGCCGGCCAGCCACATTATCGAGATGATCTTCCTGACGCCCGACGGCTTCGAGGGCGGCGGCGTCGACAACATATTGCGCGTCGCCATGAAGAGTTCGGAACAGGACGCCGGCAGCCCCTTGATCGGCATTCCGGCCAAGATCGCCGACGGTTTCTTCCTCGTCGCGCTCAACGACACCAAGGCCGACGAAGACGCCAATATGACCCTGTTGCGCGGCCAGGACTGGATCGACGTGCCGGTCGTCTACAAGACCGGACGGCGGGCGCTGCTGACCATGGAAAAGGGCATTCCCGGCGAGAAAGTGTTCGACGAGGCGATCAAGGCCTGGCAGGCGAAGACGGCGGGTTGAGCAGGCGGCGTAACGGCCGCCTTCGATCAGAAGCCCTGGAACAGCATGTCGAGCGCGGCGACGATGTCATCGTGATGTTTCGTCAAGTTCAGCCGACTTTCACCCAATTCGCTTGCCGGAACGGTAGCAATCAGGTGTGTCGCCATAACCAGCTTCCGGCCGTTGATGTCAAAGATCGGATGAAGCTTTCGCATCGGCGGCGGCACCGTTGCGACCGGCAGAAGCGGGACGACCACGCGCGTCCTGAAATTGTCGAGCAGATCGGATTGAACGTCGAGCAAATAGTTGCCTTCGACGCGACCGGCGAAGACATCATAGCGGGGCATCAGAACTGCCGGTACTCTTCCAACGGGATGCCGTTTTTGTCGATGTAGTCGTTCCACGACTCCATCGTGGCACGGTTCTCAAGCTTCCATAGCCGCGTTTTTTCGGCCGCCACCGCTTCCGCGATACCGGCTTCCGCGGCGCGCGAGACATTCACATCAAGCCCCTTGGCTTCCCTCATGAGGTTAGAGTCGATCGATAGATTTGCCGGTTGGCGGATCGCATTCAGGGCAATCTTACGCATAATAGCCTCCGCAACATGCGCATAATGTATGCGCATTCCGGTGCAGAGGCAATAATCAGTCAACTCTGGCTGCGGACGGAGCGTCGGGCCTTCGCTGCGGCTCCCAGCCTTTCGGGCGTTCAAGCTTTCGCCGTTTGTGGCTTCAATCGAAAGATCGTTGTCGATCGCGATCGGCCTACGGCCGAACGCTCTTCACCCTTCCATCTCTTCCCGCAGCATCTCCAGTTCCAGCCACTCTTCCTCGAGCGCCGCCAAGGTGGCGCGCTCCTTGTCGAGGGCGGCGATGGTTTTCTGGAACGAGACCGGATCGCGCTCGTAATAGGCCGGATCGGCGATGTTGTTCTCCAGGCGCGAGATCGACGCGGTCACCGCCTCGATCTTCTTGGGCAACGAGTCCAGCGCGAATTTCTGCTTGAACGACAGTTTTTTGACCGGCCCCTTTTGTGCGGCGGGTTCAGCCTTGGCAGTGGGCGCATCGCTGGTTTCGGACTTGGCGCGCGCCTTGCGGTCGTCGAGCCTGGTACCGCCCCGCTGCGCCAGCATGTCGGAATAGCCACCGGCATATTCGACCCAGCGGCCCCCGCTATCGGGCGCGATGACGCTGGTCACGGTGCGGTCGAGGAAATCGCGGTCGTGGCTGACCAGGATGACGGTGCCGGCGAACCCGGCGACCAATTCCTGCAGCAGTTCCAGTGTCTCCATGTCGAGATCATTGGTCGGCTCATCGAGCACCAGAAGGTTCGCCGGGCGCGCCAGCACGCGCGCCAGGATCAGCCGCGCCCGCTCCCCGCCGGAAAGCTCGCGCACCGGCGTGCGCGCCTGCTCCGGCTTGAAAAGGAAATCCTTCATGTAGGAGACGACATGGCGCTGCTCGCCATTGATGACGAGGTTCTCGCCGCGCCCGTCGGTCAGGTATTGGGCCAGCGTCTCCTGCGGGTCGACCGCCTCGCGCTTCTGGTCGAGCGTGGCGATCTCCAGATTGGTGCCGAGCCGCACCGAGCCGGCATCCGGCGCCAATTCGCCGGTCAGCATCTTCAGAAGCGTCGTCTTGCCGGCACCGTTCGGTCCGACCAGACCGACGCGGTCGCCACGCTGGATGCGGGTCGAGAAGCCCTTGACCACGGTGAGGTCGCCAAAGCTCTTCTCGATATTCTTCGCTTCGATCACCAGCTTGCCGGACTCGGCGGCGTCGCTGGCGACCATGGTCGCGCTGCCTTCGGCGCCGCGATGGCCGCGAAACCGCTGGCGCATGGTCTGCAGTTCGCCGAGGCGTCGCATGTTGCGCTTGCGCCGTGCCGTCACGCCATAGCGCAGCCAGTGTTCCTCGCGCACGATCTGGCGGCCGAGCTTGTGCTGTTCGCGCTCTTCTTCTTCCAGCACAAGGTCACGCCATTCCTCGAAATGGCCAAAACCTTTATCCAGCCGACGGGTCTGGCCACGGTCGAGCCAGACGGTGGCGCGCGACACGCGCTCCAGGAAGCGGCGGTCGTGCGAGATGACGATGAGCGCCGAGGACGTGCGGACGAGTTCCTCTTCCAGCCATTCGATCACCGAGAGATCGAGGTGATTAGTCGGCTCATCAAGCAGCAGAATGTCGGGCTCCGGCGCCATGACGCGGGCCAAAGCGGCGCGCCTGGCCTCGCCACCGGAGAGGTCGCCAGGCCGCTCATCGCCCGACAGGCCGAGATGTTCCATCAGATAGCTGGCGCGGTAGGGATCGTCGGCAGGCCCGAGCCCGGCTTCGACATAGGCGCGCACCGAGGCAAAACCGTCCATGTCGGGCATCTGCGGCAGATAGCGCACCGTCGCCGAAGGTTGGCGGAACACCTCGCCGTCCTGCGGTTCGATCAGGCCGGCGGCGATCTTGAGCAGCGTCGATTTGCCCGACCCGTTGCGGCCGACCAACGCGATCTTGTCGCCGGCCGACGCGGTCAAGGCGGCGCCGTCGAGCAGCGGCGTGCCGCCAAAAGTCAGTCTTATCCCGTCGAGATTGAGAAGAGGCGGGGCCATGTCAGCTTTCAGGCAGTGGATGGGGATGGGCGAGCAGCAGTGCGCGGCCGTTGCCGAGCGCTATGTCGAGGCGGCCCCCGGTCTTGTCGAACTTGACCTCGTTGGAAATGGTCAGCGACGAACCGAAAGCCACCTCGACCTTGTCGAGTGGCCATTTGGCGCCGGTGACGGTCAGACCGGAGAGTTCGGAAAAGCCGAGAATGGAAAACAGCGTGCCGTCGGCATAATCGAAGCTCGTCCTGCCGTTGAGCAAGGGGACAGCCTCCTGGGCGCCGCTGGTCAAAAGCACATCCGTTCCGGCCTCGGCCAGCCGCAGGCCAAGCGCCAGATGCAGGAAGGCGTGATCGGCGCGCTTGCCGCCGAAGGCGCCCGCCAGCACGAGACGGGTCGCCCCGTGCCCGAGTGCCGCCGCGATCGCCAGTTCGCCGTCGGTCTTGTCCTTTTCCGCCGGGAAGGTCTGGCGGGGCACGGCGGCCAGGTCAGCAGGCAGATCGGCCGGAACCGAATCGAAATCGCCCACCCACAATTCCGGGACAAGGCCCAGCACCCGGGCATGGCCGATGCCGGCGTCGGCGGCGATGACGCGCGAGCCTTCGACCTGGCGGTCGAGCCGGGGCGTGCGGATGAGATCGCCGCCAAGCAGGATGGTGAATGTGCTCATATCCCGTCGCCTTACCAGCCCGGCACGGGAAACGGAAGGCGGCAAACTCCCACTTGCGCGGGTCTTCGGGCCGGCCTATGTGTCGGAACGCTCTAACGGGGTGCCGGACGCGAATTTCGCGGGCCGGCTGAGAGGCAGTCTCGCCAACCCGCTGAACCTGATCCGGTTTGTACCGGCGGAGGGATTAGACGTTTCGGACAGTCCGACGCCTCAATTCCTTTCAACGCAAACGAAGGAGGCGCCGATGCGCACGCTTTTATATTCTCTCATCGCAGCCACGGCAGTGGCCTTGTCCGGGCCGGCCTTGGCCAAGGACAAGCTCACCGTCTACACCTATGAGAGCTTCACCGCCGATTGGGGTCCAGGTCCCGTGGTGAGGAAGGCATTCGAGGCCGAATGCGGCTGCGATGTCGAGTTCGTCTCGGTCGCCGACGGCGTCGCGTTGCTCAACCGCGTCAAGCTGGAAGGCGCCTCGACCAAGGCCGACATCGTGCTTGGCCTCGACACCAATCTCACCGCCGATGCCAAGGCCACGGGCCTGTTCGCGCCGCATGGCCCGGTGAGCGATGTCAATGTGCCGGGCGGCTGGGCCGACGATACTTTTGTCCCCTTTGATTATGGCTATTTCGCCGTCGTCTACGATACGCAGAAGCTGAAGTCACCGCCGAAAAGCCTGAAGGACCTGGTCGAGGGCAGCGCCGACGACAAGATCGTCATCCAGGATCCGCGCACCTCGACGCCCGGCCTCGGCCTGCTGCTCTGGGTGAAGTCGGTCTATGGCGACAAGGCGCCGGAAGCCTGGGCCAAGCTCAAGACCAAGGTTTTGACCGTGACGCCGGGCTGGAGCGAGGCCTATGGCCTGTTCACCAAGGGCGAGGCGCCGATGGTGCTGTCCTACACTACCTCGCCGGCCTATCACATGGTCGCCGAGAATACCGAGCGCTACCAGGCCGCGTCGTTCGAAGAGGGCGAATACCTGCAGATCGAGGTCGCCGGCATCACCACCACGGGAGCCAAGAATCCGCTGGCGGAAAAGTTCATGGCCTTCATGACCGGACCGAAATTCCAGGACGCCATCCCCGAGACCAACTGGATGTTCCCGGCCGGCAAGACCGACAAGCCGCTAAACCCGGCCTTCGACAAGCTGGTCAAGCCGACCAAGACCTTGCTGTTCAGCCCGGAGGAGGTCGCGGCCAACCGCAAGGCCTGGGTGGACGAATGGCTGGCGATGATGAGCAAGTAGGTTTTATGGGCTAATCATCCTGAGATGAGTGCTCTAAGCTTCGCCCATTTGCCGACGGTGCGGCGTGCAACGCGCGTCTGATCCCCGCATCACCGCCGGCGTCGTCGCGCTCGCCGGGATCGCGCTGCTGATCGGCGGCGCCTTTGCCGGACTGCTCCTCGAAGGCGCGCATGACCTCTCCGGCGCCTGGGCGGCCTTCGATCCTTACCTGCTGCGCGTCGTGCGCTTCACGCTCTGGCAGGCAACCCTATCGACCCTGCTTTCGGTGATACCGGCGTTGTTCGTGGCGCGAGCCCTGTCGCGGCATCCACGCTTCTTCGGCCGCGCTTTCATTCTGCAACTCTTCGCCGTGCCGCTGGCGCTGCCGGCGATCGTCGCGGCGCTCGGCATCCTGGCGCTCTATGGCCGTGCCGGTTACTTCGCCGGCATGCTCGGTGCCGTCGGCGGCCAGGGCTGGCGGGGCATCTACGGCCTGTCCGGCATTCTCGTCGCGCATGTCTTCTTCAACCTGCCGCTGGCCACCCGCCTGTTCCTGGAAGCGTTGCAAACCATTCCCTCCGACCAGTGGCGGCTGGCAAGCCAGCTCGGCATGGGCGCGCGTCCGGCGTTCCGGCTGATCGAATGGCCGACGCTGCGCGCCGATCTGCCCGGTGTCGCCGGGCTGGTCTTCATGCTCTGCATCACATCCTTCACCATCGTGCTGACGCTCGGCGGCGGGCCGGCCGCGACGACGCTCGAAGTCGGCATCTATCAGGCCTTGCGCTTCGATTTCGATCCCGCGAGGGCTGTGGCTCTGACATTGCTGCAGATCGCCTTGACCTTCATCGTGGTGCTGGCGCTGACCCGGCTTGGCGCCAATGTCGTCGGCGACGCGAACCTGCCGGTCGCGCCGCGCCGTTACGGTTTCGTCAACGGGACCGAGACTTCGCTGAATGCCTTGCTCATCGTGCTGACGCTGCTGTTCGTCGCGGGACCGATGGCCGCGACCGTGATGGCCGGATTGGGCGCCGATCTCGGCCGGCTGGCCGGCGAGGCCACTGTGCGGCAAGCGACACTGACCAGTGCCGCGCTTGCCTTCCTGTCGGCATGGCTTTCCGTGATGCTGTCGCTGGCGCTGACCATGGCGCGCCGGGCGCTGGCACTGAACCGACGCGCCGGTCCGAGGACGCTGCTCGAACACGCAACCGACACCGGTGCCGGCTTTGTCCTGGTGGTTCCGCCAATCGTCATCGGCGCCGGCTGGTTCCTTCTGTTGCGCCATGCCGGCGACGTCTTTGCCATCGCCCCGCTCATGGTCGTCACCGTTAACGCCGTCATGGCGATGCCTTTCGCGCTGCGCGCCATCCGCCCCGCCTATGATGCGGCGAGCGAGCGGCACGAACGGCTCTGCGCGCAGCTTGGCATTTCCGGCCTGGCCAGGTTGCGGCTGGTGGACTGGCCGTCGCTGCGGCGCCCGCTTGCCACCGCCTTTGCCTTCGCCATGGCGCTGTCGCTTGGCGATCTCGGCGTCATCGCCCTGTTCGGCAGTGATTCCGTGCAGACCTTGCCCTACCTTCTCCTGGCACGCATGGGCAGCTACCGCACGCAGGACGCCGCCGGCCTGGCGCTGCTGCTCGGCCTGGTCTGCCTGGCACTGGTGCTGGCAGCGGACTGGCTGGGAAGGGAGAAGGGCCGCGATGTCTGACGGAGCGATTGCCAGGAAGGGTGTTCCAGTGCAGCTGGACAAGGTTTCGTTCACCTATGGCGAGGCTCCGCTTTCCTTCGATGTCGCGTTCGCGGCGGCCGAAATCACCGCCATCATGGGGCCGAGCGGATCGGGGAAGTCGACGCTGCTCAATCTGGTGGCCGGGTTCGAGACGCCACTGTCCGGCCGCGTGCTGATCGGCGGAGCCGATGTCGGCGCCTCGCCGCCAGCCTCGCGGCCGGTGTCGATGGTGTTTCAGGAAAACAATCTTTTCGCCCATCTTTCCGTCGAGCAGAATGTCGGGCTCGGCCGTTCGCCATCGTTGCGGCTGACAGAAGCCGACCATGCCGATATCGCGGAGGCGCTTGCGCGCACCGGCCTCGCCGGCAAGCAGAAGCGGCTGCCGCGCGAACTCTCGGGCGGCGAGCGCCAGCGTGTCGCCCTTGCCCGCGTGCTGGTGCGTGACCGCCCGGTGCTGCTGCTCGACGAGCCCTTCGCCTCGCTTGGGCCCGCCCTGCGAAACGACATGCTCGACCTGGTTGCCGACCTGCATGCCGAGCGTGGCATGACGGTGCTGTTCGTCACGCACCAGCCGCAGGATGCCCGCCGCATCGGCCAGAATGTGGTGTTTCTGGACAATGGCGCCGTCGCCGCCGCAGGCGCCGCGGACGATTTCTTCGCCGGGGCTGGTCCAGAGGCATTCCGGCGCTATATCGGCGCCAGTGGAGGGGATGCCGTATCACGAGATATTGCCCGGAAGCCGACATAATTTACGGTCAAACCGGCTTCTGGCGAAGGGACGCTTGCTTGCCATGGTCCATGTAGTGTGGCTAGGTCCGCCCAATGGTCCGGCACAGGCCGTGATTTGCCTACAGCATCCGCCGCACGCCCCGAGGGCCGCGTGACGGATGCTGTAGCAGTTTGTTTTCTTGCGCATGACGGCTCCGAAGATCGCCCCCGATTTTCATGGTCATGCGCCCAGGATCTGAAAGGAAGCCGTTCTGGCGATCGGCGTTGACAGAGCAAGACGCAATCCGCTGGCACGCTTTCTGGCGCTGTCCGGCTTTGCCGTGGCTCTCGCCAGCTGCCAGATGTTCACGCCGCCGGACGTGCAGGAATCCGGCTTCCAGCCGTCCGACAAGCCGATCACGGTGGATAATGTCGCCGCCAACAGCAAGCTTGCCGAACTCGCCAAGGCGCAGCATCCGCGCATCCTGGCGACCTATGGCGGCGAGTATTCCGATCCCAAGCTCGAGCGCATGGTCGCCAAGGTGGTCGGCAATTTGACCGTGGTGTCGGCCAACCCGACCCAGACCTATCGCATCACCATCCTCAATTCGCCCAACGTCAACGCCTTCGCGCTGCCGGGCGGCTATCTCTACATCACGCGCGGCCTGCTCGCGCTGGCCAATGATTCGTCCGAACTCGCCGCCGTCATCGCGCATGAAATGGGCCATGTCACCGCCAATCACGGGCTGCAGCGCCAGCAG
The DNA here is from genome assembly GCF_020164775.1 of Mesorhizobium sp. ES1-6. Classification (NCBI taxonomy): domain Bacteria; kingdom Pseudomonadati; phylum Pseudomonadota; class Alphaproteobacteria; order Hyphomicrobiales; family Phyllobacteriaceae; genus Mesorhizobium; species Mesorhizobium sp. ES1-6. The sequence goes on from NZ_JAIUGU010000003.1 coordinate 522,976, forward strand.
TTGGAGGCCGAGGAAGGCCTGGCAACCAAGGTGGTTTCCGATGTGCTCGGCGACAGCCCGACCGCCAAGGCGGCGCTGATCCGCGGCAAGCTCAGGCTGGCGCAGTTCTCGCGCAACCAGGAACTGGAGGCCGACGCCATCGGCATCAAGTCGATTGGCGAGGCGGGCTACGATCCTTACGCGGCCGGCCGCTTCCTGCAGTCGATGTCGGCCTATACCGATTTCCGCTCGATATCAGGCGCCACCGACGCCAGCCTCGACTTCCTGGCCACGCATCCCAACACACCGCAGCGCATTGACCTGGCGCAGCGCCACGCGCGCCAGTTCGGCGCCCCGGGCTTCGGCACGCGCGACCGCGATTCCTTTCTTGCCGGCATAGATGGCCTGCTCTATGGCGATACGCCGGAAGAAGGGTATGTGCGGGGCGAGACCTTCCTGCATCCGGGCCTTGGCGTGTCGTTCACGGTGCCGGACGGTTTCATCATCGACAATTCGGCGGCAGCGGTGACGGCGACCGGTCCCGGCGACATAGCGATCCGCTTCGACGGCGTTTCGATCGACAAGAACCGCGCCTTGACCGACTATATCAGAAGCGGCTGGGTGGCAGGCCTCGACGACAGCACCGTCAAGCAGGAGACCATCAACGGCAATGAGGCGGCGACCGCGCATGCCGGCGCCGAGGGCTGGCAGTTCGACATCGCGGTGATCCGCGCCGGCGGCCAGGTCTATCGCCTGCTGACCGCGGCGCCCTCGGCCAGCACCTCGCTCGAGACAGTGGCGCGGTCGGTCAGCGGATCCTTCCGCATCCTGAGCCCGGCTGAAAAAGCGGCCCTGAAGCCGCTGCATATCCGCGTGCTAACGGTACAGCCGGGTCAGACCATGGGCTCGCTTGCCGCGCAGATGGTGGGGGTCGATCGCAAGCTCGACCTGTTCCGCGTGCTTAATGCGTTGTCGCCGGGTGCCGCGGTTTCGGCCGGCGACAAGGTCAAGATCGTCACCGACAAGTAGCGCTCGTTGCGAGAATCAGGCGGCGGTCGCCAGGAATTCCGGGTTCTGCTTCACCAGCGCCACTTTCAGCTTTTCCATGGCACGGGCCTCGATCTGGCGGACGCGCTCCTTGGAAATGCCGAGAGTCTCGCCGAGCGCCTCGAGCGTGGCGCCCTCATCGCTCAGCCGGCGCTCCTCGATGATCCTGAGTTCACGTGCGTTGAGCGCGCCGAGCGCTGTTTTCAGCCATCCAGAACGGCGTTCGACATCGATCGTGTCGCTGGCGACCTCATCGGGCAGGGGGTCGTCCGCGACCAGGAAGTCCATCCGCTCGGTGGCGCCGGAATCGTCGGCAAGCGGCATGTTCAGCGAGGAATCCGGCGCGGACAGCCGCGAATCCATCATTGCCACATCGGCCTCTGAAACGCCGAGCGCAACCGAAACCTCACGATAGAGCGTCTCGTTGGAAAGCGGCTCGGCGCCATTCGCAAGGCGGGCGCGCAAACGTCTGAGATTGAAGAACAGGGCCTTCTGCGCCGAACTGGTGCCGCCGCGCACGATCGACCAGTTGCGCAGGATATAGTCCTGCATAGAAGCGCGGATCCACCACGTCGCGTAGGTCGAAAACCGCACCTCGCGCTCGGGCTCGAAGCGGGCGGCTGCCTCCAGCAAGCCAACATGCCCTTCCTGGATCAGGTCGCCGAGCGGCAGGCCGTAATGACGGAATTTGGAGGCCATGGAAATGACCAGCCGCATGTGGGCCACGGTGATGCTGTGCAATGCGTTCTGGTCGTTGTCCTCTTTCCAGAGCAATGCGAGACGATGCTCCTCGTCGCGCTCGAGGTATGGCGCCCTCATTGCCGCGCGGACCATGATCCGACCTGCCGTGTCTTCCATCATAAGGCGCTCCTGGCTCAGGCGGTGCGAATGACAGGCACCGGCTTGAAATGACGGCGTCGTGCCCTAGAACAGCCAAAACTGCCGTGCGCGGGAAAGGTTCCGCCGCCGCAGGCTGGCGCGCGCCGAAGTCCGGGCAATTTCGGCGCGGCTGCCTGCAGCCTCCGAATGTGCGAAGAAATGTCTTCAGAGAATTTGATTTCTGGAATTTCCTGTCTTTGAAATTTCATTCCTTATTTTTTCGACCTGCATCTGGCATTTTCCAGCCCTCACAACATGCCTGACATCAGGCCAAGGACGGGATCACAGAAAAATGAAATGGCTTAAGTCGCTCATCATCGCCGGAACGCTGCAGGCGCTCGCCGTTGCATCGGGCCATGCCGGCGCCAATCTCGACCAGATCAAGCAGGCCGGCATCATCAAGGTCGGCACGGAAGGCACTTACGCGCCCTTCACCTATCATGACGCTTCCGGCGCGCTGGTCGGCTTCGACGTCGAAATCGCCAAGGCGATCGGCGACAAGCTCGGCGTCAAGGTCGAGTTCCTCGAAGGCAAGTGGGACGGGCTGATCGCCGGCCTCGACGTCAGCCGTTATGATGCCGTGATCAACGAAGTCGGCATCACCGACGCCCGCAAGGCCAAGTACGACTTCTCCGATCCCTACATCGCCTCCAAGGCGGTGCTGATCGTGCGCGGCGACAACACCGACATCAAGACCTTCGCCGACCTCAAGGGCAAGAAGTCGGCACAGTCGCTGACCTCCAATTTTGGCAAGCTGGCCGAATCGAACGGCGCCGAACTGGTCGGCACCGATGGCTTCGACCAGTCGATCCAGCTTCTTCTGACCGGCCGTGCCGACGCCACCATCAATGACAGCCTGTCGTTCCTCGACTTCAAGAAGCACAAGCCCGACGCCAATGTGAAGATCGCCGCCCAGGAAGAGAATGCCGATTACTCCGGCGTCATCGTCCGCAAGGGCGACCCGGAACTGGTCGCGGCCATCAACAAGGCGCTGGCCGACATCAAGGCCGATGGCACCTATCAGAAGATCGCCGACACCTATTTCGGCCAGGACGTGTCGAAGTAATTTCACGCACGGGGCCTTCCGCAGGTCCGAACCCCGCTCAGCGGCGAGCCGTCTTTGACGGCTCGCCGCTTTTGTCGTGATATGGCCGGCGCATTCGCGCTTCGATGACGCCGCTCGTCCATTCCGGAGGATATTTCGTGCCGCACTGGCTGCAACTGATGCTGGAGTCGCTGCCTTCGCTGCTGTGGGCCGCGTTGATCTTTACCGTGCCGTTGACGCTGCTGTCCTTCGTGCTTGGCCTGACGGTGGGGCTGGGCGCGGCGCTCGGCCGGCTGTTTGGCCCCAAGCCGCTTGTGGCGCTCGTGCGCTTCTATGTCTGGATCTTCCGCGGCACGCCGCTCCTGGTGCAGTTGTTCCTGATCTTCTATGGCCTGCCTTCGGTCGGCATCCTGCTCGATGCCTTTACCGCGGCGCTGATCGGCTTCACCCTCAACATCGGCGCCTACACATCGGAAATCATCCGCGCGGCCATCGGTTCGGTACCCAAGGGCCAGTGGGAGGCCGCCTATTCGATCGGCATGACCTGGAGCCAGGCGATGCAGCGCACCATCCTGCCGCAGGCCGGACGCGTCGCGGTGCCGCCGCTCTCCAACACCTTCATCTCGCTGGTCAAGGATACCTCGCTGGCCGCCGCCATCACCGTGCCGGAGATGTTCCAGGCGGCGCAGCGCATCGTCGCCACCACCTATGAGCCGCTCATCCTCTATGTCGAGGCGGCGATCCTCTATCTCGCCTTGAGTTCGGTGCTGTCGGCCCTGCAGACGCGGCTGGAGGAGCGGCTCAACCGGTATGGCGGCTTCCTGGAGGCACGCTCATGATCAGCCTGACCAACATCGAGAAGCGGTTCGGCGACAATCTCGTGCTGAAGGGCGTGACGGTTACCATTGCCGAAGGCAGCGTCACCGCGCTGGTCGGCCCTTCGGGTGGCGGAAAAAGCACGCTGCTGCGCTGCATCAACCTGCTGGAGATCCCGACCTCGGGCACGGTGCGCATCGGCGACGAGACGCTTGAGTTCCGCCCGGGCGTGAAGGTGCCGGCCGCGGACATTAGGCGCCTGCGGCTGCAGACCGGCATGGTGTTCCAGAATTTCCAGCTGTTTCCACACCGCACGGCCATCGAGAACGTCATGGAAGGCCTGGTCACGGTGCTGAAATGGCCGGAGGCTCGGGCCCGTGAGCGGGCGCTGGCCCTGCTGGAGAAGGTCGGCATGGCACACAAGGTCGATGCCTGGCCGGCGACGCTGTCGGGCGGCCAGCAGCAGCGCGTGGCGATTGCCCGGGCGCTGGCGCCGTCACCCAAGGTGCTTCTGTGCGACGAGCCGACTTCCGCCCTCGACCCGGAGTTGGCGCAGGAGGTGGTCGATGTGCTCGGTCAACTCGCCAGCGAGGGAACGACCATGGTGATGGCAACGCATGATCTGCGCCTCGCCTCCAAGATCGCCCGGGAAGCGGTGTTCCTCGACGCCGGCGTCGTCGTCGAGCAGGGGCCGTCCGCCACGCTGTTCGGCAATCCGGAGCGCGAACGCACCAAGCGATTCATCGCGACGCTGAAGCAGGAGGCGGAGAAGGAAGGCGGCGCATAGCCGCGGCAATCTCCGGCAATGCCAAAGACAAAAAACCCGGCGCGAGGCCGGGTTTTTCGTGAACTCTAGGACGAGGGGATTCAGGCAGCTTCTTCCTGCTCGGCTTCCTCGTTGTCGGCCTTGGCGCCGCGCTTGGGTCCCTTGTTGAGGTTGACCTCGATCAGGCGCACGGCTTCGGTTTCCGACATACGGTTGACGGCCGCTATCTCGCGCGCCATGCGGTCGAGTGCCGCCTCGTAGAGCTGGCGTTCGGAATAGGACTGTTCCGGCTGGTTGTCGGCGCGGTAGAGGTCGCGCACGACTTCCGAGATCGAGATCAAATCGCCCGAATTGATCTTGGCATCATATTCCTGGGCGCGACGCGACCACATGGTGCGCTTGACGCGGGCGCGACCCTGCACGACCTTCAGCGCGCGCTCGACATAATCCTCTTCCGACAGCTTGCGCATGCCGATCGAGGTCGCCTTGGCGACCGGCACCTTCAGGCGCATCTTGTCCTTCTGGAAGTCGATGACGAACAGTTCCAGCTTGTGGCCAGCCACTTCCTGCTCGTCGATCGAGACGATCTGGCCGACGCCATGCGCCGGATAGACGATGTACTCGCCGGTCTTGAAACCGTGACGCGCGGCCGTGGACTTCTTCTGCGGGGTGATCGTTGCCATTACGCCCTGAACTCCTTGTTGTGGGCCGGCGGCGGTGCCGGCTGAACTCACGTGATCGGGGTCACCGATCATTAGCCGCACAACAGATGAACCCACCGGAAAAGCCGGGACCGGCAAACCGCACGAATTGCGACCGCCTGGCCCAGATCGCTCTGGTCCGGAGTGGGATTTTCACCTTTCAGTGATTTGGGGCGTCTGCGCCATAAATCGACGTTGTGTCACCGGCATGTTTCGCTGATGTAACACAAAAAGTCGGAAGAATCAAGGTTTTGCTGCGTAAGCGGAGGTCATAACCAATCGCCGCCTGTCAAGGCGGTTAATCCGACTTGCCTGTTACGCTACGTCATACAAGCCTTTACAGCGGTGTTGTCAATCGCCTTCGCCGGGCTCGGCGGAGAAGTATTTCTCGAACTTGCCGGCCTCACCGTCGAAGCTCTTGGCGTCGGCCGGCGGCTCCTTCTTGGCGGTGATGTTGGGCCATTTGTCGGCATATTCGGTGTTGATCTGCAGCCATTTGTCGAGGCCCGACTCGGTGTCGGGCTTGATCGCGTCGGCCGGGCATTCCGGTTCGCAGACGCCGCAGTCGATGCACTCGTCGGGATGGATGACGAGCATGTTCTCGCCTTCGTAGAAACAGTCGACCGGACAGACCTCGATGCAGTCCATATATTTGCATTTGATGCAGTTGTCGGTCACGACATAGGTCATCGGGCGGCTCCGGGACGTCCAGTTTTTGCTGGCTTTTTCCGTGAGGTAACGCCTTTATCGGTCGCTTGCAAGGGTGGCCATTCCCAGCGACGCCAAGGTTTGGGAATGGAAATCCGCAAGGGCGCCGCCGCGAAGGCCTGGCATGCCTCGCGCACCGCCCGTTTGCCGGCGCCGGTTTTGTTTTTTGCCTGCGGTTGCCCTGCGGAGCACCGCGCGTCTGGTCGACGGGGGCTCAATCTTCGTCGAGCAACCGGTCGGTCTGGCGGCGCTCTTTTTTGGTCGGCCGGCCGCTGCCAGCCTCGCGCAGCGCCGGGATGGCATCGGGAAGGGCGTCGCCCTTGGGTGTGGGCGGCGGCGACATGTCTTCATAAAGGGTGCGGGCTTCCTCGGCCGGGCCGCGCCGCGCACCAGCGCCAAGCACCTTCCAGACGAAGATACGCCGGTCGAGCGTGATGGTCAGCACGTCGCCCGGCTTGACCAGATCGGAAGCCTGCGCTGCTTTGTCGCGATTGATGCGCACGCGGCCAGCGACCACCAATTTGGCCGCCAGCGAGCGCGATTTGACCGCACGCGAGAAGAACAGCCATTTGTCGATGCGCTGGCGGCCTTCAGCAACCATCGAAGTGCCGAGCCTACTTCTTTAGCTGGTCGCGCAAGGCGGCGAGCTTGGCGAAGGGGGAATCCGGGTCGAAGCGCACCGGGCGCTCCTCGCGTGGCTTGGCCTGGAATGCAGGCTTGCCGCCTTGCGGCCCGCCCTTGCCTTCCGGCCTGCCGCCCTTCCAGTCCGGCCGGCCTTCGCGCCTTTGTTCGCCTTCGGCGCCAGGCTTGGGCTTGAACTTCGAGCGGTCGAAGCGCGGCTTGCCGGCGCCGTCGCGGCGTCCTTCATGAGCGGGACGCTCTCCTGGCGTGACGGGCGCGGCGGCGGCATCGGCCGGCGCGTTGCCGCGGCCGCGCGCCTGGCCGTTGCGCTGGCGATTGTTACGGCCTTCGTGATGGCGGGGGCGCTGGTCGAAGCGCCCTTGCCGCCACAGCAGGATAGGCTTTGGCGCTTCGGCTTCGGCGGCCGGTTCAGCCGCGGCTTCCGCCACGGCAACGGGTTCGGCCGCCTCCGTCGAGGTGGAAGCGTCAGCGGCCGGCTCCGCCGGCGCTGCTTCGTCCGCGGGCGAGGCTTCAACCGCCGCAGCTTCAGGTTCGGCGGTTTCAGGTTCGGCTTGTGGTTCAACCTGTGCCGGCTCGGCGGCTTCAGCTACAGGCGTCTCCTCATCCGCAACCTCGGCGGTCGCTTCTGATTGCTCTTCCGCGACAGCCTCCGCCGGGGCGTCCGCAACGATTTCGGCTGGAACCTCGGATACGGTCTCCGCGTCCACATCGGGCGACGACTCCGAACCCTCGACGACGGCCGGCGCCGCCGCCTCTTCCGCTGCCTTGGCTTGTTCGGCTCGCGCGGCCTCTTCGGCCGCGAGCTTGGCCGCTGCGGCTTCCCGCGCGGCACTGTCCTGTGCTTCCAGCCGTGCCTTGACTTCCGCCGCCGGCTTCGGCTCGGCGCGATAGCCGAGCCCCTTGAGGATTTCTTCCATGTCGTCGGCGGTGGCGCCGAGGATCGACATCATCGGTGGCGTCACCATGAAGGCCTGGCCGTCATAGGCGCCGTCCGGGCGCTGGCCGAGGCCGGGCTTCCAGTTGGTCGCCGGGCGGATCAGGTCGGCCAGCCGCTCCAGAATGTCGATGCGCACGGCGCGGCGGCCGAGATTGCGGTATCCGGCCAGCTTGTAGAAGGCCTTGTCGAAGGCCGGATCGATGACAACCGAGGTGCGGCCCGATGCCAGCGCATGGACGACGTCGCCGAAGCCAGGCTTGTCCTTGCCGTCGTTCTTCAACGCCCACAGCAAGGTCACCAGTCCGGCCGGCGCGGGCTTGATCAGCGCCGGCACGAAGACGTGGTAGGCGCCGAAGCGTACGCCGAGCCGGCGCAGTGCGGCGCGGCCCTCCTGGTCGAGCGACTTCATCTCCTCGGCGATGTCGCGGCGGTTGATGAGGCCGAAATTCTCGACCAGCTGGAAGGCGATGCCGCGGCCGATGCCGGAAATCTGCTCGGCATTTTTCAGGTCGACCAGCGGCTTCAGCAGGGACTCGATCTGGAAATTGACAAAGCGCTCGGCACGCGCGGCGACCTTGTCGCGCGCCGGGCCGGTGAGCTGTTCGTCCGCCAGAAGCACCAGACGCGGCTTCAGCGCGTCCTCGCCCGAAACCAGCGTGCCGATCGGCGCGCCGATCCAGCGCAGCGTGCCGTCCGAACCGAGCGCGAGGTCGCCATTGGCGCAGGCGCCGAAGCGCTCCGCGCGGGCATCGAATTCGGCGGCCAGCGCCTTTTGCGCGGCCGTGCGCACCGCCTTGGCGTCTTCGCCGCCGGCGGTCTGGTCGGCGGTGAAGCGGAACCCTTGCAACTCGCCGACGTGATGGCCTTCGACAAGGACGGTTCCGGTAGGGCTGATTTCGGCTTCAGGCATGGTATTTTCTCTAAGGCGCCGCATGAGGACGGAAGTCCTGCGGTCTACGAAGCGTTTCGTCAACCGCTCATGCAGCGCATCCGACAATCTGTCTTCGATTTCGCGCGTCTTTTCCTGCCAGTGTGCCTGATCGGCCAGCCAGCCGGGCCGGTTCGACACGAATGTCCAGGTACGGATCTGGGCGATGCGGTGCGACAGCGTGTCGATGTCGCCCTCGGTGGTGTCGGCGCGGCGCACCTGCTCGGCCATGTAGTTTTCGTCGACATGGCCGTGGCGAGCGAGGTCCATGTAGATCGAGGCGATCAGGTCGGCATGCTGGGCGGGCGCGATCTTGCGGTAGTCGGGCAGCGCGCAGGCTTCCCAAAGCAGCGCCACGCGCTTGGCATTGGTCGCGAGCGCGCAGATGTCTTCGTCGCGGGAGAGATGTTCGAGCGCCTGCGCGTCGACGGCCGGCAGCGCGCGTGTCAGGCCCTCGACCGGGGCGTTGGTTTCGATCGAGCGCTTCAGCGCCTCAAGGCTGGCGAAATCGAATTGGGCGGTGCGCCACTGCAGCACCTTCACCGGGTCGAAATCATGGCTCTCGATCTTCTGGACCAGATTCTCGTCCAGCGGATCGACCTGACCGGTGACGCCGAAGGTGCCGTCGCGCAGATGCCGGCCGGCGCGGCCAGCGATCTGGCCAAGCTCGGCCGCGGTCAGATTGCGGTACTGGTAGCCGTCGAACTTGCGGTTCTGGGCAAAAGCGACATGGTCGAGATCGAGATTGAGGCCCATGCCGATGGCGTCGGTGGCAATGAGATAGTCGACGTCGCCGGACTGGAACAGCGCCACCTGGGCATTGCGGGTGCGCGGCGAGAGCGCTCCGAGCACGACGGCCGCACCGCCTTGCTGGCGGCGGATCAGTTCGGCGATGGCGTAGACTTCGTCGGCGGAGAAGGCGACGATCGCGGTGCGCCTGGGCAGGCGGGTCAGTTTCTTGGAGCCGGCATAGGCGAGATGCGACAGCCTTGGCCGCGTCACCACCGAGACGCCTTTCAGCAGCCGCTGGAGAATGCCATGCATGGTGGCGGCACCGAGCAGCAGCGTTTCCTGGCGGCCGCGCAGATGCAGGATGCGGTCTGTGAAGATATGGCCGCGCTCGAGGTCGCCGGCCAGTTGCACCTCGTCGATTGCCACGAAAGCAGCGTCGGTCTCGCGCGGCATGGCCTCGACGGTGCAGACCGAATATTTGGCGCCCGGCGGCTGGATCTTCTCCTCGCCGGTGATCAGCGCGACCTTGTGGGCGCCGACCTTTTCGCAGACGCGGCTGTAGACCTCCCGGGCCAGCAACCTCAGCGGCAGGCCGATGACGCCGGTTTCGTGCGCCACCATGCGCTCGATGGCGAGATGGGTCTTGCCGGTGTTGGTCGGGCCAAGCACGGCGGTCACGTCGCGGCCCGACAGGATCAGCGGCTCGGTGTGTTTCTGCTGGATGTTCATCGGCTCGGAAATAAGGCTTTCTGGCCTCTCGTTGTCGGGAGCGTGCCTGGACGGCGCGTATGACAGCCGACACATAGGGATTTCAGGCGCGAAGCGAAAGCGGAATGTTCCGTCCGGGTTCCGAAGGTGCCCGCGTCAGCCCGCAAATCAGCCCCTGCTTAACAGTTGGAACGAGTCTGGAACGAATCAGCGACGAATCGGTGACTCCGTCAGATTCGGCTTTTGTTCACGGCTAGATATGGATTTTGTGACCATGAGTCTCACCACATGCTGAATCACCGAACTGGCCCGTTTTATGCTAAGTGTATCCTGCCCTTAACTTTTGCCAGTAAACGATGCGCGAGGCATGACGCGACCCGCTCAACATTATGATATTGTTAATCTTTCTGAACTCGGTGTTAAGGAATTGCAGGCAATCGCGGCCATTAATGTTAACATTGCGCTCAAAGCCGGAACGAATCGGCGACAAAGCGGCGCCGGCGATATTTTCTTGGTTTGTTCCCTCAATATCTTGTGTTGTGAACAGCTTATCCACCGAGAATCCACAGACTTGGCCACAGGGTTTCGCACAGAGGCGCCACCCCCATTAACCCTTGCGTGCCGGATTGGGGCAGCCGGTGCCAGCGGGGCGCTGTAGCTCCAGAGCATCAATTGAAAAACGGATCGGTTTCCCGACCCGCCGGTCAAGGCCGCCGGCCGGTGGGCCAGTCGAAAATCAACGCCTAGACGAAATACTGGCCGCCATTGGCGGTGAGGGTCGAGCCGGTGATAAAGCCGGCATCCTCGGAAGCGAGGAAGACGACGCAGCGCGCGATCTCCTCCGGTTCACCGAGGCGGCCGACCGGGATTTGCGGGATGATGCGCTCGTTGAGCACCTTCTCGTCGATCGCCTTGACCATCTCGGTGGCGATGTAGCCGGGGCAGATGACGTTGACAGTGATGCCCGCGCGCGCGCCTTCCTGGGCGAGCGCCTTGGAGAAGCCGATGTCGCCGGCCTTTGCGGCGGAGTAATTGACCTGGCCCGCCTGGCCCTTCTGGCCATTAATCGAGGAGATGGTGATGACGCGGCCGAACTTGCGGTCGCGCATGCCGCCCCACAGCGGATGCGTCATGTTGAAAACACCGGACAGATTGGTATCGATCACCTCTTTCCACTGTTCTCGCGTCAGCTTGTGGAACATGGCGTCGCGGGTGATGCCGGCATTGTTGACCAGCACCGAGACCGGGCCGAGATCGGCCTCGACCTGCTTGATGCCGGCGGCGCAGGCGTCATAATCGGCGACGGACCATTTGTAGGCTGGAATGCCGGTCTCGGCCTTGAATTTCGCCGCAGCCTCGTCATTGCCGGCATAATTGGCGGCAACCGAGTAGCCGGCGTTCTTCAAAGCGATCGAGATGGCCGCGCCGATACCGCGCGATCCGCCCGTGACGATTGCAACCTTGGTCATATGTCCTCCCTTTGGTCGGAAGAGTGAGTAGGGAGTAGCCAATAGCGAGTAGGGATTTGATGTCCCGCCGCGCTGAAGCCATTCTTCCCTATTCGCTACTCCTATTCACTGCTCACTTTCTTCAGAGCGCTTCCACGCACATGGCGACGCCCATGCCGCCGCCGATGCAGAGCGTGGCGAGGCCCTTCTTGGCGCCGCGACGGCGCATTTCGTAGACCAGCGTGTTGAAGACGCGGGCGCCCGAGGCGCCGATCGGATGACCGATGGCGATGGCGCCGCCATTGACGTTGACGATCGAGGGATCCCAGCCCATGTCCTTGTTGACGGCGCAGGCCTGCGCCGCGAAAGCCTCGTTGGCCTCGACAAGATCGAGATCGCCGACGGACCAGCCTGCCTTTTCCAGAGCCTTGCGCGAGGCGGGGATGGGGCCGGTGCCCATGATAGCGGGATCGACGCCGGCGGTCGCCCAGGAGGCGATGCGCGCCAGCGGGGTGATGCCGCGCCTGGCGGCTTCGGCTTCGGTCATCAGCAGCGCGCCGGCCGCACCGTCATTGATGCCGGAGGCGTTGGCGGCGGTCACCGTGCCGTCCTTGTCGAAGGCCGGCTTCAGCTTGGTCATGGCGTCGATCGTCGCGCCATGGCGGATATATTCGTCCTGGTCGACAATGGTGTCGCCCTTCTTGCCCTTGATGGTGAAGGCGACGATCTCGTCCTTGAACTTGCCAGCCTTCTGCGCGGCTTCGGCCTTGTTCTGCGAGGCCAGCGCGAACTGGTCCTGGTCGTCGCGGGTGATCTGGAACTGGCGCGCCACGTTCTCGGCGGTGTTGCCCATGTGATAGCCATTGAAGGCGTCCCACAGCCCGTCCTTGATCATGGTGTCGATCATCTTGTAGTCGCCCATCTTGACGCCGGCGCGCAGGTGCTCGGCGTGCGGCGACAGCGACATCGATTCCTGGCCGCCAGCGATGATCACCTTGGCGTCGCCGGTGGCGATCTGCTGCATGCCGAGCGCGATGGCGCGCAGGCCCGAGCCGCACACCTGGTTGAGGCCCCAGGCGGTGGTTTCCTTGGGCAGGCCAGCAAGGATCGAGGCTTGGCGGGCCGGGTTCTGACCTTGCGCCGCGGTCAGCACCTGGCCGAGGATGACCTCGTCCACCTCGGCCGCCTCGACACCGGCACGCGCCAAAAGTTCCCTGACGACGACGGCGCCGAGTTCATGCGCGGGGGTGGCGGCGAAGGCGCCGTTGAAGGAGCCGACGGCCGTGCGCGCGGCGCTGGCAATGACGATGGAAGCGGACATTTTCTTCTCCAGACTTCAAGGTGTTGTTGTGCCGTTGGGGACTTTTCTTGCCGTTTCCCAACCCCAAGTCAAACCGGAAATCGGCATGGCGCCCATGCGCCGCAAGCAGGTCGCGTCTCGCCGCGCCGAGGGTACGGCCGCTGCTGCGCAGCATGTTTTGCCTGCTATGCAGCATTATATGATCCCGCAGTGCACAAACTGCTTGGAATTGTGAGGCTTTTGCGCATATCCTCAAAAAGGGCGCAATCGTTACCGGCTGCTTACGCAGGCTTGCCGGTGTCCGGGGAGGATGCAGATGGCCGCAAAAGACGACCCGATCATTATCAAGAAATACGCCAACCGCCGCCTCTATAACACGGGGACGAGCACCTATGTGACGCTCGAGGATCTGGCCGAGATGGTCAAGAAGGGCGAGGAATTCACCGTCCAGGATGCCAAGACCGGTGACGACATCACCCATCCGGTGCTGACCCAGATCATCTTCGAGCTGGAGAACAAGGACGGGCAGAACATGCTGCCGATCCCGTTCCTGCGTCAGCTGATCGCCTATTATGGCGACCAGATGCAGATGATCGTGCCGAGCTTCCTCGAACAGTCGATGTTGGCTTTCTCCAAGGAGCAGGAGCGCTTTCGCGAGCAGATGAAGGGCGCCATCGGCAAGTCGCCGCTCGACGTGATGAAGATGGCGACGCCGATGAAGGCGCTCGAAGAGCAGACCCGGCGCAACATGGAAATGTTCCAGAACGCGATGCGGCTGTTCACACCATTTCCGCCCGTTGGCCCGGCGCCGGCCGCTGCCCCGACCGAGCCAGCCAGGAAGGAAGCGCCTGAGAAGTCCGACGACCTTCAGGAGCTGAAAAGCCAGATCGCGGCCATGCAGCGCAAGCTCGACACGATGTCGTGAGCACATAGCGCTCACGCCGTTTACGGCAGCAATCCCTCATAGCGGCCGCGCGGCCGGATGATGCTGCCGCTCACGATCTGCTCAACCATATGCGCGGCCCAGCCGACACTGCGTCCAAGCGCGAACAGGTGGAACGGTGCATCGCGCGGCAGGCCAAGGCCGCGCGTCAGCACGGCCAGGGCAAAGTCGATATTCGCTGGCGCGCCGGTCGCGGCAATGGCGGCGGTTTCCAGCGACCGCAATGTCTCGTCGGTGTTGCCGATGGCCGCCAGAAGCGCCGTGGCCCGGGGATCGCCCTCGGGATAGAGCTGATGGCCGAAACCCGGCAGCGGCCGGTCGTGGCCGAGCCAGCGCCGGATCGCGGCATCGGCGCCATGCCGCGCCGCGTCTTCGGTCAACTGCATCACCGCTTCGCCGGCGCCGCCATGGCGTGGGCCGGATAGCGTCGGCAGGCCCGTCATCAGACAGGCGGCGGGCGAGGCGCCGGTCGAGGCGGCGACGCGGGCGGCGAAGGTCGAAGCGTTGAGTTCGTGATCGGCGAGCAGCACAAGGGCGCGCCGGATCGCGTCCGCGCCATCGTCGTCCACCGACCAGCCCCGTGCCAATCGCATATGCACCGGATCCGGCCCCGCCTCGGCGCCGAGGGCGCTGGCCAGGACGCCGATCGCATGCGCGGCATCAGCGCACAGCGAGGCGGCACTCCGTCCCAGGGAAGGCCGCGACTGGCCGGCAAGCAGAGCGAGTTGCGCAAAGGCCTGGGCGCGGCCGGGCGGGCGGGGCGCATCTGTTGGTGGCGCTTCGAAACGAACGGGTTGAGGCATGGCCCAAAGCACGCCAGCGGTTTCTTCCAGCGTGGCATGGTCGGACAGCGCTGCGGCGTCCCGGCCCCGATAGATGAGGCGGCCGTGCCAGACGGTCGAAATCGCCGTGACGATCGAGGGCTCGCCCCAGGCGATCGCGCTTTCGGCGATGGCCGAGGGGCTGCGTCCGCGCGCCCTTCGCGTTGCCAGCGCGACGATGTCGTCGGCGCGGTATTGGCTGCGGCGCGGATCGTCGCGGTCCGGGCGCATGCCGATGCGGCCACGGCTGACATAGGCGTAGAGTGTCTGCGGCCTCACGCGAAGCCTTTCCAGTGCCTCCTCCCGCGACAACCATTCCGACATTTTCGGCCCTGATATTGATTCTGTTGATCAAGATTGATGGATATGGCGCTCACCCTTATCTCCCATCGGGAAAAGCTTCAAGGAGACAAGGCTATGGCGAATGGGCTCGATGATGTGGTGGCGGCGGAAACCTCGCTGTCGGATGTGGACGGACTTGGCGGTCGTCTGACGATCTGCGGTCATGCGCTCGCGCAATTGGCTGGACGATGGAGCTTCGTCCAGGTCGTGCGCCTGCTGCTGGACGGATTCTTCGAAAATCTGCCCGATGACGCCGAACTGGCGGCAAGACTGGGTGAGGCACGCGTCGATGTCTTCGACCGGGTCGTGCCAGCGCTGCCCTTGCTGGCCCCGCTTGAGGTCTACAGCGCCATGCGCGCCGGCATGGCGCTGCTGCCGGATGGCGAGACGCTGACGGACGCCTTGCGGCTGATCGCGGCGCCTGTGGTGCTGACGCCGGCGCTGCTGCGCCTGCGGCGCGGCGAGCAGCCGGTCGCGCCATACGGCAAGGCCGACCATGCCGCCGACATGCTGCGCATGCTCAACGACGAGTCTGTTTCGCCCGAGCTGGCCAAGCCCCTCGACACCTATCTGGTGACCGTCTGCGACCACGGCCTCAATGCCTCCACCTTCGCCACTCGCGTGGTTGCCTCGACGCAGGCCGGGCTGACGTCGTCGGTGCTGGCGGGCCTCGGTGCCCTCAAGGGACCGCTGCATGGCGGCGCGCCCGGGCCGGTCATCGAGATGCTCGACGCCATCGCCGCGCATGGCGACGCGGCCGGCTGGCTGCGTAACGAGATCGCGCAAGGCCGGCGCATCATGGGCTTCGGCCATCGCATCTACCGCGTGCGGGATCCGCGCGCCGATGTGCTGAAAGCGGTGGTGCGCAAGCTTGGCGGCGACGGCGAGACCGGCCGCCGGCTGGCCTTCGCCGAAACCATCGAGCAGACGGCGCTCGAGGTGCTTCGGATCGCCAAGCCGCAGCGCTCGCTGCAGACCAATGTCGAGTTCTACACCGCGCTCGTCCTGGAAGCATCGGGCTTTCCGCCGGGCGCGTTCAGCAATGTCTTTGCCGCCGGGCGCGTCGCCGGCTGGGTTGCGCATGCCCGCGAACAGCAGACCACCGGACGGCTGATCCGTCCGCAGTCACGGTATGTCGGGCCGGTGCCGGACCTCGTCGCCTAAGCCCTGTCCGCCAAGGTTCATGCCTGTTCGAAAGCTATAGCCTCTCCGCCTTGCAGCGGAGGGGCTTTTCGCATGACCGAAATTTCATGTGATCACGCGACCGTGTTCGTGTTCTTGCCCAGGCAGGCCGGCGCATCGGGATGACAGGAACGCCATGACGAAGAACGGCAAGGCGGAGGAAAAGAAGAAAATCAACATCGCGCTCCAGGGCGGCGGCTCGCACGGCGCTTTCTCTTGGGGCGTGCTCGACCGGCTGCTCGAGGACGGCAGGCTGGATATATCGGCCGTTTCCGGCACCAGCGCCGGCGCCATGAACGCGGTCGCATTGGCCGATGGTTTCGTGCGCGGCGGGGTCGAGGGCGCGCGGAAAAAGCTCGACGATTTCTGGCACGCGGTGGCGGCCAAGGGCCGGTTCAGCCCGGTGCAGCGCATGCCGTGGGACGTTGCCTGGGGCAACTGGTCGATCGAGAACACGCCGGGCTATGTCTTCTTCGACACCATGTCGCGGGTGTTCTCGCCCTATGTCGCCAACCCGCTCGGCCTCAATCCGCTGCGCGACGTGGTCGCCCAAGAGATCGATTTCAAGAATGTCCGCGCCTGCAAGTCGATGGAATTGTTTATTTCCGCCACCAATGTCGAGACGGGGCAGTTGCGGGTCTTTTCCGATGGCGAGATCGACCTCGACACAGTGATGGCGTCGGCCTGCCTGCCGCAACTGTTCCGCGCCGTCGAGATCAAGGGCGTGCCCTACTGGGATGGCGGCTATGGCGGCAATCCGGCGCTCTATCCGTTCTTCAAGACGGCGGCGACCGAGGACGTGCTCCTGGTGCAGATCAATCCGGTGGTGCGCGAGGGGACACCAAGAAGCGCCAACGAGATCCAGAACCGCATCGACGAGATCACCTTCAATGCCGGGTTGCTGCGCGAGTTCCGCTCGATCGCCTTCGTCAAGGAACTGATCGCCGCCGGCCGCCTGCCGCATGGCGAATACCGCGACATCCGCATGCATCGCATTGATGCCGACGAGGCGTTCAAGGATCTGTCGGCATCCTCGAAGGTCAACGCAGAATGGGCGTTCCTGACCTATCTGCGCGACCTCGGCCGCACCGCAGCCAGCGACTGGCTTGAAGAGAATTACGACGCCGTCGGCAAGCGCGCTACGCTGGATCTTTCCGGCGAACTCGATGACGGTTTCAAGCCGGTGCGTGGTCCCGCACCCGGCCGCCGGGTGAAGGAATTCCTCGCCGTGCGCAAGAACCCGGAGGCAGAGCGCCGTCGGGCCTGAGCCCGTCGGCATCGTTTGCCTGCACGCATTGCAAGGGCCGCGGAGGAGAAAGCTTGTTGGCCTGACAGCAACCCTGGCGTGCGTGCGAGTCCACATCATGCTGACGCCTGCTGCCACCGACGGTTTGAGCGGCGCGGGTCCGTGGCGGGGTCGCGAACAAAAGGCGCAACGGTCGACAAGGAATCGTCAATGGGGTGAGATACAAGCGCTGTCGTCGCTTCGGACCCGATCTCGCGCATGTCAAGATATACCGATCCGGGTTTCGTAGCGTCGACGCATTGGCGTTTTCAGCATCTGTCTGGACTTCGGCGGACTGGGGTCGGGCGGACGCGATCTGAAGGAATTGTGTAGCCATTTCTAAAGCAATTTCAGTTATTTGGCCGCGCTACGGCAATCGAACCCTTGCCAACCGAACGGATAAGGATCGTTGGCTTCATACCGGCGCTTCCAATCAGAGACGCGATTTGCATGGCGGCTGTATTTCGGGACCTGCGGACGGACCCATGGCCGGCCGGACCGGCCGCCCGTGGTCGGCGTTTCAAGGGCGGATCGGCAACCGGGGGCAGGCATCGGCAGAGTAACAGGGCAAGTCACGAGAACCGTTTCATCGCGGTCACACCTTGTCCGGCTACGCAATGCTGCTGCAACTTTCGGACTATATTGCGGTGCAACTTTGATGTAGAAGCGCGCTCGCCGATCACGGCAATTTGAACACAGTCAGGCGCGCACCCATATCGGCGACGCGCCCGCGCTACGCACGGCGCGGTGCTGGCCGAACCCGCAACGGAAAAACGACGATGCCTAAAATCAGGTTTCACAAGCTTGCAGCCATTGTTGTGCTCATCGGTTTCGCGGCCTGGATGGCGACAGGCGAGTTCTCGTCGGTCGGCAGCGTAGCGGCCAACAAGGCCAAGGCAGCCGAGGTCGAGCAGGGCAAGGCGCCGGACGCGAGCAAGCCGAAGACGGCGGAAGCCGAACCCAAGGCCCCGTTGCGCACCGTCGCGGTGGTGACACCGCCGCGCAAGACCTATGCGCGCGCCATCCGCATTTCGGGGCTGACCGAGGCCGATAAGCGCGCGGTGCTGGCAACCCGCGTCGCCGGCATCATCGAAAAGCTGCCGGTCAAGCAAGGCGATCACGTCAAGACCGGCGACCTGGTGCTGATGCTGGCGGCGGAAGAAAAGATCTCGATGCGCGACAATGCCAAGCAACTCGTCGCGCAGCGGCAGGCCGAACTGGACGCCTCGCTGCGGCTGATGAGGACCGGTAATTTGCCCAAGCTGCAGCTCGACACCGCCCGCTCCAATCTGACCCTGGCGCAATCGCAGCTGGATACCGCGCAGGCCGAGCTCGACCGCAACGAAGTGAAGGCGCCGTTCGACGGCGTCATCGACCGGGTGCCGGTGGAACTAGGCAGCTCCGTCATGCAGGGCGGCGAGGTGGCTACCATCCTCAAGCTCGACCCGGTGATCGCGCGCGGCGAGATCAGCGAGCGCGACCTCGGCTATCTAAAGATCGGCGACAAGGCCAACGTCCGGCTGGTCAGCGGCCAGACCGTCGAAGGCACCGTGCGCTATATCAGCCGCGACGCTTCGTCGGCGACCCGCACCTTCCGCGTCGAGATCGCCATCCCCAATGCCGATGGCTCGGTGCCGGCCGGTATGACGGCGGAAATCCAGCTCAGCGCCTTGCCGACCGACGCGGTGCTTTTGCCGCGCTCGGTGGTGACGCTGGGCGACAAGGGGGATCTCGGCATCCGCTCCGTCGGCAAGGACAACAAGGTGGCGTTCTTCCCGATCGACCTGGTCGACGACACGCCGACCGGTCTCGTGCTTGGCGGCATCCCGGCCGATGCGCGCATCATCGTCGCCGGCCAGGAACTGGTGAAGGAAGGCGACGAGGTCAACCCGGTCGAGGCCGACCAGGCGACCATCAACAAGCTGATCGGTGAAGCCACTGCCGGGACGCAGTAGCGCAGGGCGCCGGCGCCGGGCTTGCCCGGCGACAGCATGTCCGTTCGCCACTCCCGAAGCCAACAGCAGGCATAAGTCATGGATATCGTCAGACTCGCAATCAACAATGCCCGCCTGACCATCTCGGTCCTGGTTTTCCTGCTGATCGCCGGCTGGATAGCCTATCAGTCGACGCCGAAGGAAGCGGAACCGGACGTTCCGATTCCGATGATGTATGTCAGCCTGATCTATCAAGGCATTTCGCCTGAAGATTCCGAGCGCCTTCTGCTGCGGCCGATGGAAAGCAAGCTGAAGAGCCTGAAGGGCCTCAAGGAGATGCGCTCGGCCGCGTTCCAGGGCGGCGGCTATGTCCTGGTCGAGTTCCAGCCGCAGACGAACCTGGCGACGGCGCTGCAGGATACGCGCTCCAAGGTGCAGGACGGCAAGGCCGACCTGCCGCAGGCGGCCGAGGAGCCTGTCGTCACCGAGGTCAACATCTCGGAATTCCCGGTGCTCGTCGTCACGCTATCGGGCGAATTGCCCGAGCGCGTCTTGACGGCAGCGGCGCGTGAACTGCGCGATCGCATCGAGGAAGTGCCTGGCGTTCTCGAAGGCTCGTTGCAGGGCTCGCGCGACGATCTCGTCGAAGTCGTCATCGATCCAATGAAACTGTCTTCCTACGGCCTGCAACTCGACCAGCTGATCGGCGCGGTCGGCGCCTCCAACAGCCTGGTCGCGGCTGGCAACATCGAGGGCTCGGAAGGCAAATATGCCGTCAAGGTGCCGTCCTTGATCGAGACGCCCGAGGATGTCGCTGCACTTCCCGTGGTCGCCGGGCCCAATGCGGTGGTTCAGGCCAAGGACATCGCGACCATCCGCTCGACCTTTGCCGACGCCACGACGATCACGCGCCTCAACGGCAAGCCGGCCATCGCCATCGAAGTCAAGAAGCGCATCGGCGCCAATCTGATCGACACACTGACCAAGGTCAGGGAGGTCTCCGACGCCTTCGTCAAAACCATGCCCGAAGGCATGCACGTCACCTACACGCAGGACAAGTCGGTCTTCGTCAACCAGCTGCTCGGCGACCTGCAGAACCACGTGATGATCGCCGTGATCCTGGTGTTCATCGTCATCCTCTACGCGCTCTCCGGCCGTGCCTCGTTGCTGATTGGGCTGGCCATTCCGTCGTCCTTCCTGATCGGTATCCTGCTGCTTGCGATGATGGGCTACACGATCAACATGATCGTGCTGTTCAGCCTCATCCTGGCGGTCGGCATGCTGGTCGACGACGCCATCATCGTCACCGAATTCGCCGAACGACGCATGAGCGAGGGCATGCCGAAGCAGGAGGCCTTCGCGCTGGCCGCCAAGCGCATGGCCGGCCCTGTCATCGCCGCGACGATGACGCGTATCGCCGCCTTCTCGCCGCTCTTGTTCTGGCCCGGCATCATCGGCGATTTCATGAAATACATGCCGATCACGCTGATCGTGACGCTGTCGGCCTCGATGCTCTATGCGCTGGTGTTCGCGCCGACCCTGGGCGCCATCTTCGCCAAGGCGCCGGACCATCACGAAGACGACAACCGCGATGGCTGGTACATGGCCGTCGTCAAGCAAGCGGTGCGCTTTCCCATCACGGTCCTGGTGCTGACCGTCGTCCTGCTGGCGGGCATCTTCGTTGGCTATTCGAAATATGGCGCGGGCGTCGAGTTCTTCCCGAGTGTCGAACCGGATTACGGCCTGCTCTACGTGCATGCCCGCGGCAACCTTTCGCTGGCCGAAATGGATACGGCGACCAAGATCGCCGAAAACAGATTGCTCGGCTGGCCCGGCGTGAAATCGGTCTACACCCGAGTCGGCAAGACGCAGGGCGGCGGCCAGGATGTGCCCGAGGACGTGGTCGGCGTCATCCAGTACGAATTCATCGATTGGCGCGAACGCAAATCCGCCAACCAGATCCTGAGCGATCTGCGCGGTGTCATGGCCGGCATTCCCGGCGTCGACGTCGAGGTGCGCGTGCCGGAAGCCGGCCCGCCGACCGGCAAGCCGATCCAGATCAGGCTTTCGGCCGTCGATCCCGCCGGCCTCGACGACAAGGCGCGCGCCGTGGCTGCGCGTATCGCCAAGGTGCCTGGCGTCATAGATATCTCCGATGGGCTGCCGCCGCCTGGCGTCGACTGGGCGCTCGAGGTCGACCGCGCCAAGGCCGCCCAATACGGCATCAGCCCGACTTCGGTCGGCACAGTGGTGCAGCTGGTGACGAACGGGCTGAAGCTCTCCGAATACCGGCCCGCCGGCGCCGACGATGCCGTCGACATCCGCCTGCGTCTGCCGGAAGACCGACGCACGCTGTCGACGCTGGACGAGCTCAGGGTGCAGACCTCGCAAGGGTCGGTTCCGATCTCGAACTTCGTCGTGCGCAAGCCCGAGCCGACGGTCGGCATCCTCAACCGCATCGACGGCGCCCGCACCGTGGTGGTGCAGGCCAACGTCACGGCCGGCAGCCAAGTCGCCGTCGTACAGCAGGAGGTCACCCAGGCCGTCACCGACATGAATCTGGGCAGCGGCATACGCTGGAAGCTGGCCGGCTCGAACGAGGACAGCGCGGAAGCCAGCGCCTTCCTCAGCAAGGCCTTCGGCGCGGCGATCTTCCTGATCTTCCTGGTGCTGCTCGCGCAGTTCAACAAGTTCACCAGCGTCTGGCTGGTGCTGTCCTGCGTCGTCATGGCGACGATCGGCGTGTTCCTCGGACTGCTGATTACAGGCGAGACCTTCGGCATCGTCATGTCGGGCATCGGCGTCATCGCGCTCGCCGGCGTGGTGGTCAACAACAACATCGTGCTGATCGACACCTATGACCGGCTGCGCGAGGAAGGCTGGGACAAGATGGAGGCGGTGCTGCAGACCTGCCGCGAGCGCGCGCGCCCTGTCGTGCTGACCGCAGTGTCGGCCATTCTTGGTGTGCTGCCGATCGCCTTCGGCCTTGGCCTGGAAATCTTCCATCACGAGACGACGATCAACGCGCCGTCGACGCAATGGTGGATTTCGCTGTCTTCGGCGATCGTCTTCGGCCTGTCCTTCGCCACCATTCTGACGCTGGTTGTGACCCCGTCGATGCTGATGGTGTTCACCCGCGCCAAGGTCAAGCCGGGCGCCAAACGCGGCTGGTTCAGCCGGCTGTTTCGGCGCGGCAAGGGCGAGATCTCGTCCCATGAGCCTCTGGCGGATGTCGGCGCCGAGCCGGCAGTCAGCTTCCCGAAGGCCGCGGAATAGAGCGTTTCGCAAGCCAAGCAACAAAGGCCGTCCGGGAACAACCGGGCGGCCTTTTGCATTGTTCCCTCCAATGCAACCAGACGGCGAGGGCTTAAAATGACGATCAGCACACTTCTCGTTATCATCCTGATCCTGATCCTGATCGGCGCTGTGCCGGCATGGCCGCATTCGCGCTCCTGGGGCTACGGCCCTTCGGGCATTGTCGGCGTCATCCTGGTCGTGGTGCTGATCCTGCTGGTGATGGGAAGGATCTGATCGGCAACGATTCAGGGCCGGGCCTTTACCGAGCCCGGCCGTTCTCACGCCAGCAAGTTCAGTGATCAGGCGGCTTGGCGCCGGGAGGGTGCGACGGCGATACCAATATCCTGCAAGGCTTTGTTCACCGCCTGGTCGAGAGGCGTGTGGGGAATCTCGCCGATGATGCTTTCCAGACGCGTCGAGGCCAGCCGATGCGGCTCGAAACGCAGGTAGGACATCGAGACGATCTCGCGCCACATCGCCACGAACGGGCTGCCGACGCGCAGCACCCACCAAGCCATCGCGGTCATCTTCAACTGATGGCCGACGGCCTTCTCGGCGGCGGCCTTGATCTCGAGATCGGTGACGGCGTGACTTGGGAAGTTCAGCGCCTCATAGAAACCGAGCTTGTCGAGATTGCGGGCAAGCGCGACGAAGCCGGCGGCGAAGTCCGGCAGATAGGCCCATTCATGTACCAGGTCAGCGGGACCGGGTGCTGTGTAGATGCCCTTGTTGATCTTGGCGGCGACGATCAGGTCGAACCACGATCCGCTGCCGGTGCCGCCGAAGAAGTCGCCGGCGCGCAGGAGAATGGTGCGCACCCTGCCCGCCTCGGCCTCGCGGCGGAACAGATCCTCCATGGCACAGCGAATGCGGCCTTTTTCGGTGGTCGGATGGAACGGCGTATCTTCCGATAACACCACCGGCATCGGCGAGCCGTAATTGTAGACCGTGCCGGGGAAGAGGTGTAGCGCACCGTTGGCATGGCAGGCGGCCATGACGTTTTCGGCCATCGGCAGGCATTTGCCCCAGTCGGTGTAGATCGGGTTCAAGCCGTTGAAGATGATGTCGACACCTTGCGTGGCGAGGATCAGCGACTGGCGGTCCAGCGCATCGCCGGCAAATGCGGTGGCGCCTTTGAGCTCAGCTGGTACCTTGCCGTTGCGGGTGACGGCGCGCACATCGTAGCCGGCGTCTATGAAGGCCTTGGCGACTGTGCGGCCCAGCCGGCCATTGGCGCCGAGAATTGCGATTTTGGTCATTTCTGGTCTCCTTGCTTGCCTTGAAGTGCGGGGTTTGCCTTGAAGTGCTGAGGTTGAGTTGAAGCGACGGGACAAGCCCGCCGCTTTCCGGATCCTCCGGCATCGCCGTTCAGCGGCTGCCGAAGAGGTCGCGGTTGCTGCCCTGCACGACAGGCTTCTGATTGGTCGCCTCGGATTTGCGGATCGAATTGGTGACCGTGTTGTCGGTGCTGGCGACGGCCGGCTGGCTCGCATTGTCCGAGCCAAACTTGTCGCTGCCGGCAAAAGCGGTGCTGGCGGCGATGAGGAGGGCGGCGGCGGTGAGTGCGATCTTGGTCATTTGAGTTTCTCCTGGTTGGTTGGATGGATGGTTGTTGCAGTCCTTATCGGTGTCTGCAGGGTGAATATCGCCGTTTCATCGATGAATTAAAATTGACTACGAATGCAGTCTTGATATTCATTATTGAATGGACGACATCGACTGGGACCTGATCAAGAGCTTCGTCGCCGTGGCGGAAACCGGCAGCCTGTCGGCTGCGGCGCGAAAGCTGTCGGCAAGCCAGCCGACGCTCGGCCGTCACATCGGGGAGTTGGAACAGGTGCTCGGCGTCACGCTTTTCCGGCGTGGGCGAAGCGGCTATGCGCTGACGGAAGCGGGAGCCACGCTGTTCGAACGCGGCAAGGCGGTCAGCGAACAGGCGAGTGCCTTTTCACGGCTCGCGCTGGGCTCGGTCGAGGCGATCGAGGGCACGGTGCGTATTGCCGCAAGCGAAGTGGTGGCGGCCTATGTGCTGCCCGACATGATGGCAAGGCTGGGCATCGAGGAACCCGGCATCGAGGTCGAGATCGTTGCCTCGAACCAGGTCGAGAACCTGCTGCGCCGGGATGCCGACATCGCCATTCGCATGGTCAAGCCGGCGCAGAACGAACTGGTGGCGCGCAAGGTGTGCGATATCGCGCTCTGTGCCTGTGCGGCGACCTCCTATCTCGACAGGCGCGGCCGCCCGGCGGAGCCGGCCGATCTTGTCAATCACGCCCTGATAGGCTTCGATCGCAGCGACGAGATGATCCGAGCCTTTTCCCAGTATGGCGCCTCGGTCAACCGAAACAGTTTTCGTTTCCGGGCCGACAACCAGATCGTTCTATGGGAAGCGGTGCGGGCGGGAAACGGCATTGGTCTTGGCCAGGATCCGCTGGCGGACCGCGATCCGCTGGTGGAGAAGGTTTTGCCCGGGCTGCCATTGCCCACCCTCCCGGTATGGCTGGCCATGCATCGCGACGTGCGCACCAGCGTGCGCATCCGCCGCGTGGCGGACTTTCTGCACGAGGACTTGAAACGCTATTCGGCAGGCGCCGGCTCGGCCGCAAACTCGGCGCGGTGAGCCAATCCGGCCATCAGAAGCACGACGATCAGCAGAGCCGACATGGCGATGAAGATCGGGCCGAAGCTGAAATGTTCGGCGACGAAGCCGATCGCCGACGGCGCCACCAGAATGCCGGAATAGCCCATGGTGGTTACGACGCTCATGCCGGTACCCGACGACATGCCTTCCTGGTTGCCGCCGGCCGAAAAGATGATCGGCACCATGTTGGCGATGCCGAACCCGCAAAGCGCGAAGGCCGCGATGGCCAGCCAGGGCGAGGGTGACAGGCCGGCGATCAGCATGCCGGCGGCCGCGACGATGGCCGAGCCGCGCAGCGTCGTCACCGCGCCGAAGCGGTTGCGGACGCCATCGCCAAAGAAGCGCATGATCGCCATGACGCCGGAGAAGGCCGCATAGGCAAGACCGGCAACGGCAAGGTCGGCGCCGAGTTCTTGCCGCAGATACAGCGCCGCCCAGTCAAGCACCGCGCCCTCGGAAATCATCGTCAGCAGGGCCATCAGGCCGATCAGGTAGACCAATGGGTTTGCCGGCAACGTAAATTTATGATGCTCGGCCACCTGCGGCCTGTTTTCGGCCACGATATGGGGCACCGCCGCCGCGATGGCCGCGAAGGCAAGCACGGTCACCACCGCGGCATGGGCGAGATGGCCATAGGTCTGGATGGCAAAGCCGCCAAGGGCGCCGCCGGCAAAGCCGCCAAGGCTCCAGAAGCCGTGCGAGGACGACATGATGGCGCGCCCCAGCCGCCGTTCCACGACCACCGCGTTGGCGTTCATGGCGACATCCATGCCGCCGATCGAGCCGCCGAAGATGAACATGGCGACGGCCGCCAGCGGCACATCGGGCGCCAGCGCCACGACCAGCAGGCCGAGGCTGCCGCACAGGGCGAACCAGCGCAGGACGGTGCGCGAGCCATGTCTGGAGATGAGGTGACCGCACCATGTCATGGCGGTGACCGCGCCGGCGCCGAACAAAAGGATCAGCAGGCCGAGGGTGAATTTCGAAATATCGAGCCGGGTCAGGAACACCGGGATCTGCGGCGCCCAACTGCCGGTCAGGAAACCGTTGGCGAGGAAAATGGCCGCCACCGCCCATCGCCCGCGAATGGCCGTCTGCATGGCGTTGGAAGCATTCATGGGTCGATTCCGGTCAGAAAATGGCTCTGCGCGGCAAATTAGATCGATTCAATTTCCAGTCAAGCGCTGTTGTGGGAAAGCATTTGGGCCAAACGGACTTAGTGATCCCTAGGCCGCCGTGCTTCGAACTCGGCCTTCTTGGCGTCGGAAGCCTCTGTCTGGTTGAGCGCCTGCCACTCGGCATAAGGCATGCCGTAGACGATCTCGCGCGACTGATCCTTGCCGAGATCGACGCCCTCGGCATTGGCCGCCTCTCGATACCAGTTCGACAGGCAGTTGCGGCAGAAGCCGGCAAGGTTCATCAGGTCGATGTTCTGGACGTCGCTGCGTTCGCGCAGATGGCTCACCAGCCGGCGAAAGGCGCCGGCCTCGAAGTCGCGCTTCTGCTCGTCGCTGAGTTGGGTCATCGAAACCTCCGTCATAACGGCCCGGTGCGCGAGCCGAACATCTTTACCGCATGTATATCGGCACGGCGATCGATCGCGTCAACGATCGGGGCCAGCCGCCCGGCCCAGGCGAGAATGCCCTTCTGGTCCGCTATCAGGTCCTGGCGGATTTCGATCAGCGCGTGGGCATAGCCATTGACGATGGCATGCTTGAACATGGTGTCGCCGCGCAGCGCGCCGTCATAGGGCTCGTTGTCGCCAACGACGAGGTTGGCATCGGCGGCGAGCATGTCGATCAGTGGCCGCGCCACGCGGTCGTCCCTGTCCCAGAGGATGCCGACATGCCAGGGCCGCTGCCTGCCCTGCATGGCCGGGGTGAAGGAATGCACCGAGAAGATGAAGGGCGCTTGCCCCGAAGCCTGCGCCACCGACGCGATCATGGCGCCGACGGCGTCGTGATAGGGGCGGTAGAAGCGATCGAGCCGCCTTTCGCGCTCCTCCGGCGCCAGGGGATAATTGCCCGGAATGATGGTGCCGTCGTAGAGCTGGCGAATAAGGGTCGGATCGTCCTCGCCCCGGTTGGGATCGATCAGCAGCCGCGAGAAATTGGCGAGCACCGCCGGCGCGTCCAGCAAGGCCGCCAGTTCGCGCGTCACCGCTTCGACGCCGATGTCATAGGCGATATGGCGATCGAACTCGGCCGCAGGCAAGCCCAGGCTGCCATACTCCTCCGGCAGGTCGCGGCGGGCATGATCGGCCAGAAGGACGACGCCCCGCTTGCGGTCGCCCTCGACAATATCGAAGGGCGCGAAAACTGTGGATCGGGTCATTGGCGGGAAATGGTCGTTCGCTGGCCTTCGGGGAGGATGCTATCGTCATTCCACGAAGACGACGTGTGCGCAATGCCGTTGTTTGGCCAAGGTTTCCCGGGAAATCTGGCAAGGGCGACGGATCGTGCGCCGGGAGCCTTCCTAAATCGATTGGAATTGGTCAAAACGGCGCGTTGACATGCGCCCGGACTTTTCCGAAAAGGGGCGCAGAGAGATGCTGATGTGGTTCTTCAGGGGTTTTGGGATGGGTTCCGTCGGCGGGCAGCGCGCGCGCCTTGCCTTTGCCATGCCGCTCCTGACGCTCGGCGTGAGCCTGTCCGCGATGGTGGCGGCCTCACCGGCGCGCGCCGATTTCCGCGTCTGCAACGCCACGCAAAACCTGGTCGGCGTCGGCATCGGCTACCGCGCCAAGGCCGGCTGGATCACCGAGGGCTGGTGGCACATCGAAGGATCGAGCTGCAAGACGTTGATCGAAGGGCCGCTGTCATCAAGGTTTTACTATCTTTATGCAGAAGACGCCGAGCGCGGTGGACGCTGGGACGGCCCGATCAACATGTGCGTGGCTGAAAAAGAGTTCAAGATTGCCGGCGTAAACGACTGCGTCGCCCGGGGCTTCCAGCGCGCCGGATTCCAAGAATATGACACGGGCGAGCAGGCAAGCTGGATGGTCCAGCTGACCGACGAGCCCGCAACGGGAGGCGCCCCAGCCGCCCCGGGAACGAATAGTCAATGAGACGTAGCCGCAAGGTCAAGATCCTAGCCACAATCGGTCCGGCCTCCTCGTCCGAGGAGATGCTGCAGAAGCTGTTCGAAGCGGGCGCCGATGTGTTCCGCATCAATATGAGCCATACCGATCATGAACTGATGCGCACGCTGGTCGGCCGTATCCGATCCGTCGAGGAAAAGGTCGGCCGGCCGATCGGCATCCTGGCCGACCTGCAAGGCCCGAAGCTGCGTGTCGGCAAGTTCGCCAATGGCAAGGAAGTGTTGACGCCGGGCCAGACGTTCACGCTCGACGACAATCCCGAACCCGGCACGTCGACCAGGGTCTATCTGCCGCATCCCGAAATCCTGAGCTCGGTCGAAACAGGCCATCGCCTCCTCATCGACGATGGCAAGCTCGAGCTGAAGGCGGTGAAGAGCGACGGCAAGTCGATCGTCTGCACCGTCATTGCCGGCACCACCATTTCCGACAAGAAGGGCGTCAGCCTGCCCGACACCGACCTGCCGGTCGGCGCGCTGACCGAGAAGGACCGCAAGGACCTCGACGCGGTGCTGGCGACGGGCGTTGACTGGGTCGCGCTATCCTTCGTGCAGCGGCCGGAAGATCTGGCCGAGGCGCGCAAGATCGCCCGTGGCCGGGCGCTGATCATGGCCAAGATCGAAAAGCCGCAGGCTGTGGCCCGGCTGGCCGAGATCATCGAACTGTCCGACGCGCTGATGGTCGCCCGCGGCGATCTCGGTGTCGAAATGCCGCTCGAAGCCGTGCCCGGCATCCAGAAGCAGATCACGCGCGCCGCGCGCCGCGCCGGCAAGCCGGTGGTGGTCGCCACGCAGATGCTGGAATCGATGATCACCGCCGCGGTGCCGACCCGCGCCGAGGTCTCCGACGTTTCGATCGCCGTCTTCGAGGGCGCGGACGCCATCATGCTGTCCGCGGAATCGGCAGCAGGCGCCTATCCGGTCGAAGCCGTGGCGATGATGAACCGTATCGCCGCCAAGGTCGAAACCGATCCCACCTATGCCGGCATCATCAACGCGCAACGCTCCGAGCCGGAAGCAACGGGCGCCGACGCCATTTCGCTGGCCGCCCGCGAGATCGCCGAGACGCTAAAACTGTCGGCGATCATCACCTACACGGCATCAGGGACGACAGGCCTGCGCGCCGCGCGCGAGCGACCGCAAGTGCCGATCATCGCGCTGTCGCCGATCCTCAACACGGCGCGGCGGCTGTCACTTTTGTGGGGCACGCACTGTGTCGTCTCGCCCGATGCCACCGATCTCGACGACATGGTCAACCGCGCCTGCCGCATTGCGCTCGAAGAAGAATTCGGCAAGCCCGGCGATCGCGTCATCATCACCGCCGGTGTGCCGCTCAGGACGCCAGGATCGACCAACATGCTGCGCATCGCCTATGTGGGGTCGGAAACAGCCGGCCGGTAAGCCTTTCCCGAGGGAACACCGCGCGAACCGATGTCACCTTTGGGCGACATGCATTGGCGCAGAGCCCACTGTGGCCACAGTGCAACAAAAGTCTGGACAATCATCGCCGCCCTTGTCTCGACACAGGGCTGCCGCGATCCATTCTACAAGACACGGTGAGGCGGCGCTGACAGCCGCTCACCCGCCTGAATTTCCTTCGCTTGAAAGTATATTGAATGTCATTTGCCGTTTCACGCCGGTCCCTGCTGACCGGGCTTTCGCTTATTGGCGTTTCGACCATCTCCGCCTGTGCCCAACTGCCAAGGCAGTCGATCAGCTTGGCGAGCACGCCTGCCCCGGTTCCGCTCGAACCGAAACCGGAAAAGGCGACCATCGACGCCGCCGCGCCTGAAACCGTAAGCCCGGCGTCGCCCGATTATGCCGGCATGTACAGCGCGGTCGAAGACGGCGGCCATGCGCTGCCGGCAATCCCGTTCGCCAAGGTCGACGGGCGGTTCCTGCGGCAGATCGTCGACGATCCGACAGGCGAAAAACCCGGCACGATCGTGGTCAATACGACCGACAAGCACCTTTACTGGGTGCTCGAGGGCGGCAAGGCCATGCGCTACGGCGTCGGACTGGGACGCCAGGGCTATTCCTGGAAGGGCCGCGCGATCGTCCAGTGGAAACGCAAATGGCCGACCTGGACGCCGCCTTCGGCGATGATCCGCCGGGATCCGAAGCTGGAAAAATGGCGCCAGGGCATGCGGCCCGGCATCAGCAACCCGCTCGGGTCGCGTGCGCTCTACATCTTCAAAGACGGCGTCGATACGCTTTACCGGATCCATGGATCGCCGGACTGGAAGTCGATCGGCAAATCCGCGTCATCCGGCTGCGTGCGCATGTTCAATCAGGACGTCATGGACCTCTACGCTCGGGTTCCCGGCAAGACGCCGCTGCTGGTTATCTAGACTAGAGCAATTCCAGGAAAAGTGCGCAGCGGTTTTCCGTCCGGAATTGCGTAAAAACAGAGAGTTAGAGCGGGTCAGCGATTCTACCAGACGCTGAACCGCTCTAGCGGCTGGCGACGTCTGCCGAGAAGGGCGCACGCGTCGGATGACTCCTGGATGACATCCGTCAAGTCGGCGCAAGCTCCGCTTCAGGTTCCTTGAGGTCGGCGCATTTGCCCACGCCAGAGGCGTCGCCCGATATCCGGGTCTCCACCGTCCTGGCCATCGCCTCCAGATCGATATCCTTGCCAGCGACTTTCTCGATGGCCCCGACGACGAGATCCGAGGCGATCCAGTCCGGCTTGTGGCCGAGATTGTGAACCCAGACAAGCTCGGCGCCCGCTATGTCGCGCACCAGGCCAACGGAATGGATATGCGCGTAGACGACCTTGTCCCTGTCGCCCGAAATGACCACGGTCGGCGCCGTGATCTCCTTGTAGTGCGGTGCCGCGCCGAGCGCATAGCGATAGAGGCCGGCGACGTCGGTGGCGTTGGCGCGAAAGGCCGATGGCCGCAGCACCAGGGGGATCGAGGCCGAGGCGAGATAATTGTCCGGCACTTTGTTGGGCGAGAAGACGCAGGTCGTGGCATCGGCCATCTGCAGCGATCCGGCCGGATAGGTCAGCGTTTCGGAAAACAGCCGGCCGATCACCGGAAGAGTGGTCACATCGTAGTACCAGGACGTCGCGCCGCCAGGCCAGGGATGGGTAGCCGGCGCCAGGAAGACGAGGCCGAGCGTCTTGTCGGCATGTTCGCGGCCGAAGGCCGCCGTCACCACGCCGCCGAAGGAATGGCCGACAATGATGGCCTTCTTGATCCCGAGATGGTCCATCAGCGCGGCGATGGTGTTGGCCTGTGCCGATGGATTTTCATTGTTGCCGGGACCGCGTCCCGACCAGCCGGCTCCCGGCCGGTCGAAGAACAGCATTTCGGCGCGACCTTCGAGCAACGGCCTGAGCGGCAGCATCTGGTCCTTCAAATTGGCGCTGGCGCCATGGATGAAGACGATCGGTGGCAGGTCCGCGTTGGCTGGCGGGGGAATGTGGATATAGTGGATGCGGGCACCGCCAACGTCGGCGAACACGCCGACCGGCGGACCGCGGCGCTCGATCAGCCATGAGCCGACGCGGGTCACGCCGACAAGGGTCAAGATGAGTGCGACGAGGAAAGCGAGGACGGCGTAGATCAGGTTCATGCGGGAGATACGGGGTGGAGGGAGGATAAGTTGTAGGGAGTAGGTTCCCTCGACACCTGCCCTCCTCACTACTGACTAATACCTACGGCCTCAAATTCCCTCGCCGGCAAGCTCTTCCGACAGGGTTGCGACCTGGTTCTGGGCGCTGCGCATCATCGGATAG
The DNA here is from genome assembly GCF_020164775.1 of Mesorhizobium sp. ES1-6. Taxonomy (NCBI): domain Bacteria; kingdom Pseudomonadati; phylum Pseudomonadota; class Alphaproteobacteria; order Hyphomicrobiales; family Phyllobacteriaceae; genus Mesorhizobium; species Mesorhizobium sp. ES1-6. The sequence goes on from NZ_JAIUGU010000003.1 coordinate 554,901, forward strand.
ATGGCGAGCACCTTCTGCCAGGCCTCGAGCGCCGATTGCTTGTGACCGGTCTCCGCCATGATCTGGGCCAGGCCCGACAGCGCGCCGAAATGGCGTGGCTCGAGTTGCAGCGTGCGGTCGATATCGGCCATCGACTTGCCGTAGTTCTTCATCATGAAATGCACGGTGGCGCGGCGGTTCCAGCCTTCGGCGTAGCTTGGCTGCAAGGTCACCACCTGGTCCAGGAAATCGAGCGCGACGTCGAACTTCTGATCGTTCATCGCCTTTTGCGACCACTGCATCATCAGGTCGATCGAGGCGCTGCCGGACCGGAACCATTCGGTCCAGATGCTGCCGGCAATGCGCTCGGCGGCCTTTTCGTTGCGTTCGCGCTTCAGGTCGGAGAAAAGCTTGTCGAGCCGGGCCTGTTTGGTCATCGGCGGGGCTGGGGCGTCCGGCGCCGCGGGCTGGGCATCGGAGGGGGCCGGCTGACCATCCGGCACCGCCGCCGCGATCGGCTGGTCACTGGCCCGCGTCGGCAGGGAAATGACGCCGGAAACGAGGAAAGTCGTCAAAAACGCAAAAAGAATCCGCATCGCCCGAGTTTAGTCCCGGGCGGCGGAACATCAAAGTGATTTTAGCGTGAGAAGGTCGGTTGGCCAACAAGCATCAATGGGCGGAGGCGACAAAAGCCTCCGGCCGAAAACTCAACCCTGGCGCGCCTTGTAGCGCGGGGCGGTCTTGTTGATGATGTAGACGCGGCCCTTGCGGCGAACCAGCTGGTTGTCGCGGTGACGCGCCTTCAACGCCTTGAGCGAATTCTTGATCTTCATGGTCTTGCCTGTCGGTGTGGACCCGGTTCCGGGTCGAAATTTTAAGGCGCGCCAGAAGACGCGCCTTTTGAACGGTGGGTGGCTCATAAACGAGGAGTCTTGCCCATGTCAACCGTGAGTCAACCGCAAGCGTGCTCCGCGCCCCCTATATCATCAAATATCCGCCAAGTCGGCCCCGTGGCATTGCGTGGCCATGGGCGGGCTGGGATGATGCCGCGACCATCAACTGATTGGGGACAACGATGCGCCGAATCTTCCTGTTCGCCGGTCTCGCCGTCCTGGCGGCAGGGGCGGCTGCACGCGCGCAGGAATGCGACCGCTCCGACGACAGCCAGCAAATGATGAACATCTGTGCCGGCGAGGACTATCAGGCCGCCGACGCGAGGCTCAACAGGGCCTATCAGGACCTGATCGGCTCCGATGACGCCGATGCCAAGAGATTGCTGCAGGCAGCGCAACGGGCCTGGATCGCCTTCCGCGACGCCGAATGCGCCCATACCGCCGCCGCCAGCCAGGGCGGTTCCATCCATGCGATGGCGGTGTCGCAATGCCTGACCAGGTTGACCAATGATCGCATCAAGCAGCTCGCCGCCTCGGCCAATTGCGAGGAAGGTGATGTGAGTTGCGCCGGTCCCGACGGGGACAGCGACGAGGTGCAATAGGTGTTCGGGAATTAAGTGCGCGAGCCGATGCGGGTGAAATGGCCCATCTTGCGGCCGGGCCGCGACTCGGCCTTGCCGTAGAGATGCAGCATCAGGTCGGGCTCGGCGAGCAGGGCCGGTACGCGCAGCACATCGTCGCCGATCAGGTTCTCCATCACGCAGTCGGAATGGCGGTCGGGGCTGCCGAGCGGCAGGTCGACAATGGCGCGGATATGTTGCTCGAACTGCGAAACGACGCAGGCGGCTTCCGTCCAGTGGCCGGAATTGTGGACGCGGGGCGCGATCTCGTTGGCCAGCAGCGAACCGTCAGCCAGCACGAAGAACTCGACACCGATGACGCCGACATAGTCGAGCGCGGACAGGATTTTCGTCGCCGCGTCCTTCGCGGCGCGCGCGGTCGCGAGCGCGACAGCGGCCGGCAAGGTCGAGGTGTGCAGAATGCCGTCGCGGTGCACATTCTGGGCCGGATCGTAAGCAGCGACCGCACCATCGATCCCGCGCGCGGCGATGACGGAAATCTCGCGCTCGAACGGCACCAAGCTCTCCAGGATCAGCGGCACGCTGCCCATCGCCTCGCAGGTCCCGGCGAAGCCGCCGGCTTCCATGTTGCGGAAGACGCGCTGGCCCTTGCCGTCATAGCCCATGCGCCGCGTCTTCAGGATGCCGCTGCCGCTGAAGGCCTTGAGCGCCGTTGTCAACTCGTCGTCCGTGTCGACCGGTCGGAAATCGGCGGTGGCGATGCCGATGCCGTTGAGGAATGTCTTCTCGCTCACCCGGTCCTGCGCCACGTCGAGCGCACGCGCTGGCGGATAGACCTGCACTTTGGCGGCAAGCGCGGTTGCGGCGGTTACCGGCACGTTCTCGAACTCGTAGGTGACGACGGCGCTGGCCGCCGCCAGTTCGGCAAGTGCTGCCGGATCGTCATAGGCGGCCGTAATCTGCCGGTTGGCCACCTGGGCGGCCGGGCAATCCTGCTGCGGCTCCAGCACGATAGTGCGGTAGCCGAGGCGGGCGGCCGCCATCGCCAGCATGCGGCCGAGCTGGCCGCCGCCAATGATGCCGATCGTCGATCCGGCGGGCAGGCTCACGGCGTGTCCGTCGGTTCGGCGGCGACCTTGGCGGTCTGCGAAGCGCGCCAGGCGTCGAGCCGCTGGGCCAGCTTGTCGTCATTAAGCGCCAGCACGGCCGCCGCCAACAGCGCGGCATTGGCCGCGCCGGCCTTGCCGATGGCGAGGGTGCCGACAGGAATGCCGGCCGGCATCTGGACGATCGACAGCAGCGAATCCTGGCCCGACAGCGCTTTCGATTCCACCGGCACGCCGAACACCGGCAGCGGCGTCATCGCCGCCGTCATGCCGGGCAGATGGGCGGCGCCGCCGGCGCCGGCGATGATCACCTTGTAGCCGGCCGCCTTGGCGCCCTTGGCGAACTCATAGAGCCGGTCGGGCGTGCGGTGCGCCGAAATGATCAGCCGTCTGTGGGGGACACCAAGCGCCTCAAGCGTCTCCGCTGCCTGGCGCATGGTCGCCCAGTCGGATTGACTGCCCATGATGATGGCGACGTCGGCGCGTTGATCGTTCAAGCCTTTGCTCCCCGGCGACAAAGGCGCGCCTTAGCGGAATTCGCGCGGGGCCGCAAGGATTTCAGGCCATCGGCGAGATGCCGGCGGCCGCATCCAGCTCATACCGCCGCCTTGCGGAAGCGGGCGACGAAGTCGTCGAGCTCGGGCCGCTCCATGTCCGAAATCGCCCAGTAGGAGAAGGCGCCGTCGCTCCAGTGCACCATCGAGAAGCCACCGGAGGAAACGTCATCGGGCTGGGTGGCCTTGCCGCCCTGCCGCGGCTCGGCGACCAGGGTGATCAGGTGCTCGCGATGGCGGTAGACCAGCGCCGGTACCGGCCGGCCCGAGATCACCTCGACCCGGCCGCCGATCAGCGCGAAGCCGTCCTGTGCGAGATCGGGTGCCGGCGGCGAGACGCCGATCCTGGCGTCGAGCCAAGGCTTGACGGTATGGCGGTCGGAGGAAACGATGTCGATCGGGCTCGCGGCAAGCAGGCTGCGGCGATGGCCGCTGGCGACGGCCGCGGCAAAGCCATCGTCCACGCCGCTCTGCATCACCCATTGCGTCGCGCCGCTGGCCAGCACGGCGCTGATCATGATCGACGCGGCCATGGCGCGCCAGTCGAACGAGCCGAAGCGGCGCGTCCTTGGCGAAGGCCGCACCTGCGAAGGACGCGCCCCCGCTTCCCGTCTCTGGCCCGGGCCGGCACCCGCGATCAATCCCGGCAGCGCCGACGGCGTGCCCCGCTGCGGCTCCTCGTCCCGCGCCTGCGTGGCCGGCGCGCCGATTGCCGCGATGCGGGCCAGAAAGGCGTCGCCGACGTCCGGGCGCGGCAAGCGGCTGACCGCGCCGCGCAAGGCAAGGATGCGGGCATGCTCGGCGGCAAGCCGGGGGTCGGCGGCGATGCGACGCTCCACCGCAAGGGCGGCCGCCGCATCGAGTTCGCCATCGACAAGGGCGTGGATCATCAGTCCGATACCTTCGGGGTCATTGGGCAGTCCGTCGTCATGGCCGGTCATGGCGCTCTCCCCAGTTCAGAGGCCAGCAGGCCGCGGGCGCGGGCAAGCCTGGACATCACCGTGCCCATCGGCACGTCGAGCATGACTGCTATCTCGCGATAGCTGAGGCCGTTGATGTCGCGCAGCACCAGAGTTTCGCGAAACGGGTGCGGCAGGGCAGCGATCGCAGCCTCGACGGCGGCCGTATCGGCCCTGGCGATCAGGCTCGCCTCGGGGCCGTCTTCGTCCGGCAGGCTGGTGCCATGGGCGGCCGCGATGTCGTCGAGATCGCCGAGATCGCCAACGGCCATCATGCCGCGCGGCCGGTTGCGCGCCATCCAGCTGTAGGAGGTGTTGCGCACGATGGTAAGCAGCCAGGCCCGCGCATTGCCGCCGGCATAGCCTGGCATGCCGGCATGGGCCTTGATGCAGGCATCCTGCACGACGTCCTCGGCATCGGTGGCATTGCCGGTCAGCCAGCGGGCCAGCGCCAGCGCGTCGCCGAGATGCGGCAGCACCACCTCGTTGAAGCGCTCCGCCAAAGCCTTTTCGTTCAAAATAGCACCATGATCCGGCACTCCGGAAAGGATTGGCCGTGCCGTCTCACGAGGCGATGGCGACCTTGCCTTGCCCATGGGGACAAAGTCCCCCGAAGCAGGCAAAGGCGCCTGCCTTGCTGAAAGTGAATGCATCCGCGTCACCAGTGTCAAGGGTCACGGAGAAGAGGCTGCCGATCCTGCTCGCCAGCGCACGGGCACGGCCTATGCCGCTGCCATGATCGCTGTGCTCGCAATGACAGGGCATGCCGAACTCCTCAACGCCGGAAGTGGCGCCTGTACAGGAGACTTGTCGCAGCGCCGGTTTATTCCCGCCGCGCCCAAATCGGCTGTTCACAGTCGCGTGATCGTCCGTGCCTTTGGGGTTGCCAGTCCGCCAGCGTTCAATCCGGCTCGCGCACACGGCCGGAAGATCCTTGCTGGTGGTCTTCATGGTATCGGCGGGACGGGCTCCTTCGCGGTCGATATGGCGCGCATCCTCGCCCATTCCATGGCGGTCGCGGACATGATCGTTGCACGTGAATATGCCGATGATGACGGCGGGTCGAGCCGGATCGAGTTGCTCAAGACGGAAGGGTATTGAGCTCGAATGGCGACGGGCCAGATCGGGCTCAGGCGATGATATCTGGAATGATCCTGTCTTCCAGCTTCATCAGCCGGTCCTTGAGGGCCAGCTTCTTCTTTTTCATGCGCTGGATCTGCAGCGGGTCGCAGTTCGTGGCGATCATCGCGTTGATCGCGGCATCGAAATCGGCGTGTTCCTGCTTCAGCCGGGAAAATTCGAGGCGAGTATCGGCCTGTTCCTGATCGGACATTCTCTACCGTCTGCACGTCTGCGGCGCCCAAAACTGGGCCTGATTGGGCGGGGGCGGCAATTTCTGCCACCGGCTTGCAGCCCTTATCACATTTCTCATTGTCGTGGAATGCTACCACGCAGCATTCGACATCGCTGTCCGATGGTGGCACACTGTCATTGTGCCGTCACAGATACGACCTGCGGTGGACGTGCCTTTGACGGCTGCAATCGAGGAAACCATGAAAGGGAGAACCAATCATGTCTCTTGCATCCCATCTTGATGAGTTGCAGCGGAAACACGGCGACATCGAACGCGAAATCGATGACGCGATGAACCACCCGTCGGTGGACGACCTCGAAATCGTGAATCTCAAGCGACGCAAGCTGGCACTCAAGGATGCGATTGAGAAACTGAGGGCGCAACCAACCACGCATTGATCCTCACCTGATATAGCCGCTCACCACTTGGCGGTCTTCCTTGCCGGCGGCGCCAGCCGCCGGTGCAGTGGCTTTAATTTCAGCGATTCCCACAAGCCGAAACTAATATTCGTCAGGCCCGATATGCCCGGCCACCGCCGGGTCGTGCGCCGTTTCAGGGTCCGACCGGCGCCAATTGCGGCCAGTGGCGACCTGTCGCCATTGACAAGCCATCTTTGCTCCTCCACCTCATGCCCGGACTTCAGCGCATCGGACCCGGCTTGTGCGTCCAGGCGGACGCACGGGCTTCAGAGAGACGCATAGCGCTCCAGAGACACAAAGGCTGCCGGCATGACCGGGTATTTTTCCTTTCCCTTCCCCCGCCGCACCTCGGTCGGCGTCGATGTCGGCGGCGTGGTCGTCGGCGGCGGCGCGCCGGTCGTCGTGCAATCGATGACCAATACCGACACCGCCGATGTCGACCAGACGGTCGCGCAGGTGGCGGCGCTGCACCGCGCCGGCTCGGAGATCGTGCGCATCACCGTTGACCGCGACGAGAGTGCCGCCGCGGTTCCGCGCATCCATGAGCGGCTGCAGCGGCTCGGTATCAACGTGCCGCTGGTCGGCGATTTCCACTATATTGGCCACAAGCTGCTGGCCGATCATCCGGCCTGCGCCGAGGCGCTGGCCAAGTACCGCATCAACCCCGGAAATGTCGGCTTCAAGGACAAGAAAGACCGGCAGTTCACCGACATCGTCGAAATGGCGATCAAACATGACAAGCCGGTGCGTATCGGCGTCAATTGGGGTTCGCTCGACCAGGAATTGTTGACGCGGCTGATGGACGACAATCAGGACAAGGGTTTTCCGCTGACGGCGCAGGAGGTGACGCGCGAGGCGATCGTGCAGTCGGCGATCCTGTCGGCGGAGATGGCCGAAGAGATCGGCCTGGGCCGTGAAAAAATCATCCTCTCGGCCAAGGTCAGCGGCGTTCAGGACCTGATCGCCGTCTATACCGAACTCGCCACCCGTTCCAACCATGCGCTGCATCTCGGCCTCACCGAAGCCGGCATGGGCTCGAAAGGCATCGTCGCTTCTTCCGCCGCCATGGGCATCCTCCTGCAGCAAGGCATCGGCGATACCATTCGCATCTCGCTGACGCCGGAGCCCAATGGCGACCGCACCCGCGAGGTGCAGGTGTCGCAGGAGTTGCTGCAGACGATGGGCTTTCGGCAGTTCGTGCCGATCGTCGCGGCCTGCCCCGGCTGCGGGCGGACCACTTCCACCGTGTTCCAGGAACTGGCGCAGAACATCCAGGCGGATCTGCGCAAGAACATGCCGGTGTGGCGTGAGAAATATCCGGGCGTCGAGAACCTCAAGGTCGCGGTGATGGGCTGCATCGTCAACGGCCCGGGTGAATCCAAGCATGCCGATATCGGCATTTCGCTGCCCGGGACCGGCGAGACGCCGACCGCACCGGTCTTCGTCGACGGCAAGAAAGCGGCGACGCTGCGCGGACCGTCGATCGCGGCGGATTTCGAGAAAATGGTCGCCGACTACATTGACCAACGGTTCGGTCAGGGCGGCAAGGCCGCGGCAGAGTAGGCCAGATGCAGCGTTTCCCGTGGGTGGCGCTGATCCTGCTCTGTGGGTTGGGGTGGTCGACACTCGTTCAGGCCGATCCGCCGCAATCGGCCAAGCAGAGGCTGATCGACAAGGTCTGCAACCTGATCCAGGCCAATGCCGACCAGAACAGTCTTCCCAGGGAATTCTTGGCCCGCCTGATCTGGAAGGAAAGCCGTTTCGATCCCAATGCCGTGAGCCCCGTTGGCGCCGAGGGCATCGCCCAGTTCATGCCGGGTACGGCCAAGATGCGGGGGCTCGAAAACTCCTTCGACGTCAACCAGGCGATCCCGGCGTCGGCTCGATATCTGGCCGAGATGAAGGCCGGCTATGGCAATCTTGGCCTGGCCGCCGCCGCCTACAACGCCGGCGAGAGCCGGGTGTCGCGCTGGCTGAACTCCGGTGGCTTCCTGCCGATGGAGACGGAAAGCTATGTCTTCGACGTCATGGGCGAGCCGGTCGACAAGTTCACCGACCGGGCCTATGCCGGTAAAGTCGAACCACTCGATGCCAAGCTGGATTTCGCGACTGCCTGCCGCAAGCTGCCGGTGATCATGTCGAAGACCGTGGCGATGGCCTCGATCAACATCAAGCCATGGGGCGTCCAGGTGGCGGGCAATTTCCGCCGCAGTGCCGCGATCAGCCAGTGGCTCAGGGTGCGGAGCCGGTTTCCGGCATTGCTCAGCGGTCACGATCCGGTGGTCAGCCGGGTGCGCACGCCGATCGGCCGGCGCGGCATCTACGCCGTCAGGATCGGGATCGACGACCGCGCCGCCGCCAATGTCATCTGCCAGAAACTGCAAAGCGTCGGCGGCGCCTGCGTGGTGGTGCGCAACCGGTAGCCGGCTCATGTCCGAAAGAGGCCTTTGACCATGAGAGCCAGGATCGTTCTGCTCAACGGCGTCGGCAGTGCTGGTAAGTCTTCGACAGCCAAGGCATTGCAGGGGATAACCACCGAGCCGTTCCTGCATGTTCAGATGGACAGCTTTCTCGAAATGCTGCCCGACGCCTTGCAGGACCATGCCGACGGCCTTGCCTACGAAACCGTTCGGCAGGACGGCAAGCCTTCGGTCGTCATCAGGACTGGGCCGGTGGGCGAGAAAACCCTGCGCGGCATGCGCCATGCCGTTGCGGCCATGGCTGGGCAGGGCAACAATCTTATTGTCGATGACGTGCTCTGCAATGGCGAAATACAGGAATATATCGACCTGCTGTCGGACTTCGACCTGCATCTGGTCGGCGTCATGGCGCCCCTCAATGTGCTCGAGGCGCGCGAAGCGCTGCGAGCCGACAGGCTGCCGGGGCTGGCGCGCTGGCAGTTCGAACGCGTGCACGAGGGGATACGCTACGATCTCGAAGTCGACACCAGTGTGCATTCTCCATTGGAATGCGCCCGTCGCATCCAGCAACGATTTCAATTATAGGCGGTGGCGGACTGGCCGGGGTCGCCCTGCCTGCGATGAACGACAAGGGCAACGGGATGTTCGAGGCATACATTATCTGCGGCACGCCGAGAACCGGCAGCACTTTGCTGTGCAAGCTGCTGGAATCCACCGGTAGATCAGGCGCTCCTCACTCCTTCTATCGGCGACAGGATGTGGCCGAGTGGGCCGAGGAATGGAAGCTGCCCGGTCGCGATACGATAGGCGAGCGTGAATTCAATATTGCCTATCTCGAAGCCGCGATCGCCGCCGGCAAGGGCGGGACAGATGTCTTCGGCCTGCGACTGATGCGCGAAAACCTGGGTGAGTTGTCGGCGATCCTCGACCAGGTCTATCCCGGGCTTGCGTCAGACACAGCGCGTTTCGAAAGAGCCTTTGGCCGCGTTCTTTACATACACCTTTCGCGCGAGAACAAGCTCGCGCAGGCTGTCTCGCTGATCAAGGCACAGCAGACCGGTCTTTGGCACATTGCGCCTGACGGCACCGAGATCGAAAGGGTCGGGCCGGCACAAGAACCTCAATATGATTTCGAGCGGATCAAAGGTGAGCTTGCCGAGCTCGAAGCCTATGACGCGGCCTGGAACACCTGGTTTGCCGAGCAAGGCCTGACCCCGCTGCGGATTGGCTATGAACGCCTTTCCGCCGATCCCGCCGCGGCATTGCTCGGCATCTGCGAGGCTCTCGGCGTTCAAACGCCTGATGCCGAGGCGGTGCGGCCAGGTGTCGCGAAACTTGCCGACGAGACAACTCTCGACTGGATGCGCCGCTATCGTCTGGAGGCCGCTGGCTAAGGGATGGCTAAGCCGTCTTCGCCACCACCGTCTCGCTGAGCCAGGTGCCGATTTTCGTCCCCAGGCGATCGGGCGAAACCGGCTTCGGCAGATAGTCGTCCATGCCGGCCTCGATGCACTTGTCGCGGTCGCCCTTCAGCGCATGCGCGGTGACGCCGATGATCGGGATGTGGCCGCCCGACGAAGCCTCGATCGCCCGGATGGCGCGTGTCGCCTCGTAGCCGTTCATTTCCGGCATCGAGACGTCCATCAGAATCAGCCTCGGATGCAGCGAGCGGTACATCTCGACCGCGGTGCGGCCATTGCCGGCGATGCGGTAGCTCAGGCCGAGTCCGTTGAGGATCTGGCCGAACACCATCTGGTTCACATCATTGTCCTCGGCGATCAGGATGTCGATCGGGCTGTTCGGCGCGGCGGCCGATTCCGGTGCGGCGGCAACCGGCAGCGCCGGACCGCGGATGACGGTGAAGGCAGGTGCCGGCGGCTGGGGGGATGACTGGACCGGTTCGCGAATGAACTGCGCCTTGCCGACCTGCGAGCGTGCCTTCTGGATGACCGAGATGACCGTGCCGAGCAGGACAGCGGAGCGCGCCGGCTTGGTCAGGTGCGCTGCAATGCCGAAGTCGATGATCATCTTGCCGAAATCGACCTGGTCGACCGAGGTCAGGATGACGATCGGGATGGCGGACAGCCGGCTGTCGGCGGCGATGGCGCGGGCGACATCGGCGCCGTTCATGCCGGGCATCTGATAGTCGAGGATGATGCAGTCGACGCTGGCGCCGAGTTGGCAGGCGCGATCGAGGAAGGCGAGCCCCACCGCGCCGCTTTCGGCGGCGGCGCAGTCGAAGCTCCAGCTTCTGAGCTGTTCGAGCAGGATCTCGCGGTTGACCGGATTGTCGTCGATGACAAGCACGCGCGCGCCAGTGACATCCACCGGCACGATCGCATCGCGCGCCTCGGCGCGGTGGACGGGCAGCGGCACGGCGAACCAGAAGACGGAGCCGCGGCCGATCTCGCTCTCGACGCCGATCTTGCCGGCCATCAGGTCGACAAGACGGGCGGCGATGGCGAGCCCGAGGCCGGTGCCTTCGTGACGGCGGGTCGAGGAGCCGTCGACCTGAGCGAACTTCTCGAACACGTTCTGCAATTTCTCGGCCGGGATGCCGATGCCGGTGTCTTCGACGCGCAGCTTGAGCTGGACGATGTCGTTGACGGTTTCGCCGCCGACATCGATCAGCACATGGCCCTTCTCGGTGAACTTCACCGCATTGCCGACCAGATTGGTGACGATCTGCCGGAAGCGGCCGGCGTCGCCGACGACATAGGCCGGCAGGCGCGGGTCGACCCGCACGATCAGCTCAAGGTTCTTTTCGGCAACGCGCGCCGAGACCAGCGTCGCCACGTCCTCGACCGCTTCGGAGAGACGGAAAGGAGCAGGGTCGAGCGTCAGCTGCCCGGCGTTGATCTTCGAGAAATCGAGGATGTCGTTGATGATGGTGAGCAGCGCGTTGCCGGATTTGACGATGACGTCGGTGAAGGTCTTCTGGCGTGGAGTCAGCTCGGTCTTGGCCAGCAATTCGGCCATGCCGAGCACGCCGTTCATCGGCGTGCGGATCTCGTGGCTCATATTGGCCAGGAATTCCGACTTGGCGCGGTCGGCCGCCTCGGCCTTGAACAAGGATTCGGCCGACTGGGCAAAGGCGCGGCGGATCGCCTGCTCCATCGGTCGGAAGATCCAGAAGGCGACGATGGCGAGCACGGCGAACAAAAGGCCACTCGCCCACAAAAGCAGCCGGTCGCTGGAGGCGTCCGCCAGATGGCGTTCGTCGTCCATCGCGGTGCGGACACGCACCAACATGGGCTGAACGAACAGGTCGTTCTGGTTGCGGATTTCGCGAGAACTCCATTCGTCGGTCTTTTGCGCCACCGACATCAGGTTGAAGTTGCGGACCATGTCACGCGGCGACCAGAACAGATCGCCATTGACGGAGGCAGCCGCGAGCTCGTTGATGGTCTTGGCCGAAAGACGCGGTCGGATCGCGGCGAGCTGGGCGGTCAGGGTCTCGATCTCGCCGGTCAGACGCTCGGAATGGTCGCGCGCCGAGGCTGTCAGCGCATCGCGCGTCTCGACCCGCCAGGCGGAACTGGTTGTCTCGGCGAAGCTGGTGGCGTTGCGCAGGTCGCGAGTAAAGACGACGAGATTGCTGCTCAGCGCATCGATTTCATGGCGCAAGGAATTGACGCGGTTGAGCGCAACCATGATGGCGGCTGAAGCCAGCGCGAAAACCAACAATCCGGAGAGATAACGTATCCGGACGGACCGGATGAAGGAAGAATATTCCGGCATGCGCAACCCCAACACATACGCATTATTTTAATGGTCGGGATTACGCTTCATTTACATTAAGATTTCGTTGGCGCACCGCAGGTCAATGCATGCCCTGGCGGGTCGCGGCGGATCGGATCGATGCGGTGACGCCGAGCGGTCGACCATGGGCAACCGATATGGGCCTGTCGTCAGCTGTTGCGGGTTGCCACGAAAGTCGCGGCGGCCTTGAGCAGTACCGCCTTGTCGCCATAGGGTTCGAGCAGCGCGTGCGCCTGGCCGACGAGACCGTCGAGCTGCTTGCGTGCCCAATCCGCGCCGTGCAGTGCCACCAGCGTTCCCTTGCCGGCGGCGGCATCCTTGCCGGTCGCCTTGCCCATCTGCCTGGCGTCGGCCGTCAAGTCCAGCAGGTCGTCGGCGAGCTGGAAGGCAAGACCGATCGCCGAACCGAATTCGCCCAGCCGCTCGCGGTCTGCCGATTGTGTGCCGGCGATGATTGCGCCCGCCTCGCAGGCGAAGCGGATCAGTGCGCCGGTCTTCATCGCCTGCAGCGTTATGATGCCAGCCTCGTCCGGCCGCGCCTGCTCGGCTTCGAGATCGAGCTTCTGGCCGCCGACCATGCCGCCGGCGCCGGCGGCGCGGGCCAGCGCCAGCACAAGGGCTGCCCGCCGCTCCGCCGGCAGAGCGGTCGCCTCGTCGGCGATAATGTCGAAGGCGAGCGTCAGCAGCGCGTCCCCGGCAAGAATCGCGGTGGCCTCGTCGAAGGCCCTATGCACGGTCGGCTGGCCGCGGCGCAAATCATCGTCGTCCATCGCCGGCAGGTCGTCATGGATCAGCGAATAGCAATGCACGCATTCGAGCGCGGCCGCGACGCGCAACGCCGCCTCGCCATCGGCCGAAAACAGTGCCGCACTCTCCATGACCAGGAAGGGGCGCAGGCGCTTGCCGCCGTTCAGGACGCCGTGGCGCATCGCCGCCATCAGACGATCGGGCCGTACGATCTCTCCCGAAAGTGGACGGTCGTCGAGCAACCGACGCAGCATCACCTCGACGGCCGCGGCCCGTCTGATGAGCGCCATTTCGAACGCCATTTCGTCGTCATTCGTCATGGCCGGGACCGGTAGCCGACACTCAGACGTTGCGCAAGAAGGCAAGCGCCATTATGCCGGAGCAAGGAGAGGCACGGGTTGGGCGGCTTGGCGGAACCGATCGTCGATCATGAAACCGAAAAGCTGGACATGGCGACGAGATCGCGAGGCGTGAACCGCCGCGGTCTCAAGCGCTGGGTCCGGCGCGGCATCGTCGTGGCCGCCGTGCTGGCGCTTGTCCCGGTGGTGCTGACCTTTCTCTACCTGCCGTCCTTCGTGCATCCGGTGTCGACTCTGATGCTGAAGGATCTGGCGACCTTCTCCGGCTACGACCGGCGCTGGGTGTCAATCGACGATGTGGCGCCGGTGCTGGCCAATTCGGTCATCATGTCGGAGGACGGGCAGTTCTGCTTCCACCGCGGTGTCGATCTCGGCGAACTCAGGGGCGTCGTCGACGATGCGCTGGCCGGCGAGGCGACGCGCGGCGCCTCGACCATCACCATGCAGACGGTGAAGAACCTCTTCCTCTGGTCGCGGCCGCTGGGCAGCGTGCGCAAGGTCGTCGAACTGCCGCTGGCCGTCTATTTCGACGCGGTGATGTCGAAACGGCGCATCATGGAAATCTATCTCAACATTGCCGAGTGGGGGCCGGGCATCTACGGCATCGAGGCGGCGGCCCAGCACCATTTCGGCATTCCGGCAAAGCAGCTGTCCAGACGGCAGGCGGCGCTTCTCGCCGTCACGCTGCCCAATCCGATCGCCCGCAATCCGGCAAAACCCGGGCCCGGCCTCAGACGGCTCGCCAATTTGATCGAACGGCGCGCCGGCCGGTCAGGCGCCTATGTCGGCTGTCTCGACTAGCCGGTACAAAAAAGATTCACCGCAGCGCTGGCCAAAACGGTGTCAGGCGTGTATAGGCACCCGACTTTCTCAGATTTAGGCCCCGACATGGCCCTTTCACGAGGGCGGGCGGGGCTTTTGACCATGTAGTGGAGCATATCCATGGCCGTTCCGAAACGCAAAACCTCTCCGTCCAAGCGCGGCATGCGCCGCTCGGCCGACGCCCTCAAGGCCCCGACCTATGTCGAGGACAAGAATTCCGGCGAAATGCGCCGCCCGCACCACATCGACCTGAAGACCGGCATGTATCGCGGTCGCCAGGTGCTGACGCCCAAGGAAAGCTGAGACCAGCTTTCCCCGAGCGGTGGAGTTACAAAAGACCGGCCTCTGGCCGGTCTTTTTGCGTTGGGCGGCAGCGCGCGGGCAGGCTGCTTTGCTCCGCACCCGGCTGACATGGTTGTTGCATCCGGTCTCCGACCGTGTTTGCGGCCACGCACGAAAAATCTTGACGCCGTGCCCGTGGCGTCTTTTACAGAGGGTGCCCCCATATGGAGACGCCAGATGTTCGGTGCCGTCCCGCTTTTGATCGTGCCTTTCGTGCTCTACAATCTCGGCCTGCTTGGAATATTCGGCGGCGGCGACGATCCATGGGCGAGCGAGATCTTCTCGTTCAGGATGATGTCGGGCGGGGTGTTCTCGATGACGCTCGGCGATCTGATCGTGCTGATCGGCCTGATCTTCCTGTTCCTCGAGATGGTGAAGTCGGCGCGCACGACGAGCGCCTCGATCATGGATCATCTCCTGTCGACGCTGGTCTTCGTCGCTTTCCTGGTCGAGTTCCTGCTGGTGAAGGGTGCCGCGCACTCCATCTTCTTCACGCTGACGATCATCGCGCTGTTCGACGTGCTGGCGGGATTCGCGGTATCGATGCGGTCGGCCAGTCGCGACATCAATTTGAACTGAGGTTCAGCCCGGATCGGCGGTGAAACCGGCGGCTTCGATGCCGGCGATCGCGGCCGCCTCGTCATTGTCGGACGTGTCGCCGGAAATGCCGACGGCGCCGATGACGGAACCGGCCTTGTCGCGGATCAACACGCCGCCGACGACCGGCAGCACGCGTCCCCCCGACACGTCGGAAATGCCGGCAACCAGATGCGGGCGCTCCTTGGCGAAGGCCTCGACCTTGCGCGAGCCCATGCCGATGGCCAGCGCGCCATAGGCCTTGCCGGCCGACATTTGCGGGCGCAGGAACGAAGCGCCGTCCTGGCGCTGGAAGGCGACCAGATGTCCGCCGGCGTCGAGCACCGAGACGCCGAGCGGCTTGAGCTTGAGATCGGCGCCCCTGGCGAAGGCTGCATTGATGATCTCGATGGCTTTTTCGAGCGACAGCGCGGTCATGGCAATCTCCTGTTGAACAGCCCGATCATGGGCTGTCGGCCTGATAAGGCTATCCCGGTTTCGGTTGAAATTGCTTCCTGTGAAGCAGCGGGACGAAGGCGCGCCTGTCGGATGGCGTCACGATCGTTCGATTGAGGGTGAGGAAAATTGCCGGAGAGGTGGGCGTTACTTTTTCTTGGCGCGGGCCGGCTTCTTGGCAGGCGCGGCAGGCGTGTTGGCCAGATCTTCGGCTTCCTTGGCGAGCCGCAGCGCCCGCAGCTTGTCGGTCTTGGCCTTGCGGGCGTCGCTCTCCGCGACATATTCGGCCATGGCTTTTTGACGAACCGTAGCCGCCTCTTCCTGCTTCTTGAAGCGCAGATCGGCACGCGCGCGGGCAGTGTCCCTAGAGTTCTCAACCAAGAGTCTATCCAATCCCGTCAAGTGTGATTTTGGCCCCTTGTAGCAGAGCCGGCCTTTCAACGGGGAAAATAGTTGGTCAGGCGGCCGGGCTGGCGTTGAGGGCCTTCGCGGCAACCACCGCCTGATAGGCGGCCTGCAGCGTCGCGCGGACAGAAGGGCCGGGCGCTGTGTCGACGGGGGTGCCGAGATGCTCATGGCGCAACTCGTCCATGAATTTCTCCCACATGGGCGGTCCGCCCTTTTCCAGGAGTTCGGCGCGGATCGAGAGTTCCTCGCTGGTCGGCAGCCAGATGCGGCCCCAGGCGCCGAGATGAGCCAGGATGGGCACCAGCGTGATGGCCATCTCGGTCAGGCTGTAGATCGCCTTCTGCTTGTGGCTGGGGTCGTCGGCCTTGGTCAGCATACCGAGCTCCATCAGCCGCTTCAGCCGGTCGGCGAGGATGTTGGAAGCAATGCCTTCGATCGAGCCGTTGAGCAGCTCGCGAAAATGGCGCCTGCCGCCGAAAATCATGTCGCGCAGGATGATCAGGCTCCAACGGTCGCCGAACACCTCGAGCGAGAGATTGATCGGGCAGCCGGACCGGCGATCGAGGGGCATTCGATTCTCTCCGCAAAACCAGTTGCATTATCGTATCGGTTTTATTATCGTGCAACCGATTGCAAAATGCAAGCAGAAGAGGAGGACCACGAAATGACGAGCAAAGACCGTCCCGAGATCGTATCCGAAGCGTTTGGCGATCCGGCGGATCCCGCGCTGCTGTTGATCATGGGGGCCATGGCTTCGATGCTTTGGTGGCCGGAGGCCTTCTGCCGGAACCTGGCGAATGCTGGCCTGTATGTGATCCGCTATGACAATCGCGACACCGGCCGGTCGACCAAATATCCGGTGGGCCAGCCGCCTTATAGTTTCGACGACATGGCCGACGACGCGATTGCCGTTCTCGACAGCCACGGGGTCGGCAAGGCGCATGTCGCGGGCATGTCGATGGGCGGCATGATCGCGCAGCGCGTCGCGCTCAGGCACCCCTTGCGCGTCGCGTCGCTGACCGTGATCAGCAGTTCGCCCGTGGGGATCGACACGTCACACCTGCCACAAACGACCGATGCCTATCTGGAACATTCGGCCGCTGGCGCCAAAGTCGACTGGGCCGGCCGCCGGGAGGTCATAGACTTCATGGTCAGTGATGCGCGGGCGATCGCCAGCACCGCCCATCCGTTCGACGAGGCCGCGACGAGAGCGTTCATCGAACGGGATTATGCCAGGTCCGGCGGCTTCCTTAGCGCAACCAATCATTTCATGCTCAAGGGCAGTGACGAGTGGAAGGGCCGCCTGCACGAAATAGCGGCGCCGCTTCTGGTCATCCACGGCACGTCGGATCCGATCTTTCCGGTCGAGCATGGCGAGGCCTTGGCCCAGGCTATTGCGGGCGCGAAACTCCTTCGTGTCGAGGGCGGTGGTCACGAACTGCACGCGGATGACTGGCCCGAGATGGAAGCGGCCATCGTCGACCACGTCCGATCCAGTTGAGATCTGCCGGGTGAGATCTGCCGGATGAGACTTGCCGGGTGAGCCTTGACGAGCGAGGCTCACCGCAATAGTTAAGTGAATGCTTCAGTGTTGCCACGGAAACAGACGAGTCCAATAATGTCCCTGACGCTGCATTTCCATCCGCTGGCCTCTTTCTGCTGGAAGCCGCTGATCGCGCTCTATGAGAACGCCACGCCCTTTGCGCCCGTCATCGTCGATCTCGGCGATGAGCGGTCGCGAGCGGCCTTCCTGAAGATTTCGCCGACCGGCAAGATGCCGGCGCTGCGCGACGATGCACGCGACCGCACGGTGCTGGAATCGACCATTGTCGTGGAGTATCTGGCCGCGCACTATCCGGGACCGGTCGACCTCGTGCCCGCCGACATCGACCTTGCGTTGGCGATCCGCCAGGCCGACCGCTTCTATGATTTCTATGTGCAGGAGCCGATGCAGAAGATCGTCGGCGACAGGTTGCGGCCGCTGGACAAGACCGATCCATTCGGCGTCGAACAGGCGCGCGGCCAGTTGCGCAATTCCTACGCCATCATCGAGCAGGAGATGCGGTCGAGGGAATGGGCCGTGGGCGATGCCTTCACCATGGCCGATTGCGCGGCGTCTCCGGCGCTCTTCTATGCCAACAAGGTCGAGCCGTTCGGCGACAAATATCCCGCCGTGAAGCGCTATCACGACCGGCTGATGCAGCGCACCGCCTTCACCAGGGTGATCGAGGAGGCGCAGCCCTACTTCAAGCTCTTCCCCTACAACAACGGCTGACCGCGATGCTGCACGATCCCACGCAGCTCGACCTGATGTTCCAGGCGCTCGCCGATCCGGCGCGGCGGCAGATGGTCGACCGGCTGTCTCGCGGCCCCGCCTCGGTGAGCCAGTTGGCCGAGCCGCTGGCGATGTCGCTGTCGGCGGTCGTCCAGCACCTCAATCTGCTGGAGGCGAGCGGCCTCGTGCGCACGCAAAAGGTCGGGCGCGTACGCACCTGCCAGATCGAACCGAAGGCGCTGCGAGCGGCCGAGCACTGGATCAACGAGCGGCGCCTCTCCTGGGAGCGCCGGCTGGATCGGCTCGGCGATTTCCTGGCCGAGACCAAGGACGAAACATGAAGGAGAGTTCAGTGAGCCAACGATCCGTTGTCCATTCCACCTTTGTCGTCGAGCGGAGTTATCCGGTGGCGCCGGCGAAGGTCTTCTCCGCCTTCAGCGACCCGGATGCCAAGCGGCGCTGGTTCGTCGATCCCCATGACCCGGCGCCAAGCCGGCACGAAATGGACTTCCGTGTCGGCGGCAAGGAGGTCAATGCCGGCTGCCCGAGCGATGAACAGATGCATTTCTTCAACGCGGTCTATCAGGACATCGTGCCGGACCAGCGCATCGTCTACAGCTATGAGCTGCTGTTTGGCGAAACCCGCGTCTCGGTGTCGCTGGCGACCATCGAATTTGTCGCGGAAAACGGTGGCACGCGGCTGGTGATGACCGAGCAGGGCGCCTTCTTCGACGGCCATGACACGTCAGCCACGCGCGAGCATGGAACGGGCGAGCTGCTCGATGCGCTCGGCGCCTTCGTGAATTCGCAATCCTGACCGGGCGGGCGAGCACCGCGGCCAGAAAACGGTCAGGCTTCCCAGAATTGATCGAGCCAGATGTTGAGTTTCAGGAAACCCGCGTTGCTCACCGTATAGACACGCCTTGTGCCTTCAGCCTTGGCGTTGACCAATCCAGCGTCGAGCAACACTTTCAGATGCTGCGACACGGCCGGGCGTGAGACGGGCAACCCGGATGCCAACTCGTTGACGGTCTTCGGACCGCGTCGAAGTTCTTCCAGAAGATGGCGCCGATTGGGATCGGCGATCGCCATGAAGGCGTCGGAAAACATCATGCCTCATTTGTGAGGCAAAGTTTTTCAAATCTCAACTGTTTGCTTCTGCTTTTCTTCTCGGATCGAGCCGCAATGCTTCTGGGGTCACCGAGCGGTCGGCCGGCTGTGTCTTGAAGGCATCGCGATCCTCGATCGGCACCGGCGCGCGGCGGCTGATGCGCAGCAGCGTGTACCCCGCCAGCGACAGATGCGCGAAGGCGGTGGCCAGGAACAGGCCTTCCGGGCGCATCCAGCTCATCAGGGCGGCGGCCAGCAAAGGGCCGATCATGGTGCCGAAGCCGTAAAGCAGCAGCAGACCTCCGGACACCTTGACGAAATCCTCCGACCGCGCGTGATCGTTGGCATGCGCCACGGCGATCGAATAGAGCGTGTAGGCGAAAGCGCCGTAGGCGGCGGTGAAGACGATGACGAAGACGCCGGAACGCGGTTCGAACAGGAAGATCAGGAGCGCGAACAGCGCTGCACCGAAGGCGGCACCGGCCAGCACGAAGCGCCGGTCGGTCTTGTCGGAGAGGCGCCCGGCCGGAAGCTGCATTGCGGCCCCGGCGACGACCACCAGGCTCATCATCAAGGCGATCTCGGCCGTGGAAATGCCGATACGGGCGCCGTAGACCGCGCCAAGCGTGCCCCAGGCGCCGTTGGCGATGCCGATCAGGAGGCAGGCGATCGCCGACACCGGCGAGTTGGCGTAGAGCCCCTTGACGTCGAGCTTGACGTCCTGCAGCGGCTTGGGATGCGATGCCGTCGACACGGCGGTCGGGATCAGCGACAGGCAGAACAGGATCCCCGTGATCATGAACAGCGACGCCGATTTCACGTCGCCGCCGGCGACGATCATCTGGCCGCCCATGATCGAGGCATAGGTGACCATCATATAGAGGCCGAAGACGGTGCCGCGGTTTTCGTTGGTGGCCTTCTCGTTCAGCCAGCTCTCGATGACCATGAAGGCGCCGGCCATGGTGAAACCGGTGAAGGCGCGCAGCAGGATCCAGACATATTCATCGATGACCAGGCCGGTCAGCAACGCCACGATGGCGCCGGACGCGGCAAAGGCACCGAAGGCGCGCACATGCCCGGCACGGCGCACGATGCGCGGCGCGAAGAAACAGCCGGTGACGAAGCCGCCGGCCCAGGCCGTGCCCATCAGGCCGAGCGAAGCGGTCGAGAACCCTTCCACCTGACCGCGCAGCGGCAACAGCAGCCCGTGCAGTCCCGATGCCGCCAGAAGGAAGGCTGTGCCGCGAAGCAGGGAAAGGATCGGTCTGTAGGCTGCGAGCATTTTTTGATCCGGCTGAGGGCTGGGAGGGACGCAGGTTTGAAGACAGTCGCATTCGGGCTTTTCGGCGGCGGACGGCCACGTCAGCAATTATCCGCGGCGGAACAGCGCCTCGGCGGCCGACTTGGTGTTGTCCTTGGTCTTGCGTTCGGCCTCGAGCCGGGCGATCTCGTCGCGCAGAATACCGATGCGCTCGGACAATTCATCGACGGACAGCAGCGACAGATCCTGCCCGATCTCGTGCGGGCGTGCCTTTTTCTTGGGTTCGTCGTCGAAGATCGCCATCGTCGCTCCTCCTCCGCCAGACCAGATTGGCCATTTGCCTGATTTGGCAATCAGCATACATAGGGCAGGGGTGTCGATGCAAACAGCCGGTAAAAGCTGGCGAGGAAAGACGGGAAACTTCATGGCGAGCGGACAGAAAATTCCGGCACGGATGACGGCGATCGCGATCTCGGAACCGGGCGGGCCGCGGGTATTGAAGCCGGAGACGCGCGACGTGCCGCTGCCCGGCCCCGGCGAAATCCTGATCAAGGTGCATGCCGCCGGCGTCAACCGGCCCGACGTCCAGCAGCGCAAGGGCGCCTATCCGCCACCGCCCGGCGCATCGGACCTGCCGGGTCTCGAAGCATCGGGTGAGGTGGCGGCCCTTGGCGACGAGATATCGCGCTGGCGCATCGGGGAGCGGGTCTGCGCGCTCACGCCCGGCGGCGCCTATGCCGAATATGTCAAGGTGCATGCCGGCAGCGTGTTGCCGCTGCCGGCCGGCTTCACCCACACCGAGGCGGCGGCGGTGCCGGAAAACTACTTCACCGTCTGGCACAATGTGTTCGAGCGGGGCGGGCTGAAGAAGGGTGAGACGCTGCTGGTGCATGGTGGCTCGTCGGGCATCGGCACCACGGCGATCCAGCTTGCCTCGGCCTTCGGCGCCTATGTCATCTCCACCGCCGGCAGCAAGGAGAAGTGCGACGCCTGCCTGAAACTCGGCGCCGACCGGGCAATCAACTATCGCGAGCAGGATTTCGTCGCCGCCGTCAAGGAGGCGACCGAAGGCCGGGGCGCCAATGTCATCCTCGACATGGTCGGCGGCGATTATGTCCAGCGAAATTACGAGGCCGCGGCGGTCGAGGGCCGTATCGTGCAGATCGCCGTCCAGGCTGGCGCTGTGGCGAGCGCCGACTTTTCCAAGATCATGGTCAAGCGGCTGACCCATACGGGTTCGACGCTGAGGCCGCGCACCGTCGAATTCAAGGCGGCGATCGCGGCGGCGCTGGAGGCGCAGGTGTGGCCCCTGCTGGGCACCCGCAAGGTGGCGCCGGTCATGGACATGATCTACCCGCTCACCGATGCCTGGCGCGCGCACGAGCGGATGGAGGACGGGGATCATATCGGCAAGATCGTGCTCGACGTGGGCTAGGCCGTGCCGATATTCAGGCGAGGCCGGCCTGCGAAAGGCGGCCTCTTGCGCTTCCGGCCTTCGCCGGCCGCAGCATTCATGATAGTGGCGAGGGAGTAAGATAAGGCTTCGGCCGGCGTAGGCCGGTGCTCACGTATTTTAAGTACACTCCGCTCCGGTTCTCGGAAGCCACCATTCTCGGCTCGGCCTGACCTGAATCTCCACACGGCCGGGTTCAGCGCCCGTCGTCCCCTGCCCACAAGATGAACAGAAGCTTAATGGTGCAATGCAGCATTTGCATCATTGCCATGCAAAATCAGCCGTTCAAGTCCTCATCGATGATCACTATTTAAGCAACATCGAAACGAACCCAATTCAGGAGGACTACCATGAACCCGATCCGCGCTTTCCGTAACTGGCGCATGTACAACGAGACCGTTCGCGAGTTGAACCGCCTCAACGCACGTCAGCTCAGCGACCTCGGCATCAACCGCGCCGACATCGAACGGATCGCCCGCCAGGCGATCTGATTGCAAGCGCGACCCCGCCGCAAGGCAGGGGTCGCAATGCAGAGCCGCCGCGCACGCTTGTCGTCGCCGGTTCCGAGCCCGCTGGACCCTGTCCGGCGGGTTTTGTCTTTTGGGGGTAGTCGGCTTGAGCCACTGTCATCCCTGTCAAGCATCAGGCGGCTTGACCTCTGTTTTCAACATGGCATCTTGCCGCGCGGGGACCGGCGGCTGCGTGAGGGCGTGGTCATCACGCCGGCAGACAGGCATCGCCAGAGGCTTCCACGCCCATGTTGGATGATCTTAACGACAAGATCTACGAGGCTGCTTTCGTTCCGGACCTATGGCCGGAGGTGCTGGAAGGCATAAATAGCGTCTCCGCATCGGTGGGTGGCGCCGTGTTCCTGTTTGCCGATGAGCAGCCGGTACGCGGAAGGACGGTGCCGCTGCTGCAGGAGTTGCTGAACGAATTCCTTCTGGGCGATACGCTGCAGTTCTCCACGGCGGTCTCGCGCATGTGCGCGGTGCAGCCGGCGAGCTTCGTCGATGTCGAGGGTTTCCTGACAGCCGAGGAAATCGAGAACGACCCGATCCGGGTCCGCCTGCGCGCGCTTGGCATCGGCGCGCATACCTGTACCGCGATCCCGATGCCGAGTGGCGAACTGGCGATCTTTGTCTTCCAGCGAAGGCTTGGCGAGGGTCGCTACGACGCGGCGAGTTTCGATGTGCTCGATAGTCTGCGGCCCGCCATGGCGCGCGCCAGCCTGATCGCCGCGCGGCTTGGTCTGGAGCGCGCCAAGGGAACCGTTGCCGTCATGACCGCCATGGGGCTGCCGGCGGCCATTCTCTCGTCGAGGGGGTATGTGCTCGCCGCCAATTCGCTGTTCGAGAGCATGGGCTCGATCTTCCTGCCGGTCGCTTTTGGCGGCATGGCAATCGCCGATGCTGATGCCAATCGCCTGTTTCAGCAGGCCGTCCTGGCCGCGCGCGGGGAAACCGAACCCTCGGTACGGTCCATCCCGGTTCCGGCCGCGGCCGACAGGGCGCCACTGATCCTTCATGTTCTGCCGCTGCGCCGTTCCGCACACGAGATATTCTCGGGTGCCGACATCCTGGTCGCGGCGACGGCGGTGAACGCCAGTTCCATGGTGCCGTCGCCAACGCTGCTCGCCGGACTGTTCGACCTGACGCCAGCCGAGGCGCGCCTGGCTTCGGCGCTTTCGCAAGGGCGAACCCTGATGGAGGCGGCGGCAAGCGCCAACATCACCGTAAAGACCGGGCGAACCTATCTCGAACGGATATTCGCCAAGACCGGAACACGCCAACAGAGCCAGCTTGTCGCGCTGCTCAAGGGCACGGAGCCATTCCGCTAGCGACCGGTGCGCGGTTTCAGGCGGGTGTATCCAAAAACGTTGCGAAGCAGGCAGGGAACGGTTATACAGGCCGCGAATTTCCCATTTTGGTGGCTCTAAACCACCGCCCGCGCGGGAACGCGGGCGAACGAGAAGGATTTTTGCACATGGCCAATACGCTGCTGATGCCCAAGGCGACCGCCGTCTGGCTGGTCGACAACACCGCGCTCTCCTTCGAGCAGATCGCGCAGTTCTGCGGGCTGCATCCGCTCGAGGTCAAGGCGATCGCCGACGGCGAATCGGCGCAAGGCATCAAGGGCATGGACCCGATCATGACCGGGCAGCTGACGCGCGACGAGATCGCGCGCGCCGAGAAGGACCCGAACCAGCGCCTGAAGCTTTCCGACCCCAAGGTGCGGGTGCCGGAATCCAAGCGCAAGGGCCCGCGTTACACGCCGCTGTCGAAGCGCCAGGACCGGCCCAACGCCATTCTGTGGCTGGTGCGCAATCATCCCGAACTCAAGGACGCGCAGATTTCGCGCCTCGTCGGCACCACCAAGTCGACGATCGAGCAGATCCGCGAACGCAAGCATTGGAATTCAGCCAATCTGCAGCCGATGGACCCGGTGACGCTGGGTCTCGCCTCGCAGATCGACCTCGACATGGAAGTAAACCGCGCCTCGCGTGGCCGCGAACAGGCGCAGCCGGTCGGCGACACGCTGCTGCCGGCGGCATTGACCGAGCGGTTGGTGCCGGCGCCGGAGAAGCCGAAGGACGAGGACGCGGAGCTCGACGCCAACGCCGTCTTCGCCAAGCTGTCGGCGCTCAAGTCGAAGGACACCGATACGGACGACGAGGAATAGGCTGTTTTTCGCCTGTTCGACAAAAAAGCCCGCTTCGAGCGGGCTTTTTTGTGCGATCCGGCAAATCTCAGCTTCGCGCCGCGCGGTCCGGCGCCATGCCGTAGTCCTCGCTGCGCTCCACCGCCCGGTAGAAATCGGCGAGCTGCTTGCCGCGTTCCGGCTTGAAGATGCGGCCGGCGATGACAACCGAGGCGATGCGGTCGATGCGGAAAGCGCGAAAATCATCGCGCATCTCGCACCACGCGACCAGCGTCCACACCTTGCCCCAGAACCACAGGCCGAGCGGCCTGATGTCGCGCGCGGTACCGCGGCCGGCTTCGTCGGAATAGTCGATGGTCAGCACCTGGCGCTTTTCAACCGCGCGTTCGATCAGGTCGATCGCCTCGCGGGCGGCGTCGCTGACCACCCACATCGGCGTATGGATCTCGGTGCGGGCGATGCGGTCCTTCTCGGCGTCGGGCAACACGGCACCGATCTTGACCAGCGCCTCGTCGGCGGCGCGCGCCATGGCGGCACCGCCGAAGGCGCGCACCATGCGGGCGCCGGCGACCAGCGCCACGATCTCGTCACGCGTGAACATCAGCGGCGGAAGGTCGAAACCCTCCCTCATCATGTAGCCAACGCCAGCCTCCCCGTCGATCGGCACTCCGGTCGACTGCAGGTCGGCTATGTCGCGATAGATCGTTCGCTCGGAAACCTCGAGCCATGTGCCGAGCTTCTGGGCGGTGACCAGACGGCCACCACGCAGATGCTGCACGATCTGAAAGAGCCTGTCGGCGCGGCGCATCGTTTGCTTCCCCAGTGTTTTCCCTATGCATGCCGTGGCTCCCGGACCGGATCCACTTCCAAACGGCATGCATTATGGTTTCAGCCCTTCGCGCTTGCGCTGCGCGGCAACGAATTCCGCGCCAAAGGACAATTTCCTCGTTGTCGGCGTCTTCTCATCGAGCACGCGCCAGAAGGGGGCGACGTCGCTCAGCGTCATGCCGCACTCAAGATCCTCGTTGGCGGCTTCGGCAACCGTGCGCAGATGATAGCCTATCGTGACCGGGCATGTCACTTCGGCGCCATGCTCGACGGCCAGCGCGGTGCGCAGCGCGCGAACATCCATTTCGACGCCTTCGGGGATCGAGCGGATGAAATCATCGACCTGGCGCGCGGTCGGCACCAGCATCGGCTGGCCCTCGACGACGTCGCCCATCGTGCGCGGCGTTGGTTTCACGCCATTGATACCAGGCGTGTTCAGCCTGTCGTTCCAGCTTTTCATCGATCGTCCTCTCGGCCGGCCATGCGCATTGTCACCATCGCACGCCGTTCCTGACAGCATACTGTCAGGAGGCTTCAGCATATTCCTTGGCGAACAGCGCCCGCATCCGCGCGAGATCGCTGCTTTTTTCGGGATAGAGCGATTGCAAAAAGGCAAGGGCAAAGGTGCCGGGCGCCAAACCCGGCGCGGACACGATTTTGCCATCGGCCACGGCATGCGGTACGTCCTGATAATTGCCGTCGCCGGCATAGCCGGCTTCGTGGCGGTTGATCCAGTCACGGCCGTTGCTGGTGTGCCTGGCGTTCTCGAAAAGGCCGGCGCGGGCCAGGGCCAGCGTCCCGGCGCAGATGCCGCCGACCACACCGTCGCGCGTTGCGACGGCGCTTAGCAATCCAGCGACATCCGGCGCGGCCTTCGCCGCCCATTGGTCGGAACCGATGACGGCGATAGCATCGAGATCGGCATTCTCATCAACGCTGGCCGAGCGGTCCGGCGTTAGTCGAAAGCCGCTGATTCCGGTCACCGGCTTGCCGCCAGGCGTCAAGGACACCGCCCGGGCCTCGAACCATTCAACCGCCGAGGCCGCCAGCAGCCCATATTCCCAGTCGGCGAAACCCTCGATGAAAAGAAAGCCGATTGTCTTGCTGTCGGGCATGAGCTCGCTCCATCCCTCGCGCGCCGGACCTGATATCTGGGTGCTGACGGATCAGCCTCCAACCGCCGGCTTGAAAATTCTGCCTCAATTGCCGTGATGGCGACGCTCGGCATACATGTCGGGCCAGCCGATATCCTTGCGAATGTCGGCGGGCAGCGCGTTCATGAACCGCTGGGTGCGGATCTCGTTGCGCATCGTGCGGATCTTGCCGACATAGTGCTGCATGCCACGCAGAATGGTGTAACCGTTCATGACCTGTCTCCTCTCTCTAACTGGAGGCAGTATCGCATACCCCTCCTGACAGCAGTCTGTCAGGAGGATGTCAGCTCCAGCGATGGCAGTTCCGTTCCTGTCGTGACGCGGCAAGCGCTCGCGGATTGTTCACTCACGGAGAGCTAATCGAGCTCGTATTGTTCATCCTGGCATGACGGACTGTCGGGATAAGCGGCCTTCAGCGGCGTGACCGGAGTTCTGATATGAAGGGAGAAAATTCTTCCCCAAAAACAAGGGAGACGACCATGAGCATGCAACTGACAGGGCTCCACCATCTGACTGCCATCACGGCCAATGCGCCCGGCAATCTTCATTTCTACACCAAGGTACTGGGCCTGCGGCTGGTCAAGAAGACGGTAAACCAGGACGATACCTCGGCCTATCACCTCTTTTATGCCGACGGCGAGGCAACGCCGGGCACCGACCTGACTTTCTTCGATTGGCCAATCGGCCGCGAACGGCGCGGCACGCACAGCATCGCGCGGACCAGCCTCAGGGTCGGCGGCGAGGAGAGCCTTGCCTGGTGGAAGCAGCACCTTGCCAGCGAAGGCGTCGTGACAGGAGAGATTGCCGATATCGGCGGCTACAAATCGCTGGATTTCGAGGACCCCGAAGGCCAGCGGCTGCGGCTCGTCAGCGATGGCGGAAAGGGCGGCAGCCATCCCTGGGCGCAAAGCCCGGTGCCGGCCGAGCATCAGATCCGCGGACTCGGGCCGATCGTCATCAGTGTCCCCGACATCACCAACACCGAGGCGGTGCTGACCAAAGTGATGAACATGCGCAAGATACGCGACTATGCCTCGCCCGACGGCGAGGGCCAGGTCCACGTCTTCGAAATGGGCGCGGGCGGGCCGGCGGCGGAGCTTCATGTCGCCGTGCAGCCTGGGCTGGCACCCGCAAGGCAGGGCGCCGGTGCGGTTCACCACGTCGCCTTCAGGGCGCCCGACCAGGAGACGCTGCATCAATGGACGGCGCGCCTGGCGGAATTCCGGCTGCCGTCGAGCGGCGAGGTCGAGCGCTACTATTTCCGCTCGCTCTATTTCCGCGAGCCGAACGGCATCCTGTTCGAGATCGCCACCGACGGGCCGGGGTTCACCGCCGACGAGCCGCTGGAAACGCTGGGGGAAAGCCTCGCCCTGCCGCCCTTCCTCGAACCGAAGCGTGCTTCGATCGAGGCCGGCCTCAAGCCGCTGAAGTAGATCGCTGCGCGGTTAAGCGGCGCCGCGTCCCGGTTCGGGATCGCGGCGCCTTTTCTTTCCGGAGACCGAACGAACCGCTTTGACAGGTGGCGGCGTTGCTGGTCAAAGGCGGCATGACGAAACTCCTCGCCCTTGTCATCGTCGGGTTCATGGTCATCCAGTTGATCAAGCCGCTCGGCTGGCCCGGGCTCAAGCGTCGCGGCGATTTCTGGAAATTGGCATTGCTCGCCATGGCAGCGATCTCGCTGGCGGCCGTGCTCGGGCATCTGACATAGGCCAGCACCTACCGTCGGCTTTCAGTCTCCAAGCACGGGGCCGACGAGATGCTCGGCCCAGGCCCGGTAGCCGGCCTCCGAGGCATGAAACCCGTCGGAGGCAAAACCGGCTTCGGGATTGGTGATCGGCAGGCGTGGCGCCGGCACCGCGCCGCGTTCCAGGCACAGCCGTTCACCCATCCGGTTCATCGCTGTGGCACGGATTTCGAGAATCTCGCCGAGCAGCGACGGCATGGCCGGCGCCCGCGTGAACTCCAGCACCGGCGACCAGACAACGCGCGCCTCCGGCCATTTGGCGCGCAACGCGTAGAGCAGGCCGCCGAACTCCTTCTTGAAGCGCGGCACGGAATGGAAATTCTTGGTGTCGTTGGTGCCGATGGCGAGCACGATATGTGTCCACGGATCGGCCGACAGGTTGGGCAGCACATGGTCGCGGATCTGGCCCGATGTCGCCGAATTGAAGCCGGCGGCGCGCCAGCGCACGGCGCTGCCGGTGCGCTGCGCAATCAGCGTGGCGAGCTGCGCGGCAAGGCCGTTTTCGGAATTGCCGATGCCGACCGAGGCGGCGGAGGAATCACCCAGCACCAGCAGCGAGATCACCGGGGCCTTGCCCGCGATCTCATGCATGACCGGTCCCTGCGCCGGCAGCATGCGCGAAGTGCGGCGACGCACGCCCAACCCCTGCCAGACATAGACGGGGAAAGCGAGCCAGGTGAGGACGGTCGGGAAACGCATGGGCTAACCGTAAAATGACCAGCGGCAGCCTTAGCGCATGTTGCGGCCGGGGTGAACGGATTGCTGCATCACCCGGAGATGACCTTCGGTCATGCGCCGCCAGACCGCGACCTGTTTTCGTACTCGTCGTGTAGTCGTACCCAATCCATCGATGTCCTGTAGGGACCGGGTTCGTCCCGGCCTTTCGGCGCCATGTCGAGATATTGATAAGCGCCGATGAGCTGCTCGCTGCCGCGAGCGCGCGACATGAAGGTCAGGAAAATGTCGCCGGTCTCGTCCCTGTAGAAGACGGTGGTGCCGGGCAGGTCCTTCGACGTCGTGACAGGTGTTTCGAAATTGTAGACAGCTTCGCCCGACGCGAGCTGCCGGTCGGTGAAGGACACCTGCATGTCGAAGTTGAAATCCGAGGCGTAGGATGACATCCAGTCGAATTTCCAGCCCATGCGCTGCTTGTAAGGCAGCAGCTCGGCGAGCGGCGCGCGCGCGATCACGACAAGCGACACGTCATGATGCCTGAGGTGCTGGTTGGCCCCATCGATGTGGTCGGCGACGAAGGCACAGCTCTCACAGTGATGCGTCGAGCCCGGCGCGAACACGAAATGGTAGACGATCAACTGGCTGCGGCCGGCGAAGAGATCGGCCAGCTTCCTCGGTCCCTGCTCCGTCTCGAAGACATAGTCCTTCCGGATCTTCAGCCAAGGCAATTCACGCCGCTCCGCCGCGACACGCTCGCGAAGCCGGGTCAGTTCCTTCTCCCGGGCCAGATGGGCCTTGTGCGCCTGAAACCAGTCTTCACGCGAAACGACCTTGTTGCGATGCATATGCCTCTCCCTGTCGATCACCCCCAAGGACGTTCGGGATGGGCGTAATCCGACATCGCCGCCGAAAACACCGGAGAGGACATAAGGATGGTCGGGCGCTATCCCAAGCTCTGGCCCAATCCTTGGGTGCTGCAAACAAAACCCGGGCACATGGCCCGGGTCCGGATGCGAAAAGAGAGGCTGGGCTCAGGCGGCGGTCTCCAAGGCCGGCTGCCATTTTCCGAGCGCGGCCAGATAATTCATGTGGGCGCGGTGGGTGAAGGCGGCCTGGCCGGCGGCGATGTTCGAGGCCTTGCCGCTCCAGGCCTTCTGCGGCGCGGCCTGCAGCGCGCGGCCATAGGAGAAGGTCAGCTTCCACGGATGCGGACCGATGGCGTTGATGGCGTTGAGGTTGGCGGTCGCCTCCTCGTCCTCCTGGCCGCCGGAGAGGAAGGCGATGCCCGGCACCGCCGCCGGCACCGTCTCGCGGAACAGTTTTATGGTCATTTCGGCGACCTTTTCGGGACTGTCCACCGTGCCCGACTTCTTGCCCGACAGCACCATGTTGGGTTTCAAAATCGTGCCTTCCAGAACCACGCGTGCCGCGTAGAGCTCGTTGTAGAGCTTAAGCAAAGTCATCTTGCTGATCTCGTAGCACGTGTCGATCGAATGGGCGCCGTCCATCAGCACTTCCGGTTCGACGATCGGCACGATGCCGGCTTCCTGGCAAAGGGCGGCGTAGCGGGCCAGCGCGTGGGTGTTGGAACCGATGGAGGTCGCCGACGGCACGCCCTTGGCGGTGTCGATGTCGATCACCGCGCGCCATTTGGCGAAGCGGGCGCCGAGTTTATAATAGTCGGCAAGGCGCTCGCGCAGGCCGTCGAGGCCTTCGGTGATGGTGTCACCGGGAAAGCCGGCCAGCGGCTTGGCGCCGGCATCGACCTTGATGCCGGGGATGGCGCCCGCCGCCTTGATGATATCGACCAGCGGCGTACCGTCGGCGGCATTCTGGCGGATGGTCTCGTCATAGAGGATGACGCCGGAAATGTACTTGGTCATCGCGTCCTTGGCGCGGAACATCATCTCGCGATAGTCGCGGCGGCTGTCGGCGGTCGATTCGACCCCGATGACGTCGAAGCGCTTCTTGATGGTGCCGGAGCTTTCGTCGGCGGCCAGCAGGCCTTTGCCGTTGGCCACGATCGCGGCGGCAATGTCTTCGAGACGTTCGCTCATTTTGCTTCTCCTCAAGGGTCTGTTCCGCGCTTAACGGAACTCTACCGCCAAAGGAATGGCGCCGGGAAGCTCGAATCGATTGAAAGTCGCCGGCGCTGCCGCCGGCTCTACTTGAGTTGATCGGACCGTCTGCCTTGGCTGCCGAACGCCTCAGCGCTTCAGCACGTCGACGCCGGGCAACGGCTTGCCTTCCATCCACTCCAGGAAGGCGCCGCCGGCGGTCGAGACATAAGTAAAATCGTCGGCGACACCGGCGTGGTTGAGGGCGGCCACCGTGTCGCCGCCGCCGGCGACGGAGACCAGTTTGCCGGCCTTGGTGCGCGCCGCCGCGTGCTTGGCCGCCGCCACCGTCGCATGGTCGAACGGCTCGATCTCGAAGGCGCCGAGCGGACCGTTCCAGACCAGCGTCGCGGCGCGGTCGATCCATTCGCCGATCGTCGTCACGGTCTTTTCGCCGACATCGAGGATCATGCCATCGGCCGGCACGTCGGAGATGGCGACGGTCTCGCAGGCCGCACCCGCCTTGAATTCCCTGGCGACGACCCCGTCAACCGGCAGGATGATGGCGCAGCCGGCCTCGGCCGCCTCGATCATGATCTGCTTGGCGGTCGGGGCAAGGTCATGCTCGCACAGCGACTTGCCGACATCTGTGCCGCGCGCGGCGAGGAAGGTGTTGGCCATGCCGCCGCCGATGACCAGCGCGTCGACCTTCTTCACCAGGTTCATCAACAGGTCGATCTTGGTCGAGACCTTGGCGCCGCCGACAATGGCGACGACCGGACGCACCGGATTGCCCAGACCCTTCTCCAGCGCTTCGAGTTCGGCCTGCATGGTGCGGCCGGCAAAGGAGGGCAACAGGCGCGCCAGGCCTTCCGTCGAGGCGTGCGCCCGGTGGGCCGCTGAAAAGGCGTCGTTGACGAAGATGTCGCCATTGGCGGCGAGCCGTTCGGTAAAGGCGGGGTCGTTCTTCTCCTCGGCCTTGTAGAAGCGGGTGTTTTCCAAGAGCAGCACGTCGCCCTTGTCCATGGCGGCGACAGCGCTGCCCGCCGTGTCGCCGACGCAATCCGAGGCGAAGCCGACGGGGCGGCCGAGCACCTGCGCGGTGGCTTTGGCGATCGGCTCCAGCGAGAATTCGGGCGAGGGGCCATCCTTGGGTCGGCCGAAATGGGCAAGCAGGATGACCTTGGCGCCCTTGCCGGACAATTCGGCGATGGTCGGCGCGATGCGCTCGATGCGGGTGGCGTCGGTGACCTTGCCGTCGGCGACGGGAACGTTGAGGTCGACGCGAACCAGCACGCGCTTGCCGCTGATGTTGCCGATATCGTCCAGAGTCTTGAAGGCAGCCATGCTGGTCCCTTTCCCTTAAAGCGTGTCGCGCCGAAGCCGATTCATGCGACGCGCTTCAGATCGTTGTTTTGATGCATGTCGTTCTCCCAAACCGAGGTCACTTTTGGGCGACATGCATTAGAAATCGCCGGGACCATACCTCGCATCAATGACGATGCAAGGCTTTGGCTGGGGTCGGATGCGAAATTTGAGACGGGCGGGAACATAGTCCGTGAAGACCAACCGGCATATGCCAGGCTGTGTAAACGATCGTCCTGTCAGCTTTCGGTCGATGCCTTCTCGACCGCAGGCTCGGGGACCTCCGTCCCTGTCGTCACCCGCGCCTCGGCCGGCTTGCGCCAGTTGCGGATAAAGGCACTCAGTCGGTCGCCCATCTCGCCGGCGCTGAGGAAGACAGGCACGCGTGCCACCGGCGCGGTCGGCTCGAAGGACAGGCCGAGCCCGGTGATTTTGCCCTTGTCGTCGACGTCGCGCACAATCAGTTCGATCGGGCCGAGCAGCACGCGGTCGGCATATTCGGCATGGCCGCCGAGCCGCGCCGTGACCAGCGCGCCGACGGTTTGTTTCTGCTCGGCCTCGGTGAGACCGGGCGCGTAGGCGGCTTCCAGTTCGGCGGCGGAGCGAGCCGGGTCGACGGCGAAGGCGCCAAAGAAATCGGCATCCTCCGGGTCGACGACCGCCCGGCTGGCGAACAGCTTGTCGAGCAGGCGCGGATAGCGGTCGGGCACGAAGATGTAGACCTGATCGCCGGCTGCGAGCCGGCCCATGTCCTGGAAACGCATCGAGCGGCCGTCACGCAGCACCAGCGAGGGCCGCGCCCAGCGCGGGATGCGCTCGCCGCGCGCCACGGGGCTGCCCGGCGCGACACGATAGGCAAGGAGTTCGTGATGGGCGGAGCCGGGCAGTTCCAGCTCGACCTTGTCCAGCGGCCCGAGCCGCGCCGGCACGATCAGGCCGAGGCGACGCGCCAGCGGGCCGACGGTCCAGCCCTGGATGACCAGTGACACCAGAACGATGATGAAGGCGGCGTTGAAGATGGTGCGGCCGTTCTCCAGCCCTCCGAGCAGTGGCGTGATGGCGAGCAGGATGGATACGGCGCCGCGCAGGCCGACCCAGGAGACGAAGGCGACTTCGGGACGCGGCAGGCGGAATGGGATCAGGCAGAGCCACACGGCGACAGGGCGGGCGACGAACATCAGGAACAGGCCAAGCGCTATCGCAGGCACCATGATCGCCGGAAATTGCGAGGGCGTCGCGAACAGGCCGAGGATGAGGAACATGATGATCTGCGCCAGCCACGACATGCCGTCCTGGAAGCGCTTCAGAATGGTGACGGCGCGGATGTCGGAATTGCCGGCGATCAGGCCGGCTATATAGACCGCCAGGAAGCCGGAGCCGCCAATCGCGCCGGCGGCGGCAAAGACCATCAGCGACAGGGTCAGCACGAAGATCGGCAGCAGGCCATGGTCGAGGTTGAGCCGATCGACCAAGCGCACGATGGCGAGGCCGCCAAGCGCGCCGACGATGGCGCCGAGGCCCATGTTGACGAGGAAGCCGAGGATCAGATTGGTGACCAGGACATTGGCTTCGGGATTGGCGTGGGCGGCGATGATCTCGACCAGCGTGATGGTCAGGAAGATGGCGATCGGATCGTTGGTGCCGGATTCCACCTCGAGCGTGGAGCGCACGCGCTCGCGCAGATTGATCTCGCCGGCGCGCAGCAGGAAGAACACCGCCGCCGCGTCGGTCGAGGCGACAGCGGCGCCGAGCAGGAAGGATTCCAGCCAGCTGAGGTCGAGCAGATAGTAGGCGGCGGCGCCGAACAGTCCGGTGGTGAGAAGCACGCCGAAGGTCGCCAGCGACAGGGCCGGCCCGGCCGCCTGCCGCAAGGCGTTGAGCGGCGTGCCGAAGCCAGAATCGAACAGGATGACCGCCAGCGCCAGTGAGCCGGCAAAATAGGCGATACGGGCATTGTCGAACTGAATGCCGAGGCCGTCGGTTCCGGTGGCGAGCCCGATGCACAGAAACAGGAGCAGGAGGGGCGCGCCAAAGCGGAAGGCGATCAGGCTCGAAAACGCGGCGGCGACAACCAGCGCCGTGCCGACCAGCGTAACGAGATAGATCGCATGCTCCATCCGTGATTTGCCCCTCGAATTCCTCTGCCTGCTGGCTTTACGGGAGAGTGGGGCGAAGGCGTGACCAGTGCAAGGCGGGAGGGTGGTTTTTTGCCCCGCGCCGCTGACTTTCGCGTTGCTGCTTCGGCAAACGAAAACGCCCGGACGAAGCCGGGCGTTTCAAGTGTCGAGAAGACGGATCCTGAATCAGGCGATGGTCTTGCCGAACGCGACCGCGGTGTCGCCCATGCGGTTGGAGAAGCCCCACTCATTGTCGTACCACGACAGCACCGAGACGAAGTTGCCGTCCATCACCTTGGTCTGGTCGAGCGCCAGGATCGAAGAGCGCGGATCGTGGTTGAAGTCGATCGACACGTTCGGATGATGGGTGACGCCGAGGATACCCTTCAGCTTGCCGTTGGAAGCAGCGATGACCGCTTCGTTGATCTCCTGCACGGTGGTCGAGCGCTTGGCGATGAACTTGAAGTCGACGACCGAGACGTTCGGCGTCGGCACGCGGATCGAGATACCGTCGAGCTTGCCCTTGAGGTCGGGCAGGACGAGGCCGATGGCCTTGGCGGCGCCGGTCGAGGTCGGAATCTGCGACAGGGCGGCGGCGCGGGCGCGGTAGAGATCCTTGTGCATGGTGTCCAGCGTCGGCTGGTCGCCCGTGTAGGAATGGATCGTCGTCATCATGCCCTTTTCGATGCCGACCGTCTCGTGCAGGACGGCCGCCAGCGGCGCCAGACAGTTTGTGGTGCAGGACGCGTTCGAGATGACGATGTGGTCCTTGGTCAGCTTGTCGTGGTTGATGCCGTAGACGACGGTCAAGTCAGCGCCGTCGGCGGGCGCCGAGACCAGCACGCGCTTGGCGCCGGCGGTCAGGTGCGCGGCGGCCTTGTCGCGGGCGGTGAAGATGCCGGTGCATTCGAGCGCGATGTCGACGCCGAGTTCCTTCCACGGCAACTGGGTCGGATCCTTGATCGCGGTGACCTTGAATTTTTCCTTGCCGACGGTGATCTGGTCGCCGGAAACCGACACTTCATGCGGGAAGCGGCCGTGCACGCTGTCGTAGCGCAGCAGATGGGCGTTGGTCTCGACCGGGCCGAGATCGTTGACGGCGACGACATCGATATCCTTGCGGCCGGACTCATGGATGGCGCGCAGGATGTTGCGGCCGATGCGGCCAAATCCGTTGATGGCAACTCTGACGGTCATTGTTCTCTCCCTGGGAGCTGGAAGGCAGATGATTGGTCCGCAGCTTCATAGCGGCGGACGGGCGAAGAATCCAGCCATCGAGGGCATGGATTAAATCGATTAGGTTGGTCCAGGCCCGGGACGTCGCCCGGGGCGACGCCACGGCGTGGGAACCAGCCCTTATTTGCCGTGCAGGCGGGCTTCCGCCGCCTTGGCGGCCGCATCGGCGGTGATGCCGAAATGCGGATAGAGCTGCTCGATGGTGCCCGAGGCGCCGAAGCCGGTCATGCCGATGAAGATCCCGTCCGAGCCGATGAGATGATCCCAACCCTGGCGGATGCCGGCCTCGATCGCCATCTTGACCGGCGCGTTGCCGATCGTCTTCTTGCGGTAGGCCTCGCTCTGCTTGTCGAACAGTTCGAAGCAAGGCACCGAGACGACACGGGTCGGATGGCCATGCTTCTCCAGGAGGTCGCGGGCGCCGAGCGCGATCTCTACCTCGGAACCGGTGGCGAAGATCGTCACCGTGGCTTCACCGCTGGCGGCGGCGAGTTCATAGGCGCCCTGGCTGCTGAGGTTCTTTTCGGTGAACTCGGTGCGCACGGTCGGCAGGTTCTGCCGGGTCAGCGCCAGGGTGGACGGCGTCTTTTCGGATTCGAGCGCGATCTGCCAGCATTCGGCGGTTTCCACCGCGTCGGCCGGACGGAAGACATTGTGGTTGGGGATGGCGCGCAATGCCGCCATGTGCTCGACCGGCTGGTGGGTCGGGCCGTCTTCGCCCAGACCAATGGAATCATGGGTCATGACGAAGATCGAGCGGATGCCCATCAGCGAGGCAAGCCGCATCGATGGACGAGCGTAATCGGAGAAGCACATGAAGGTGCCGCCATAGGCGATGAGGCCGCCATGCAGCGTCAAGCCGTTGATCGCGGCCGCCATGCCATGCTCGCGGATGCCGTAATGGACATAGCGCTGGCCGTAGTCGTCCGGCGTGATGTTCTTGGTCTGGCTGGTCTTGGTGTTGTTGGAGCCGGTCAGGTCGGCCGAGCCGCCGATGGTCTCGGGCACAGCGCCGTTGATGACCTCCAGCGCCATTTCCGAGGATTTGCGGGTGGCGACCTTCGGCTTGTCGGCCGAGAGCTTCTTCTTGTAGTCGGCGATGACGGCGTCGAAATTTGCCGGCAGCTTGCCGGCAAGGCGGCGCTCGAACTCGGCCTTCAGCTTCGGATCGGCCTTGGCGAGGCGGCCTTCCCAGTCGGTGCGCGGCTTGGCGCCGGCCTTGCCGGCGGTACGCCAGGCGTCGAGAATGTCGGCGGGGATTTCGAAGGGCGGCGAGTCCCAGTTGAAGAACTTGCGCGCGCCGGCGATCTCGTCGGCGCCGAGCGGCGAACCGTGCGCCTTGTTGGTGCCGGCCTTGGTCGGGGCGCCGAAGCCGATGGTCGTCTTGCAGGCGATCATCGTCGGCTTGTCGGAATGGCGCGCCGCCTCGATGGCGTAGGCAATCGCTTCGGGATCGGTGCCGTCGATATGGCTGGCGTTCCAGCCGGAGGCCTGGAAGCGGGCAACCTGGTCGGTGTTGTCGGCCAGCGACACCGGGCCGTCGATCGAGATGTTGTTGTTGTCCCAGAAGACGATCAGCTTGTTGAGCTTGAGGTGGCCGGCAAGCGCGATGGCTTCCTGGGAGACACCTTCCATCAGGCAGCCGTCGCCGGCCAGCACATAGGTGTAGTGGTCGACAAGGTCGTTGCCGAAGGCGGCGTTCATGATGCGCTCGCCGAGCGCGAAACCGACCGAATTGGCGAGGCCCTGGCCGAGCGGGCCGGTCGTGGTCTCGATGCCGGTGGCGTGGCCATATTCGGGATGGCCGGCGGTCTTCGAGCCCAACTGGCGGAAGTGCTTGATCTGGTCGATGGTCATGTCTTCGTAGCCGGTCAGATGCAGCAGCGAATAGAGCAGCATCGAACCATGGCCGGCCGACAGGATGAAGCGGTCACGATCGGCCCAGTGCGGGGTCTTGGGGTCGTATTTCAGGAAGCGCGTGAACAGCACCGTGGCGATGTCGGCGCAGCCCATGGGCAGGCCGGGATGGCCGGACTGAGCCTTCTCGACGGCGTCCATGGAGAGAAAGCGGATCGCATTGGCCATCCGGTCATGTTGTTCACGCGACGTCATGGTTCCTCCGAGGTGGGGGTTTGCGGGCTTGGGAGAGCCCTTGAAAAGGGTGCGCGACACATAGCAGGCGCGGGCTTTTAGTCAACAAATCGGGTGCAGATTTGCCGGTCTTGTGATGCCGTCGGCGGGCCTACTTTAGCGTTAGCGGGGGACAGTCGCGAGAGCTTTGTTGACGTCGCCTTCACCCGGTGCCTAATGTTTCCGACATAACGCGTTCTGAACGCGAACGATTCGGTGATGGGCAGGGCACAGGACGAAGGCCATGACCGGGGAAACCACGCTCAAGGAAGTGATCGCCAGGCTGAGCAAGGCCATCGAGGGGCTGGAAAACGCCGTCGCGGCCAAGCTCGAGCATGAACGCGACTATTCGGAAGCCGAGGCCGAGGTGCAGCGGATGAATGCCGATCGCTCGCGGCTGGCGCAGGAGCTCGACAATTCCGAAGCCCGCGCCGAACGCCTGGAAGACGCCAACAAGGAAGTCTCGCGACGGCTGGTGACCGCGATGGAAACCATCCGCGCCGTGTTGGACAGATAGGAGCTGGCCCGATGGCACAGGTCACGGTTTCAATCGACGGCAAGCAGTACCGCATGGCCTGCGACGAGGGCCAGGAAGAGCATCTGATCGATCTCGCCGAGCGCTTCGACCGCTACGTTTCGCATTTGAAGGATTCTTTTGGCGAGATCGGCGACCAGCGGCTGACCGTCATGGCCGGCATCATGGTGATGGACGAGCTTTCCGAGCTGCAGAAGCGCGTCAAGGGCATGGAAAGCGAAGTGCTGACCCTGCGCAAGACGCGCGACGAGGCGTTGACCAAGGCCGACAAGAGCGACAGCGTGCTGACCAACGCGCTTGGCGCCCTGGCGCAGCGCATGGAGGATCTGACGGCGACGCTGGCAATCAACAAGGCCTGAAGCCTCGCCGATCCCCGCCGTTTGTCTCCTGCCCGAGATCACGCCTTATTTTTCGCCTCGATCCCGGCGGCGGCGAAAAATTTTTACCCGCCGGCCGAATAGCCGTCATCTCCAGCTTTTAATCCGTCATGCTGCGGTGCTACGACTAGGCGCCGGGGCCGGGCGGCTGAAGAATGCCGGCTACATTTCACAAGGGGTAGGGATAGGTCATGAGTCTTCGTATCAACGATATCGCGCCGGACTTCACCGCCGAGACGACGCAGGGAGCCATCAAATTCCATGACTGGATCGGCGACGGCTGGGCGATCCTGTTTAGCCATCCGAAGAATTTCACGCCGGTCTGCACGACCGAGCTTGGCACGATGGCGGGGCTCGAGGGCGAGTTCAAGAAGCGCAACGTCAAGATCATCGGCATTTCGGTCGACCCGGTCGAAAGCCATGGCAAATGGCAGGACGACATCAAGACGGCGACCGGCCATTCCGTGCATTATCCGCTGATCGGCGACAAGGACCTCAAGGTCGCCAAGCTCTATGACATGCTGCCAGGCGGCGCCGGTGAGACCTCGGAAGGCCGCACGCCCGCCGACAACGCCACCGTGCGCTCGGTCTACGTCATTGGACCGGACAAGAAGATCAAGCTGGTGCTGACCTATCCGATGACGACGGGGCGCAACTTCGACGAGATCCTGCGCGCGGTCGATTCCATGCAGCTCACCGCCAAGCACCAAGTGGCGACGCCGGCGAACTGGAAGCAGGGCGAGGACGTCATCATCACCGCCGCCGTTTCCAACGAGGATGCGATCAAGCGCTTCGGCGCCTACGACACCATCCTGCCCTATCTCAGGAAGACCAAGCAGCCTTCCGCCTGAAGCCAGCGCGCCGGAACGGTTTTCGGGTTTTCCGCTCCTGTGGGCCAAGTCATGCTTGACTGATTCGCCGGGGCGGACAACCATGCTCCGGTGGGGTGCCGGCGGAGAAAATCCTTCCTGCCGGGAAAGCTTGGGGAAGCCGGACGTGGATATAGCTTTGGCGAAGCCGCAGGTCAGCGGCTTCCATGACAAGCCGACTGGGGCCATCCAGTATATCGTTGCCGATCCCGCGACGAACCGATGCGCCATCATCGACCCTATCCTCGACTTCGATGAAAAATCCGGCGCGACGAGTACGAAGAGCGCGGATGGCTTGCTCGATTTCATTGGGGAAAACGGGCTGGAGCTGGAGTGGATTCTCGATACCCATCCCCACGCCGACCATTTCTCGGCGGCGCATTACCTGAAACAGAAGACCGGAGCCCCGATGGCGATCGGCGACAGGATCGTCGACGTCCAGGCGCTGTGGAAGGTCATCTACAACTGGCCGGATTTTCCCGCCGACGGCGCGCAGTGGGACAGGTTGTTCGCCGAGGGCGAGATGTTCCGGATCGGAACCCTTCCGGTCAAGGTGCTGTTTTCGCCCGGGCATACGCTGGCGTCGATCAGCTATGTGGTCGGGGATGCGGCCTTCGTGCATGACACGGTTTTCATGCCCGACAGCGGTACGGCGAGGACGGATTTTCCCGGCGGCAGCGCCACGCGGCTC
Organism: Mesorhizobium sp. ES1-6; assembly: GCF_020164775.1. Classification (NCBI taxonomy): domain Bacteria; kingdom Pseudomonadati; phylum Pseudomonadota; class Alphaproteobacteria; order Hyphomicrobiales; family Phyllobacteriaceae; genus Mesorhizobium; species Mesorhizobium sp. ES1-6. Next base: position 595,176 of record NZ_JAIUGU010000003.1, read on the forward strand.
TGGCGCTCGATCCAGGATATACTGGCTCTGCCCGACGAGACGCGCGTCTTCGTCGGCCACGATTACCAGGCCAGTGGCCGCGAGCCACTGTGGGAAAGTACCGTGGCGATACAGAAATCCACCAACGTCCATCTCGTCGCCGCACGCACCGAGGCCGAGTTCGTTGCCCTGCGCGAGGCGCGCGACCGCACATTGCCGATGCCGCGGCTGATCCTGCATGCGTTGCAGGTCAACATGAATGGCGGGCGGCTGCCGGAGCCGGAAGCCAATGGCCGGCGATATCTGAAATTTCCGCTGGATGGGTTGTGAGGTTTAGTTCCTTCTCCCGTCACTATACGGGGAGAAGGTGGCGCAGCCGGTTGAGGGGCGGAGCCAGCGTTCATGATGATGTCCGGCATGTGCTGTTGCTCTGGCAAGAACCTCGCAACCTCAGCGCCGCCCCTCATTGTCCTGCCGGACATTTCTCCCCGTAGAGTGACGGGGAGAAAGGGCTGTGTCGTCGGCTTCGCCAAACAAAAAGGCGGCGCCAGTTTCCTGACGCCGCCCTGATATGTCCTGGCCGAAGCCGGCTTTAAGCCGCCGGTTGCGCCTCGATGGTGCGCAGCGCCTGCATCTGGCGCTTGGCGGCGGCCTTGACGGCATCCTGCACCTTCTCGAAGGCGCGCACCTCGATCTGGCGAACGCGCTCGCGGCTGATGTCGAACTCGGCCGACAGTTCTTCCAGGGTCAGCGGCTCCTCGGCGAGGCGACGCGCCTCGAAGATGCGCCGCTCGCGGTCGTTGAGCACGGCCAGAGCGCCCGACAGCATGCCGCGCCGGTTTTCCAGCTCGTCCTGCTCGATCAGCATCTCTTCCTGGCTTTCGTGGTCGTCGACCAGCCAGTCCTGCCATTCGCCGGACTCGCCTTCCGTCGCCCGGATCGGCGCGTTGAGCGAGGCGTCGCCGGACAGGCGGCGGTTCATCGACACCACTTCGGCCTCGGAAACGTTCAGCCGCGTGGCGATCTCGGCGATCTGGTCGGGCTTCAAGTCGCCGTCGTCCAGCGCCTGGATCTTGCCCTTCACCTTGCGGAGATTGAAGAACAGACGCTTCTGGTTGGCGGTCGTTCCCATCTTGACCAGGCTCCACGAGCGCAGGATGTATTCCTGGATCGAGGCCTTGATCCACCACATGGCATAGGTGGCGAGGCGGAAGCCACGCTCGGGTTCGAATTTCTTGACGGCCTGCATCAGGCCTACATTGCCTTCCGAGATCACCTCGCCGATCGGCAGGCCGTAGCCGCGATAGCCCATGGCGATCTTGGCGACGAGCCGCAAATGGCTGGTGACGAGCTTGTGAGCGGCCGTGGTGTCTTCATGCTCGGCATAACGCTTGGCGAGCATGTACTCTTCCTGCGGCTGAAGCATGGGAAAGCGGCGGATTTCTTCCAGATAGCGGCTGAGGCCGCCTTCGCCGGAAACGATACTGGGTAATGACTGGGCCATGATAGCGCCCCCTCTCTATTGGAGTGATGCCCCCGAAACGCGGCGGGCATGTGACGCGAGCACCAAAAGGCTCGCTCGCGACATCAGAACTTATACAGGAACAAAACCAGAAAAGACAGCCATTTGTTCAACACGAAACAGTGTGTCACGTTGAAGTGAACAATGCCACTCAGGTTTTTTGATGGCAGGTTCAGAGTTTGCGGAAGCCGCCGACGAGTTCCTCCATGTCCCCCGGTATCGGCGCCTCGAACCTCATCGTTAGATGGGTAGTGGGGTGCCGAAATGCAAGGAGCCAGGCGTGCAAAGCTTGCCGGGAAAATGCCTTGACCTGGCTTTTCAGGGGGTCGGGCAGCCTGTTTGCCTTGGTGCGGAAGGCCTGGCCGTAATCCGGGTCGCCGACGACGGGATGGCCGATATGGGCCATGTGGACGCGGATCTGGTGGGTGCGGCCGGTTTCGAGCCGGCATTCGACCAGGCTTGCGGTGGCGAACTCCCGCTGGTCTTCGCCGAAACGTTCCTGCACGGCAAAGCGGGTGACGGCGTGGCGTGCGTCGTCGCGGCCTTCCGGCACGACGGCGCGGCGGATACGGTCGGCGGCGCGGCCAAGCGGCGCATCGATTGTTCCGGTCGGTCTCTGCGGTATGCCCCAGACCAGCGCCAGGTAGGCGCGTTCGAGGTCGCCGGTCAGGCCGTGGTCGGCGAAGGCCTCCGACAGCGCCTTGTGGGCGCGGTCGGTCTTGGCGACCACCATGACGCCGCTGGTCTCCTTGTCGAGGCGATGAACGATCCCCGGCCGGCGTACCCCGCCAATCCCGGACAGGCTGTCGCCGCAATGGTGGATCAGCGCATTGACCAGCGTGCCGGTCCAATTGCCGGCGCCAGGGTGCACAACAAGCCCCGCCGGCTTGTTGATGACGATCAGTTCGTCGTCCTCGTAGAGCACGTCGAGCGCAATGTTCTCGCCCTGGGGCTGTGCCGGCTCCGGTTCCGGCATGACGACCGACACGCTTTCGCCGGCGTTCATCTTGCGCTTGGTTTCGTCGACCCGCTTGCCGTCAATGGCGACGGCGCCTTGCCTGATCAGCATCTGCACGCGACTGCGCGACATGTCCGGGCCAAGGGCTGATGCCAGCCACTGGTCGAGGCGTTGGCCGGCCGCGTCCGCGCCCGTGACCAGCACGGTGGGCGCGGCCTCTGTCAACAGGTCCTCTATCAATTCGGGGACCTCTTCGCTATGAGCGCTCATCGAAAAACCATTCCGGAATATTTGCCATGGCCCGGCCCGATGCCGACGAAGAGCAGGAAAAGCCGCTCGATCCCGAGGTCGACAGACTGCGCGGCAAGCTCATCCGCTTCATGGTCATCAATCTCGGCCTTTTGTTTGTCGCTCTTATGGTGGTGATCGGCGCTATTGTCTACAAAGCCCGCAAGGCGCCGTCGGTGACCCCGCCGCTGGCCGGCGACATCCAGACTCCGGCGGGCCCGGCCAGCGGCGATATCGTGCTGCCGGTCGGCGCCAGGGTGGTCAGCCAGTCGCTGTCGGGTGATCGTCTCTCGATCGATGCCGAGCTTGCCGACGGCAGCCGCGCCATCTTCCTCTACGATCTCGCCGAACGCCGCCTGCTCGGCCAGTTCGCGATCCGCAACAAATAGGCGGGCGGCGATGCAGCAAACAAGTTTGCCGCTGACATGACCGGCTTCACCGGACATCGCCGTGTCGCCACCGTGGCGCTGGTCGTCGCCGACTATGACGATGCGATCTCCTGGTATGTCGGGCGGCTGGGCTTTGCGCTGCTCGAGGATGTCGATCTCGGTGGCGGCAAGCGCTGGGTAACGGTGGCGCCGGCAAACGGGCAGGGCGCCAGGCTGCTGCTTGCCGAGGCGTCCGACGAGACGCAGAGGCAAAGCATCGGCAACCAGACCGGCGGCCGGGTCTTCCTGTTCCTCGAAACCGACGACTTTGCCCGCGACCACGCAATGATGCTGGACAAGGGCGTCGAATTCCGCGAGGCACCGCGTTTCGAGCCCTATGGCACCGTGGCGGTTTTCGCCGACCTCCTTGGCAATCTGTGGGACCTGATCGAGCCGAAACGGCAGGGCTGATCAGAGCGGTTTGGCAAAGTCCACGAAGTCTGGAAAGCCCAGTTGCTTTTTGCCGGCCGCCAGCCTATATCGCCCCTTCTTGAGCGCGCCCATCGTCTAGCGGTCAGGACACCGCCCTCTCACGGCGGGAACAGGGGTTCGATTCCCCTTGGGCGTACCAAACAACGACGGTCGTTGATCTCCAGGCAGTCGAACTCCTTCGGGCGGGTGCTTGCATGGGCTTGCCTCGGGCATGGGCTTGCCTCGGGACCGCACAATGCCTGCGAGAGCCCTGACGTTCTGTTCTCGAATCTACCCAATTTAAGTCAGGCTGCGGCGCTTGAAAGCTCTGCGATCTCTGGTACTTGCGCTGTGGGATAGCTTCCGCGGCGACGCGGATTTTGGGTCGGGTACAGTCTGGAATGACGGTTTTGAAGGTGACATGCACGCACTGCCATGGCGGCGGCAAAGTGTTCGATTGCTCCAGATGGCGTGCGTCGAGAGGATATTGCTGCCCGCAAGGGACGCATCAAGGTGGTTGCCCCGGAAAGACCCTGGCGTGCCCGGAATGTGCCGGCGTTGGGACGATGCGGGAAGCCGAGTTCAGGGCTGTCGCCTAGGCCCGTCCGGTCGCAAAAGATGATGGCCTTCACGGCTATCCGCCCGACGCGATGGAACAGCAGGCACGTTAAGGTTTCGTTTACCAATAAGCTGTCTACTGGAGGCAATTCGCTTTCGACCCGCGACCACGGATGTACTGGCGCATGATCGAGGCGGAAAGGAAAGGTCGGCGCAATGCCGGCCTTTTTGTTTTTCGGGATATGGCTCAGCCAGGCGCCAGGGCGGCTTTGCCGTCGGCCCATTCGAACAACTTTTCGGCAAGGGATATTGCCATTGCCCATGCCGGCTCTACCATCGATCCCAGCAGTCCGCACGGGTTGCCGCGCTGTTCGTGACGATGAGGTTTGCGATGAAACGCGTTGCCAAACTGATGATTGCGGCTGTGATGTCGGCAGGTTTCGTGTGCACATCGGCTGCCGCAACGCTCAACACCATGGCTGATGTCGGGGCAGCGATCCAGTCGTGCTGGACACCACCTGCCGGTGCCGGAAATTCCTCCGTGACGCTGAGCTTCAGTTTCAAGCGCGACGGGACCTTGATCGGTCCGCCGCGGGCGACCGCCGCCAAGGTGGCGGGCGACGAAAAGGCGCGCAGGTCGTTCATCGATGCGGCCGTTGCCGCCGTCACCAGTTGCACACGGCTGAGTTTATCGCCGAAGCTGTCTCAAGGAATTGCCGGCAACGTGTTCACGCAGCAATTCGTTTCGCCCAAACCGTAGCGGTATGCCCAAAACGCCTGCACGGAGTACCGGCAGCTCGGGTGAACTGGAGAACCGGTCGGGCGTCTTCCTCCTGATCGCCGCCGATCAATAGCTGAGCCGCCGTACCGCGGCATGCCGTGCCAGATCCGGCGCCTCGAAGACATAGTCGGTCCAGGCCGATTCCGGGATCTGCCCGGCCAGATAGCACTCCAGCAACAGGCTTTGCTCGGGATTGAGCGGCCGTGGCGCCCGCTCGTGATCCAGCCCTAGAGAGTGAAAAAGGTTTTTTGTCAGTTCCGATACCGTGAAGTGGATCGACATCTGCGTTCTCCTCTGCCCTTCAACGCTGCAGGCCGGGCAAAGGTTTCAAGGCCGGACGCCGGTAAGGCAGGATTTGTCGCATGGCCCGATGCGTCGGCCTTGGCCTGCGGGCCTATCTCCGTTGTTTTCCGGGTCGTCTCAATCTTGAAATAAAAATGTAATATCGAATTTACAGGCGGGACTATATTACACTAGATAGAAGTCTCTTCCGGCCAATAGTCTTAAAATATTAGGTATTGCTCATTTAGTGGTATTTTTCCCAAGTCGAAAGAGCGTGGTTCCGGACTATCGGCAACAAGGATCATGGCGTTCAGATGACCCGTTTCTATGTCTTCATGATGATCGCGCTGGCGATGGTGGCTGCCTCTGCGTTCGGCACGACCTCTTCCTATGCGGACAGTTGCGGTGCGATCAAAAGCCAATTGCTCTCCGCGGGCCGCGGAGGAGGCGTCAGTCCGGCACAGGCTCAGCTTCGCCGCCAGCTTGCTGCAATCCAGGGCCTGGAGAGGCAACGCAAATGCACGGCGCAAAGCGCGGCGGGCGGCTTCTTCAACGCTTGCGCCGACCTGGCTCGAAACCGGACAGAGGTGCAACGCCAGATCGCGGCCGCGTCCAATTCCGGGCGGGACAATTCAGGCCTGCAGGCGCGGTTCGCGGCCCTCGGCTGTTCATCGCAGGCCAGGCAGGAGCGCCCGGCATCGAAGACTCAATCGGCGGCCGGGGCAATTTCGGGCGGCAATGCGATGCTGTTTTGTGTCCGCCTGTCGGATGGATATTTCTTCCCCGCGCCGAAGTCGCAATTCGCCGGCAGCGGCGATCTGAAGGAAATGGCCGATCAATGCCGGTACATCTGCGACGATCCGGCGGTCGATCTCTACACGCTGAGCGATATCAGCCAGGAAACCGACAGCATGGTGTCGCTCGATACGCGCAAGCCGTATACCGAACTGCCGACCGCTTTCCGCTACCGTGACGACGCCGATTTCAAGGCCTGCGAGGTCAAGCGTTATTACCAGCGGGTTGCGGAACTGAGGGCGAGGACGGTGACGCCGACGAACATGACCAACGCCATCATCCCCTTGCCTCAGCCCAAGCCGGACCTCGGCGACGTCGCGGCAATCCCAAAATCGGATACCGAGGTTTCTGGTGCCGCCCAGCTGCAGGCGATCGAGGCCGACAAGCGAACGGTCCGCGTTGTCGGTCCCGCCTTCTTTCCGGCTGAATGATGGCAAGCGTTTTGCAGCGGCGTCTCGATGAAACCTGCCGCCCGCCTGCTGGAACCACGATCCAACTGGAACAGGGGCGTGCTGCCAACGTTGTGGTCGACATCAGGCAGGAGAAACGCCATGGCCACGTTCAGGGAAATGAGGGTTCTGGAGATCGTCGAAGACAGCGCGCTGACGTCCGATCAGAAAATCGCCGAATTGCGCAAGATCGAATCCGAGGCGCGCGGGCTGCAGCGGGCGGCGTCGGAGAGCCCGATGGGCGGCGATGACGGCTGGCAGGACGATCTGCGCCAGGTCCGGCTGGCGCTCGACAAGCTCGGGGCAAAGGAACCGAGAAAAGGCGCGGCGTCGCTTTAGGGACAGGTCTCCCCCAGAAGCTTGTGGCGGGGCCTGGAGAGCAACTCCGGCGAGAGGCGTGTAACTAATCGCAGACCATGCGAACCCTTTGGCCGGGCGCGCTCACATTCCTGCATGCCAATTGTTTCTCGGGCGCCGACGGCGGTGCCGAGGGCCGTGATACCCTGGTTCGATATCGCCTGTGTACGGCAGGCTTCCCGGCCTTGCGCTCGGATACTTGTCCAGGTGGCTGCGGCGGCCCGGGAAAGGCACCGTTGTCGATCTGAGGCTGGTAGTCGACATTGGGCGGCGGCCGGTCCCAGAAGCGCCTGGCGTCGAGCGGCCGCGGGATAATCACCGTGCCGTCATAGCTGCGCGAACAACCGCTGCCGAAAAGCAACGCCATGCCCAGCAAAAAAGGCCCGATCCGTCCAGACATAAGCAACACCCCTGGCCTGCTTATAGCGCGGCCTTGCTCCATGCGACAACCGGGCGGAATAACGCAGGAGGAATAGGCCGGTTGCGTCATTAAGGTTAGCGGATCGTTAATGCTTCTGCGGCACATTCCGCCGACGAACCGCGGAGGGAGGGTTCGGGCTTGATTTTCGGGGTGGGGACAGCATGGCGGAAGCGGACGAAGCAATCGGCGCGCGCCGCAAGCGCGGGCCCGGCAAGGCAGCCGTGCACGGCGGCGATGAATCGTCCCGTGAGGACATCGACGCGTTTCGCCAGCTCGTTGAAGCGGGCTCGGACTGGATTTGGGAAACCGATGCAGAATTGCGCTTTTCCTGGCTTTCACAAGGCTACCAGGCGGCGACGGGTATCGATCCCGCTGCCGCGCTTGGCCGGTTCCGTTTCGATTTTCTCAGCCAGGTCCTGAAGGGCAACCGCGATGCGTCGGCGCATCTGGAGGATCTGCAGGCACGCCGGCCGTTCCGCGACTTCGTCTACGAGCTGAAGGGGGGTCGTGCCGACTGCCGCTGGGTGCTGACGTCGGGTTTCCCACGGTTCGACGATGAAGGAAAATTCGCCGGCTATCGCGGCATCGGTCGCAACGTCACGGCACTGGCCAGCGCCTTCGAGGACATGGAGCCAAGGCAGGGACCGGCGGCGGGGGGCGAGCCCGCCCAGCATCTTGCCGATCTCGAGCGGACGATGGATGCCATGCATATGGGCGTCGTGTTGCTCGATGCTCGCCTCGACACATTGATCGTCAACAAGGCCTATCGCGACCTTTCCAGGATCCCGGACGGCACCGTCAGCGTCGGCGCTCCGTTCAGCCTGTTGATGGAGCTAAACCGCCGCAACGGCATCTATGGCGATGTCGAGGAAGAGCAATGGCAGCGCTACCTCGCCGCGCGCATCGAGGAGATTCGTGGCGGTTCCGTCGCGCCTCGGGAGTTCGTCCACGCCGATGGGCGGACCATGATGTTCTCCGTCACGCCTCTTTCGGAAGGCAAACGCCTGCTGACCTACTATGAGGTCACCGAGGTCAAGCGCCGGGACGCCGAGATCGAGAATGCCAATGCCAAGATCGCCGAGACTTTCGCCGATCTGCGCACCATGGTCGACCAGATGCCGATCGGCGTCCTTGTCGTCGATGCCGACATGCGTACCGAAATCATCAACCGTGCCTTTTACGATTTCTGGCAGATCGATGCCCGGCGCGCCGAGATCGGGTGCAGCTTCCGCGACCTTATGGAAGCCAGCCGCGACATCGACCCGTATGGTTCCGAAGACGCGGCATGGCAGCGGCACATTGCCGAGCGGGAGGCCGAAATCAGAGTCGGCAAGGCCGGATCGCGGCAGTTCCCGCGCAATGACGGCCGGACGCTGATCTCGTCGATGGCGCCGCTGGGCGCCGGCAAGCGCCTCATCTCCTATGTCGATGTCACCGACATGAAGGACCGCGAGGCCGAACTCGCCGAGGCGTTGGAAAAGGCGCGGCTGGCGGAGGCGGTGATCAACGGCGTCAAGGATCCGATCTTCGTCAAGGACGACAATCTGCGCTTCGTCTTCGTCAACGAAGCATTCGCGTCGTTGTTCGGCCAGACCCCGCGAGCCATGCTTGGCAAGGCGGGCGGCGATTTTCTCGGGCCGGCCGAAGTCGCGCTGTTTGAAAGCAGCGAACGCGACGTGCTGGCCAGCGGGCGGCAGTACGAAGTGGAAGAAAGCTTCGAGGCGGACGGCGCCAACCGTTCGCGTATCGTCAGGAAGAACCGCATCGGCATGGCGAGCGGCCGCAATTATGTAGCCGGCTTTCTGTTCGACATTTCCGACATGAAGCGGCGCGAGATCGAGGCGCAGGACGCACGCAAGCATCTCGCCAGCGTGCTGGAATCGCTGCCGGCCGCCGTGATCATCTACGACCGTGACGACAATTTCGTCTTCGCCAACCACAAGCTGCAGGACACGCTGCCGGCGTTGAAGCCGGCATGGCAGCCCGGCCGCACCTTCCGCGACGCGCTCGCGCTCGGTCATTCGGCCGGCTATTTCCGCTCGAGCGGCGATCCGCGGGTCGACGCGCTCTATGACACCGATCGCGATGCCTGGTTGGATGGCATTCTCGCCCGCTATCGCCTGCCCAATTCATCCTATGAGCGCCTCAATGCCGACGGCCGCTGGTACCAGGTCTACGACATGCGCACCGATGACGGCACGTTCATCGGCGTGCGTGTCGACATCACCGAGATCAAGAGCCGCGAGGCGGCGCTTCGCGACTCGATGCGCCAGATCGATCTCTTCCGGCACGTCATGGACGAACTGCCGGTGGCCGCCTTCATCAAGGCGCAGGATCTGAGCATCGAGTTCGTCAACAAGGCCTGGTGCGCGCTGACCGGCCTCGCCAAGGACGATGTCATCGGCCAGACCGATCGCCAGCTGTTCAGCGGCGAGGAAGCGGAGGGCTTCAGCCAGGACGACACCGATGTCGTGGTGAACGGCAATGTGCGCGAGGTCGAGGAGCCGGTCACCCATCGCGACGGAACGGTGCGGCAGTTGATGACGCGCAAGAGCCGCCTCGTGGCGACGGACGGATCTGTGCATCTGGTGGGCTCCAGCACCGACATCACCGACGTCAAGGCGCGCGAGCGGGCGCTTGAAGACAGCATGCGCGAGAACGAGGTGTTCCGCAGCCTGATCGACAACGTGCCAGTGTCGATCTACGCCAAGCGCTCCGATCTCAGGCAGTTCTATGTCAACAAGGGCTGGTGCGATCTCACCGGCTTCAGCAAGCAGGAGGCGATCGGCAAGACCGACGTCGAGATTTTCGGGCCGGATGGCGAGGCCTTCGTGGCCAGCGATCTCGCCGTGCTGCGGACCGGCGAGACCCAGGAGATAGAAGAAACGGTGAGCCTGCCCGACGGCAGCGTCAGGCATCAGTTCGCCCGCAAGGGCGCAATGATCGCCTCCGACGGTTCCCTCTACCTGATCGGTTCGACCACCGACATCACCGAACTGAAGCAGCGCGAGGCTGAACTCAGCGAGGCGCGCCAGCGCGCCGTGCTCGCTGACCGCGCCAAGTCTGAATTCCTCGCCAATATGAGCCACGAAATCCGCACGCCGATGAACGGCGTGCTGGGGATGGCCGAGCTGCTCGCCAAATCCAATCTCGATCCGAAGCAGAAGACGTTCACCGACATCATCGTCAAATCGGGCAACGCGCTGCTCACCATCATCAACGACATCCTGGATTTCTCCAAGATCGATGCCGGCCAGTTGGTGCTGGACCCGGCGCCTTTCAATCTCGCCGAGGCGATCGAGGACGTGGCGACGCTGGTGTCGACACGGGCCAAGGAAAAGGATCTCGAACTCATCGTGCGCATCGAGCCGCGGCTCGAAAGCCTGTTCATCGGCGATGTCGGCCGTATCCGGCAGATCGTCACCAACCTGCTCGGCAATGCGGTGAAGTTCACCGATGAAGGCCACGTGCTGGTCGATGTGACCGGCGAACGGGTTCCGACGGGAACCAGGCTGACGATCTCGGTCACCGATACCGGCATCGGCATCCCCGAGGAAAAACTGAAACTGGTGTTCGAGAAATTCAGCCAGGTCGACACGTCGTCGACACGGCGCCACGAGGGCACCGGGCTTGGCCTTGCCATCACCTCGCGGCTCGTCGACCTGATGGGCGGCGACATCGGCGTCGAGAGCGCCGAAGGCAAGGGGTCGACCTTCTGGTTCACGGTGACGCTGCCAGGGGCCGGGCAGCAGAACGGGCAACGCATCACGCCGGTGGACGTGACCGGCGCACGCGTGCTGATCGTCGACGACAATGCCGTCAACCGGGCCATCCTGACCGAGCAGATGACCTCGTGGACGTTCGATTCCTGCGCGGCCGAAAGCGGCGCCGAAGGCCTCAAGGTGCTGATCGCCGCGGCAGCCTATGGCGTGCCGGTCGACTGCGTCGTGCTCGATTACCAGATGCCCGGGATGAGCGGCGCCGAAATGGCGCGCATCGTGCGCAACACCGAGGGCCTCGCCGACACGCCGATCATCATGCTGACCTCGGTCGACCAGTCGCTTGCCAACACCAGCTACCGCGATCTCGGCATCGACGCCCAGCTGATCAAGCCGGCGCGTTCTTCGGTGCTCCTGGAGACGCTGGTCGCGACCATCCAGCGCCATCGCCACACCACGGGCGGCCAGGCCGTTCAATCGTCGGCGGGCGAGACGATCGAGGCTTCCCGGCCGCCGCCTCTGGCGCTGTCCGAGCAGCGCGCGCAATTGCAGCCGCCGCCGGTTCGGCCCAGGCTGCCCGCCATTGGCGGCGACGGGCACAGGCTGGATATACTGGTGGCCGAGGACAACGAGGTGAACCAGATGGTCTTCACCCAGATCCTCGGCGAGACCGGCTATGGTTTCGAGATCGTCGGCAATGGCCGCAAGGCGCTGGACGCCTTCGGCAAGCTCAATCCGTGCATGATCCTGATGGATGTCTCGATGCCGGAGATGAGCGGTCTCGAAGCGACGGCCGCGATCCGCCGGCTGGAGCAGGAGACCGGCACGCATGTGCCGATCGTCGGGGTCACCGCGCATGCGCTCAAGGGCGATCGCGAACGCTGCCTGGAGGCAGGCATGGACGACTATCTGCCCAAGCCGATCAGCCCAAGGGCCCTGCTCGAGAAGGTCGAGCGCTGGGTCGGCGCCGGCCGCGAGGCCCATCGCAACGCGGGATAGCACCCGCGTCGCTCGGATTGCCGGGTTCACGAGGCAAATCCAGGGAATCAGCGGGGATGTGCCGCTACCGCCGCGTGCAATGACTATGGTGCGATCGCGCCATATCAAAGACAGTGACCAGCCGGGACAATGGCGAAATCGAATCCGCTCTTCTCGGTTACGGGCGGGAGCAGCGACCGCCAGCAAGAAACAGCGTCACTCTACCCCAACGGACCTGTTTTTGGCGATGGCCCGGCCATGATACGCTCTGGCTTGGAGCAACGCGCTCCCGTCCGGATTTTCTTCGCTTTGGAAAGTCCCGTCGAATCGCGGGCGCTGCCTAACCTCGGACGGGCTCAAGCCCCTGATTCCGGCGGTAAACCCGGCTCGCTCGGCGAACGTCTGGCATCATCGCCTTTCCCGGTGCCGGCGACGCGTTACCGGGCTGACACGAAACTGTCATGCGACTGTTATAATCGAAGGCTATTGGCCTCAGCGGGCGCCGGAGGAAATGGCGCCGAGAGACCATCTTCCGAACAGGAGCAGGCCACATGAGACATTTCATCCGCTCGGCGGCCGTTGCGATTGCAATGGCTGCGGCGTCCACCCTCACCCTTTCCGCGGCAATGGCAGCTGACCTTTCCGGCGCCGGCTCGACCTTCATCTATCCGGTGTTCGCCAAATGGGCCGACACCTACAAGAAGGACACCGGCATCGGCCTCAACTATCAGTCGATCGGCTCCGGCGGCGGCATCAAGCAGGTCATCGCCAAGACCGTGACCTTCGGCGCCACCGACAAGCCAATGTCCGACGCCGATCTGGAAAAGAACGGCCTCGTGCAGTTCCCGATGGTGATGGGCGGCATCGTGCCGATCGTCAACCTTTCCGGCGTCAAGCCGGGCGAACTCGTCCTCGACGGCAAGACGATTGCCCAGATCTATCTCGGCGCCATCACCACCTGGGATGATGCCGCGATCAAGGCGCTGAACCCCGACCTCAAGCTGCCGTCGACCGCGATCGCCGTCGTGCATCGTTCGGACGGCTCGGGCACCACCTTCAACTTCACCGACTATCTGGTGAAGCTCTCGCCGGACTGGAAGGAAAAGGTTGGTTCGGACACCGCCGTCGAATGGCCCACGGGCGTCGGCGCCAAGGGTTCGGAAGGCGTTGCCAACACCGTCAAGCAGACGGACGGCGGTATCGGCTATGTCGAGTACGCCTATGCCAAGCAGAACAATCTCTCCTACTCCAAGATGCTGAACGCCGCCGGCAAGGTCGTCGAGCCGTCGCTCGAATCCTTCGGCGCCGCCGCTTCGAACGCCGACTTCAAGACTGCCAAGAACTTCAACGTCATCATCACCAACGAACCCGGCGACGCCACCTGGCCGATCGCCGCTTCGACCTGGGTCCTGATCCACAAGGCTCCGAACGATGCCGCTGCCACCGGCGAAGCGCTGAAGTTCTTTGCCTGGGCCTACAAGGACGGCAAGGAAACCGCCAAGGCGCTCGACTACGTGTCGATCCCCGACAGCGTCGTCGACTTGATCAAGGCTTCGTGGAAGGCCGACATCCAGGCCGACGGCAAGCCCGTCTACGCCGGCGAGTAATATTCTCGAAGGAGCGCCGCATCAGCGGCGCTCCTTTCTCATCAACCTGAAAGAGCCGAGCTTGATATGAGCGCTGTCCAGGAAGCCTTGCCAGCCGTTAAAGGATCGCGCGATGCAACCGTTCGACGGTTCGCGTTGACCGATTCGATCTTCCATGGAATGACCCGCGCCGCCGCGATATTGGTGCTGGTCCTGCTCGGCGGTGTTGCGATCTCGCTGTTTGCCGGTTCCTGGCAAGCGCTGTCGACCTTCGGCTTCTCCTTCCTGACCACCGAAAGCTGGAACCCGGTGACGGAGAAATTCGGTGCACTGGCGCCGATCTATGGCACCATCATCACGTCCGCGATCGCCATCCTGATAGCCGTGCCGCTCGGCATCGGCATTGCCATCTTCCTCACCGAGCTTTGCCCGCGCCCGCTGCGGCGCCCGATCGGCATGGCTGTGGAATTGCTGGCCGGCATCCCCTCGATCATCTACGGCATCTGGGGCCTGTTCGTGCTGGCACCGTTCCTGCAGACGACGGTGCAGCCTTTCATCATCGCCGTGTTCCATGGTGTCCCGGGCCTCAGCAGCCTGTTCGCCGGCCCCCCCTACGGTATCGGGCTGCTGACCTCGGCGATGATCCTGGCCATCATGATCCTGCCTTTCATCACCTCGATCACCAAGGACGTCTTCGATACGGTGCCGTCGGTGCTGAAGGAATCGGCTTACGGGATCGGCTGCACGACCTGGGAGGTCACGCGCCGCGTCGTCATTCCTTACACGCGCATCGGCATCATGGGCGGCGTCATGCTCGCGCTTGGCCGCGCACTCGGTGAAACGATGGCGGTGACCTTCGTCATCGGCAACGCGCACCGGATCAGCACCTCCCTGTTCGCGCCGGCAACGACGATCTCGGCGACCATCGCCAACGAATTCACCGAAGCCGTCGGCGATCTCTACACCTCCTCGCTGGTCGCGCTCGGCCTGATCCTGTTCGTCATCACCTTCATCATCCTTGCCATCGCCCGCTACATGCTGATGCGCATAGACGCCCGCACCGGAGCCTGACCGATGTCGACAGCCGCATCGCTTCACCAGAGCCGCAAACGCAGAAATGGCGTGATGATGACGCTGTGCGTCATCGCCGCCGGCATCGGCCTTGCCTGGCTGGCGCTCATCCTTGGCGCTCTGCTCTACAAGGGCCTCTCGGGCGTCAATCTTGCGGTCTTCACGGAAATGACGCCGCCGCCCGGCGATGCCGGCGGCCTGCTCAACGCCATCTACGGCAGCATCGTGATGACCATTATCGGCATCATCGTCGGCACGCCGATCGGTGTGCTGGCCGGCACCTACATGGCCGAATATGGCCGCTTTTCGAAGCTAACCACCGTGGTGCGCTTCATCAATGACATCCTTCTGTCTGCGCCGTCGATCATCATCGGCCTATTCGTCTACGAACTGATGGTGCGGCCGATGGGGCATTTCTCGGCGATCGCCGGCGCCGTAGCGCTTGCCATCCTGGTCATCCCGGTTGTGGTGCGCACCACGGAGGACATGCTCAACCTGGTGCCCAACGCCTTGCGCGAAGCCGGCACCGCGATCGGGGCGCCGCGCTGGGTGGTCATCCGCTCGGTTGCCTATCGCGCCGCGATGTCGGGCATCGTCACCGGCATATTGCTGGCCATCGCCCGCATCTCCGGCGAGACGGCGCCGCTCTTGTTCACCGCGCTCAACAACCAGTTCTGGTCGAGCAATCTCAACGCGCCGATGGCCAGCCTGCCTGTCACCATCTTCCAGTTCGCTCTCAGCCCCTATGAGGAATGGCAGCAACTGGCCTGGACCGGTGCACTCATCATCACATTGACGGTTCTTGCGCTCAGCATCTTTGCGCGCAGCCTGACCGGACGCAGAGAGGACAAATGAGCCAGATGTTGTCTCCAGACATGACGATCGCCACAGAGGCAGCCGCCAAATCCAAGATCGAGGTCAAGAACCTCAATTTCTATTACGGGCAGTCGAAGGCCCTGAAGGATATCACCTTGTCGCTGCCCGAGCGCAGCGTCACAGCCTTCATCGGCCCTTCGGGTTGCGGAAAGTCGACGCTGCTGCGCGTCTTCAACCGCATCTACGAGCTCTATCCCAAGCAGACCGCCGAGGGCCAGGTGCTGCTCGATGGCCAGAACGTTCTTGACCGCTCGCAGGACCTCAACCTGCTGCGCACCAAGATCGGCATGGTGTTCCAGAAGCCGACACCATTCCCGATGTCGATCTATGAGAACATCGCTTTCGGCGTCAGGCTCTATGAGAAGATCAGCAAGGCCGAGATGGATGGCCGTGTCGAGCAGGCGCTGAAGCGTGCGGCATTGTGGACCGAGGTCAAGGACAAGCTCAACGCCAGCGGCCTCAGCCTTTCCGGTGGCCAGCAGCAGCGGCTTTGCATCGCCCGCACCGTGGCAGTGAAGCCGGAAGTCATTCTGCTCGACGAGCCGGCCTCGGCGCTCGATCCGCTGTCGACCGCCAAGATCGAGGAGCTGATCGACGAATTGCAAGCCGACTACACGATCGTCATCGTCACCCACAACATGCAGCAGGCGGCGCGCGTGTCGAAGCAGACGGCGTTCATGTATCTGGGCGAGCTGATCGAGTTCGACAAAACCGAGAAGATCTTCACGTCGCCCCGCGAGAAGCGCACCCAGGACTACATCACCGGCCGCTTCGGCTGATCGCACGCATACGAGGACCAGGATCATGGCCGAACACACGGTTGCAGCCTTCGACGAAGATCTCGGACAGATCAGCAGGCTGATCAGCGACATGGGCGACCTCGCCGGCTCGATGGTCGGCGGCGCCACCAAGGCGCTGCTGAACTCCGACAACGCTCTTGCCCAGCGCGTCGTCTCCGACGATGCCATCATGGATGCGCGCCAGCGCGAACTCGATGACCGCGCCATAACGCTGATCGCCAAGCGGCAGCCGATGGCCGACGATCTGCGTCATGTCGTCGGTTCGATCCGCATGGCCGGCGACCTTGAACGCATCGGCGACCTTGCCAAGAACATCGCCAAGCGCGTCGGCACTGTCGGTCTCAGCGCCACGCCGCGCGACCTTTCGCATTCCATCGACGCCATGGCGCAACTGGTGCTGATCCAGGTGCATGGCGTGGTCGAGGAATATGCGGCCGGCGATGCGTCGGCACTGGCCAAACTCAGGAATGACGACGAGCGCATCGACGTCAAATACACCTCGGTATTCCGCGAACTGCTGACGTACATGATGGAAGATCCGCGCAACATCACCGCCTGCACGCATCTGTTGTTCTGCGCCAAGAATCTCGAGCGCATCGGCGACCACGTGACCAACATCGCTGAAAATGCATACTATGTGCTGACCGGCACGCAGCTGCCCGCCAATCGCCCTAAGCAGGACGAGACCGCGATGTCGGCGCCGGCGGTATAACAGGGTGACAGGCCGATGATCGCGCCGCGCATCATGGTGGTCGAGGACGAGGAGCCGCTTGGCGTGCTCCTCCGCTACAATCTGGAATCGGAAGGTTACCAGGTCGAAGTGGTGACGCGCGGCGATGAAGCCGAAATCCGGCTGCAGGAAAACGTCCCCGATCTCCTGGTGCTCGACTGGATGGTGCCGGCAGTGTCCGGGATCGAACTCTGTCGGCGCCTGCGAATGCGGCCCGAGACCGAGCGGTTGCCGATCATCATGCTGACGGCGCGCGGCGAGGAAAGCGATCGCGTGCGCGGCCTGTCGACGGGTGCCGACGATTATCTGGTCAAGCCGTTCTCGACGCCGGAATTCATGGCCCGCATCAAGGCGCTGCTGCGCCGCGCCAAGCCGGAAGTGCTGTCCAGCGTGCTCAAGGTCGGCGACATCGTGCTCGACCGTGAATCGCACCGGGTTTATCGCAAGAAGAGCGAAATCCGGCTCGGACCGACCGAGTTCCGGCTGCTGGAATTCATGATGCGCCATCCCGGCCGGGTGTTCTCGCGCAGCCAGCTGCTCGACAATGTCTGGGGCGAGACGATCTATATCGACGAGCGCACGGTGGACGTGCATGTCGGCCGGCTGCGCAAGGCGGTCAACAATGGCCGCATGCCCGACGTCATCCGCACCATCCGCGGCGCGGGCTACGCGATCCGCGAGGATTAAAGCCGCGCTCAGCCAGCGCGCGTGCGAAAGATGATAACGGCAAACATCAATACGCCCGCGAATACCAGCAGAGATGATGCGTGCGCGTCCCAGGGACAATCCGCGGCGCTACCTGATGTCGCGCCTGCTCGCGTCCGAGCCCTTCCAGCCGCCGAGCATGTCGAATGCTTCCAGACCGTCCGGCTCCGACCCATGACGTGATCGTGAGCCGGCTGATCCGATAAGCTGACTGACCCTGCCCAGTGCCTGCTCCAGATAGGATGGTTGCCGGTGAGTGGGGTTCTCCGCTTGACCGACCTGCCGCATCTCGATCGCTTCGCCTGACATGTTCGTGCCCCCTTTTTCGCTCCGCTGCGCATTCGTGCCTCCGTGGAGGGTCGGAACGCTTCAGATCAGCCCCAAAGATACCTGTCCGCGAAGTCGGTCGTGCTGTCACGGTCCCGCGCGAGACTGACGAGCATTTTGGGACGTTCGGTCACGAAGATGAGACGCACGATCAATGTGTCGACGGATCCGGCTCGACGGACTCAGGCGCGGAGGGAGGCAAGCCAGCCCTCGACGATCGCTCCGCCGTTGCCGTTGCCTTGTTTCAGCAAGGTCTCATAGGCCGCCATCCGCGTTGAATCATGGTTGAGAGCACGGACGGAACTCGGACTGATCTGGTATCGCTTCTGGAAAGCGCGGCTGAAGTGCGACTCGCTGCGAAACCCGTGATTACGGGCGATGGCGGCTATCTTGTGATCCGATGTCGATCGCAGAATGCTCTGCAAGCACACCCTTAGCCGTTCCGCGAGCATCCAGCGTTGCACGCCACCATGCGGCTCGAACAGGCGGAACAGATTCGATCGGGAAACGCCCAGCACCGCCGCCAACTCACTGGGGCCGAAGTCGGGATCGGACAGTTTCTGTCGTGCGGTCGACGACGCACGCTGGAAAAGGAAACGCTTGTCGCGCCGGTGCCGCGTTGTGGGGGCGCCAAAGGCGGCGGCGGCAAAGCGCAGAATGCCATCGACCGTTACCTGGCTCTGGTGGATGGAGAGGCCGTCAATATGCTTCACGAGAGCCATGATCTGGGTTCCGAGCATCGCACCGGCGTCCTCGCTCGCCGTCAGCACAAGGCCGTGAACATTGTTCTGCAGCCCGGCCGGCACACTGGCCTTGTCCAAGGTCAGCGCGACCCCTTCATAGCCCGAGGTCCGACTCTCGTAGGGCGACGAATAGTCGACGACGACGATGTCGCCGGGGACATGCTCCTGGATCAACCCGTCGTAGCTGCTCGTGACCTGTCCTTCCAAAACCATGTACAGCACCATGTGCTGGGTGGGCCGGTCGTCGATGACCTGTTGTGTCCGCGACATCGCCATCGCCGAACCGCCATTGGCGTGCAGAAAGGCGCCTGGAAGTTGCCAGCTGCAGCCATGGAAATCGAAAAGCGCGGGGTCGGCGCTCTCGGGTATGGAACAGTCGACCAGCAGAGAAAGCGCATTCTTCCACGCGGCGAAACATTCCTCCCCTGGCGGAAAAGGCCATTCAACTCGCCGTGCCGTTGCCATGTCGAGCGTGCTGTCGGGTTTGCGCATCTGAACCGGTGTCGAACTTTCCACTGCCCCTAGCGTCGGCGTCACACCGATCGCACGGCATGGGTGTCACTATCATCGAAGCCGTCAATGGCTTGGGACGCTCGGTCAAGCAGTTGAGACGCGCAGTCATGGCGTCCGGCCATGCTTTTCCGGGAGTCCAAGGCGTTCGCGCGGGTTTCAGGCGACGCTCTTCCCAGCGCTGCTTTTCGCCTGCACGCCCGGCGCGAAAATCTCCTGGTCGACGAAGGTCAAGGCGCGCATGGCGCAGCCTTCGCGGATGAGCGGCAGTTCGTTCGGCTCGGTATCGAAGGAAATCGATCCCGAATGCTGGCCGCCGGCGGTCTGGGCGATGGCCTCGCGCAAGGCCGGCTCGATCAGGTCGAAGGCGGCGGCGCTGACGCCAACCATGGCGACGGGTGCGGGATCGATCAGCGCGAACAGGCTGCCCAGACCATATCCCAACGCTTCACCGGCCTTGCGGTAGGCTTCGCGCTCCGGTCCGTCGCTTTCCCGTGCGGCCGCGGCGAGTGTCCGCATCTGCGCGTCACTGACATCGGCGACCGGTTCGGTGTCCTCGCCAAGCTGCCTGGCGTTGCGCAGGATGGCATAGTTGCCGGCATAGGCCTCGACGCAGCCGCGCCGGCCGCAGCGGCAGAGCGCGCCGCCCGGGCGATGGATCATGTGGCCGAACTCGCCTCCGGACGAATGGGTGCCGGTGAACAGTTCGCCCTTCAGCACCAGGCCCATGCCGATGCCGTGCGAGAGCAGGATGGCGATGAAGTCGTCGCGATAGCGTTGGGGGTCGCGCCAGCGCAGCGCCACCGCCATCATGTTGCAGTCGTTCTCCATGGTGGCTGGGATGCCGAACTCGGCTTCGAGTATGTCGGCGAAGGCAATGTCCGTCCGCGGCGTGATCGGCGACCACAGCATGGCACGCGCCTCGGTGTCGGTGATGCCCTGGATCGCCAGCGCGATGCGGGCAACACTGCTGACATCGAGATCGGGGTCCTCGAGGCGGCGCCGCACGATTGCCGTGCATTCGCCGATCAGAGCTTCACGCGACAAGGTCAGCGTGTCCAGCCGGCGCTGTTCCTCTGATATCACCTGGCCGGCATAATCGATGACGGCGACGGAGAGGAAATTCAGCGACAGCACCACGGTCATCACAGCCGCGGCCTCGGGGTTGAGGCCGAGGCCAACCTGCGGCCGGCCGCGTTTGAGTGAGCCGGCCTCGTTCGGCTTGCCTTCGGTCAGGATACCCTCGCCGATCAGGTCGGCTGATATCGCCGATATGGTCGAGTGGCTGAGGCCGGTGGTGGCGGCGATCTCGGTGCGCGAGGGCTGACCGCCCCGGCGCACGGCTCCTATCACCATTGCGCGGTTGCGCCGGCGCAGATCGTCGTGGCGGATTCCGACCGACATGCTTCCCACATCCTCCCCCGTTGCCGCGGCTCTTGACGCCCCCTCGAACATCGCCGGCAACGGGGTAGAATACTGGCAGATGCATCTGGAGCTGTCATTATTTATTCCGAGACTCGAAAAAAGGGTCTCGGCACCTCAAAATCCATCAGAATCGATGTTGACAGTGTTCCGGCGATGGACCAGTGTTTTTTCGAGGCTCGAAAAAATAGAGCCTTTGTGCCGGCCCTCGGGTCGGTTTGGTCGCGCCATACGCGGCGCAGGGAGGATATCATGAAGAGATTCACAGCCGCCATCCTGGCGGGTGTCGCCATGTCGCTGACGCTGGCTTCGGTCGCGCAGGCGAAGGACAAGGTCATCGGCGTTTCGTGGTCCAATTTCCAGGAAGAGCGCTGGAAGACCGACGAGGCCGCCATGAAGAAGGCGATCGAGGCCGCGGGCGACAAGTACATTTCCGCCGATGCGCAGTCCAACCCCGGCAAGCAGCTGACCGACGTCGAGAGCCTGATTTCGCAGGGCGCCAATTCGCTGATCATCCTGGCGCAGGATGCCTCGGCGATCGGCCCGGCGGTGCAGAAGGCGCTCGACGAGGGCATTCCGGTCGTCGGTTATGACCGCCTGATCGAGAACAAGGACGTCTTCTACCTGACCTTCGACAACAAGGAAGTCGGCCGCATGCAGGCCCGCGAAGTGTTCAAGGTGAAGCCTGAAGGCAACTACGTCTTCATCAAGGGCTCGGGTGCCGACCCGAATGCCGATTTCCTGTTCTCGGGCTCGATGGAAGTGCTGAAGGAAGCCATCGATTCCGGCAAGATCAAGAATGTCGGCGAAGCCTATACGGACGGCTGGCTGCCCGCCAACGCCCAGAAGAACATGGAACAGTTCCTCACCGCCAACGACAACAAGGTCGACGCGGTGGTCGCGGCCAATGACGGCACCGCCGGCGGCGTCGTCGCCGCGCTGACGGCGCAGGGGCTCGCCGGCACCGTGCCGGTCTCCGGTCAGGACGGCGACCACGCCGCGCTCAACCGCATCGCGCTCGGCACCCAGACCGTGTCGGTGTGGAAGGACGCGCGTGAACTCGGCAAGAACGCCGCCGAGATCGCCTCGCAGCTCGCCGACGGCAAGAAGATGACCGACATCGCGGGCGTGAAGGACTTCACGACGCCTGGCGGCAACACCGTCAAGTCGCTGTTCCTGACCCCGGTCGCCATCACCAAGGACAATCTCAACCTCGTCATCGACGCCGGCTGGATCAAGAAGGACGAAGTCTGCGCGGGTGTCGCAGCCGGCAGCGTCCCGGCCTGCAACTGAGTTTGACCGCTTGAAGAAATGAAGGCGCCGCGGCCCCCAAAGCCGCGGCGTTTTCTCAAAAAGATTTGTGTTTCCGCATCACGCGGATAGCTTCTAGGCTGGGTTCGGCATCCGCGTCAGACGGCCAGCCGGTGGGAGAAAATCATGACCGACACGACGTCCAACCCGCAGGCCGACACCGCGCGCGCCTCGGAACTCGGCGCTGTCGCCCGGTTCCTGAAGGCGACCGAGATCGACACCCGCATGCTCGGCATGATCGGCGCCCTGCTGCTGATCTGGGTCGCGCTGCATGTGATTTCGAGCCTGCGTCTGGGCGTTAATCCGCTCGATTTCGACAGCCGCACCTTTCTCACGCCGCGCAATCTGTGGAACCTGTCGGTGCAGACGTCCGCGGTCGCCATCATGGCCTGCGGCATGGTGCTGGTCATCGTCATGCGCAACATCGACCTGTCCGTCGGTTCCGCCGAAGGGCTGATCGGCATGGTCATGGGCTTTGCGCAGGTGCATTTCCTGGTTCGGTTCGTCGGGCTCGAGCTCGGCAATCCATGGATATGGGTCCTGGCCCTGGTCATCGGCCTGGCGCTCGGCCTTCTGATCGGCGCCTTCCAGGGTTTCGTCATCGCCTATCTCGAAGTGCCGGCCTTCATCGTCACGCTGGGTGGCCTGCTGGTCTGGCGCGGGGCCGCCTGGTGGGTCACGTCGGGCCAGACGGTGGCGCCGCTGGACGCCACCTTCCAGCTGATGGGCGGCGGACCGGCCGGATCGATCGGCGCAACCTGGAGCTGGGTCGTGGGCATCGTCGCCTGCCTGGCCGTCGTGTTCGCATTGTTCAGCGGGCGGGTGCAGCGCAAGCGCTTCCGCTTCCCGCTGCGGCCGATCTGGGCCGAGACGCTGATGGGCGCCGTCACCTGCGCCGTCATCATGGGCGCGGTCTGGCTGGCCAACTCCTATCCGTGGCCGATCGGCATCGTGAACCGCTACGCGGCCGCCAACAACATCACCGTGCCCGAGGGCGGGCTGTTCATCGCCCACGGCATTGCGATCCCGGTGCTGATGGCGGTCGCCGTCGGCCTGGTCATGACCTTCATCACCAACCGCACCCGTTTTGGCCGTTATGTCTTTGCCATCGGCGGCAATCCGGAAGCGGCCAATCTCGCGGGCATCAACACACGCTGGATCACCATGAAGGTGTTCATGATCATGGGCGTGCTGGCCACGATCGCGGCCGCCATTTCGTCGGCCCGGCAGAACTCCTCCACCAATGTGCTTGGAACATTGGATGAGCTGCTCGTCATTGCCGCCGCCGTCATCGGCGGCACCTCGCTCGCCGGCGGCTCGGGGACGATCATCGGCGCCATGCTCGGCGCATTGCTGATGCAGTCGCTGCAGTCGGGCATGGTGCTGCTCGGCGTCGACTCGCCGCTGCAAAGCATCGTCGTCGGCGCCGTGCTGGTCATCGCGGTGTGGCTCGACACCGTCTATCGCAAGCGGGTTTAGGGGTACGATCATGGCTGACAAAACCGCTCCCGCAACCGCCCCCACAACCGCCCCCACGGGCACGCCGCTGATCGACATGCGCAACATCTCGATCGCCTTCGGCGGCATCCGCGCCGTCGACGACGCCTCGATCGATCTTTTTCCCGGCGAGGTCGTGGCGCTGCTCGGCCATAACGGCGCCGGCAAGTCGACGCTGATCAAGATCCTGTCCGGCGCCTACAAGCGCGACGCCGGCCAGATCTTCGTCAATGGCGAGGAGGCGGCGATCTCCAACCCGCGCGACGCCAAGAAATACGGCATCGAGACGATCTACCAGACGTTGGCGCTGGCCGACAATGTCGATGCGGCCGCCAATCTGTTCCTCGGCCGCGAGCTGATGACCGCCTGGGGCACGCTCGACGACGTTGCCATGGAGGCCGAGGCGCGCAAGGTGATGGGCCGGCTCAATCCGCGCTTCCAGCGCTTCAAGGAGCCTGTGATCAAGCTGTCGGGCGGTCAGCGGCAGTCGGTGGCGATCGCACGCGCCATCCTGTTCAACGCCCGCATCCTGATCATGGACGAGCCGACGGCGGCGCTCGGGCCCCAGGAAACGGCGCAGGTCGGCGAACTTGTCAGGCAGCTCAAATCCGACGGCATCGGCATCTTCCTGATCAGCCACGACATCCATGACGTGTTCGAACTGGCCGACCGCGTCTGCGTGATGAAGAACGGGCAGGTCGTGGGCACGGCCCGCACCACTGACGTCACCCAGGACGAGGTGCTGGGCATGATCATCCTGGGCAAATGTCCTCCAGGTGCCATACCCGGGCCGGGTGCTCTGAAGATCGCCGCCTGAGCCGCGAGCGCTGGCCGGCGGGGCCGCCCGGGCGCCCGTTCACGTGATATGCCAGTGATCACGATGGCTTGGCCTGACCATTGTGTTGGCCCGTCGACTTGCCCATAAAGGTCCTGTTTTGCTCATGGACCGCATCATCCGTTGAAGAAGCTTTTTCCAATCGTCGCGTTCATCGCCGTCGCATTGATCAGCATGACCATGGCGGGATTCGCTTATTTCGCGACGCAGGAGGCCGCTCGCATCAAGTTCGAGGGGGCAGCCGATGACGCCCTCAACCGGATCGAGAGCCGTATCGACCTGCATCTGTCGCTGCTGCGCTCGACGCAGGCCCTGTTCGACGCGCGCAACGGCGATATTTCCCAGAACGAGTTCAAGGCCTTTTTCAAGGCGCTGGATGTCGACAGCAATTTCGCCGGCCTGCGCGGCATCGGGTTCCTGCGACTGGTCAAGACCGGCGACGAGGCGGCGGTCGAACGCGATATCCTCCACGATTTCGGCGCCAGCCACCCGGTCTATCCCGATACCACCCAGCCCTCGCGCGCGCCGATCGCGCTTTTCGAGCCGCTCGATCCGTCAAACCAGGCCAGCATCGGCTACGACATGTTCAGTGAGCCGGTGCGGCGCGCGGCGATCGAAAAGGCGATGGCCGACGACCAGCAGCACGCAAGCGGGCTGGTGCAACTCGGCCAGGGCACGGGGGCCGCGCAAACCTTCACCGGGTTCCTGGTCTTCGTGCGGCTCAATGTCGAAACGGCGCCGGAGGTCATCAACGCATCACGGTCCTCGACCGCCGGCTTTCTCTACGCGGCCTTCCGGGCTCGGGACCTGTTCCAGATCGCGCTCAGCCGTGCGCCGCTGCTGCCGGTCAACACCGAGATCTACGACGGTGCGGTGAGCGGCGACAATCTGCTGTTCCGCTCGGAGACGCCACCGGTGTCATCCCTGGGAGACCCGCTGCTGGTCACCCGCAAGATCACCGTGGCGGGACGGCCCTGGACCGTATTGTTCAGGCCGACCAGTGCCTTCTCGCAACCGTCTTCGCGCGCCATCCCGGTGATGCTGGGGCTGTTCGGCCTGCTGCTTGCCGGCGCCATCGCGCTGGTGGCGCGCTATCAGGAGCGTGCCTATGACGCGGTATCGGCTTTGCACGAGACGACGGAAAAGAGCCTGCTCGAAAAGGATCTGATGCTGCAGGAGATGAAGCACCGCATCAAGAATTCGATCACCAGGGTGCTGGCGATCGCCCGGCAGACGGCTTCGCGGGCGACCGACGTCAACGAGTTCTCCGCTTCCTTCTCGGCCAGGTTGCAGGCGATGGCCGCGTCGCAGGACATGCTGACGCGCTCGCGCTGGCAGAAAGCCGACCTTGCCGACCTGTTGCGCATCGAGCTTGGCCAGGTGTTCGGCAAGGAGCTGCCGGAAGGGCTCCTGTCTGGTCCGGAAGTGCTGCTCGACGAAACCACGACGCAGGCGCTTGGCCTGACCTTTCACGAACTGGCCACCAATGCGCTGAAATATGGCGAGGCCGGTAATTCCGCCAATTCATCCAAGGGGGACTGGGCGCTCAAGGTGGACTGGTCGCTGGAAGGGCGAGGGCGCGAGCGAACCCTGGCGCTTAACTGGCGGGAAGCCGGGAAAAACAAAGTCGAGGCACCGCCCGTGACCGGATTCGGCACCAAGCTGATCGACCTCAACGTCACGCGCGAATTGCGCGGCACGATCAAGCGCGATTACGAGGCCGACGGCCTGAAGGTGGAGATCAGAATTCCGTTGATCGGCTGATGCCTGCTTATCGGCAGATGGAAAGCCAGGAAATCCGGAGGCCGGAAAGCGGCCCCCGGATCTGTATTCCGCTATCGCGAATCAGTTGCAGCGGGCCGTGTAGATCCGGCCGCGATGATCGCGATACTGGCAGTAGCCGTTGCGCAGGTTGCGGACCAGCAGGCCCGACCCGGCACCGACGGCAGCGCCGATCAGCGCGCCCTTGCCGCCGCCGACCAATCCACCCACGCCCGCGCCGATCAAGCCGCCGCCGACGACGTCCTTCTCGGTCGAGGTACAGCCGCTGACAGCAACCACCGCAACCATGGCAATAAGTATTTTCCGCATAAGTCACTCCTCACTTGTGTCCACACTTTGGTAAGCTCCAACCGCCATTTAGCACGAAACCACGGCCTTTGCTGCTGCAATTTATTGTTGGCTAAGGTAGTCTTTTTCTGGGCGGATCGTGTTCGACGCCATGACGAGGTTGGATATGGCCAACGAAGCGTCAAGACTACCATCTGGCCGCACCTTCCAGACAATCTGATCGTAGTCGTCCTCCAAGGCGGGATCGACCGCGAGGCATTTGGCAATGACATGCTCCGCCTGCCCCTGAACGTCGCCCATTGCGAAGGGGCGTTCGGCGGTGCACGCGTCAGCAGTCTCAAAAACACTGACAGGGACCTGCAATTCCCGACATTCGGCCATCGTGTTCGAGCAGCCGATGACCAGTAACAACGCGGCTATGTGTTCCATGACGAATGTTCCTCTGGCCGCAATAACGGACAACATCGCCAAAAAGTTCCTGCCATTCCAACGGGGCTACACGCACAGCAGCCTGGTGAAACAGATCCGGACACGCCAAGGCCTGCCGACCGGGCATGCCAACGGCGCATCCCAACGATACTCTCAAAGGCGAAGAGGGTCGGGAGCTAGATCAAATCAATTGCCAGAGGATGACCAGAACCATGATCGCGGCGATTGCTGGGATGATGCCCCTCATCAACCCTTGGCCTGCCTCGGGCGGTGGTTCCACGGAGGCTTCGGCGTCGAGAAATTCTCCCATGGAAACACGGGCGGCCTGTTCCAGTCTGTTGATGTCGGCAACCGTCAAGACATTCCTCCCGTAGCCCGCTGCAAGTCCTGCCGCACAATGTCCGAAGGCAGGGCCAGTTCCGGCGGTCTCTGGGAAAAACAGCATCCGCCCTTATGGTGAACAGCCGGTTAAGAGTCGTTGCTGGCGCTCAGGGCGTTTCGAAATTGCTGTGCGGAACGACAAGGCGGTATTCGAGGTGGCCATCGCCGATATCGAGGTTCGCGGTCCCGTTCAGGGATGCTGGCACCACGCGCTCCAGCGCGACGCTGCCGAATCGCTTTTGGCCGCCACCATCGCCGTTGGCTCCTATCGCTTCAGCCCATGTCAGCGACAGGGCCACCTCCCCGGTGGTGGTGGCATTGAGGTCGGCGGTGACTTCGACGAAGCCCCCCGGCCGGGACAGGGCGCCGTAGCTGACGGAGTTGACGGCGAGCTCATGGATTGCCAGACCGATATGCAGCACGGCGTTGGGATTGAGGTAGGGATTGGCGCCACGGAAGCGGAGGCTGTGCGACGGATTCGCCCCGTAACGGCCGACCTGGCTCGCCACCAGTTCTTGAAGGGCTGCTCCTCGCCAGTTGGAGGACGTCACCAGATCCTGGGAAGAGGCCAACGACTGCAACCGGCCGCGAAACCGCGTCTGGAAGTCGCCAATGTCATCGGAATAGCGACCCGTCTGGGCCGCGATGCTCTGGATGATCGCCAGCAGGTTTTTCGAGCGGTGGCTGACTTCCCGCAGCAGCGTCGTCAATGTCTGTTCGCGCCGCTTCTGCTCGGTCGTCTCGACCATCGTGGTGACGACACCTTGTACATCGCCATCGTCGCCGCGGTCGGCGTCGACCCAGATCTGAAACCAGCGTACGCCATTCTCGACCGGGACGCTGATTTCAAGGCGTTGCGGATCACCGGTCGTGATCACGTCGCGCTTGGCGGCGCCGATGCGGTCGGCCTGCGCCATGGGCAGGATGCCGTTGACGTCGGCATCGTCGGAAGCCCAGGGCGCGCGCATGTTGCGGGCCCATACGGTCTTCATCTCGCGATCCTGATAAAGGACGGAAATACCGGCATTGTGCAGTGCGTGGAGAAGGGCCCGGCCAAGCTGCATGCCGCTTTCGGCAGGGTGCATGGCGATGACTTCATCGTCCCGTGCGGCTTCCGTTCTATCTGAAGTCCTGGAGCGCATCGGTCAATCCGTCCACCAATTCAGGCTGAACGGCTCACTGTCGAATGGGTTCCCAATGAAGTCCCCCCGAATACCACTCCCTAAAGCGGTCCGCCGGACGGTATCCATTGAAGGACACCGCCCGGCGGTGGCTGGAAACCGTTTGAGGGGTGCGGCTTCCAGTGTTCGCTCGATGGATCACTCGCTCACGCTCGTTTGAACAGGCCGGCCAGAAGCGAAATGACCAGAAAAGCGAGAAAGATGAAGAACAAAATCTGCGCTATCCCTGCGGACGTGCCGGCGATGCCGCCAAAACCGAGGGCGCCGGCTATGATCGCCACGACAAGAAATACGAGCGCCCAGTAAAGCATGGTTCTTCTCCTTCCGAACTGTGCGATGAAAACGTCGGTCGATGCGGTTTGTTCCACCATTTGCCCAAAAAGACGAGGCTTGCAAACCGTTGGTGGCGGAGCGGCCTCATAATTAGGGGATGACGGTTCCCGACGCCAGAAAGGCGTCGATGCATCGCATCGGACAGCCTTTGATGGAGTGAGTTTGGGCTGGAAAGCGACGAAACTATGCAGCGGCTTTCGCCTGGCGGTCAAAGAACAGCGCCTGGCTGATCAGCGCCTTGACCATGTCAGGATTGAACGGTTTGGTGACCAGGAAGGCCGGCTCGGGACGCTCGCCCGTCAGGAGGCGCTCGGGAAAGGCCGTGATAAAGATCACTGGTACCGAGGTCGACGACAGGATCTCGTTGACCGCCTCGATGCCCGAACTGCCGTCGGCAAGCTGGATGTCGGCCAGCACCATCTTCGGCCGCGTCTTGCCGAACATGGTCACCGCTTCGGCGTGGGTGCGCGCTGTTCCAACCACGCGGTGGCCGAGGCTCTCGACCATCTCCTCTATGTCCATGGCAATCAGCGGCTCATCCTCGATGATCAGCACGTCGGTCGCCACCTGGCGGGAAATCTCGCTGCTCGCCTGGGCCAGTAGTTCGGAGAACTGCTGGTCGCCGACGTCCAGGATCTCGGCCGCCTCGTCCTCGCTGAAGCCTTCGACGGCAACCAGCAGGAAGGCCTGGCGGGGGAGCGGCGCGATCGCATTGAGGTTGGCCGCGGCGCGCTGTTCCCAAGCCGATTGTGTCTGTTCCTGCGGAACGCGGATGGCAACCGAGGTGAAGAGCTTGGCGAAAACCTTGTACAGAGCGATCCGGTCGCTCGAGGCCTCGGGGAAGATGTCGACGTCGGCGATGATGGCTTCGAGCATCGCGGCGACCAGCGCGTCGCCGCTCTCTTGCGATCCCGAGACGGCACGCGAGAAGCGGCGCAGGAACGGAAGGTGCGGTGCGATGGTGGCGGATAAACTCATGATGAGACGTCTCCCTCAGATGACGTGATTGCACGGATTGCAAGGTCAAGCTTGTCGCATGCCCCGCCAATACAACGCAGGTTTTCCGAAAAAGTTCCGCCCGTTATGGAACGAATAGACGGGAACTGCGTTGAAGGTCGGGATGGGCAACCAGACGAGGGTGCCGCTTGCCTTGTGTTGAGTTGGATAGAGCGGCTTGGTGTCTGGAACTATAAGGGCAAAATGAAGGAAATGACGAAAGATATTTTGGCTGGCGCCACGGGCAGGCGCCGGAACGGCGTCGGCGACCCGCTGGGGCCGAACTCCGAAATCGGGCGCAAACTCAAACAATATTACGACGAGCTGGTCTCCGACAATGTGCCGGATCGCTTCGCCCAGTTGCTCAGTCAGCTGGAACAGGCCGAACCCGCGCAGAAGAAGGACTGAGAGATGGCTGCGGTCTCCCAAGGCTTCAAGACCGATCTGCTTGGGGCAATCCCGAGCTTGCGGGCCTTTGCCGTGTCGCTGACGCAGAACGCCGACAAGGCCGACGACCTCGTCCAGGAAACGCTGGTCAAGGCCTGGGACAAGCATGAGAGCTTTCAGCCCGGCACCAATCTCAAGGCATGGCTTTTCACCATCCTGCGTAACGAGTTCTATTCGCAGATGCGCAAGCGCGGCCGTGAGGTGCAGGACAGCGACGGCATCATGACGGCCCGGCTCGCGGTGCATCCGGCCCAGCACGGCCAGCTCGACCTCAAGGATTTTCGCGGCGCCCTCGAACAATTGCCCGAGGATCAGCGCGAAGCCATCATCCTGATCGGCGCGTCGGGCTTCTCCTATGAAGAGGCCGCCGAAATCTGCGGCTGCGCCGTCGGAACCATCAAGAGCCGCGTCAGCAGGGCCCGCACACGCCTGCAGGAAATCCTGAAAATCTCGGGCGAGGACGAGTATGGTCCGGATGCGATCTCGGCTCAGGTCACGGGGACGGCGGCGCATTGAAAATTCGGGCCGCGTAAGGGCGATCCGGACGTGGGCCGCGGTCTCAGCCGGGGGCGCCGCGACCGTAGGCCAACGCCACGGCCTCGACGAGGTCTTCGCCTGAATAGGGCTTGGTCACCAGCCTCACCCCGGGGAAGGATGCCTTGATCTCGTCCGCATCCGAATAGCCCGACGCAAACACGAACGGAACGCCGGTCTCACGCAGCCCAGCCGCGAATTCCAGCGTCGAGGCGCCGCCCAGCATCAGGTCGACAATGGCCGCGTCGAATTGCGTCGCGACGTCTCGGCCATCGATCTCGGTCAGGTCGCGGGCAACCACCACCTCGCCGGCCCCGTGGTCGCGGCAGAGTTGCTCGACATCCATGGCTATGAGGAATTCATCCTCCAGGACAAGAATGCGCAATCCATCAAGTAATCGAGGCACAGGCAATTGCTCCTTGAAACGCGGGGAGTCATGATCGCAATTGGGTGCGTTGTCATTTAAAAAAGACATGCGCCCGGCGATGAAGCGCCGATCCCGGGCAAGTGCTTGGGACGGATCCGCCAACCGGCGGACTTTCGCAGAGGGGTCGAAATGCCAAGCCAGATCGGGCGTGCTTTTTCAAGCCGCCAATATCCTTGCGAGCAATGCCCATTACGGCCGCTGCCGGTGTTCCGGGAGTTCGAGCAACCGGAGCTGGCCTTCATCAGCAAGTTCAAGAAGGGGGAACTCGCGGTCGACAAGGGGGCAACGGTCCTCGTGGAAGGGAGTCACAGCGCCCATCTCTATACCGTGCTGTCCGGCTGGGCGTTTCGATACAAGCTGTTGCACGATGGCCGCCGGCAGATCCTCAACTATCTCATGCCTGGCGATCTCATCGGCCTGCAAGGCAGCGTCATGGGGGAAATGCAGCATTCCGTCGAGGCCCTGTCGCCCATGCTGCTTTGCGTGTTCGAACGCGATAACCTGCATGAGCTCTACCGCAACCATCCGGGCCTCGCCTACGACATCACCTGGATCGCGTCGCGCGAAGAGCGCATGCTGGACGAGAACCTGCTCAGTCTCGGTCGCCGCAGCGCGATCGAGCGTGCCGCCTATCTCATCGCCTTCATCGCCAGCCGCGCCAAGGTCGTCGGGCTGAACGGCAAGCAATCGGTCCAGATCCCGATCACGCAGCAGCACATCGCCGATACGCTTGGCCTGTCGCTGGTTCACACCAACAAGACGATCCGCAAACTGATGGATCGTCAACTGATCGTCTGGCGCGACGGCGGTTGTGGCGTCGTCGACAATGAAGGCTTGAAAAAGCTCGCCGGCTGGGAAGGGCTGGGCGAGGGCCGCCGGCCGCTGATCTGAGGCGGTGCTTCTTGCCGGCGGCGGATCGGGTGTTCACGGCCGGTTTTCGGGTAGTTTGTCCCGGCATCGGAACCTTGAGACGTAAGGCGCGTTTGAAACCGAGCAATCACAAGGAGTTAAGCAATGGCAACCGCTGCAGGGAAGACCGTCAACGAAGCCCGGACGGATCCGGATCTCGAAGCTGACATCAGGCAGTTGAAAGCCGACATCGACAAGCTCACCAAACAGCTGGCCAAGACCGGTGAACACGGCTACGGCACGGCGCGCCGCGCGGCGGCCGAAGGCGTGGAGCAGTTGCGCGCCCAAGGTGAAGCCGCCTTCGACAGCCTGCGCGGCAATGCCAGGGACATCGAGGCGCAGATGGTGGCAAGCGTGCGCGAGAAGCCGGTGACGTCGCTGGCAATAGCCGCGGGCGTCGGCTTCCTGTTCGCGCTGCTCGCGCGTCGCTAGTTCCGCGCAGATGGGACTGCTGGCTACCCTGCTCTCGGGTTTCGCCTCGGGTGAAACAATGGCTGCCGTGCGGCGCGCGCGCTCGGCAGCCATCGTCTATGCGATCGCCCTGCTGGCGGCATTCTGCGGCCTCGGCTTCCTGGTCGGTGCCGCCTATATCTGGACAGCGGCCCGCTATGGATCGCTGGCCGCCGCTATTGGTTTCGGTGTAGGCTTTCTGGTGATCGCGGGTCTCGTTGTTCTGGTCCACAGCGTGATGTCGGGCGCGCAGGTCCGCCGCGAGGCAAGGCGGCGCAAGGCCGACATGAAAGCGATCGGCATTACAGCCGCGCTCGCCGTGCTGCCGACATTGCTCAAGGGCGGGCTCAAGGGAAAAGGCGGGCTGGGGATCATTTTGGGTCCGGCCGTTGCGCTTGCCGCCTACGCCATCTATCGCGAGAACGTGAAGTCCGATACCGACCGTCCGGATGCCGGGGAAGGGTAGCGACAGGCCTACCCCTCCTCACTTCGACAGATCTTCCAGCGGCATCGATATTTCGGCGAAGACCCCGTCGGGCCGGAATTCATGGGTCACTTCGCTCGAAATGACCTTGGCCAGACTGCGCCGGATGAGGATCGAGCCAAACCCTTGCCGCTCGGGCGGGGCAACTTCGGGACCGCCGCTTTCACGCCAGGTCACCACCAGGCGCCGCTCGCCTTTCCTGCCTTGCGCCTTCCAGCCGAGATCGACCTTGCCTGACGCAACCGACAGCGATCCATATTGCAGCGCGTTGCTGGCCAGCTCGTGCAGGATCAGCCCGAGACCGACGGCCTGATCGGGCGAGAGCAAGACGTCGGCGCCGGAGATCGTCAAGCGCGGCTGGTCGGCGGGGTCAAAAGGCCTGGTTTCGATCTGGACGAGTTCGCGGATGCCGATGCCGCGCCACTCGCGATCCGATAACAGACCATGGGCGATGCCCAGGGCCTGAAGCCGCGCGCTGAAGGCTTCGAGGAATTCGCTCGGCTGGCGGGCATGGCGCACGGTCTGCGTCGCCAACGCCTGGACCGTTGCCAGCGTGTTCTTGACGCGGTGGTTGAGTTCCCTGAGCAGGAGCCGTTGCCTGTCATCGCCGAGCCTGCGTTCCGAGATGTCGTAGTTGACGCCAAAGATCAGCGTCGGCTTGCCGTCGCCATCGCGCTCGATGACACGGCCGCGCGTGGCCACCCATCGCGGTGGATGGAAGCCTTTCACCCGGTATTCGCCAAAATAGTCATCACTGCCGGTCAACGCGTCACGAAAGCTGGTTTGGGTCTGGTAGACGTCGCGGGGATCTATGGCTGTCAGAATGTCGCGCGCCCGGAGCCGCGTCGAGCGCGGCAGGTTGAACAATTCCGGCAACCGGACGTCGCAGTCGATGACGTCGGTGCGGATGTCCCAAGCCCAACTTGCTAGCGAAGCAGCATCGAGCGCGATGGCGCGCCGCTTTTCCTCGCGTGCGAGCGCGGCTTCGGCGACAGCGCCGGTGCGGGTCGCGTGCTTCAGGGTGAACATGCTGCCGGCTAGGCCGGCGAGCGTTTTCAACTGGTCGAGCTTGGACCGGGACGGGTGAGCACACGGCTTGCGGTGCATGACGCACAGGGTTCCGATCCGCGCTCCCGCGACAATGATCGGGACGCCGGCATAGAAGCGCACATGATGCTTGCCGGTCACCAGCGGGTTGGCTTGGAAACGCTGGTCGGCCGCTGCGTCCGTCACCACCATCGGCTCATCGCCAGCGGCGATGGCGTGCGCACAGAAAGAGGTGGCTGTCGGGGTCTGCGCTTCTTGCATGCCACGACAGGATTTGAACCATTGCCGATCGAGGTCGACGAGTGTGACCAAGGCGATCGGCGCGCGCGTCACGGCGGCGGCAAACCCGCCGATGCGGTCGAAATCCGGGTCGGGCGCCGTATCGAGCATCTCAAGCCAGTGCAGCACGGCCAGCCGGTGCACGTCCTGCACGGCGCGCGCAACCTCGGCCGGCAGACCGGCTGCTGTTTCCACCCTGCTATTCAAACCAGGTTTCCATGACTTAGCCTCGATGTCCTTGTCGTCGCCGGCCCTGCAGCCGGAACCATCTCTGCGAGGGACCGTTACCCGAGCGTGATTTGCCGATCGCGTCAGCCGACGCGACACCAGACGAGGACCCGCCATGGCCAGGAACATTCCCGAAAATAAAGCGCGTCAGGGGCGGTGGGGCTGGCATGGGTTCCGAATCCTGATCGCCGGACTGCTCTTAGTGCTCGTCGCCTGGGGCGTCGCCGAAATCTACGGCGTGTTGATCAAGGCGCCGAATAGCGATGAGCAACATTTGCCCACGCCGCCGAGCACCGGTCCGGCGCCCTCCGGCTGAGGACAGCACCTTGGTGGCTTCACACCGCATCAGGCAGCCTTCACCTGGGCGACGCTGGCCGGTACCAGCACATTGAGCGCTCCAGGTTTGATTTCGATCGTCGTTTCCCGATCGAGCTTGACCAGTTCGCCATCCAGGACGGCGCGGAACTTCCTGCCGCCGGAATGGATTTTGAGGGTCGCCCTGTCGGCTTGGTGGATTTCGACATGTTCGTTGTCACGCCACTTGCCGCGCGCCACGTTGAACAGGAACTTGACCAGCTCGGCGCGCTGCTGCGCTACCGTGACGTAAATGCCGAGCACGCCACCGGCCGGATTGTCGGCATAGGGCAAGTGGCCTTCGCCGAAGAGATTGTTGGTCACGCCGAGGCCGGATATCCGGGCACTCATCTCCGCTTCACCGATGCCGAGCGTGACGTTCATTGCCGGCGGATTCTTGATCGTTGCCCAGGCTGCCTTGGCGGAAGCGCTGATCTTGCCCAGGCGTGAGCCGAATTCCATGCCCTGGCGCAGTTGCACCATCTTGGCATGCATGCCGATCGAGAACTGATGGACGAAAGGCTGGCCATTGGCCGTTGCCATATCGACGGCGACGATTTCGCCGTCGGCGAAGGATTTCAGCGCTGCATCGAGCGACTGTGGAATGCCGAGGCCGCGCGCAAACAGGTTCATCGTGCCGGCCGGCAATATTGCGAGCGCCGTTTTCTTCCCCATCAGCCTGGCGGCCGCTGCCGAGATGGTGCCGTCACCGCCTCCGGCGAGCACGACGTCGACGGTGTGGCGCGACGCGGCGCTGTCGAGGGTTTCCACGACGTCCTTGCCGGCAACGATGTCGATAGTGAGAGAGTGGCCCGCCGATTCCAGCGTCTCACGCATCCGGTCCGAAAAGGCGGCGAGATCGGTGGTGCGCAAGGTGCCGCCGTCCCGGTTCAGCACCGCTGCGAATTTCATGCCCCTCTCCGCTGCTCAATTAAAACCGACCGGGCTACCTCCAGCCGGAGGCTGAAACGTGGCGAACCAGGAAAAGGTTCCGTCGGCGCCGGGGCCGGACTCCAGGTTGCGGCGACAGGCGATCAAATCCGCATCGTGGGTTTTGCCTTCAGACATCGCGGTTTTGTCGGAACAACGGCATGGTCACGACGTTGTGACCCCTGTAGAGATGCCGCGTCCCCGGGGTTCCGATCCGGCTGCGGCGTGCGAAGAAATCACGAGGAGAGATTATCATGATCCGCACCCTTTTAGCCACGACCGCCCTTGCGACGATGGTTGCAACCGGCGCCTTCGCGCAGAGCGCTACAACGACGGCCCCCGCGAACCAGCCTGCCGCCCAGGAGCCCGCCGCGACCGCGCCGGTGCCGCGCGCCGAAGGCAGCATCGTCACCAACATCATCGGCGAAACCGTCTACAATGGCACTGGCGACAATGCCGAGAATATCGGCAAGGTCACCGACGTCGTCTTCGACAAGGACGGCATGGCGAAATCCGTCGTCATCGGCGTCGGCGGCTTCCTTGGCGTTGGAACCAAGAATGTCGCCTTTGACTACGACAAGCTGCAATGGGCCGAGAAGAACGGCGACCGTTGGCTGGTGGCGCAGACCACCAAGGACGAACTGACGGCCCATCCGGAGTTCGACAGCAAGGCTTACGCGCCGGCCCCGGCCGCAGCAACGAACACCCAGGCGCCGGCCACGTCGACCACCGCACAGGCGCCGGCCACATCGACCGACACCGCACAGCAGCCTGCCGAGGCGAACGCTGAGCCGGTCAAACAGGCTGATGGCAATCTGGCCACAAACATCATCGGTGAAAATGTCTACAACGGCACCGGCGATGACGCCCAGAAGATCGGCGACGTGAATGACATCGTGCTGACCAAGGAAGGCAAGGCGCAGTCGCTGATTATCGGCGTGGGCGGCTTCCTCGGCATCGGAGAGAAGAACGTCGCCTATGATTTCGCCAAGGCGAAGTGGGCGCAAAAGAACGGCGACCGCTGGCTGGTGGCGCAGACCACCAAGGAAGAGCTGCAGGCGCAGCCGGACTTCAACCGCAAGGCCTATGATCCGGCGCCGGCCACGACGGCATCCAACGAGCCGGCCGCCACCGCGCCATCGGCCACCACGACCGCTCCAGCCGTGGCTCCGGCGGACAAGACGGCAGCTGCGCCGGCTGACGCCACGGCTCCCGACCAGACGCAGACCGCCGCTATCGACAAGTCAACGCTGACCGCCATGCCGGTCGGAGAGATCAGGGCCGACGACCTGAAAGGCACCACCGTTTACGGCGCCAACGATGCCAAGGTTGGTGAGATCGGGGATGTGGTGCTGGCGCCGGATAAAAAGGCGGACGCGGTTATCATCGATGTCGGCGGCTTCCTTGGTATCGGGGAGAAAGAGGTCGCGGTCGGCATGGACAATTTGAAGTTCATGACCGACAAGAACGGCAAGAAATACCTCTATACAAGCTTCACCAAGGAAGAGCTCGAGAAGCAAGCGGCTTACGACAAGAGCTCCTACGCGCAGAAGCGCGACGAGCAGCGTCTGATCGTGAAGTGAGAGTTAGGCAGTAGGCAGCATAGGCAGTAGGCACAATCCCTACTGCCTATTTGCCGTGCCAACGTGGCCAACCACGCCATTTCCCGTCAGTTCCGCCAGAGCCAGCGACTGATCGAGATGCTCGGCCCGCCAGGCGAGCAGCCTTTCGGCGAATTCCAGCCGGGTGGAAAGATGTGCCGGACTGCGCGCGAGGTTCTTCAACTCGCCGGGGTCGGCCTCCATGTCGAAAAGCAGGGGCGGCAGGCCGCCGCCGAAATGCACGTATTTGAATTTCTTTGTACGGACGACAGCGAGGTTGCACTGGCGCGAGGCAATGCCGAAGTGCTGTTCGGCCTCACCGTCCGCGATCGAGCGGAAGTCGAACTCCCAATGCGCGGCGTCGCGCCAGACGGCGGGCGTTCCGCCGCTCAGGAAGGGTTTCAGCGAGCACCCGTCAAGATGCGGTTCGGGAGCCACGCCGAGGAGATCGATGAGCGTCGGCAAAATGTCCACTGCCTCGGTGAAGCGATCGACGGTGCTGCCGGCAGCCTTGCGATGGCGTGGATCGCGGATGATCAGCGGGATGTGGTAGCTGCCGTCGAAATAACCGCCCTTGCCCAGCATGAAGTGGTCGCCCATCATTTCGGCGTGGTCGGAGGTCAGCACGATGATGGTGTCGTTCCAGGCGCCTTGGGTTTTCAGCGCTTGCCAAAGGCGGCCGAGCTGCGCGTCGACCTCTGAGATCATGCCGTAATAGATTGCCCGGATGCGGCGGAAATCATCCTCGCTCCAGTCGTGTACCTTGCCCGTGGCGCCAGGGCGGAACTTCGCGCGTTTTTGCCGGCCAAGATCATAGGCGATGTAGGGGTGGCTCTGAGACTCGGCACGCCAGCTTTCCGCGCGGAAAAATGCGGGGCCATCGGCCGGATCGTATTGGGTGTTGAACGGTTCGGGTACGATGAAGGGCGGATGCGGGCTGATGAAGGAAAGATGGGCAAACCATGGCGTCGCCTCCTCCTGCTCGCTCAGCCAGCGAATGAATTCGCCGGCCAAGAAGGCCGTTGGCGTCTGGTCCTTCGAGTAGACTGGAGGCGCTTCCGTCACCGCGCCATCCGCCTCGCCCACGGAACGATGTATGTCGGGATATCCAGCGCTGTCATCGATGCCCTGTTGCTTCAGCCAGGACAGCCACTGCTTCTGATGTTCGGGCAGCAATTGGCGCGCCGTGAAGCCGGGCAGGACGCCTTCGTAGCTGCGCAACCGTGGATCGGCTGGCGCCAGCTGGCGCGGGTCGAGCGACACGTCGGTATAGCCGAACAAGGTCGGATCGTAACCGACGCTGCGCGCGGCCAGCGCGATATTGCCGTGGCGGGCATCGAGCGGCGTGCCGTTGCGGCAGACACGGTTGTTCATCTGGTAGAGGCCGGTGTAGAGGCAGGCGCGCGCCGGCGAGCACGGCGCCGCGCCGCCGTAATGGCGCTTGAACAGCACGCCTTCGGCGGCCAGCGCATCGGCATTGGGCGTCTTCACCTGGGGATGGCCGGCAGCCGACAGGCAGTCGCCACGCCACTGGTCGCAGGTGATGAGGAGGACATTAGGCCGCCTGCCTTTTCCAGTCACTTGCTTTACCCCTCCCGGTCCATTCGAATGTGCACATGGAACCCGATTCCATCAACCGCGCAAGGCCACGCCCGTTATCTGGTTGGTGAACAAGGCGCTTTTTATTGTTCACTTTTAAAGCACAGTCCATTCTGTGTTTGCCGCCTTTGCCGCCGCCGATCGTGTCCTCATATTGGCGTGGACAGCGGCAAGGGCCGCACAAAGCACCAAGGGAAGGAGCAGGATCATGCTCGACCAGATCAAGGGGCTGCATCACGTCACGTCGATGGCCAGGGATGCGCGCCAGAACAATGATTTCTTCACGCACAAGCTCGGTTTGCGCCGGGTCAAAAAGACTGTCAATTTCGACGCGCCCGATGTCTATCACCTTTATTACGCCGATGAGTTGGGCACGCCGGGTTCGGTTATGACCTACTTTCCATTTCCCAATATCGGCAAGGGCCGCCATGGTGTCGGCGAGGTCGGCACCACGGTCTACTCCGTGCCCGAAGGCACGCTCGGCTATTGGGAAAAGCGCTTCGCTGACGAAAACATAACCGGTGTCTCGCGTGAGGAAAGCTTCGGCGAGAAGCGGCTCGGATTCGCCGGCCCGGACGGCGACGGTTTCGCCCTCGTCGAGGACAAGGCGGACAGCCGTGCCCCATGGGTGAAGGGCGCCGTTCCCGCCGACGAGGCGATCCGTGGGTTTCACTCGGTTTCACTGAGGCTGAAGGACGGCGGCGCCACCGAGGAGCTGCTGAAATTCATGGGCTACGAGGAGGTCGCCAAGTCGGGCAATGTCAGACGGCTCGCGGTGAAGAATGGTAACGGCGCCGATGTCGTCGACATTGAATCGCTGCCGACTGCCCCGTTTGCGGATCTCGGCGCCGGCTCGGTCCATCATGTCGCCTTCGCCGTCGAGAACCGCGCCAAGCAGCTCGAAGTGCGCAAGGCGCTGATCGACACAGGTTACGGCGTGACGCCGGTGATCGACCGCGACTATTTCTGGGCGATCTATTTCCGCACGCCGGGCGGCGTGCTGTTCGAAGTCGCAACCAATGAGCCGGGTTTCGACAAGGACGAGGACACCGCGCATCTGGGCGAGGCGCTGAAGCTGCCCACGCAGCACCAGCACCTGCGGCCCTATCTCGAACAGCATCTGCAGAAGCTGGAGGGCTGAGGCGATGAGCAAGGACGCTTACATTCACAAGGTGCTGCCCGGTTCGCCGGGCGGTCCGCTGCTCTTTGTCTTCCATGGCACGGGCGGCGACGAGAGCCAGCTTGTTTCGCTGGGGCGCGATCTCGCGCCCCAGGCCACCATTGTCTCGCCGCGCGGCGATGTTTCCGAACATGGGGCGGCGCGTTTCTTCCGCCGCACCGGTGAAGGCGTCTACGACATGGACGATCTGGCGCGGGCGACGGGCAAGATGGCTGAATTCGTCAAGGCGCATGTCGAAGCGGCCCATGTCGGGGCGGCCCATGTCGAGGCGGCAAAGCCATCGGCTGTGCTCGGTCTCGGCTATTCCAACGGCGCCAACATCCTGGCCTCGCTGGTGTTCGAAGCGCCCGACCTGTTCGACGCCACGGTGCTGATGCATCCGCTCATTCCGTTCGAACCGCAGGTGAAGGGAAGCCTCGCCGGCCGCCCCATCCTGGTGACGGCGGGCAGGCGCGATCCGATCTGCCCGCCGAACCTGACGACGCGGCTCGAAGCCTATTTGCGTGCCGATGGCGCCGATGTCACAGTGGAGTGGCACGAAGGCGGGCACGAGGTGCGGCCAAACGAAATCGAGGCGGCGCGGCGGCTCTTTGCCGGTGCCGTGCAAGGAGCTTAGAGATGCCCGATCAACTGCCTGAGATCGAACTGGAAGATCGCGGCTCCAAGGGCCGCTACGTGCTGCGCGGCCCCGGCGGCGCCGAGGCCGAAATGACCTTCACCAAGATCGGCGAGCATCAGCTCATCATCGACCACACGGAAGTGCCGGACGCCTTTCGCGGTCAGGGTGCCGGGCTTCGGCTCGTCACCCGCGCCGTCGAGGATGCGCGGGCGGCGGGCAAGAAGATCATCCCGCTCTGCCCGTTCGCCAACGCGCAATTCCGCCGCCATCCGGAATGGGCCGACGTGCTGAAGCAATAGGGTCGGGCAGGCTTTGTCATTTGCGCGGGTGGCACATCTTGCCTAAGTGGGTATGATATATCGCTCCCGCGCCGATGAACCAACCGAATGACCCCCCATGACCGAATCCGATCTCGTCCCCGTCTTCGACGGCCATAACGACACGCTGCTGAGGCTCTATCAGTCCAAGAACACCGACGTCGAAAAGCTGTTCATCGAAGGGAAATCGGGCGGCCATATCGATCTGCCGCGCGCCAAGACCGGCGGATTTGCCGGCGGCATGTTCGCCATTTTCCCGCCGCCGGTGGAGAAAGCGCGGCGCAGCGCCGTGCCTTTGGCGCCGAGCGACAGCGAGCCGCTGCCGCCCGAGGTGCCGCGCGCCGATGCGCTCAACTCGACGATCGCCATGGCCTCCATCCTGTTTCGGCTGGAGCGGGCCGGGGCGCTGGCCGTTTGCCGCAGTGCTGGTGATGTCCGCGCCGCCATGGCGCGAGGCACCGTCGCCGCGGTGTTCCACATCGAGGGCGTCGAGGCGATCGACCCCGAGCTCACCCTGCTCGACGTACTGCATGCCGCGGGCCTGCGTTCGCTCGGCATCGTCTGGAGCCGGCCAAATGCATTCGGCCACGGCGTGCCGTTCCGTTTTCCGTCCTCGCCAGACACCGGGCCTGGCCTGACCGATGCCGGCAAGGCGCTGGTCAGGGCGTGCAATGAACTGAAGATCATGATCGACCTCTCGCATCTCAACGAGAAGGGCTTTCGCGATGTTGCTGAAATCAGCGATGCGCCGCTGGTCGCCACCCATTCCAACGTGCATGCGATTTGCGGCCATTCGCGCAATCTCACCGATTGGCAGCTCGGCGCGATCCGCGAGTCCGGCGGCATGGTCGGGCTCAACTTCGCCACGGGCTTCCTGCGCGAGGATGGCCGCATGAATGCCGACACCAGCCTCGACATCATGGTGCGCCATATCGATTCCCTGCTGCAGGCGCTGGGCGAGGATGGGGTCGGTCTCGGCTCGGATTTCGACGGCGCGATGATCCCGGCCGTCATCGGCGACGTCGCCGGCCTGCCGAAACTCATCGATGCGCTGGCGGCGCGTGGCTTCGGCAGGGCGCTGATCGAGAAGATCGCCTACCGCAACTGGCTAAGCATGCTGGAGCGCACGATCGGCTGAGCCAGCTAGGTGTCGTAGCCCATGCGCTTCAACCAATCCTTGCCAACGCCGCGGTCGCGGATGATCGGCAGCGGGTTCTCCCAATCGAGCCGGGCGCAGATGCGGTAGACTTCGAGCGTCTCGGCGCTCATCTCTTCGCGCTTGTAGAAGAACATGGCGGCGGCATAACGGGTGCGGCCCGACCATTTTTCGCCGAGCGGCGTGTTGACCAGTTCCCACTGTTCGGCGGCTTCGCCTTCCACATCCTCGGCCATGCTCAGAAATCCGCCGGTGGATTTGATGTGCGGCGGTCGAGCTTGATGAAGGGCCGCGCCACCACCTTGGCCCGTTTCATCAGCTTCTGATACTGCAATTCACGCATGGCGTAGATCTCGACCCAGAGGTCTTCCACGAGGGTATCACCATAAGGCCGCGCCAGCGAGGCGATGGCGATGTTGCGCTTGGCCATCGGCGACCACATTGCGGCGCTGACCAGCCCGACCTCCTGGCTCTTCTTGTAATAGACGATGGCGTGCTCGGCCGGGATGTTGCCCTCGATCTCCAGCCCGACCAGGACATGGCGCAGCCTGCGTTTTGTCCTCGCTTCGAGGATGGCGCGGCGGCCGTTGAAATGGCCTTTCTGCAGATCGATCATGAAGCCGAGGCCGATCTCGTCGGGCATGCGCAGGCGATCGGCGCGGATGGCGTGTTCGGCGGTGGTGAAATCGGCATTGGCGACAATCAGCCCGGCTTCGAGGCGCGCGCGGTTGAGCGCGGTGTAGCCGATGGCGCGGATGCCGCGCGGTTCCCCCGCCGTCATCAGCCGGTCCCACAGGCTCAACGCCTTGTCGGCCGGGACGAAGAGTTCGTAGCCGAGATCGCCGGTGAAGCCGGTGCGCGAGATGGTGACGGTGGCGCCATCATGTTCGAACTCGGCGAGATCAAAGATCTTTAGCTTGTCGACACCGGCGAAGCCGGCATCGCGTAGCACGGCGAACGAGGTCGGACCCTGCAAGGCGAGCCCGGCGACGGCTTCGGTTTCCTCCCCGACGGTCACCTCGAAACCAAGGGCGCTGTCCAACAGCCATGGCAGATGCCGCTCCTGCGAACAGAGCCGGAAGCGTGTCGGCGACAAGCGAAAAAGCGTGCCGTCGTCCAGGACAAAACCTTCGTCGTCGCACCACGCGGTGTAGTGGACGCGGCCGGGCCTGAGCCTGGTGACATCGCGCAAAGTGACGCGGTCGAGGAAGGCTTCGGCATCCGGCCCCTCGATCCGGTATTTAATCATCGGCGAAATGTCGAACAGCGCCGCCTGACTGCGAATGGCGAAATATTCGAGCTCCTCGTCCCACAGCGAATGCGGCGCGCGGTAGCCGGCCCAATTGTACCAGTCCTGGGTCTTGGCCAGAGCGTCGAGGCGCGGCTGGAACGGCGTGCCGAGGCGCAGTGTGCGAAAGTGGGATTGCGCCACTATGCGGGCGGCGGCGATAAGGTCTGGCGCAGGCGCGAGGGGCTTTTTCTTGGTTGCCTGGGCCATGGTCTACCCCTTCATCGCGATGATGCGCCGCGCCGCGTTCAAGCCGGGCGCACCCGAAACACCACCGCCGGGATGCGAACCGGCGCCGGCGAGGAACAGCCCGTCGAGCGGCGTGTCGTAACCCGACCAACCGGAGACGGGGCGCGAGATCAGCATCTGATCGGCCTGCAATTCGCCGTGATGCCAGTGGCCGCCGGGCATGCGGTAACGCTTTTCGATATCGGCTGTCGTCAGAAGCTCGGCATGGCGCACGGTTTTGCCGATGCCGGGCGCGTAGGCTTCCAACTGGGCCATGATCGCCGCGAGAAATTTAGGCTTGCCGGCATCCCAGCCCTCTTTCAATTGATAGGGCGCGTATTGCACCACGGCCGACAACACGCAGGCGCCGCCGGGCGCCAGCGAGGCGTCGGCAAGGCTGGGCAGCGTGACCTCCATCACCGGCTCGGGCGAGAATTCGCCATATTTCGACGGATTGAAGGCGCGCTCGACATGATCGGGCGAGGGGGC
Organism: Mesorhizobium sp. ES1-6; assembly: GCF_020164775.1. Classification (NCBI taxonomy): domain Bacteria; kingdom Pseudomonadati; phylum Pseudomonadota; class Alphaproteobacteria; order Hyphomicrobiales; family Phyllobacteriaceae; genus Mesorhizobium; species Mesorhizobium sp. ES1-6. The sequence goes on from NZ_JAIUGU010000003.1 coordinate 639,471, forward strand.
GATGACAAGTCGGCCCTTGTGGTCGGCAGCATCGGCGCCAGTGAACCGCGGCGGCCGGTCGAGCGCCAGATGAAGCTTGGCGACATCGCCCTTCATACGGATGTTTTTGACCTTGCGGGTGAAACCCGTGTCAATCTCACGCGGTCCGACGAGGTCGAGGAAGGTGGTTGCCGGGTTGATGGCGGAGACGATGGTGCTGGCGCGCAGCTCTTCTCCAGTGTCGAGCGCCACACCGACGGCGCGGCCGTTCTGGACAAGGATCCTTGCGACCGGCACCGACGTGCGGATGGTGACGCCGGCCTTGTCGGCGGCGGCGCGGATCGCGGCGACCACCGCACCCATGCCGCCTTGCGGCAGCCATTGCGCTCCGGCCGCGCCTCCGGTCTCGCCGGCCAGACGATAATAGAGGCCGAGCAGCGAGGTCGGCGAGCGCGGGCCGAGATGGCTGCCAAGCGTGGCGTCAAAGGCGAGCAGGCCCTTCAGCCTGTCATCGGCGAGCTGTTCGTCGAGCAGGTCGGCGACGTTCATCAACAGCACGCGCAGGAAGTCGCGCATGTCTTCCTTGCCGAGTTTCTTCAGCGCCAATGCGGTCTGGCCGAGCGAAGCGGTCTCCAGCAGCGACATGCCGCCGAGATCGGGTGGGCGCCGCGCTAGGAACGGTTTCAATATGCCGGCATAGCGCAACAGCTGTGCGCGCAATTCCTTCCAGGCCGATTGCTCGGCGGAACTGGCACCGGTCAGCACCTCGCCATAGGCACCATGCAGGACAAGCGCCGGGCCGTCCTTCGACAGCGCAACCGACGGGATGAAGTCGGCACGGGCGATCCGCAGCCCGTGCTTTTCCAGCTCCAGCGTCTTCATCACATCGGGATGCAGCCGGTTCAGCACATGCGCGATCGAGGAAACGCGAAAGCCGGGCGCGAATTCCTGGGTGCGCGCCGCGCCGCCGAGTTCAGCCGCGGCTTCCAGCACCAGCACCTTGCGGCCGGCCTTCGCCAGCGTGGCGGCGGCGACAAGCCCGTTGTGGCCGCCGCCGATAACGATGCCATCAAATAACGTCATGGGCCGGGCTCATATGCGAGGTGGATTTGGCGAGGTCGCGCAGGATTTCGGCAGCGGCGTTGCGGCCGGGCGCGCCCATGACGCCGCCGCCGGGATGGGTCGAGGAGCCGCACATATAGAGCCCGCCAACCGGCGACCGATACTGCGCGTAGCCCGGCACCGGGCGATTGAACAGAAGCTGGTCGAAGGTGAGTTCGCCCTGAAAGATATTGCCTTCGGTGAGACCGACCTCGGCTTCGATTTCGCGCGGCGTGCGCACCTCCATATGAACCATGCGGTCGCGAAACCCAGGAGAGTATTCAGCGATCTGCGCGATCACGCTCTCGGCAAAACCGTCGCGATCGGCATCGGTCCAGTCGCGGCCGTTCACCTTGGGCGGCGCGTATTGAACGAAGCAGCTCATGAAGTGCTTGCCCGGCGGCGCCATGGTCGGATCGAGCGTCGTCGGGATGACCATGTCGAGGAAGGGATCGGCTGACCAGCGGCCGGCTTTCCAGTCGTCATAGGCGCGCTCCATGCGCTCCATGGAATCGGTGAAATGCATGTCGCCGCGATAAATGGGCGAATCCATCGGCAGAGCGGGGAATTCCGGCAGCGAATCGAGCGCGATGTTGACCTTGCCGGAGGAACCGCGAATCTTGAAGTTCTTCACCCGCCGCAGGAAGATGTCGGGAAGTTCCTTCTCCTCGACGAGTTTCAGGAAGGTGCGCTTCACGTCGGCATTGGAGACGACCAGCTTGCCGAAGATTTCCTCGCCGCCGGCCAGAACCACGCCCCTGGCCTTGCCTCGGCTCACCAGCACATGGTCGACCTCGGCGCCGGTGCGGATCGTGCCGCCCGATGCCTTGAAGGAGGTCGCCAGCGCCTTGGTCACCGCTCCCATGCCGCCGCGGGCATAGCCCCAGGCGCCAACGGAACCATCGACCTCGCCCATGTAATGGTGCAGCAGCACATAGGCGGTGCCGGGCGACATCGGCCCGAGCGCCGTGCCGATGATGCCGGACAAAGCGAAGTTCGCCTTGATCACATCGGTCTCGAAATATTCGTCGAGGAATTCCGAGATCGACATGGTCCAGAAACGCAGGGTCAGCGCCATTTCCTCCGATGACAGCCCGGCGAATTTCTTGCCGAGATAGAGGAGTTCGCCGAGGTCGCGCGGGCGCAGGCTGGTCGGGTCAGGCGCGGTGCGCATCAACAGCGGCTGGATGAAGCGGCATTGCCGCGTCACGTCGCGGGCGTAGCGGTCATAGGCCTCGGCATCCCTTTTGGAGAAGCGCGCGAATTCGCGCCGGTGCGCGTCGTGGTCGCGGTAGTTGGCGAGGTAGTCACCGTCGCGCGTGAACACCGCGCCGCCCTCATAGGAGATGACCTGCAGGCCGAAGCGCGGCAGTTCGAGGTCGCGCATGATCTCGGGGCGGAACAGCGAGCAGACATAGGAGCAGTTGGAGTAGAGGAAGCCCGGCGTCAGCTCGCGGCTGGTGGCCGCGCCGCCGACCCAGTCGTTCTTCTCGACCACCAGCACGTCGAGACCGGCGCGTTGCAGGTAGCAGGCGTTGACCAGGCCGTTATGTCCGCCGCCGATGATGATCGCATCCCAAGCTTTCATTTTGGCCCCGGTCCTCCCTCTTTCGCCCAATTCCCAAGGGAAAGCGCTGCGCGCTTTTCCCGGGAAAACCGCTCACGGTTTTCCTGGATTCGCTTAGGCGATCCGCTGTTCATTTTTGCGTGATCTGTTCCCGAATGCGCGGAATTTGGCACGGCATCGGCCATTCTGTCCAGCCATTCTGAATGAATGTTCAACAAACGGTGTTGCGTTTTCGCGCATGTACGCTACGCTTTGCCGGCGTTCGAACGGGCATTCCGTCGATTGGGGATCGAGGGCTGATGATCGAAGCGGCAGAGGCCGAACCGGAATATGACGACACCGCCATCCGCTTCCTCGAGGCGCTGTGGGGCGAAGGCTATCTGTCGCCAGGCGGACCAGAGGAGGTAAACCGGGTGGTCGAGGGCCTTTCGCTGAAGGGCAGGACGATCCTCGATATCGGTTGCGGCTGCGGCGGCATCACGCTGCATCTGGTCGAGCATCACGGCGCGGCGCACGCCACCGGTTTCGATGTCGAACGGCCGGTGATCGCGGCGGCCAGACAGCGCGCCGCCGCGCGTGGCCTTGGCGCGCGCGCCAGCTTCGTCCAGGCGCCGCCGGGATTGCTGCCTTTCGCCGACAGCTCGTTCGATGTCGTCTTCTCCAAGGATGCGCTGCTGCATGTGCCCGACAAGGACGCCCTGTTCGTCGAGATATTTCGCGTGCTCAAGCCGGGGGGTGTTTTCGCAGCCTCCAACTGGATGATCTCGCATGACGGCGAGCCGTCGCCCGAGATGAAGGCCTATGTCGCGGCCGAGGGGCTGTCCTTCGCCATGGCTTCACCGGCGCGCTATGCCAAGGCGATGCGTGGCGCGGGCTTTGCCGATATCACCGTCAGGGACCGCAATCCCTGGTATCGCGAGGTCGCGCGTGGGGAGCTGGAAAGGCTGAAAGGGCCGCTCTATCCGGCCGTTACCGCCGTGGTGGGCGCTGCCTATGTCGACAAGAACATCAAGACCTGGGAGGCCATGCAGAAGGTGCTTGACAGTGGCGAGCACCGTCCCACTCATCTTCGCGGATGGAAGCCGGATGCAAAGGGATAGCCGGCGATGCTGGAGGCCATCACACGCATGAAGACGGCAGACGCCAGGGACGCCCTGCTCGAACCGGCACGCAAAGTCGACGCCGAGAAGCGCGGGCGCAAGGCCTCGAAAGAGGTCAGGCAGCTTCAGCTCATCGAGGCGACGATCGATTCGCTTGCCAAGCGCGGCTATTCCGAGACGACGATGGCCGATGTCGCCGACGGCGCCGGCCTGTCGCGCGGCATCGTCAATTTCCACTTCGAGAGCAAGGAAAAGCTGCTCGTCGCCACCTTGCAGTATATGTATGATGAATACTCAGCGCACTGGCGCAATGCGCTGCAGAAAGCGGGGGACGACCCCGCCCGCCAGTTGCAAGCGCTGGTCGCGGCAGATTTTGATCGTTCGATCTGCAACAAGCGCAAGCTCGCCGCCTGGTGCGCCTTCTGGGGCGAGGCCAAGTCGCGGCCGACCTACCAGGCACTGAGCAGCGCGCGCGACGTGGTCTACCAGGATATCTTCATCGAGCTCTGCGCCGCACTGAAGCAGAGCGGCTCCTATGCCTATGAGCCGCCGGTCATGGCCTTGGCGCTCAGCGCCATGCTGGAAGGCTTGTGGCTGCGGTTGATGATGGGAACCGAGGACACCACCCGCGAGACCGCCTTGCAGGCGGCCAATGAATTCCTGTCGGCGGCGTTCCCCAAACATTACCCGCGGAAGGCCGCCGGCACGACAGGATCATAAAAACAGAACACCACAGAGGATGGAACAGCGATGAAGACATTCACACGACGCCTGACCCTGACATTTGCGCTGGCCGCGACGCTGGCGACTTCCGCCGCCGCCCTGGCGATCGCCGCCGACAAGGACCTGATCGTGTTCGACTGGTCGGGCTATGAGGCCCCGAGCTTCCATCCGAAATATGTCGAGAAGAACGGCGATTCCCCGACCTTCGCCTTCTTCGGCGACGAGGACGAGGCGTTCGAGAAAGTCCGCTCCGGCTTCAAGGCAGACCTTGGCCACCCCTGTTCGCAGAGCGTGACGAAGTGGCGCGAGGCCGGCCTGCTGCAGCCGCTCGACACCTCGAAGATCACGGGCTGGAAGGATCTCAATCCCGGTATCATGGCGATGAAAAATCTCGCCACGACCGATGACGGCAAGGCCTGGTTCATGCCTTGGGACTGGGGCAACACGCAGCTCACCTACAACTCGTCGAAGATCGACGCCAAGGATGTGCAGTCGCTGAAGGCCTTCGCCGATCCGAAGTTCAAGGGCCGGGTGTCGATCGGCGACAATGTCGACGATGCCTACGCGCTGGCGGCGCTCGCCATCGGGTTGAAGGACTGGACCAAGATGACGGACGACCAGTTCAAACAGGCGTCCGACTTCCTGCGCGAGGTGCACAAGAATGTCCGCTCCTACTGGACCGACACCACCGACGTCGTCCAGCTGCTCTCCGGGGGCGAGGTCGATCTCGCCTGGGCCTGGAACGACGCGACGGTTCAGTCGGTCGCCGCCGGCGTGCCGATCAAGTCCGTAAAGGATACGAATGAAGGCATCTCGACCTGGGTCTGCGGCTATGTGCTGTTCAAGGACGCGCCCGGCAATGTCGAGAAGGCCTACGATTATCTCAACGCCGTCAACGATCCCGAGATCGCCAAGGTGCTTGTCAAGGACTGGGGCTATGGCCAGGCCAACGCCAAGGGCATGGCTGGCGTCGACCAGGCGATCCTGAAGGAAAAAGGCTATGACGACGTGCAGAAATTCGTCGACAAGACGCTGTTCCAGTCGCCGTTGCCGTCCGATCTCAAGCTCAAGATGATCGCCGAATTCGAGAAGATCAAAGCGGGGTACTAGCCCTCCGTTCGAAGAGCCCATCTGCCGGCACCGCTGGCGGATGGGCTCGCCAAAGCGCGTGAATTTGCCTAACCTCGCCCCGACATCTTTCGCGATGAGGGAGTTTTCGCGTCATGAATTCCATGCTTCGCCGCCTTGTCGTCGCCGCAGCCTGCATGATGGGCGCCGGCGCGGTCTATGCCTTCGCGGAAGGCGGCGAGCTCGTCGTGTTCGACTGGTCCGGCTATGAAGACCCGTTGCTGCATCCCGCCTACACCGCCAAACATGGCGCCGAGCCGACCTTCGCCTTCTTCGGCGACGAGGACGAGGCGTTCGAGAAGATGCGGGCCGGCTTCAAGGCAGACATCGCGCATCCCTGTTCGCAAAGCGTGTCGAAATGGCGCGACGCGGGCATGCTGCAGCCGCTGGATACGTCCCGGATCACCGGCTGGAAGGATCTCAATCCCGGCATCATGGCGATGAAGAACCTCGCCACCACCGAGGACGGCAAGGCTTGGTTCATGCCGTTCGACTGGGGCAATACGGCGTTGCTCTATCGCACCGACAATGTGACGGCCGACGAGGCGAAGTCGCTGCGGATCCTGGCCGATCCGAAATTCAAGGGGCGCGTCACTATCGGTGACAATGTCGACGACGCCTATGCGTTGGCGAGCCTGGTCATCGGGCTCAAGGACTGGACCAAGATGACCGACGCCCAGTTCAAGGAGGCGTCCGACTTCCTGCGCCAGGTGCACAAGAACGTCCGTCTCTACTGGACCGATTCGAGCGACATCGATCAGGCCTTTTCCGGCAACGAGGTCGACCTCGCCTGGGGGTGGGGCCAGACGCTGATCGCGATGAGCGGGCAAGGCGTTCCCGTCGCCATGAACAGGGATACCAAGGAGGGGATGTCGACCTGGGTCTGCGGCTACGTGCTGATGAAGGACGCGCCGGGAAAGCTCGACCAGGCCTATGATTTCCTGAGCGCGGTCAATGCGCCCGATATCTCGAAATACATGGTCACGACTTTCGGCTATGGCCATGGCAACAGTGCCGGCATGGCGACGATCGACCACAACGTGCTGGCCGAGCGTGGCTTCGACGACATCGACAAATTCCTCGACAAGACCCTGTTCCAGCAACCGGTTGCGCCGGAACTGAAGAAGCGGATGGTCGACGAGTTCGAGAAGATCAAGGCCGGCTATTGAACGACAAAACCGAAAGAACCGACGTCGTCATCGTCGGCGCCGGCTTTACCGGCCTATCGGCGGCGCTCGAACTGAAACAGGCCGGCATCGATTTTGTGCTGCTCGAAGCGCGCGATCGTGTCGGCGGGCGGGTCGAGGCTGTCCGCAACGATCTGGGCGAATTGATCGACAGCGGCGGTCAGTTCCTGTGCGTGGATATGCCCGAGGTGATGGCGCTGGCCAGGGCACACGGCAAGACGCTCGTCGAGACCTATGTCGATGGCGAGTTCATCACCCATCCATTGCTGACCCCGGCGAGAGCCGAGCGTACCTATCATGCCTCGATGGCGATCCGCGAGCGCATGAACAGCACCGATCCGGACGACCCGGCAATTGCCGGACTGACTGTCGCGGCCTGGTTGGAACAACAGCATGACACGGCCGATACCAAGGCGGCTTTCCGGTCGCTCGTAGAAGGGCTGTGGTGCCTGGCGGCGGACAAGGTGCCGCTCTGGTACCTGATCGACAATGATCGCCGCATCACAAACGAGGTGTTCGAGCTGCAGTATTTCCTGCGCGAGACCATGCAATCGCTGGCCGAGGATTTGGCCGGCGAGCTCGGCGACCGGCTGCGGCTGAACGAAGCGGCAACGCGGATCGAGCATGGATCGCAGGGCGTTCGTATCGCCACGACGGCGGGGGCCGTCGAAGCACGGGAGGTGCTGATCGCCCTGCCGCCGGCGACGGCCGCCAAGCTCGAATTCTCGCCCGCCTTACCTGATGCCCTGGCGAATGCGCTGACCGTCTGGGAAAGCGGCGCGGTGATCAAGATGCTGGTGCGCTACGGCAAGCCATTCTGGCGCGAGCGCGGCCTGAGCGGCATGGTCATGTGGCGCGATCTGCCTGGACTGTTTGTTTGCGATGGCAGCAAGGACAGTGACCATGCCGCGGTCATCGTCTTCGTTGGCGGCCCCCTGGCGCAGCGCTGGCACGCGCTCGGCGACGCGGCATTGGAGGCGGAAGTAACGGCAAGGCTGGTGGACGCGTTCGGCCCCGCGGCAAACGATGTCCTCGACCTCAGCGCCCGCGACTGGACGCATGACCGCTGGAGCGGTGGTGCCTATAGCGACCTCATCGTCGATGTGACGGCCAGGGATGCCGAGCGCACCATTCTTGCCGGCGCGCCGCCGCTGCATTTCGCATCGTCGGAATTGTCGCCGTCATTCCCGGGATATGTCGAAGGCGCCATCGCGGCCGGGCGCATCGCGGCGAGCAAGGTCATCGCCGATTTTCAGTCGGCCATCGCCACCAACGCTTCCGGATCATAGGCGAGGCGGATCGAGGTGCCAACCGGGATGTCGTCGGCGCCGAAATCGTTGGTCTCGGTCACCGACAGCGGCTTTTCCAGGCCGGGGATTTCGACGATTAGATGGGTGATCTCGCCGAAATAGTGGCGCTCGACCACCTTGCCGGCGACCTCGAATTTGGCTGTCGCATTATCCCACAGCACGCGCAGGCGCTCCGGCCGGATGCCGAGCGTCGCGCCGCCGCCATTGCGCACGAAAGCCTTCGGCTTGTCGGTCTTGATGCGGCCGAATCCCAGCGTGTCCACGACCAGCGAGGCGCCGCTCTCCTCGACGATCTCAGCCTTGACGAAATTCATGCCGCCCAGGAAATCGGCGACCTGACGGTTGACCGGCCGCTGGTAGATTTCCTTGGGCGAGGCGACCTGGGCGATCTTGCCGCCAAACATCACGGCGATGCGGTCGGACATTGCGAGCGCCTCATACTGGTCATGGGTGACGAGCACGAAGGTGATGCCGACGGCCTGCTGCAGGCGGCGCAGTTCGACCTGCATCTGCTCGCGCAGCTTCTTGTCGAGCGCCGACAGCGGTTCGTCGAGCAAAAGCACCTTGGGCTGCATCACCAGTGCGCGGGCCAGCGCCACGCGCTGGCGCTGGCCGCCGGAGAGTTCGGTGGCGAGCCGCTTGCCGAGACCGGTGAGCGAGACCTGCGCCAGCGCCTCCTCGACCCGGCGCTTTTCCTCACCGCCCTGCAGCTTCAGCCGCTTCAGTCCATAGGCGACGTTCTGTTCGACATTGAGGTGCGGGAAGATGGCGTAGCTCTGGAACACCATGTTGGTCGGCCGGCGGTTGGCCGGGATCCCTTCCATGGGCTGGCCGCCGACCGCGATCGAACCGCTGGTCGGGTTGTCGAACCCGGCGATCATGCGCAAGAGCGTGGTCTTGCCGCAGCCGGAGGGGCCAAGCAGCGAGAAGAACTCGCCTTCCCTGATGGTCAGGGAGGCGTCGTCCAGCGCCTTGAACGCTCCGTAGCTGCGGGTGACGTTCTTGATCTCGATCATGGATCGTTGCGGCTGCTCAGGCATAGAGGCCTCCCTCGTTCTGGGTGCGTCTGGCCGCGCGGCGACGCAGGATTTCAGCGATCGTCATCAACAGGAAAGAAGCGACCAAGAGCAACGTGCCGAGCGCCAGCACGCCCGGCAGTTTCGAGGCAAAACGCAACTGGCCCCAGATGTAGATCGGCAGCGTCGCCTCGGTGCCGGTCAGGAAAAAGGCGATGATGAATTCGTCCAGCGAAATGGTGAAGCAGACGAGCAGGCTGGAGATGATGGCCGGCGCCACCATCGGCAGCGTCACACGCCGGAACGTGCCGAAGGCGCTCTCGCCGAGATCGGCGGAGGCTTCCTCCAGGCTGCGGTCGAAACCCTCGAAGCCGGAGGTCAGCACCGTCATCGAATAGGGGATGCAGACCAGGACATGGCCGAGCACGACGGTGAACAGCGACAGGCTCAAGCCAAGCTGCAGCATCACCAGCAGCATGGAGATGGCAACGATCACTTCGGGCAGCACCAGCGGCGCCATGATCAGTCCGTTGATGGCACGGCGGCCGGGATAGCGGTAGCGGGTGATGGAGCGGGCCGCGAGGATGCCGAGTACGGTGGCGAGCACGGAAGCCGACACGCCGACGATCAGGCTGTTCCAGGCAGCGTCGAGCAGCGCCGGCGTGCGCGGCAGGTCCTCGTACCATTGCAGGGTGAAGCCGGTGAGCGGGAATTTCGGTGTGGGCGCCGTGTTGATCGAGAAGATCGGCAGGAAGATGACCGGCAGATAGAGGAAGACGATGTAGAGGAACGCATAGGCGGACAGCCAGCCGCCGGGCAGGAAACGAGACCGCGCTGTCATCGAGCCATCCTTTGCAAGGCGCGGATGATCAGCACCGTGGCGCCGGCCATCAGTGAGACGATCAGCATGGTGGTGACGGAAAGTGCCGCACCGAGCGGCCAGTTGGCGGCCTTGCCGAACTGCGCCTGGATGGCATTGGCGATCATGACGCCGTCCTTGCCGCCGACGAGCTTTGGCGTGACGTAGTCGCCGACCGTCGGGATCATGACGATCAGCGCGGCTGAAATGATGCCTGGCGCCGACAGCGGCAAGGTCACGCGCAGGAACGAGCGCAACGGGCCGTCGCCAAGGTCCGTGGCTGCTTCGACCAGCGTGCGGTCCACCTTCTCCAGGGATACGAAAATCGGCAGGATGGCGAAGGCCGCCCAGGCATGGGTGAGCGTGATGATGACGGCGCTCGAATTGTAGAGCAGGGCGGTCGACGGTTCGTCGATGATGCCGAGGCCCATCAGCCCGGAATTCAAGACGCCATTATAGCCCAGGATAACCTTCCACGACATGACGCGCAGGAGATAGCTGGTCCAGAACGGGATGGTGATGAGGAACAGCCAGAGGCTCTTGTGACGGCCGCCATGGAAGGAAATGAAGTAGGCGATCGGGTAGGCGAGGAGGACCGTAAAGAAACTGACCGTCAGCGAGATGTAGAGCGAGCGCCACAGGAGATCGCGGTAGATCGGCTCGGTCAGCGCGACGCGGTAGTTTTCCAGCGTGAAGGTGCGGTCGATGGTCAGGTAATGCTGCGTCCAGAAGGAGTGGGCGATGACCACCAGGATCGGCAGGACCAGGAGGATGAGCGCGTAGAGGAAGGTTGGGCTGATCAGGGCAAAGCCCTGTACGGGCTCGGATTGCAGAAGGGCATTTCGTCTGGCCCGCGTCATGCGCAACGGGGGCGCCCCTTCCGCGGCCGCCGTCATTGCCCGACTCCGGGGGGCAGCGCTCCGGGCGTGATCTCGGTTGCTGGCCTGGACTCTTGCGCCATGCGGCATCCCATTTTGATGACGCCGACTGTTGTTCCCCTTGCCGGCTTTCTTTCATCATGCGCGCATCAGCGGATTGAAATCAAGCGCCATTTCTGCGATGTTGATTGAACGGACATTCAAGATTTGATGCGGAAAGCCCCTATTTCTGGGATTTTCTCCTGATTTCATGTCCGAGAAAAAATCGTCAAGAGATGTGGAGGCGAGCATGGCGGCGATGAGAGACCTGAAGGCGACCGAAACGGCAGCGCCCAGAGGCGACGATGCCATTGAACTGGGCAAGCGGCATCTCATCCAGCCTTGGCCTTATGCCGGTTCCGTCGGCGCCGAGGCACGCGCGCTGATCGGCGAGGGCGACGGCATCTACATCACAGACAGCACCGGCAAGCGGCTCATCGATGGCCCGGCCGGCATGTGGTGCGTCAATGTCGGCCATCGCCGCGAGGAACTCGCCAAGGTGATGTACGACCAGGCGATGGCGCTGTCCTACAACACGCCCTGGTACACGATGAACGCGCCGTCGGCGGAGCTTGCCAAACGCATCGCCGGCCATGCGCCCGGCGACCTCAGCCATGTCTTCTACACCACTGGCGGCTCCTCGGCCGTCGAGACGGCGCTGCGCTTCATGCAGTTCTACAACAATGTGCGCGGCCGGCCGGAAAAGAAGCTGATCCTGAGCCGTGGCGGCGCCTATCACGGCTCGACCTATCTGTCGGCCTCGCTCAATGGCCGCCCGCGCGACCGCGACTGGATGGACGGCGCCGACGAACTGGTGGTCAAGCTCGCCTCGCCCGATCCGTTCCGGCGCCCGCAAGGCATGAGCCTTGCCGCCTTCACCGATTTCCTCGTCGACCAGTTCCGCGACACGGTCGCGCGTGTCGGGGCCGACAGAATAGGCGCCTTCGTCGGCGAGCCCATACAGGCCTCTGGCGGCGTCGTCATACCGCCGGACGGCTATCTCAAGCGTATCCGCGAGGTCTGCCGCGACAACGACATCCTCTATGTCTCCGACGAGGTGGTGACGGGCTTCGGCCGGCTTGGCCACGTCTTTGCGTCGGGTGATGTTTTCGGCATCGATCCCGACATGATCACCTTCGCCAAGGGCGTCACCTCGGGCTATTTCCCGCTCGGTGGCGTCATCATTTCCGAGCGGCTGCTGGAAGAATTGCGCCGTTCCAATCATCCCGACGCACTGTTCGGCCACGGCCTGACCTACACGTCGCATCCGATCGGCTGCGCGGTGGCCTTGAAGAATCTCGACCTGCTGGAAGAAAGCGTGCTTGCCCACACGCAGGCGGTGGCGCCCTATTTCCAGGCGCGGCTGAAGACGCTGGAAGAGCTGCCGCTGGTCGGCGAGGTGCGCGGCGTGGGGCTGATGGGCTGCGTCGAATGCGTCGCCGATCGCGAAAGCAAGGATCCGCTGCAGCTCGACAAGAATGTCGGCAAACGCATCGATGCGCACTGCCACGAGCTTGGCCTTTTGGTGCGGCCGCTGATCAACATGTGCGTGATGTCGCCGCCGCTCATAATCACGCGCGAGCAGATCGACGACATGGTCGGCATTTTGCGCGAGGGTATTTCGCGGACGATGGACGATCTGAGGAAAGAGGGCGTGTGGCGGGGGTGACATGCTTCCTTCTCCCCGTTCTAGGCAGGGCTGTCCGGGGAAAATTATACATATTGGAAGCCCATCTGATTTGGGGAGGTCCACTGGGTTCGGCGGCTTG